>CAJNBT010000001.1 GCA_905221085.1 bacterium
GGTAATGTCGGTTGAACTTCAGGTTCCCCTTTTTCAGTCACAACAGCTTCTGGTAATGTCGGTTGAACTTCAGGTTCTCCTTTTTCAGTCACAACGGCTTCAGGTAAGGCTGGTTGAACTTCAGGTTCCCCTTTTTCAGTCACAACAGCTTCGGGTAAGGTTGGTTGGACTTCAGGTTCCCCTTTTTCAGTCACAACGGCTTCGGGTAAGGCTGGTTGAACCTCAGGCTCAACCAGATTACCACCAACTGGTGCTGTATATTCTGGTTTTTCTGCCTTAGGCGCCACATCAGGAACTGTACCTACAGGTTCAGTGTATGCTGGCTTCTCATACTTAGGAGCAACGTCAGGGACTGTGCCTACTGGAGCAGTGTACTCTGACTTCTCAGCTTTAGGTGCTTCGTCAGGCACTGTACCCACAGGTTGAGTGTACTCTGGTTTCTCAGCCTTAGGCGCTTCGTCAGGCACTGTACCCACAGGTTTAGTGTATTCTGGTTTGTCTGCTTTAGGCGCTTCATCTGGGACTGTGCCTACTGGTGCAGTGTACTCTGGTTTCTCAGCTTTAGGTGCTTCGTCAGGCACTGTGCCTATCGGTTCAGTATATTCTGGTTTTTCATGAACTTCAGGCTCAACCAGATTACCACCAACTGGTGCTGTATGTTCTGGTTTCTCCGCCTTAGGAGCCTCATCTGGAACTGTACCTACTGGTGCAGTGTACTCAGGTTTGTCTGCTTTAGGTGCTTCATTATGAACACTTTGAATTTCAGATACTGGAACATTTTTTGTCCCCTCAGCTTTATGTTGAATTTCTGAGATTGCATCATCATCAAGAGGTAAGTATCCAATATAACGATATCCAGCAATTTGAACTACTCCTTCATTACTTGGAGCTTTCAAAGGATTGCTTATATCGAGAGCTTGCATACTAGAAAGACTAATCAGTCCGATAGTAGTAACTAAGAACAAACTACTAACTTTTTTCTTTTTATGAACCAAAAGGACTAAACTACCAACAGCTAATAGACCTAAAGCCGTCAGCACAGAAGTCGATGAACCTGTCGCAGGAAGAGTTTCCTGCTGATAAATAAGAGCATAAGTTACCTCATTATCAGTAGGAATTCCTGCTTGAATCTTGCTTTGTTCTTCCTTTGTAAGAGCGCTTTTTTCAATGTAATGATAGGTAGAAGCATGAATGATTGACGGTGCAACCAAGATACTTCCGAGTAAAACTGAACCAACAATCCCACAGATTTTTCGGATTGAAAACCGTTCTTTTTTAAATAATGACAAGCGTAATCACCTTCTTTAATTTTATTTCCTAATAGTAAACACTATTTTTTATTTTCAAAAATTGAACTTCTAAAATCATCAGTTTGATTTAGATAGGCCTTAAACACTGCTCTCTTTAACTTATGAACTGCACTATCATATTCTGGATTATAGTTGTCCCAAGAATAACGATTCTCATCTGCATCCTTACGGACAGCTTCGTCCATTAATCGCTGCAGTTCTTCTACACTATGAATCGTCTTTCTTGCAAAACTTGTCCAAGATTTGGTTGGATCGTTGAAGGTCACCTTTTTCAAGTTTCCAAACTGACCCACCCGTTCTTGGTACATAGCTGTCTTAAATTCTGCCCAAGTTTTATACTTACCTTCAAATACCTTTTCTAAAACAAGATCATCTGTCACCAATCCTCGTTCTTTACCATAAAGATTGATAGTTTTCCCTTGTTGTTTAGCAACTTCCTCGTATTGGTTTGAGATATAAGGTACCATTCCATCCTTAAAACCTTTGGCAGCCAAAAGTTCATAAGCTATCCTACGTCCCATCAAATCACCCGGAGTTCCCTTACTGCTCAGAGCCGAATAGATTGGGGCGAAGAGTTTAATCGTATAGTAACCATTTCTTTCATATTCCCCAGACTTATATTCACGAGCTGACAAGATATTATTTTTAATTAAACTATCAAAGGTAGTTAATTTTTTGGCATCTTCTTCTGTCAGATTTTGTACAACGTTAGTAGCGTAAACCTCATTTCCATCTGCAGGATCTTTCACGTATTTATTCTCGATTTTTCTCAGAGCCGTCATTTTCTGATAAGCATCTAACTGTTTCACAATAGATTGCCCTTCGAGATATTCCAACATGTAAACGACATCAAACATATTGTGGACGTAGTTCTGAAGATCTGCTGCGTCATTAAATCTTGTAGTTGGATCAAGTACTTGCAATCGCTGGCCTTCTGTACTATCTGATGTTTTATGTTTCAAGATAGAGTTGATGGTAATGGTTGCATCACTTGGTTGATCAGGAGCTTGCAATAAGCCTTTTGCGAAGAACTCCGGTCCTAAGCCACTTCTTCGACCATAGCCACCAAGGTAAATATCCTGATCTGAATCATGTGTCATCTCATGGGTATAGGTGATAGCTCCATCCTTATCTAACATACGATAGGACATATAGTAAACGCCATCTCCTGTTGCATAAGCACCATGGTGATTGTGAACTACTTTATTCCCCACTGGACCAAAGAAATTCTTCATCGCCGGATTGGTACTATCAAACTGAGCCTCAACTGTAGCTTTTCCAGATGTTGTATCATCTCCAAACTTATAGGCATCATAAAGTAGAATCGTACGATAGAGCTTTTCACGTCCTTCTTTATCTAAAATACGATACCAATAATCGTAGTGATCTCGCTGACGCTTGGCTGTTTCACGCGCATTATCTTCAACAAACTTATTGAGTTCATCTCCAGCTTTGTAGTCACTATTGCGGTAACGATCATAAGCTCCAAATCCTAGACTAGACATGGTCGAGATGACAAAGACTGATTTCTCCGGCAAGGTTAGGAGCGGCAAGACCATATTGCGGTATTTCCAAGTACTACTAGTAATTCTGTCATAAACACCGATAGAATACTTAGTCCCTGCTTGCTCTTGCTTGGCTTTGACCTCTGCAATAGTGGATTTTTCTTCGACAATGAAAGCTTTGGTCTGTTTTTTAAACCAGTCATTATTGCTAGTGTTTGGTAAAAAGACTTTTCGGTAATTTTCTAGCGTGCTAAACAAATCTGTCGTTCCATGATGGCTGGCAAGACTGATAGCATAAGTATCGACATTGTTTTTAGCAAGAAGATTGTTAAAGCCAGATTTACCTAACTCAATCAGAGTATCTAATGGTGAAGTATTTCCTTTACCAAAGAAGTCTGGATGATACATAACTAGGTCTTTGACATTCACTTGACCATAGCTAAAGTTATACCAACGTTCTAAATAAGTTAAACCGAGTAGCAAGGCTTCCTTATTGTTCTTGATTTTATCTACAAGATAGCCTCTGGTAACTGGGTTGTCACCAGCAAGTCCAGCATCTGCTGACAAGAGTTTTTTCAAACTGTTTGCCAAATTTTGTTTTGTTTTGACGAACTGGTCTTCCAGATAGAGCTCAGTTTGCTTGACATCTGGAGAAATTCCGAGTGTCTTTCTGATGGCATCCGACTTATAGTCAACCTTTTGTAAGTCAGGTAAGACTTGCTTAATGATAGAGTCTTGGTCATACAAGAATTGATTTGGAGTGTAGAGGAGTCCTGTATCACCTAAACTATATTCTGCTAGCTTAGCAAAATCAGTCTGGTACTTGAGATCGAGCTTCTCAGATGAATGGTCCTGATAGTGAAGCAAGAGTTTATTTGCAGTCTGTTTGTTAGAAACAATATCTGTGATGACTTGGTCATCCTTCATCATAACTGCGGACAAGAGTTCTTTTTGATATAAGAGACTGTTCTCTTTGACCAGGTTTCCGTATTTCACGATGGTTGCCTTGTTATAGAAAGGTAACAATTTTTCAATGTTCTTATAAACCAAAGTACGGTTAGCTTGATAATGCTTCACCTTAGAAAAATCACTTTCTTTACTACCACTTGTTGAAAGGGACTCCACTGTTGGAGGAGTGAGAGGATTGATTTCTGCTTTTTTATTAGTCACTTCAGAAGCATCTAGCATTGCTCCTCTTTCTTCAAAGGATTCTTTGCTGACGACTTCATCCCTAACCAAGGTGACATTGTATACTCTGTTCGCCTTGCTGCTGAATGTGTCCTTCACCTTCATTCCATTGTAGTGGTAACCGGTAATGGCATTCCCGTTGGTTACATTGACATCACTTAGTACATTGGTCAATCTTCCTGCATGCTGTTCCTCATTCGTCTTTCGATCCCACAAATATCCAGCCACACCCGCAACTCTACCAAAGTGCTTGACATTGTTGATATCACCTTCAGCATAGCTATCCTGTATATGCGCATCTTGGTCTACTAGACCTGCTAGCCCACCAACAGTCTGATCTGAACTATTGGTGTTGGATGAAATGGCTACTGTCGCTTTTGACTTAGTCAGTGAAGATTTGCTTCCTGTCAAATGACCGACCAGACCACCGATATTATAGGCAGCAGTTGTTTCATAGGTATTGACAATTCTTCCCTTGAAACTGCTCTCTGCGATGCTTGATTGGTCTGCCTTAGCAAGCAATCCACCGATACCACGTTCTCCAGCCAGAACACCATCGACATGAACTTGTTTGATCTTTGTGCCATTCGTAGCTTCATTTGCCAGTGAACCAATATCATTTTTCCCTGAAATAGCAACATTTTTTAGACTTAGTTTTTCTACTGTAGCACCACTCAAGTTTTCAAACAGAGGTTTTTTCAAATTATAGATAGCATAATTCTTGCCATCTTTTTCACCAATCAACTGACCAGTAAAGGTGCCCTTGATATAGGATCTTTCATCAGGACCAAGCTCCACTTCGTTAGCATTCAGGCTGGCCGCTAAATGATAGGTTCCAGAGGGATTTTGGTTTATAGCTTTGACCAGATTACTAAAGGAAGTAAAGTTTGTCTTTTCCTCTTTAGACTTCTTATCGAGGTAGAAGGTGAAATGGTCGACATATTTATTTTCTAGCTCTTGCTGGAGTTTCTCAGCCTTAGCTGTAATTTTATAAACTGGCTGACCATTTCTTTCCTCTTCAGTTATTGAGGCAACTGGTAGATAGACATCTTTAAATGCAGAAGATTTTACCTTGACAAAGTAATTATCCGTATTCTTTGGAATTCCATCCAATGAGATATGTTGTTTATAAGTCCCATTCGTCTGGCTGTACAACTCAATATCCGAAACATTTCTTAATTCGAGTGTTTTTTCTGGATCCTGCTCTTTCGTTTTTTCAGTCGGAATATCCGGCTTTACTTGATCAATATCACCAGTGTATTCTGGAAGGGGGGCTACTTGTGCTGGTTCACCTTTGGCGCTTACAACAGCTTCTGGCAACTCTGCTTGGACTGCAGGTTCGCCTTTATCAGTAACAACAGCTTCTGGTAATTCAGGCTGAACTTCGGGTTCACCTTTGGCGCTTACAACAGCTTCTGGCAATTCAGGTTGAACTGCGGGTTCACCTTTATCAGTAACAACAGCTTCTGGTAACGTTGGTTGAACTTCAGATTCGCCTTTGTCACTTACAACAGCCTCTGGCAACTCTGCTTGGACTGCAGGTTCACCTTTGTCAGTTACAACAGCTTCTGGTAACGCAGGTTGAACTGCAGGTTCGCCTTTGTCAGTTACAACAGCTGCTGGTAACTCTGGTTGAACTGTGGGTTCACCTTTATCGGTCACAACTGCTTCTGGCAATTCAGGTTGAACTGCAGGTTCCCCTTTATCAGTTACAACTGCTTCTGGCAATTCAGGTTGGACTTCTGGGGTGCCTTTGTTGGTTACTACAGCTTCTGGTAACTCTGGTTGAATTGCAGGTTCCCCTTTGTCGGTTACTACTGCTTCTGGTAAGGCAGGCTGGACTTCTGGTACGCCTTTATCACTTACCACAGCTTCTGGTAAGGCAGGTTGGACTGCTGGTTCACCTTTGGCGCTTGCCATAGCTTCTGGCAACTCTGGTTGGATCGCAGGCTCACCCTTGTCGGTTATTACAGCTTCTGGCGATTCAGATTGAACTTCCGGTTCGCCTTTGTCTGTTACAACAGCTTCTGGTAATTCAGGCTGAACTTCAGGCTTACCTTTGTCACTGATTATAGCCTCTGGTAACGTTGGTTGAACTTCCGGTACGCCTTTGTTACTTACTACCGCTTCGGGGAGCTCTGGTTGAATTGCCGGTTCGCCTTTATCACTTACCACAGCTTCTGGCAAGGCGGGTTGGACTTCCGGTTCACCTTTATCGGTTACAACAGCTTCTGGTAAGGCAGGTTGGACTGCAGGTTCACCTTTATCAGTAACAACAGCTTCGGGTGATTCAGGTTGGACTGCAGGTTCGCCTTTGTCACTGACTACAGTCTCTGGCAAGGCGGGTTGAACTGCGGGCTCACCCTTGTCGGTTATTACAGCTTCTGGCAACTCTGTTTGGACCGCAGGTTCACCTTTATCAGTAACAACAGCTTCTGGTAATTCAGGCTGGACTTCAGGTTCATCTTTGTCACTTACAACGGCTTCTGGTAGCTCTGGTTGGACTGCAGGTTTACCTTTGTCACTTACTACAGCCTCTGGCAAGGCGGGTTGGACTGCAGGTTCGCCTTTATCACTTACAACAGCTTCTGGTAATTCAGGTTGAACTTCCGGTTCACCCTTATCAGTCACGACTGCTTCAGGTAAGGCAGGTTGAACTTCAGGCTCCCCTTTGTCTGTTATAACTGCTTCAGGTAACGCTGGTTGGACTTCCGGTACACCTTTATCACTTACCACAGCTTCTGGTAAGGCGGGTTGGACTGCAGCCTCCCCTTTATCGGTTACAACAGCTTCTGGTAACTCTGGCTGGATCGCAGGCTCACCCTTGTCGGTTACCAGAGTTCCGGCTTGTACATCCTTATGTTCTGCTAATTGTGATTGAGAATTTGAAGATTGTTTCTCTTCTTTTCTTGGATTGGTTAATTCTGCAGAGAGAGGTTTTTCAACTACTTGAACTTCTGTCGGCTTAGTTGAAGAAACAGATGTTTGTTCCTGCATAGCTTGTACTGTTGATGGATTCTCAACAAAATTCGGGGTAACACTATAATCCACCTTTTGTTGTTTTGTAGGAGTGGCTGCTGATTTCTCTTGATTGCTTACTTTAGATTCAGAAGTTATGTTTCCCTCTTTGATATATCCAATATAAGTGTAACCTGAAATATCTTTAGGAAGAGGTAATTTTTCTCCTGAGATTAATTCATAGTCAGTATTGTAATTCAGTAAGAGATTATTTTCTAAAGCATGAGCTGATACTAGGACACCGTTTCCTATTCCTGCAACCAATACTAAATGTAATACTGTCTTATTCTTAACTTTTTTCTTAGAGACGGCAAAAATTAAAATCCCCAGAGCAGCTAAGCTAGCACCAGCAACTAGGGTTTGCATATCATTCTTACTTCCAGTATTTGGTAAGTCTCCTAGTTGATTTTGAGAATTTAATTTATAAACAAGATAATAAGTCTCATCATCATTCTCCATGTATGTCGGAATGTCATAGACAAGCTGCTTCTTTTCTTCTGATGATAGCTCTGACTCTGTCACATATTTATAGTGAACACCTTTAGTCTCTTGAGCCTCTACAGATGAACTACCTAATACAGACATAAAAAATAAACTTGAAATCGTTGCAGAGACAAGTCCTACTGATAATTTTCTAAATGAAAAACGCTGTTGTTTTTCACCAAAATACTTTTCCATGATTCCTCCTTGAAATAAAATTTTAAAAATATGCAAGCTAAAATTTATTATATTAGCTTGTTATCTTATAAAAAGGTAACACACTTTAATTATACTCTTAATTTACCAAAAAGTCTTAAAATTGCGTTACGTTTTCATACTTTGTTTTATATATAAAATACGAAGGAGCAGGGTTTGCCATTTCCTATTTTCTCTTTTTGGATAAAATATAACCTACCATGAAATTTCCACGGTAGGTGTTACTTATATCACTAATCGTTCTAAAAATGGTTTGAGGCAGTTGAGGAGAATTCCTTCGATCCAGCTTTCTTGTGCTGAGGAGAGATGATCTGTCTGGAGACTTTCTTTTAGAAAATCTCGGACTTGTTCTGGTGCGATTTCAAACTCAAAGGCTTTCATTTTATAGAAAAAGTCGAGCAGATGGTCGGATAGGTATTCAGTTGAAAAGGGGACTTCTCCACTTTTTCGATATTCTAATAAGAGTCGAGCAAATCGGGATTTTTCTTCAGGAAGCTCACGGAAATAGGAATTGAGGATCCAGGTCTGCTTCTGCTTTCTTTCAATTGGATCCTGAGCAGCAATTCGTTGGTCTTTTTCCAGCTCTTTTTGGTATTGTTTGGCCTTGATAGCCCGTTCTGTTCGATTTTTACCAAAAAGAATTTTCTCCCACTTGCGTTCTTCTTGGGTTAGGGTTTCTGTAAAGCCAAAGTAATCTTGATAGGCACGCTCTGCTGGTCCCATTGCTAGAACCAGATTGTCTGCATACTGCTTGGCGATTTTATCCCTCTTCTTGCGCTCCTTCTCTGCCTGAATACGGAGTTCTTGCTCGTAGTCAATTTTCTCCTTGCCTAGCTTGACAAGGTAGAGTTGGTCATCTGATTTTCCAAGTAAAAAGGGTTTGATACACTTTTCAAGGACTTCTTCCATACGAGCTTTCTTCTTGGGTTCTGCCTTGGTCCAACTTCCTCCTTGAAAGACTTCTAGGAAAAGCTGGTAGTCTCTCTCAGGTGCAAATTGATTGCCACGATTGGGTTTAAAAACACCTTTTTCCCAGAGCCACTTTAGAAGTCGTTCGTCAAAGTCACTTTTGTTAACCTTGATTTTTTCCTTTTTCTGGGCTTTTCTGGTAAGATTTTCAACCTTTCTGAGTAATTTTTCTTCCTCTTCTAGTTGCTGGTCAAGGGACAATCGATGAAAATGACGAACACAGTCGCTGCCGATTGGAAAGAGGCGTTGGCCTGTGACACCATTAAAGAGTTCATAAGCGTATTTGATGGCATTTCCACAGACACAATTGCTACGGCCGATACCGTTAAAAATCAAGGAAACTTCATTCCATTCCTTGGTAGCTTGTTCCCAAGTATCCGCTTTTGAAGCCTGTAAAACCGCATCATGCAGGGATTTTCTAACTGGAAGTGTCATGAGGTCTCCTTTCTAGATTATACTTTTACAACTTGAACCTCGTCTTTACCGAGTAATATCAAGTATTTTTCAATATTTTCAATCGAATAGGATCGTGATAAAGCCTCTCCATAAAGGGCTAATTGACTACGATAGCGATCAATGAGTTGACTTGGCTCATCATAGCGGTCTGTCTTATAGTCAAACAGAACGATTCTGTCCTCGTAAAGCAGATAGCCGTCCAAGATTCCACGGACAACGAAGTCTTCCTGACTCTTTTGGTCTCGTTTGAGCATGGAGAAAGGTTGCTCGCGGTAGAGATGGTCTGTATTGGCAAGAATTTCCTGACCAAGTGCTGTGTCAAAGAATGCAAGAATTTTAGCAAGATGGATCTTGTCTCTAACAGCTGGACTGGTTTGAACTTGTTTGAGAGTTTCTGTCAGGCTAGCAAGGCTTGGGTGCTGGCTGAGATCCATTCTCTGCATGAGTTCGTGGGTAGCACTACCAATCTCAGCTCCTGTTACCTTTTCTTTGGTTGAAAAATCTGGCAAATCAAAGTTGATTTTCTTGTCTACTGACTGGCCTTGACCTGCAATCTCGACACTTTCCATATCCATAACTGGTTCGTCGAATTTCTTGATTTGACTTGGGGTTTGAACACTAGGTAACTCAATGGCTGCGCGATGAAGGGTATTATAAACTTCCACCTCTTTCAGCATTTCAAGAGCTTCTTTAATGGTTTCTGACTGACGATTGTCTGCTTGGGAGCTATCTTGGAGGGGACTTTTGTTTTCCAACTGACCGATAGATTCTGTAGTCAGCTGATCTTCACCAACAAAACGATAGCTAAAGTTGAGATGATCCTTGGCAAATACTTTACTGATAGCCCAAATCCAATCTTGGAAATTCTTGGCTTGAAGTCTAGTGTTGCTATTTAGTTTTCCATTTTTGGCTGCTGGGTATTCCTTGGCTTCCAACTTTTCACGAGAACCTTTGCCGACAAGATAGAGCTTTTTTTCAGCCCTCGTCATTGCAACATACAGTAGACGCATTTGCTCAGAACAGCTTGCCAGCTGTAATTCTTCTTCGTTCTGTCTATAGGTCAGACTAGGAATGGAGAGTTTGATGGTTTTAGGATAGTGATCTACAACTGCTCCTGTCTCCATTTTGGCAATGTATTTGACACCTAGTCCATTTTTACGACTGAGAATGACTTCTGACATGCTGTCTTGCTTGTTAAAGTCTTGATCCATATTGAGGATAAAGACGTAAGGAAACTCCAGCCCTTTACTCTTGTGAATGGTCATGAGTTCCACTGCATCTTTTGGCGGTGCGACAGCCACGCTTGCCAAATCGTGCTGGGCTTCTAAAACCTGATCAATCATACGAATAAAACGCGACAAGCCCTTGAAATTGCTCTTTTCAAATTGGTCAGCACGCAGTGCTAGGGCATAGAGATTGGCCTGTCTAGCAGGACCATTCGGCAAGGCTCCAACATAGTCATAATAAAAACGGTCGTTATAAATCTTCCAAATCAGGTCATAGAGGGAGTGGGTTTTGGCATACAAGCGCCAAGAAGCCAAGATATCCATGAATTGCTTTAGTTTCTCAGCTAGAGCTGAGTGAATTAAGACTTTTTGGCTACTTACCTGTTTTTGAGCATTTATTAGTTTCTCATAGAGATTTTCTTGGACTTTATCTTCTGATTTCTGAAGGGACAAGCGTGCTAACTCGTCCTCATCAAAACCAAACATTGGAGACTTCATAAGAGCAACCAAGGCGTAGTCTTGCAGAGGATTGTGAATGACACGAAGGGTATCTAGCATGACTTGCACTTCTAGGGATTGGAGATAATTGTTTTGCTCTCCGTCAGTTTTGACAGGAATTCCGTACTCAGACAGGGCGAGGAGAATCTGGTCATTACGACTGCGACTGGAGGTCAGAAGGGCAATTTCTTTAAAGGAAACACCTTTTTCCTGATGAAGTTTCAGAATCTCCTTGATAACCAAGCGCATTTCGCCTGTTAATTTCGTTTCTGCCTGCACCTCTTCTTCCTCACCTGTGTCGTCCTTATCATAGAGGAGAAATTCTGCCTTGTTGTCTGGATTGGGAGTCAGTTTGGTATTGGCAAAAACAAGCTGGTGCATGTTATCATAGTTGATTTCACCGACCTCTTGGTCCATGAGACGTTCAAAAACATCATTGGTTGCTGACAGCACTTCTGAACTACTACGGAAATTTTCCTTGAGGAGAATCAGCTTGCCCTCTTTTGGATTTTGCGCATAGCGTTGGAATTTTTCATTAAAAATCTGCGGATCTGCCTGACGGAAACGATAGATAGACTGCTTGATATCTCCCACCATAAAGCGATTGTGGCCATTAGATAGCAATTCCAACATCCGTTCTTGAATATGGTTGGTATCCTGATACTCATCGACCATGACTTCATGGAAGCGCTCCTGATAAGCCTCACGGACTTGCGGGAATTTCTCTAAAATCTCAATGGTGTAATGGCTGATATCAGCAAACTCAAAGGCATTTTCCTGACGTTTACGCTGACGATAAGCTTCCACAAAATCACGCATGAAGGTTTGGAAGGTTTTAGCTAGTTCCCTTGTCTCTCCATGATAACGTTCTTGATAGTCGAGAATTGTTATCTGGTCTGAAAGTTGTCCTAGTTTAGCAAACTGGGACTTTCTTTCTTCGTTGTAGGCATCGGTCAGTGACTTCAAATCAGCCTTACGACTCGCATTAGTCAGAGCTCGGCCGTTTTTCTCTTTCGAAATTGCGACAACACGCGCAAGAACCGTTTGATAAGCCTGACTATCGGACTCTTGATTTAAGGAGCCAATTTCATCCAGAATCAACTGAACACTTTCTAGATAAGCAGCCTTTGCAAACTCCTTGGCATTATTATCCAGATGATAACGGAAAAAGCTTTCCAAATCCCAAAGGGCTTGTTTGATTTGCTCAGTTAGTCTTTCTTTTTCACTGGTAAAATCAGCTTTTTCAAAGCCTTTGAGGAAAGATTCACTCAGCCACTTTTGAGGATTACTGGTGGATTGGAGGAAGTCATAGATTTTATAGACCTGCTGGCGCAGACCACGTTCATCCTTTCCACGCCCTGCAAAGTTTTTCAGCAAATGACTAAACTTTTCTTTCTGTTTACCTTGATAATGGGATTCAAAGACCTCATGAAAGACTTCATTTTTTAGAAGGAGTTGCTCGCTTTGGTTTTGTAAAATACGGAAATTAGGCGCAATATCAATCAGATAGCCATGTTTACCAAGGAATTTTTGTGTGAAAGAGTCCATGGTTCCGATGGCAGCGTTGGGTAGGTCTGCCAACTGGCGTCCTAAGTGTTGTTTGAGGTCGACATCGCTGCTTTCTTGGATTTGCTTGCTGATTTTTTTCTCCAAACGTTCCTTAAGCTCTGTGGCAGCCTTGACAGTAAAGGTTGAGATAAAGAGTTGAGAAATTTCGATACCACGCGCCAACTGATCCAGAATGCGCTCGGCCATGACAAAGGTCTTCCCAGAACCAGCCGACGCTGAGACAAGGATATTCTGACCAGAAGTGTAGATAGCTTCTATTTGCTCGGCAGTTTTCTTTTGTTCCTTGCTCGAATTTGCTTCCGCTTCTTTCAGTTTTTGAATTTCCTCCTCAGTTAAAAAGGGAATAGGCTTCATCGATTCAACTCCTCTCTTATTTTTTCAAACCAAGCTTGCTTGAGTTTTTCTCCAACCAGACGCTTGCCGTCAGCCAAGTCCAACTTTTCTAGGAAACGGGCTTGGCCTAAGTGGTAATTGGCTTCAAAGCCAGTAATGGCTTGATGTTGCTGAACATACGGTGCAATACTTCTGCCATTTTCGGTATAAGGATTAATGGCGAACTGGCCTTCTAAAATCTTCTCAGCTGCTTTCTTGTAAAGTTGGGCATTGTAGTCCAGCAAGAGCTGGAATTCCTCATCCGTCAGCTGATTAGCCTTGTTTTTGTTATAAAATTCGCCCAAATGACTGCTTTCTTTTTCTAAAAAGAGGCCTTGGTATTTCATTGACTTGCTAGCTTCTACTACTGCACCTGCCAGACTTTTAACCGCCATCAGAGATTGGACAGGCTCAGCCATTTCCAAGTACATAGCACCAAAAAAGTTTTGCTCCCCTTCTCTTTTTAAGGCAGCTAAGTAAGTTGGTAACTGGGAATTGAGTCCATTAAAGAAATGGGGAAACTGGAACTGAGTCAGACTGGATTTGTAGTCTACTACTCCTATCGCTCCATCAGCTTTCAAACGGTCAATCCGGTCAACCTTACCTCTTACAAAGACACAGCGTCCATTGTCCAATTGAATAAAGGCTTGGTCTTTTCCACCAAATGTTGCCTCTTCTTTAATAGTCTCGATGGATGGATTATGACGAAGAGTATGTCCAGTCGTCCGTGCAACATCAAGCAGAACTTCTTTGGTAAACTGGGCTTCCAAACTTTCCTGATAAATGGCTTCAAATTCGCGTTCTTGACTGGTTTCTTGAATAGCTTGTTCTAGACGGTGGTCAAAGGAATCTTCGTCAGGCAACTGCAAGGCACGTTCAAAAATGCGGTGCAAGAAATTCCCATGACTACGAGCATCAGGACGCAAACGTAATTCCTCCTGTAAGCCTAAAACGTAGCGGAGGAAATAACTGTATTGGTTCCGGTAAAACTCCGTCAAACCAGAGGTAGACAGGTAAAACTCATGATCAGTAGGATAGAGAGCTTGTAAGGTGTCCTTTGCTAAGGGTTTACTGCTTGGGCTGGTTGGAAGGGCAGGATTTTTCAGACCTTTCTGATCTAGTTTTTTACCCATGACACGAGCCAGAACCTTAATAAATGTCAAGTCTTGTTCAGTATCGCTCATCTCACCCTGCTGATGATAGGCAACCAGACTAGACAAAAGACTGTGATATGACCCCATATCTTCCTTAGACAGCCCCTTGTGATTCATCCTCTTCTCTTTCCGCCTAAATCCAAAATGGACTAGCTCCTGAAGATAGGCTGACTCCTTGCTTTCACTTTCATTAAAAAGGCTTGGAGCCGACAAAACTAATTGCTTACGGGCAGAATTGACCAAAGAAAGCATAGTATAGCGATTTTTCTTGAGGTTTTCACTGCTGGCAATCAGCAATTGAACGCCTTCTTCTGTCGTTTGGTTTAGGTTTTGCCTTTCTTCATCTGTCAAAAGACTGGTGTTTTGCGCAATTTTTGGTAAATTGTCCTGAGTCAGCCCAATGGCATAGACAAAGTCAGCAGTCATTGGTGCAATCAAATCGTAACTCTGCACAAGAACAGTGTCCACTGTTGCTGGAATGGTGCGATACTGAGATAGACTCATCCCAGAATGGAGCAAGGCTAGGAAGTCCTCTAGACTAACCTGTGAACCAGCAAAAACAGTCGCAAATTGTTCTAAAACATGACAGAAGGCTTTCCAAACTTCGGCTTGTCTTTCCTGCTCTACAGCTTCCATGGTGGCTGTCAAATCTTGTAACTGCTTGGTCACAGCTCCTTCTTTTAGAAAAGAGTTCCACTTTTGCAATAGATTTTCAGCCTTCTGTTTTCGACTGGTAAACAAGGTTTCAAGAGGAGCCAAAACTCTCAAACGAATGGCATTCAAGCGTTTCAAATCAAACTTTCCATGGTGGGATTTGGTGAAGCTTTGCTGAAAGGCTGGTAATCCATTGATACCAAGATAGCGGAGATATTGCTCAAAAGCATCAATATCAGATTGACTAAGGTCGGTATACAAACCTGTTCTGAGAAGGTTAATCAAATCTTCCTGACGAAAACGGTAGCGTTTTAAAGCCAAGATAGACTCGACAAACTGTGTCAAGGGATGATGCGCCATGGATTCGCTTTTACCTAGATAGAAAGGAATCTGGTACTGGTCAAAAATCGTTTTCAGCGATAACTGGTAAGAAGCTACATCCCCCAAGAGAATACGAAAATGCTTGTAGCTCAGGTCTGAGTTCTCATGCAATTTCTGACGAATGCTACGGGCTACTAGCTCCAACTCTTCTTTTTGCGTCAAGCAAGACCAGATTTGTAAGTTGTCACGGTCCTTCTCATCGACATCCAAAGCGAGTTCTGAAAAGTCATAAGAAGACTCCAACAAACGAGAGGCCTTGTCAAAACTATCCATCTGCTCATGAGTTTGAGAACAATCTAGAGCAGGAGTTTGGTATTTAGAGGCTAGATGATGGAGAAACTCCACACTGGCTTGATAGAGATTGCCTTCAGCGAATGGACTGGTATAGGCTTTCTTACTAGCATAGGCTCCAATGACAATCTCAACACCCTTGCCATGAAGTAGGTCCACAATCCGCTCTTCTTCAGCAGAAAAACGGGTAAATCCATCAATAACCAAGGCGATTTGAGTAAAATCACTGCTTACCTTGTCATTCTCAATAGCCTTAATCAAATGGGACAACTGACTTCCCTGAGCCAACTGCCCTTGATTGAGGTAGGCCGTTACCTTTTCAAAAATCAAGAGTAAATCGGCCCTCTTGTCCTCATCCGTCAAACTCTCTAAGTCCAAAAAACTCATCTGAGCTTTGGTCATCTCGTGGTAAAGCTCAATCAACTGCTGGATAAACTGAGGATCCTGCTTGATAGCTCCATAAACACGTAAATCCTTAGGATCAAGTTCAGCAAGGCATTTGTAAAAGGCCATCCCAAGACCGATGTCATCTAGACTGGTATTGGCAGGCAAGTCATTCAAGACTAGGTAACGAGCCATTTGAGCAAAGCGCGTGACGGTAATCGCAAAAGAAGCCTGCTGGGACAAGCATTCCAGCACGGCGCGTTCCTTTTCAAAAGAAAGGGAGTTGGGAGCGATATAGAAGACCCGCTTTCCAGCAGCAACTAACTTCTCCGCTTCTCTTGTTAGAATTTCTGTCAAAGAAGTCCGAATATCAGTATAAAGTAATTTCATCTCTGCCTCGTTGGAATTTTTCATTACCTTTTATTATACCATGATTAGCCAATCAAGTCTGTAAATAATCAGTTCTTGCTCATCTGTTGAAAATAAAATGTCGGAAAGTTCCGACATTGTTTTAGTAAGCTAACTTCCTGAAAATAGGAGTAACCATACATTCCAGAAGGCAGCGATATTGATGAAAATATGAACTAGTATTGGATAGTAGAGATTTTTTGTCATGCGATATAATAAAGCTAAAATGAGACCTCCACTAGCATAAATGAAAAAAGCAAGAGGAGTTAAAGCAAAATTGATATGAATATAACCGAAAATAATAGCAGAAAGCAAGACATCTCCGTACCAAGGCGAGTTTTTGAAAAAGGTTGTCATAAGCACACCTCGATAAATCAATTCCTCAGCAATAGGGGCGATGAAGCAAACGATGAGCAAAAAATAGGGTAACTCCTGTCGTCCCATCATTTCTATCGTTTCATTCAAAGAAATTTGATTTGAAGGCATGGATATGAAATAAGACAAGAGGAAGTCAGACATATACGAAATGATGTAGCCCAGTAAAAGATAGATAAAATATCTCAGCTGCCACTTGAAATGAAAAGTTTGCTTTCCTGCAAAAATTAGTAGGTAGATGGCCGCTAACAAAAGAACTCCACTCTCCATCAAAAGCAGAATCTGAAAAAATTCACGACTTGCTGGTAGATAAGGCTTTGCTAGGTGATTGAAAAGCCCCCAAAACCAAGTTGATTTGTAAAAAATTAAGGACAATGCTAGTAAAATTTGAATAGCCCGTTTTTTCATATTAAATTCTCTGTTTTCCTTGACTAGATTATTGAATATAATGGTTTACTTAACTGTATAACAAGTTTAGTATAGCATATCTTTTCAACATATCCTTTTCAAATCATGAATTGTCATCAAATCATCCTAAACTGTAAAATCAATTAGTCTCTACCCTTTTACCATTATCTTCTCCAAAATATGCTATAATAATACCAAAAGATAAAGAAGGAAGTCTTATGATTAAACTACTAGCCTTGGATATGGATGGAACCCTCCTCAATGAAGCCAAGGAAATCCCACAAGCTCATATTACTGCTATTCACCAAGCTATTGAAAAAGGTGTCAAACTGGTTCTCTGTACGGGTCGCCCGCTTTTCGGTGTTCTTCCCTACTATCAAAAACTGGGACTCGACCTCCAGAATGAGTATGTGATTGTTAACAATGGTTGTTCAACTCACCAGACTAGCGACTGGGGCTTGGTTGACTGGCAAGAACTTAGTCCAGCAGACATCGAATACCTCTATGACCTAGCTGAAAAAAGTGATGTTCAGTTGACTCTTTTTGATGAGGAACATTATTTTGTCCTCGGTGGCAAGCCTAATGAAATCATTCAAAATGATGCCAAGCTAGTCTTTTCAGACCTGACTGAAATTTCTCTTGAGGAAGCGACTAGTGGCAAGTACCGTATGTTCCAAGGGATGTTTTTAGGAACAAAAGAACAAACAGACGATTTTGAGCAGCGTTTTGCTGAGGAACTCTGTCAACGATTTAGTGGAGTTCGTTCGCAGCCTGTTATTTATGAAGCCATGCCACTTGGAACGACAAAGGCTACTGCTCTTTCTCGACTAGCAGAGATTTTGAAGATTGAACCATCAGAAATTATGGCCATGGGCGATGCTAATAACGATATCGAAATGCTCCAGTTTGCAGGGCTTGGTATTGCAATGGGAAATGCCAGCGATTGTGTCAAATCCCTATCTGATGACGTTACAACAAGCAACGAAGAAGACGGCGTTGCGCGTGCCATTGAGAAGTATATTTTATAATTAAGAAGCCCAGTTTGTGTCAACTGGGTTTTGATATTTAAGAATTCCTAAAACTTTAGAAACTCTTTAGAAATCCTTGAGCTTTCTTTGATTTCTATACTTTATACTAAAGTTAACAAAATAAATCAAAAGGAGAGAATCATGAAAACAGTACTTGATATTCATGGATTGTCCAAAAACTTTGACAAACAAGCTATCCTTCAGGATCTTCATCTAACGATAAGAGAGGGAGATATTTATGGACTTATCGGGAAGAACGGAGCTGGGAAAACCACCTTGATAAAAATCATTACGCAACTACTCTTTGCGGATAAAGGAACAGTTTCCCTCTTCTCTAGTAAATCGGAAAATGAGTGGACCAAGGCTCTATCTCGAGTAGGTTCTGTTATCGAATCACCTGTAGCTCATAATCACTTAACAGCCTATCAAAACCTGAAATATTACTGCATGATTCGTCATATTCCAAATGCTGATATAGTCATTCGAGAAACCCTGGACTATGTAGGTTTGGCAGATACAGGTAAGAAAGTCTTTCGTGATTTCTCGCTAGGAATGAAACAAAGACTTGGTATCGCCATTGCCCTTCTATCCAAACCAGACTTCCTGATCTTAGATGAACCTATCAACGGTCTTGACCCAATCGGTATCAAAGAATTTCGACTAATGATTCAACGGCTCAATCAAGAAAAAGGGATAACCATTCTCATCTCTAGCCATATCTTGTCAGAACTCTACCTCGTAGCTAATCGTTTTGGTATTTTAGATCAAGGCAAGATTATCCGTGAAATCAGCAAAGCTGAATTTGAAACACTAAGTGAGGATTATATTGTGCTTAAGACAGCTGATAAAGTGAAAGCTTGCCAAGTACTGAAAGAACAAATTCAACTCCAGTTCAAGGTTGTTAATCCAGAAAATGAAATCCATATCTTTGGTCAGGAACAAGATGTCAAACAGATTCTCAAGGAATTAACCTTGGCAGATGTTGCCATTGACGAGATTTACTATGCCCGTCAAAACCTAGAAGAATACTTCACTCAATTGGTCCAATAGGAGGAAAATCATGATACATACCATTCAAGCAGATTTTTACCGTCTTTTCCGTTCCAAAGGTTTTTGGATTACAGAGTTCATTCTCTTTGCTCTTATGCTAATGGGTGCAAGTATAGGAGCTACGGGTCATCTGATGGCAATCCAGGCAGAAGAATCAGAAATTCCAACCCAAGGTTGGAATGGTGTACAAGCCCTAATCAACGCATCTAGTCAAGGCTCAAACCTCGTTTTTCTCTGCATCATCCTAGCCTGCCTCGTTCTTGGAGTTGATTTAATCGGCAAACTCTATAAAAATAATTTAACAGTGGGTGTTTCTCGTACCGAGTTTTTCCTTGCCAAAGCCTTTGTATTGACTTGTATTGCACTTTTGCAAGTCATCATCTGTCTTGTGATTGCCTTTATTCCAGCAACTATCTTAAATGGATTTGGAACTATGCCTGATGGCTTTATTGGAAATCTACTGATAACCATTTTCCTTCAATTATTTTGCCTCCTTGCTTGGCTTTCCATTGTTTCCTTTATTCTCTATGTGAGTCATTCTTATCTTGCAGTATTTATTGGTTATTTTGTCAGCTCTATCTTACTTTCTATGCCAATGCTCATCTTCCCAAATATCAAAATTTTGCCATATTTGTCCTTGCAATTTACCTATGCTATGACTGCTAATAGTGAGTCAATTCTCTACACCATTATAGTTAGCGTAGCTGTTATTGTAATCTTTAATATAGGTGGATTGGCAGTTTTTAAAAAGAAAAGTCTATAAAAAACGACCTCCTCTAGCATACAGAGGAGGTTTCTTTTCGTTAAAAGTGAATGAAAACCGACAACCACTGGCCATCTGTGCTTAGTTTCATCTCTGCACCGAGAAGATGGCATAATTCCTCAGTGATATAAAGGCCTAAACCAGAGGATTCTTCCGTGTCTGATAGATTTTCAGAATAAAAACGATTACTGAGATTTTCTATTCTTTTGATGGGCTGTTTAACAAGGTTTGCAATTTCTAAGACAAGCTGTTCCTTTTCCTTTCGCAAAGATAGCCGCGCTTCTTCCTTGCCATGTTTTAGGACATTTCCAAGCAAATTTTGTAAAATTCGATCCAGTAAGTCTTCATCAGTCCTCATTTTCAAACCAGCTTCAACCTTAAAATCAAGCGTGATATTTGCCGCCTGAAAAACATCATAATAAGCCAGAGCCTTTTTGGTGATAAAAGCTGAAAAATCCACTTCTTCCAGTTTCGGTTTGACAGCTCCTTCCATCAAACGACGATATTCTAGGAGTGCCTCCAAACGTTTGGAAACTAAATCAAGATGCTGAGCTATTTTTTGTAGGGTTTCTGCTTTGTTTTCAGGAGACTTTATCAATTGTTGGGTGTAGCCTGAAGCGATAGTCAGAGGCGTCCGAATATCATGGGCAATATTGCTGATGGCCATATCCAGAGTCTGCTTTTCCCTTTTCATCACCAACCGAGATTGTTCCACTTCCTGAAATAGATTCTCAATCTGCTGGTAGAGATGTAAAAAATGTTTGGAAAAAATGCTTACCCCTACTCTTTTCATACTACCTGTGAGAATCTTGTCTTCAATCTGTTGACTCAAGTTTTTAAGTGCTAGATGGTAGCGAATCAATGAAATCGATAAAATAATTAGGAGTACCAGTAGGATAAAGATTATCATGTAGGTCATTGCTTGTCTCCTTTTAATCTTACCCCAACTCCCCAGATGGTTTCAATATATTCTTGATTTGGGTCAAGCTGGTTTAATTTTTTACGAAGGTTACTCAAATGCGTATTGAGGGTATTATCTCCAGGTAGGTAGTTCTCCTCCCAGACCAATTCATAAAGTTCTTCCTTGGTAAAAATTTTCTTTGGATGTTTGAGGAGAGTTTGGAGAATCAAGCATTCTTTCTTGGCAAGGCGAATCGCTTCCTGGCTATTTTTGATTTCAAAACTTTCTGCATCAAACTGGATATTTTTTAAGTTTTGTGGCAGATTTTCAGTTTTTCCTATTTCCATAGGCTGTTTTTCTGCACTTTGACGTAATTGAACAGTAACTCTAGCAAAGACTTCGTCCAAATCAAAAGGTTTGACTATGTAATCATTGGCACCGTCTAAAAGGTATTGGCTGATAAGTTTTTTATCGCTCAAAGCCGTTAGCATAATGACTGGAGTTTGGCTTTGTTCCCTGATAGCTTTTAAAACCTGATCCCCATTTTTCCCAGGAAGCATGATATCTAGCAAAACGAGGTCAATCCCACCTTGGTCAAAACGCATGATTCCTTCTGTACCGGAAAAGGCTTGAATCACCTCATGCTCCTCAGTAAGAAGTGTTCGCAAAATCTCTTGAATGTCACTATTGTCTTCAATAACCAATATCCTAGCCATAAATACCAACCTTTCTGCAACTATTATAGCATGTTTTATTGATAAAACTTAAACAGAAAAGCTCCTCGCATAAAAGCGCGAGAAAGCCTTAGAGGGTTAAAATATAAAATTCACTTACTAGATGACCTAGTATCCCTATAGTTACTAGTGAAAACGAGTCTAGCAGAATGAATTCCTCATTTCTCTCCTACTAGTCCGTAATTCGTTGATACATTTCTGGTCTTCTATCTCGAAACAAGCCCCAGTTTAGGCGTTCATTTGCTCCCTTATCTAGGTCATAAGTTGCTAACAGAACAGCTTCTCCTTGTCTTTCAGCTCGCTCTAGAATAGCTCCTGTTTCATCAGTCATAAAGGATGAACCGTAGAAGTCAAGACTGGAACTCTGTCCGCCATTTTCCTCACTTGGAGTGACCTCCTCTAAACCATAACGATTGGCTGCGATGACTGGAACAATATTTGCTGCTGCGTGTCCTTGCATGGTACGTTGCCAGTGACCACAACTATCTGTATCCAAAATTGGCTCTGAACCGATGGCTGTAGGATAAAAGAGCAATTCAGCACCATTTAACGCAAGACAGCGCGCTGTTTCAGGGAACCATTGATCCCAACAGATACCGATCCCAATCTTGGCATAGCGAGTATCCCAGACCTTGAAACCTGTGTTGCCAGGTGTGAAATAGAACTTCTCTTGATAGTAATGGTCATCTGGTATGTGGGTTTTCCGATAAACGCCCAGCACTTCCCCATCTGCATCAATAACTGCAATAGAGTTATACAAGACATTGCCATCTTTTTCATAGAAACTGATTGGTAAAACGACCTCTAGTTCCTTAGCAATCACCTTAAAATGCTGAATGGCAGTATTTTCTGCTACAGATTGGGCATGCTGGTAGTAGTCATACTGACGTTCCTGACAAAAGTATGGACGTTCAAATAATTCGGGTAAAAGAATAATTTGTGCACCTTGTTCTGCAGCCTGACGTACTAAACGCTCTGCTATTTGAATATTTGTTGCCACATCCTTAGCGCATTGCATCTGAATGGTTGCAACTTTTACATTTCTCATCTTTTTCTCCTATTCTGGGATTTGTTGGGTGATACAGTGGATATTGCCACCACCTAAGAGAATATCTCTGGCTGGAATTCCGACAACTTTACGGTCTGGAAAACACTTACTGAGGATATCTAAGGCTACTTGATCGTTTTTATCTTGAAACTGGGGAACAAGGACTGCCTTGTTAGCAATATAGAAATTGACATAGGAAGCAGCAAGCCTTTCACCTGCGTATCGCTCTTCTTCTCCTTCTTCGTAGGAATAACCAGGAAGATCTTCTTCTGTCACAACTTGTCGAACTGCAGGGATAGGCAATTTATGAATGGTGAAGTGACGACCTTTTGCATCCGTTTCCTTCTCTAAAAGCGCTAAATCAGCTGCTGACATGGCATATTGAGGATCATTTTGATCATCTGTCCAAGCCAAGACAAGCTCAGCAGGACCAACAAAGGCTGCAACATTGTCAACGTGTTCATTGGTTTCATCCTGATAAATACCATAAGGAAGCCAGATAACTTTTTCAGCTCCAAGGAACTCTAATAAGGTATTCTCAATTTCCTCCTTACTGAGATGAGGATTGCGACCAGGACTAAGCAAGCAACTTTCAGTCACGAGAATGGTTCCTTGACCATCGCTATGGATTGCCCCGCCTTCTAGTACAAAGGGTTTGGCATCAAAGACAGGCATTTCCAAAACCTCAGCAAAACGACTGGCTACTTGGTTATCATCTTCATAATCTTGATAAAGACCATCAACAGCACCACCCCAAGCATTGAAAGACCAATCCACGGCTAATTTCTGGAGTTTATCATTGACAAGAATAGTCGGACCTGTATCACGGGCCCAGGCATCATTGGTGGGAATGTCTAGATAAATAACGCTATCTCCAAGGTAGTCTTGGGCTTCAGATAGATAATCTTGCTTCACCAAAAGATAGACTCTCTCCCCTTCTGCTATGGTCTTAATAATCTGGCTGAAAGCTCTTTTGGAAGCCTTTCCTTGAAAGGGCCATGAACCTGGTCGAGTCGGCCATATCATGAGGGTACCATGATGGGGTTCGTACTCTGCTGGCATGCGATAGCCTAATTTTTTTGGACTGTCCATCATGATAATCTCCCTTTAAAATCTTGATAGCCAAAGGATTTGACTAAGCTGCAGTCTCCCTGTTCATCCATGAGATAGAGACTTGGCAATCCAATACCATTAAAGGTATTATTTTTGACAAAAGAATAAATGGCCATGTCTTCGAAATAAAGTCTGTCTCCGATTTGGACTGGATTTTCAAAGCTATAATCACCAATCACATCGCCCGTCAGACAGGTATTGGAAGAAAGTCTATAGGTATGGGCTTTTTCCTGTGCCTCAAAGCCATTTCTCAAAGGTGGACGATAGGGCATCTCAAGTACATCAGGCATATGGCAGGTGGCAGAGGCGTCTAAAACCAAGATTTCCATACCGTTTTCTACAATATCTAATACCTCTGTTGCCAAATAGCCAGCATTGAGCGCAATGGCTTCACCCGGCTCGATATAGATTTCAAGATTGTAAGTTTCTCGGATACGCTTGATCTCAGAAATCAGCAAATCCACATCATAATCTTCTCTTGTGATGTGATGACCACCACCCATATTGAGCCATTTGACCTGATGTAAATAGGTTCCAAACTGCGCTTCTACAGCTTTCAAAGTTGTTTCTAAATCATCTGCTCCCTGCTCGCAAAGGGTATGAAAATGAAGACCGTCTACCAATTCCAGCAAATCACTAGGAATTTTATCTAGTGTAACGCCAAAACGAGAACCAGGTGCACAAGGATCATAGAGTGCGTGGTCACCCTGTGTTGAACATTGAGGATTGAGACGTAAACCAACACTGACACCAGCCTCCCTACAACGAGCCCCATGCTTACGCAACTGTCTCTCTGAGTTAAAGACGATATGGTCCGTTATCCCCAGCAATTCCTCCAAGTCTGCATCCTTGAAAGCAGGAGCAAATACATGGACTTCTCCTGGAAATTCTTCCCTTGCCAATTTGGCCTCATAGAGTCCACTAGCTGTCGTACCTGATAGATACTGGCTAATCAAGGGATAGGTTTTGTAGAGGGAATATGCCTTCTGGGCAAGCAAAACCTTGCAGCCAGCTTCTTCTTGTACATATTGTAGGATACGGCAATTGGTTTCTAACTTGGCCAAGTCAATAACATAAGCTGGTGTTGGTACTTGTTCTAGCTTCATTAGTCCACCATTTGTGGATTTTCAACCACAACCCAAGGCAAACCATACTCATTCAAAGCTTCCATGAATGGATCTGGATCCAATTCTTCAAGGTTGTAAACTCCAGGTTGTTTCCAAGTACCGTTCATAACTAATTTTGTCCCAATCATGGCTGGAACGCCTGTCGTGTAAGAAATTGCTTGTGAACCAACTTCTGCGTAACATTCCTGATGGTCGCAAACATTGTAGATGTAAATGGTCTTTTCAACACCATCCTTGATACCTGTAAAGATACAGCCGATATTGGTTTTACCAACCGTGCGCGGTCCAAGGCTAGCAGGATCTGGAAGCAAGGCTTTCAAAAATTGGATTGGAACGATGTCTTGACCATTGAAATTAATGGTATCCGTACGAAGGAGACCGACATTTTCCAAACATTTCATGTGCGTCAAGTATGATTGACCAAAAGTCATAAAGAAACGAATGCGTTTGACACCTGGAATATTCTTGGCCAATGATTCAATTTCTTCATGGTGAAGGAGATACATATCTTTTTGTCCAACTTGAGGGAAATCATACTCACGCTTGATAGACATGGCTTCAACTTCGACCCATTTTCCATCTTCCCAATAAGAACCTGGTGCTGAAACCTCGCGTAGATTGATTTCTGGGTTAAAGTTTGTCGCAAATGGATAACCGTGGTCACCACCATTACAGTCTAAAATATCGATATAGTGGATTTCATCAAAATAATGTTTGAGGGCATAGGCTGAAAAGACACTAGTCACACCTGGGTCAAAACCAGAACCAAGTAGAGCGGTCAAGCCTGCTTCCTTGAATTTTTCTTGATAAGCCCATTGCCATGAGTAGTCAAAGTAAGCTGTAAAACCAAGTTCCTTGCATCGTTTCTCATAAATAGCACGCCATTCAGGATCTTCTGTGTCTTCTGCTTCGTAGTTGGCTGTATCGATATAGTGAACACCTGTTGCCAAACAAGCGTCCATAATGGTTAAATCTTGATATGGTAAAGCTACGTTCAAAACAGCTTCTGGTTTGTAGCTTTCGATCAAAGCAATCACTTCTTCTACCTTGTCAGCATCAAGAGCCGCTGTCTCAATCTTTGTACTTGTTTTACCTTCTAGCTTCGCTTTCAAGTCATCACATTTTGACTTGGTACGGCTAGCAATCATAATCTCTTTAAACGTTTCACTATCTTGACAAATCTTTGAAATAGCAACTTGGGCAACGCCCCCACATCCAATAACTAGTAAACGACTCATTTTTTTCCTTCCTCTTCTTCTAAAATGTCCTCAACATACTTGGGCAACATAAAGGCTCCCACGTGTAAGTTTGCAGTGTAGTATTCTGTGAAAAGCTGGCGTTTTTTCCAGCCTTCCTTATCAAAATCTTTGACAGGGTGGTATTTTTTCGATGCAAATCCAAACAACCAATAGCCAGCTGGGCTAGTTGGAATATGGGCCTGATAGACCCGACTGATTGGAAAGGCTTGATTAACCTTACGATGCATGCTTCGGCAAGCTGACTCATCCTCATCAAAGAAAGGACTCCCATGCTGATAAATCATGATTCCGTCTTCTTTCAGAGCACGATAACTATTGCCGTAAAATTCCTTGGTAAAGAGCCCTTCCGTATGTCCAAATGGATCTGTCGCATCGTTGATAATGATATCATAATCATCTTCGCAGTTTCGCAAAAAGCGTAGCCCATTTTGGTAGTAAATGGTAACACGAGGATCATCTAGCCCTGCAGCAAAGTCTGGGAAATACTCACGACACACCTCAACTAGCATCTCATCTGGTTCCACAATGTCGATTTGTTCTAATTCTGGATAGAGTGTTAATACTTGGGCAACACCTCCGTCACCACCCCCAATAACCAAGACTTTCTTGGGATTGGGATGAACAGCCATGGGAACATGAACGGTCATTTCATTGTAGACAAAATCATCCGCATCTGAGAACAAGACGTGCCCATTTAAAATTAGTATTTTCCCAAAAGCTGGCGTATCTAAAACTTCGATATCCTGCCATTCACTTTTACCAGCGTAGAGTTGCTTGGCTGTTCTCAGGGATAATTTCACATCTGGAGTATGAACTTCAGAAAACCATAAATCCATTTAGTTCTCCTTTCTTTTAATAACGTTGATGTGATTGACATCTGGATCTTCCGTCCCTTGGAGGGAGCAACCACGTTCCTTGGCAAATTGGATATAATCGACAATTTCTTGTGTAATGCGTTCTCCAGGAGCCAAGATAGGAATCCCTGGAGGATAGCACATGACAAATTCCCCACAGACTTGTCCAACAGACTCATCCAAGGTCAAACTTTTTCTCTCTGAATAGAAGGCTTCTTGTGGAGACAGCACCAACTCAGGCTGAATATATTCTCCTGCTATCAAGTCTTTCCCATCTCGTGAATAGAGTCTCTTGATATCAGCAAGAGCACCAACTAATCGTTCAATGTCTTGGATGCGGTCACCAATCGAAATATAGGCCAAGATATTGCCAATATCACCAAACTCAATCTGAATGTCGTATTCGTCTCGTAGGAGGTCATAAACCTCGATACCTGTTAAGCCAATACCCTGAGTGTAAACTGACAGCTTGGTTACATCAAAATCACAGACCGACACACCATCTATTAACTCTTTTGAGTAAGCATAGTAACCGCCAATGGCATTGATTTCACGGCGAGCGTACTCGGATAGCTCAATGACTTTCTCAAACGACTCTTTTCCACGAAGAGCCAAGTTGCGACGTGAAATATCTAGACTAGCCATCAACAAGTAAGAGGCAGATGTTGACTGGGTAAGATTGATAATCTGACGAACGTACTCAGGATTCATCTGCTCCCCGATTAAAAGAAGTGAGCTTTGTGTCAAACTCCCACCAGACTTGTGCATGGAAACTGCTGCCATATCAGCCCCTGCATCCATAGCAGAAATTGGAAGTTTATCAGTAAAATGTAAGTGTGCTCCGTGGGCTTCATCTACTAAAACCATCATGCCAGCTTCATGAGCCATTTCTGTCAAACCCTTTAGGTCTGAACAGATTCCGTAGTAAGTAGGATTATTAATCAAAATGGCCTTGGCATCTGGATGGTCCTTTATGGCCTGGGCTACTCGATCATTTTCAAGACCTAAAGCGATACCAATCTTAGGATTTACACTCATCTCTATATAGATGGGAATAGCACCACATAGAACCAGCGCATTAATAGCAGATTTGTGGACATTACGTGGCAGAATAATCTTATCTCCAGCCTTGCAGGTTGACAGAATCATAGTCTGCACCGATGAAGTTGTTCCACCAATCATTAGAAAAGCATGGCTAGCCCCAAAAGCATCTGCAGCCAGCTCCTCTGCATCCCGAATAATCGAAATGGGGTGACCAAGATTATCCAAGGGTTTCATCGAATTGACATCAATGCCAACACATTTTTCACCTAACAGTTCGACAAGTTCTGGATTTCCCCGTCCACGCTTGTGACCTGGAACATCAAAGGGAACAATCCTTTTCTTGCGTAGCTTTACCAAGGCCTCATAAATAGGGGCTTGATTTTGATCTAACTCTTTCAAGACATACTCCTTTCAATATTTTTAGGACCTTATGAAAACTAAGGAACTAAAGGTTGACTCATGAAAAAAGAGCAGGTTTTCACCTGCTCTGCAATCTTCTGACGTTTTTATGTTTGTTTCTGTTGAGTATGTCTGTTCCTGATGTTTCCTAACTCTCTAGTAGCAAATATTACGTACTTTATTGATCGTTTCACAAGATGACGTGTGCTTTCACCACACTAAAAATTTATGAATTAGGACAAGTGTCCTAACATCAACTTATAAAAGTAGGCTTTTAACCCTATCAATAATGTGGTTTTTCAACCACGCTTCGGCATTCAACCCTGCCTGTCCGTAGGCATTTTTTACTCGGGTTTATATTTGCTAGAAAACATCATCTCATTTTCTAAGCTTTATTACTATATCATGTTTTTAAGAACTTGTAAAGCGTTTTACGAAAAAAACATAAAAAAGTTCGCAAAATATTTGGATTCTATTTGATTTAATACTAATTATTCTCTTGTAAACGATTATAAAGTGAACAAAAAATGATTATCCTATTTCATTTAAAATTCTTTTATGCCATTCTATACTCCTTACCGTCGGTGTTTGATTTATCAGAGAAGATGTCGATATTTTATATCATTAAAATCGTGCAACTTTTTTCAGATACTTTTAAAAGATTGATTTCATTATCTGTTTCCTTTATACTGGATAAAAAGGAGAATAGTATGTCAGAAACAAATCACGAAATCGATTCAAATTTTGCAGGTCGTTTAAATATCCTGCGTGCTGGTGTTCTTGGTGCTAATGATGGAATTATTTCTATTGCTGGTGTGGTTATCGGAGTTGCCAGTGCTACAAGCAATATCTGGATTATCTTTTTATCAGGATTTGCGGCTATCTTAGCTGGTGCCTTTTCAATGGCTGGTGGTGAATATGTATCCGTTTCAACTCAAAAAGATACCGAGGAAGCGGCGGTCGCGCGTGAGCAACTCTTGCTAGACCAAGATATGGAACTAGCCAAAAAGTCCCTCTATGCTGCCTATATCCAAAATGGAGAGTGTGAAACCTCTGCCCAACTCTTGACCAACAAGGCCTTTCTTAAAAATCCACTCAAGGCTCTGGTTGAGGAAAAATATGGGATTGAGTATGAAGAGTTTACCAATCCTTGGCACGCTGCCATTTCTAGCTTTGTGGCCTTCTTCCTTGGAAGTTTGCCTCCAATGCTATCAGTGACCATTTTTCCAAGTGAATACCGCATCCCTGCTACTGTCCTAATTGTAGGACTTTCACTCTTGGTGACTGGTTACACTAGTGCCAAACTTGGAAAAGCTCCAACCAAAACAGCTATGATTCGGAATCTTGCTATTGGCCTCTTGACTATGGGAGTCACCTTCCTGCTCGGACAACTTTTCAGCATTTAGTATACAAGAAATACCTCGATTTTGAAGTCGAGGTATCTTTTTTACATTTGCACAATCTTGCGATAACTTCTTGAAGTAATCATGAAAATCAGCACATAGGCGATGAGGAAGATAGCGCAGATAGACAAGGTCACAATCAACATCATATTCGTATCTATTACACCAATCACTTTTAAAATCAGACTAAGCATATGGTAGGCAAAGGCTAAATGTATGAAGGCAAAGAGCAAAGGAAGGAAGAAAACAGTTAAAACCTGTTTGTTGATGGTTTGCTTGATTTGCTGTTGATCCAAACCGACTTTCTGCAAGATAATAAAGCGTTCACGATCTTCATAGCCTTCAGAAATTTGTTTGTAATAGATGACCAGAACAGTTCCGACCATAAAGATAATGGATAGGAAAATACCGATAAAGAAGACACCACCAAAGAGGGCACTCATCTGAGAACTAGCATCTGCTAGATTGCTACCATAAACATAGCTACCTTCAGTGTTTAATTGAGCATTAAACTGGATAAGGTACTTTTCATACTCCTCAGCGACCTTGAGTTGTTCTTCTTCGCTGGCATTTACATTCATACCACCGTAAAGTTGATTATAGATAGCCGAATCTGGGAATTGGTCCAAAAAGGCTTGCAAATCAGGTACAACAAGGTAATTGTAATCAGTAGTAAAGATATTAAACTGATTTGGGACATGGTTGACAATGAAATCTTTAGTAAATTCTTCTTTGACAGAAAATTGATGATCATTTAGAGTTAGAGTTTTCTGTCCTTTTAGTCCGTCATTTTTGGCAAAGAGTCCGACCTCATTTCCTGATAGAGAAATTTTTTGACCAGTCATAGTTTCATAATCTTTTTGGTCAAATACCATGAAAACTGTTTTGGGTTGGACACGATTTTGTCCTTTTTCAAAAATAGTTAACTTGGTCCCTTCTTGATTTGCAATACCAAAGTTACTGTAACGAAGCACTTCTTTCTCTTTGACGCTATAAGCTTTGTCACTTGCAAACTGGCTCAAGAGTTTGTCCAAATCTTCTTTTTCAACATTTTGTCCAGTAATTCCAAAGTCATGCGGATTCATCACTTTTTTAAAGCTTTCTGAGGCATTGAAAATGCTTGTCGCTGCTGACATTGTTACCAAAACCATTGTTGACAAGATAGCGATGGTTGCTAGACCAACCGCATTTTTCTTCATACGGAAAATCAAGTTAGACACTGAGATGAGGTTATTAGGTTGGTAATAGTATTTCTTGTTTTTCTTTAAGATTTGGAGGAAAACGGTAATCCCTGCATTGAACAAAAGATAGGTACCAAAGATAACCAGCAAAACAGCTAGGAAGAAGGTTGTTAGGGCTGTAAGAGGATCTTTTACTGTAAGGGCAAGATAATAACCAATCCCTAAACTAATCGAACCAAGAATCGTTTGGAGAGGAAGAAAGCGACCTTTTTTCTCACCGCTAGCTTTCTCACGTGAGAGCTGGAGGGCATTCATACGGGCTATTCGAAGGGCATTCAGGAACATGAGGCCTAGGAAAATCAAGCAAAAAACAACAAGTACTGTAATGACAACTTTCATCTGGAAGGTAGCGACCAGTTCAACCTTCAATTTCATCAGTTTGAGTAGGAAAGCGAAAATCAACTTGTCAAACAAGGCTCCAACACCGATACCTGCTCCAACAGTTAAAATTCCAAATAGCACCAACTCCTTAAAGGACATACTAATCAGATGACGCTTCTCCAAGCCCAACATGCCATAAATCCCCAGCTCCTTGGAACGGTTTTTCATAACAAAACTATTGGCATAAAGGACGATAATGGCTGACGCTAGGGTGACGACAAACATACCAAATCCAAGAGTAGCTTGAATCGTTTCACCTCCACGGATTTCCGCAATCTTGGGATTGAAGGTTAGAGAGTAAAAGAGATAGGTGACGGTAACTGCCAAGAGAACAGCCAGCGCAAAAGGATAGTAGAGTTTGCGGTTTTTAATCAAGTTCGATACCGCTAACTTATTGGTTAATCGAAACATACTAATTCACCTCGCTTGCCATGACAGTCAAGGTATCAGAGATTTCTTGGAACATCTGACGCTCTGTCTTCTCTCCGCGGTAGATTTGATTGTAAAGAATGCCGTCCTTGATAAAGAGTACACGCTTGGCTCTGCTAGCTGCTGCCGTTGAGTGGGTTACCATGAGAATGGTTTGACCACGCTCATTGATTTCGTCAAACACATCAAGTAAGGCTGCAGATGATTTGGAATCAAGCGCTCCTGTTGGTTCGTCCGCAAGAAGAATTTCAGGTTCTGTAATGATAGCGCGTGCTACTGCTACACGCTGTTTTTGCCCACCTGAAATTTCATATGGGTACTTCTCTTGCAATTGGTTGATACCCAGATTCTCAGCAGTAACCACCAATTTTTTCATCATTTCCGTAATGGGTCTTCTTGACAAGACAAGGGGAAGCAAGATATTGTCTTTAACAGACAGAGTATCTAACAAGTTAAAGTCTTGGAAGACAAATCCCAATTTTTCACGACGGAAGCTAGAGGCCTGTGAATTTTTAATAGTTGCTGTATCAGTTCCATTCAGGTAAACCTGACCACGAGTTGGTTTGTCTAGCATAGCTAGGATATTGAGAAGAGTTGATTTACCAGAACCAGACTCACCCATGATAGCAACGTAGTCACCCTTTTCCACGGTAAAGTGAATATCCTTGAGGGCCTCTACTTGGTTGCCCTGAAAACGAGTTTTATAAATTTTTTGAACATGTTTTACATCTAAAAGTGTCATGAGAATCTCCTTTCTTAATATCCCATCAAATGAAATGTTTCTTGCATCATAGCGCATCCCAGTTGAACATGCTCGATATCTTTGTGGCTTGGTTTTCTTTTTTTCTTCTGTAAGATTTGTTTCATGATGTTACTCCTTTGTTCTTTATGAGTCTAGTTTACATCAAAAACAGACCGCTTGCCATAACCTAACCTTACAAAAGAGACTTTAATCTTACATTTTTGTAAGATTGGGGGAAATATAAGCAAAATTACTTAGAAAATGATTTGATTTCCTATTTTTAAAATTGTAAAATATAAGTGTGAAAAGGCTTACTTTGGAAAGGAGGAAGCGGAAACTAACATTTGAGTAAGCTTACCTAGATAACATACCATTAAATTTAACACTTGCAAGTCGTTCAACCTATAAGGAAAGAAGGTACGCTTTAATGAAACACAAAGAACATATACTCATCGGAATTCTCTACCTCCTCTCTCCATTCATCGGTCAGCTCTTAGTTGAAAAAACATACTTTATCGGTACAGAATTTACAGCTACTGCTTATGCTATTTGCTGGCTATCAGTTGTTATCAGCATCCACCATTTTTCAAAAAATGTATTGTCTCAGCAACAAAAAGTAGATTAGAAACATGAGTTCAAAAATATGATTTTATACTCTTCTAAAATCTCTTCAAACCACGTCAGCATCGTCTTACCGTATATATAGGTAACTGACTTTGTCAGTTTTATCCACAACCTCAAAACACTGTTTTGAGCATCCTGCAACTAGCTTCCTAGTTTGCTCTTTGATTTTCATTGAGTATTAGTTTGTATATGAAGCTGGGAAAATCTTATTAAAAGTAAAAAAAGCTTTAAATCAAGCAGTTTAGACTATTGATTTAAAGCTTTTTGCTTATTCCAAATCTTTTGAAGAACCTCACCAAAACCAGCCTTCATTATCGTCAATGGCTTGGGCTTCTTTACGTTTGCGTGGGCCTGTTCCGTACATTTCTGCTTCGATTTCTTCCTTGGTTGGCATGATAGAAGCTAGGATGATATAGATAATCACGCCAAGTCCAAAGTTTGCGACTGTAAAAATAGCAAATAGAAAACGAACAAGGGTAACATCAAAGTTCCACTTGTCTGACAAACCTGCCAGAACTCCTGAAATCATACGATTTCGTCTCATTTTATAAAATTTACTGTTCATGATATTTCCTCTTTCTGCTAGGTTAGTCATAGTATATCACGGGTAGGCTCGGCTTTCATCAGTCCTCAGGCTGATTTACTAGCAGCAATTTACCTCGACAAAGTCCACAGCGATAGCGTTTAGTATCAATACTTCGTTTGCGCTGATAACTTTGCTGGCAGGATTGGCAACGATAGATCTTGATAGGCTTGGAGTTGCTATTTGGCAAGGTTGGTACAAAGCGTAATCCATCCACTGCTTTCAAAAGTTCCTTAAAATCCCGATCCTTGTGTTGATAGCCCTTCCCTTGAAAATAGAGGTGATAATGACAGAGTTCATGTCGGACAATTTTTCTAAAAACGTCCAACCCCAGTTCATGATAAATCTTGGGATTAAAATCCAGATGCCCATCTTTTGGGAAAAATCGCCCACCTGTCGAACGTAGACGAGAATTCCACTGGGTATGATGGATAAAAGGTCTGCCGAAGTCTTCTAGCGAAACTTGCTTGACGTACTCAGTCAGATTCATTTGGAGCGAGGAGCGACAGATTGACTTTTTCACGTTCAGTATCAATTTTCTTAATCCAAACGGTCACCAAATCTCCGACAGATACCACTTGACTAGGGTGTTTGATAAACTTCCGACTCATATGGGAAATATGAATCAATCCGTCCTCGTGAATCCCGATATCAACGAAGGCACCGAAGTCAACAACGTTACGAACCACACCTTCTAGCTTCTGACCAACCACTAAATCCTTGATATCTAGGACATCTTGGCGAAGCACAGGTGCGTCAAAGGAATCACGGAAATCTCGACCTGGTTTGAGAAGGTCTGCAATGATATCTTTAAGAGTTTCTGGGCCAAGGTCTAGCTCTTGCGCCATTTCCTTGACTGAAAGCGACTTGAGTTTGCTTTGAGCTTCTTCATTCAGATCCTTGATGTCTAAGCGTTTGAAGAGTTCCTTAACGGCAGCGTAATTTTCTGGGTGAACTCCTGTATTATCAAGAATATTGCTACTTTCAGGGATACGAAGGAAACCAGCTGCCTGCTCAAAGGCCTTAGCCCCCAAACGAGGAACTTTCTTGATTTGGGCGCGTGAAGTGATTTTTCCTTCTTCCTCACGATATTTGACGATATTTTCAGAAATGGTTTTATTGAGTCCAGCGACATGGGAAAGAAGAGATGGACTGGCTGTATTGATGTTGACACCGACTTGGTTAACCACCGTATCCACGACAAAGTCCAAACTTTCAGACAGCTTCTTCTGACTGACATCGTGCTGGTACTGACCAACGCCAATTGATTTAGGATCGATTTTGACCAATTCAGCAAGAGGATCTTGCAAACGACGGGCGATAGAAATAGCAGAGCGTTTTTCAACGGTCAAGTCTGGAAACTCCTGACGAGCAAGTTCACTGGCAGAGTAGACTGAAGCACCACTTTCATTGACGATGACATAGCTGACTTCAGGGAAATCTTTCAGAACTTCCGCCACAAAGGCTTCACTTTCACGACTAGCCGTTCCATTTCCGATAGCAATGATCTCTACACCATATTGATCGATCAAGTCGGCCAACTCTTTCTTGGATTCTTCGATTTGACGAGCTGATGCTGGTTTGACGGGATAGATTACTTGAGTCGTCAGCATTTTCCCTGTTGCATCCACGACAGCTAGCTTGGCACCTGTACGAAAGGCAGGGTCAAATCCAAGAACCACGCGCCCTTTCAGTGGAGCAACCAAGAGGAGATTGCGTAGGTTGTCCGAAAAGAGTTGGATAGCCCCTTCTTCTGCTTTCTCAGTCAATTCTGTCCGAATGCGGCGCTCGATAGCAGGCAAGACTTTTTTCTTAACTGACTGCTGAACTACTTCATCTATATAGGCGTTTTTGACCTTGAAACGAGCAGCAAAGAAGGCAAGGATACGGTCCGTTGAATGTTCAAAACCGACCTTCAAGACACCTAGCTTCTCCCCACGATTGAGGGCCAAGGTACGATAGCCTTGCATAGTTCCAACTGTCTCTGAAAAATCATAATAAATCTGAAAAACCTGCTTTTCATCAAGACTTTCATCCTTGACTTGAGAAGTGAGTTTAGAGTGTCTCAGCACCTCCTGATAAGTTAGAGCGCGTAAATTGACATCTTCCGATAAGGCTTCAACCAAGATATCAACTGCACCAGCCAAGGCTTCCTTACCTGTCGCAAATCCTTCACAGACAAACTTTTCAGCCTCTTTTTCTAAGTCCGCTACATTTTGCAAGATTAAGCGAGCAAGAGGGAAAAGTCCGGCTTCACGGGCAATGGTTGCCTTGGTCCGACGTTTTTCCTTGTAAGGAAGGTAGAGTTCTTCTACGTCTACTAATTTTTCGGCAGCTAAGATAGCTTCTTCCAACTCCTTGGTCAGCTTGCCTTGCTCTTGAATCTTAGCTAAAACAGCTTCCTTACGGTCGTTGAGGTTGGTCAGACTTTTATCCAAGTCAATAATGGCCTTAATCGCCACCTCATCCAGACTACCAGTCATGTCCTTGCGATAACGCGCGATAAAGGGAATAGTCGCCCCTTCAGCTGTCAAACTTAGAACAGTATCAATTTGCTTTAACGTCACTCCCAAATCCTGGGAGATTTTTTCATATTTTTTATTCATGAATCTATTATACCACAAGCTAGAAGGCTTTCTCCAATCCTTTTCCACTATCGAAAACAAATTAAAAAACGCCCTTTTCCTCAAAATAATAGTATAATAGAGGTAGAATTTAGAATCGAGGTACACCTATGGCTGTAAAATTTACAAAACGAGACGACTTGGACAAGATGTTTGAAGAGTTTGCTAAACTCCCTGATTTGAAACAAGTTACTTTCCCTGATGACAAAGAGAAAAAAGCTAAAGCAGAAAAGAAAAACTAGATGATAGCTTTCCAAGAACTCCCATCTAGTGTGCTTCAGACTGGGGCTATTTTTCTCTCCATTATCATTGAAGCCCTTCCCTTCGTTCTGATAGGAAGTATTCTTTCAGGGCTGATTGAGGTTTATATCACACCTGACAAGGTTTATCATTTTCTCCCTCGAAATCGTTGGGGGAGAATCTTTTTTGGGACCTTCGTTGGGATACTTTTCCCTTCTTGTGAATGTGGAATCGTCCCCATCATCAATCGTTTTCTGGAAAAGAAGGTTCCCAGTTACACGGCTGTTCCCTTTCTCGTAACAGCGCCTGTTATCAATCCTATTGTTCTCTTTGCGACCTATTCTGCCTTTGGTAATTCTTTCCATGTCGCCCTGTTACGAGCTCTAGGTTCCATTGTAGTAGCTGTTATACTTGGGATTTTCCTGGGATTTTTCTGGCAAGAACCAATTCAGAAAGAAAATCGTATGGCCTGTCATGAGCATGATTTTTCTAACTTAAGCCCTGCAAAAAAGGTTTTTCAGGGCTTTGTGCAAGCAATTGATGAATTTTTTGATACGGGACGTTATTTGGTATTTGGCTGTCTCTTTGCTTCTATAATACAGGTCTATGTTCCGACACGGATTCTGACCTCTATCAGTGCGACCCCTCTTTTTGCCATCCTGCTCTTGATGCTTTTGGCCTTTCTTCTTTCGCTCTGTAGTGAGGCGGATGCCTTTATTGGGGCCTCTCTACTCTCGAGTTTCGGTTTGGCTCCAGTTCTGGCCTTTCTGGTGATTGGTCCAATGCTGGATATCAAAAATATTCTCATGATGAAAAATTACTTGAAAGCACGATTTATCAGTCACTTCATAATGATTGTGACTCTTGTCGTCTTAGTTTATTCTCTCTTAATTGGAGTCATCTTATGATGCGATTTTTAGTTTTAGCTGGCTATTTTGAACTGACCATTTATCTCCATCTGTCGGGCAAATTAAACCAGTACATCAACATGCACTATTCCTATCTGGCCTATATTTCCATGGTGCTTTCCTTTATCTTGGCAGTCGTTCAATTGTATATCTGGATGAAGCAAGTCAAAACCCACAGTCATTTGAATGGTCGATTGGCCAAGGTGACAAGTGTTGCTCTTCTGGCTATTCCGATTGTCGTCGGCTTAACTTTCCCAACTGTTAGCTTGGATTCTCAGACTGTTTCTGCCAAAGGATATCATTTCCCCTTATCGGAAGGAACGGATCAAGCCATTCAGACAAGTGAAGGGACGACAAGCCAATATTTGAAACCAGATACCAGTTCTTATTTTTCAAAATCATCCTATGAAAAGGAAATGCGAACTACGGCGGATAAATACTTGTCCCAAGATAGTATTCAGATCACTAACGAAAACTATATGGAAGTCATGGAAGCTATCTACGACTATCCAGATGAGTTTGAGGGTAAGACAGTCCAGTTCACAGGCTTTGTCTATAATGACCCCAGTCATGCCAATAACCAATTTCTGTTCCGCTTCGGCATTATTCACTGTATCGCTGATTCAGGTGTCTATGGATTGCTGACCAAGGGAAATACCCGGCAGTATGAGAACAACACCTGGATAACAGCCAAAGGAAAACTGGTCAATCACTATCATAAAGAACTCAAACAAAATCTCCCAACCTTGGAAATCGACAGTTTTACAAAAGTCGATAAACCAGAAAATCCCTATGTGTATCGAGCTTTTTAAGGAAAGTAAGATAAAAACGAACAAGTTCTCTTCTGAATGGCAGAAAAAGAGCCTGTTCGTTTTTTGTTATATGAGAATTAGTGACTTGTAGATTTTCATCTTATACCATTTCCAGCAATACAAGTAGCTCATAGAGAATAAGAGAACCACTCATTAATGAGACTAGCGATTTCTTTGGGTGCTTCAGTATAAAGCTCATGGCCAAAGTTCTCTAGAAAAATAGTATCAAAATAGTCTGGCAATTCTTTTAGGGCTTCCTCTCTCCATGTAGCTTCATTAGGATAGCGAGGACTAATAAACAAGGTATCTCCCACTTCTCTCTTAAAAGCTTGGATTTTTCTTCGTAGGCGGAGTATCGCTTCTATATTTTCATATTTTATAGCTAACTCATATCTATTATACTCCGCATTCCAGTGATAGGACTGTCTTGCGGCTTTCTCCATATTTTCTGACCAATGGTTTGCTTCGGATTTTTCTTTAGAAATAAGAAGATTTAAGTCCGAAACGACTTGAGATTCAATATAGTTTTTAGTTTCCTCTAACTCTGTATCTAAAGGTAAAATCTTATCTAAATCTAGATAGCCACCATCCAAAAGAATCAGTTTTGTCACTTCATAAAATTCCGATGCAAGATAACGCGCCAAATCTCCTTCAAGAGAATGACCTATCAGACAGATAGATTCTTCCTCTACAATCTCATTTTTAAACCATGATTTCAATTCTGTTTCATCTCGAAGACGCTTTTCATATGGATTTAGAAAGTAAACCTGCGAATCTAGTTCTTGAAGAAAATCCTTGCTATGATAGACATTGCTTCCCAAACCGCCAATAAAATATTTTTTCATTCTCTACTTAATACTATGCTTATTCATCTTTTGTTCAAAGATAGTTGTGATAATCTGACGCAATTCTTCGCGTTCTTTTTCTGGAATTTCACCACTTGTTTGAGCTGCAGCGTAGAGTTCAGGGTATTCAATTGAAATGCGTTTAATCGTACGTGTCGTAGCATGTTTTCTGACGAAAAATGGGATTCGCTTAATCAAGTCTTGTGGTACTAGCGCAAGAATCTTCTCAGCAGTTTCCTTGTCACTAATCTTAGACGTCGTAAGTCCCTTCTTAATCATTTCCTGTTCTTTTTCTGTAAAATCTTTTAATTCCATTCGATTGGTCCTCCTATTTTCTTTAAGTTAAATTATATATCATTTGTAGCAAGACGACAAATAGTCTGTTTGTAAAATGCTCTCTATACTACAATTTTCCTGTCACTCTTAATTGCTCTTTAGTAAAAAATCACAAATCCTTTTGGAGAGATGACAAGATGATTCTCTAATTCTTGGCAATTGCTTGCTAGTGCTACTGTTTCCTTCTCTAAAAGATAATCTTCTTTGGACTGGTTAAAGATAGCTTTAAGAATTTGTCCATCGTATTTCCACTGCAAAGCTACTACATCAGCTTTGATTTCTTGGAGACTATACTTGCCATGCTGAATGGTTGCTGACGCGTGTTTGCGAATCTTGATTAGCTTCTTGATAAAGTTCAACATATCATTGTCACTTGATACGCGTTCCCAAGGCATACAACGACGACAATCTGGATCCGGTCCTCCGCTCAAGGCTAGCTCTGTTCCGTAATAGATACACGGTGTTCCTTTTTGTAAAAAGAGGAAGGCTAAGGCTGATTTAACCAGTTGAACGTCTTCATTGGCCGTCCACAAGATTCGTTCTGTATCATGCGAATCTAGGAGATTAAACATTACTTCTGAAATCTGCTGTTTGTAATACATAGATTGGCCATTGATTTCATCGATGAACTGGTCCGTCTTCTTAACACCTCGTAAGAAATAGTCCTTGATGCTATCAGATAAAGGATAATTCATGACCGCGTGAAACTCATCGCCATTTAACCAAGGCTGAGACGTATGCCAGACTTCTCCAAGGATATAAAGAACAGGCTTTTTAGCTAGAACTGCCTTACGAAAATCCTTCCAGAACTGATGGTCAATCTCATTAGCCACATCCAAACGCCAAGCATCAATATCAAGCTCTTCAATCCAATAAGTCGCGACCTTTAAAAGATAATCCTTGACCTCTGGATTGGCTGTATTTAGCTTAGGCATATAGTCCTCGAAACCAAAAGCATGATAGGGTAACTCTCTCTTATTGGCTAGCTTTTCAGTCGTCACTGGGAATTGTTGAATATGGAACCAATCTTTATAAGCAGATTGTTCACCATTTTTGACAACATCTTGCCATTGAGGCGATTGCGAACCGATATGGTTAAATACTGCATCCAGCATGACTTTCATGCCACGCTGATGAGCTTGCTCAATCAACTCCCGAAAGGTGTCCTTGTCTCCAAAATGACGGTCAATTTCAAAATAATCCGTCGTATTGTACTTGTGATTGCTCGTCGATTCAAAGATGGGACAGAGATAAAGACCAGTAATGCCCAAGTCTTGCAAATAATCCAGATGGTCTATAATCCCCTGTAAATCACCACCAAAGAAATCGCTCGTCTTTGGTTTGATAGAGGAATCCCAAGCTAGCGCACCTTCAGGTGAAATCTCAGGGCTCCCATTAGCAAAACGTTCCGGGAAAATCTGATACCAAACAGTATTTGCTACCCAGTCAGGTACATAACAAGCATCAATCTCATGGATATACGGAATTTTAAAGCCATTTCCTTCGTAATGAAGATTCTCTAGCGTGTTTTCTACACATCCCTTATCGCCATACAAAATACTTTGACCTTCTGTATCCGTGACTTCAAAGAGATACTGGATACGTGCAAAGTCAACGGACACTTCAACCTGCCAATAATCAAAGATGGCATCAGAAGTGATCTTGGCCATTTTCTTTGTATCTTGATAAAACTCCTCCATAAAAATAAAAGGATCCCCATAATGCAAGTTGATGCTTTCAATGTCCCCTTTCTTAGTTCGAATCCGAATATGGAATTTCTTATTCTTGTAAAGATAGGCATACTCCGACTCAGGTCTATGGTAAATAGCACTTAATTCCATCAATTTGTCTCCTAAAGTTTTAATTCCAATTTCACGCAAACGTTTTCATAATTGTGATTCTAGTATACTACTTTCGTATTTTATTTTCAAGGATTGTCCGTAGATTCTAGTGATTTGGTTCTATAAATAAAAAAGCAGCCAGTCTTACAACTTGCTACTTTTCAAATGATGATTTACAAATATCTTTCCAGCCACTCAATTTTTTTAAAATCCTTATTGTTATTGTGATCATTTCGATAGGAATCTTGGGAAGAAGCCTTGTAAATACTTAAAAACTGTTCCAAACTTGGAACGCGAAAAGTGATGTTTTCGAGATGAATCAGCTCTATATCCGATTCCGAAACTCCTGCAAAATCAGGTAAAGAATCAATACTTCCGAATTCAACACTCAGACCATCTTTTTGGAATTCATGCTCATGAATATCTATTAAGGCGTAGCCTAAGTGTTTCATCACTTTCATTATCTTGTCCCACTCATAAATTCTGAGATGATCAGGTGCTTCCCAACCTCTAGGATCACCAGACACATGAATGTCAATGTCAGACGGCCTCCATTCTTCATTTGAACGGTATTCAAAACCCAAGGACCCCATGAGCGTCGGAGTGATTCCGACTTGGTTTAAATGAGAACAAATTGTTCGAAATTCATCAAATAGAGAATTCATTCCTCCTCCAATCGTTGATATAGAACTTAATTTCGTTGTGAATAATAAACTAATTTTTACCTTCTACTCTTTCGGTTTTGAAAATACTTCAACTCGCTGAGCTAGAACTTTGATTTCTACAGGTAGGTTATCCGATTTATCGCCATCAACATCTGACTCCAATTCACTATCTGAAGAGATCTTAATATTACGCGCTCTGATATACTCAATATTATCATTGCCGACAACATCTCCTTTTAGTAAATCAGGAATAACGGATAGTTTAGAGAATATAGAAGCATCCTTCAGAATCAAAATGTTGGCATAGCCGTCTTTGTTCTCTTCAAAAATTTTCTTATCAGCGAAGTAATTTGTCAAGAGAACCAAAACATGGCTAGCTTCACCAACATAATTTCCATTTTCTGTCTCAACCTTAATGTTAAAGACCTGATCCGTCATGACAGACTTCATGGTATTTACAGCATAGGCTAAAATACCAAATTTTGTCTTGTCCTCAATCTCCACATTGTGAATCGCCTCAGGCAGAGAACCGATACTAAAAATATAACCAAAATAATTGTCATTCGCTTTACCAATATCAATCTTATTGGTTAAGTTGAAATCCAGTTCATCAATTGCGCCATCGATGTCTTGATTGATTTCCAACAGTTTTGTAATGAGGTTACCCGTACCCCCAGGGATAATACCCAACTTAGGAATGTAGTCTCTCTCAGCAATACCCGAAATGACTTCGTTGACAGTCCCGTCTCCACCAAACACAACCACTGCATCGTACTGCTCACGAGAAGCTTCTTCAGCAAAATGTGTTGCATCCAAAGCTTTTTCGGTAATTTTGGTTTCTACGTGCTCAAAGTATTCTTTTGCTTTATTCTCCAGCTTTTCTTTGTAATCCAAAGCCTTCTCGCCACCAGAAGTAGGGTTGATAATTACCATTGCTTTTTTCATTAATATTCTCCTCAATATTCGTTAGAAATCTTTATATTTCATTATATGAAACTAAATGTAACCCTATTATACAATGAAAACTCAGAAAAAAGAAATATGACGTACTGGAGATTAGTACGCTTTTATTCTATTTTCCCATCGTATAACTACATCCTTTAAGTGGTCATCCAAGCAAAAATAGGCCTTATCCTTTATCCAATCAGGAATACCATAAGCTGCCTCTGCAATGCTGCCAGTAATTGCAGCCAGAGTATCACTGTCGCCACCAAGTGATATGGCATTCCTTATCGCATCTTCGAAGTCTCGACTTTCAAGAAAGGCAAGAATGGCTTGAGGGACAGTTTCCTGACATGTTTCATTAAAACGGTATGTAGGGCGAATCTCATCTAAAGTTTGAGATAAATTGTAGCTGTATTCCTTCTCTATATAATCCTTAATCCGTCTTTTACACTCTGTATGATTGTCATTAATTGGTTGCTCGTATTCTCTACAATAACCACCAAAGTAAAAACGACACAGAAAGATAGCATCAGCTGTAGCCATAGCACCTTTAATACCTTCTGGATGATTATGGGTTACCTCTGCAGAAAGGCTCGCAAGTTCTCTAGATGATGGCCACGTACCAGTTCTCTCATAGACATCACAGTCCATGACCCAAGCACATGGAGAAACACGCATAGCTGATCCATTCCCAAAGCTATTGTAAGGCTCACGATTATCGCTGATTAGCCATGCATTAAACCGAACACCGTAATCAGCATTCGGATACCGTCTGCCGTATTTCTTCATGGCATCAATAAAGTCGTCTTTTTGTCCCCCATCCATAATCGCTTCTGCAACAGCACAGGTCATAACCGTGTCATCTGTAAAAAAGCAGTCCTTCCGAAATAAAGGAAAGTCCTTCGTTTTGATATTGTTCCATTCGTAAACAGAACCGACAATATCTCCAATAATTGCTCCGAGCATGAGATTTCTCCGTGTAACGTATTGAGGCGGTGATATATTTTATAAATTTGTAGTTCCTTATAAACTAAGTTCCTACAAAATTTATAGGTGTTCATCTAATAAAATTATAGTTCACATAGTTCTAAATTAAAGTTAGGATATATAATTGAAAGACTTAATAATTCTTAATATAAACATTTTTAATAAACAACTTTATTTGATTTCACAATTTGTTTCACTCTCCAGTTATAATTATACTGGTTGTACACTAGCCATCAGACCGTGAGAAATAAAACATCTATTATTTTGAAAGTTTGAAAAATAGGTATCACTGATAAAACTGTATAGGTTATCAACAGGTCTATTGTACCAATCCTTGTAAACATATTCCATCTCATATATCAGTAATGCTTGTCCATCTTGACTATAGCCTTTGAAAGTTATCGAAAAAACATCTCTAAACCCAATAACCTTATCATTCTTATTTGAATTATTCCTATTTCTATATTGCTCAAAATCAATAAGTCGCGTATAATTCATGAGTTTAGATAAGGATTTCTCTGATAATTTCTGACTATGTTCAAAAACGATTATTCCAGTATTCCCACACTCTTGGTAGGACAGTTCAGAGTTCATCAGATTACACTCTAAATAACCCAAAATTTCACAACCACAATGGATAATAAATTCAATTTTAGAAAAATATTCTTTAGTCCATATCATCTTTTTTCTCCACTACTAACTATGCTAGGAGACATTGTTCCAAACTCACAAATCTACTTTTGGCCTAACATATTTTACATTTAGATATAATACTAAAATATCTATTACGACAAAAGCCTTTATTTCAAGGCTTTCTTAATTTCTTTTGTTACAAAGTTTTAATACTATTACCAGTATAGCTAAGCACTTGATGTAATACGTTTGTAAGAATCAAAAGGCTTGGGAAACCTTTTGAGAATTAACATAGACCGAAAATGATAGAATCAACATTTAACACTACGCTCTGTAAAAACTAAAAACACAAAGTTACCAGTAGTACCTTTTCTCACTTAGATATTGTTCTTTTTGTTCTCTAGAATTTTCATGATTTCTATTTCCTAATAATTCATCTGTTGAAGAAACTATTGGGTCTATCCAGTCAGCTTTGGATCTAATCCAATCAATTTCTTCTTTGCTAAGCTTCCCCGCTATCTCCAGTTTATCAGCCATCAGTCTTAAATCATTTGCTGTTTGAAAATCATCTAGTGTATTAAGAAGAGACATTGTCCGCTTCTTCTCTTCTTCGATTCTATTTTGTAATTTTCTTTTTCGCTCCTGCTCCTCTTCGTATTGTCTTGCTCTCTCTTCACGTTCAAGTCGTAAGTTCTTAACCTTATAATACTCTTGGTAAATTAAAACAATTATTTCTGGGATTGATTGTTCAAGTGTGAATTCTTTAGTATCTTTAATGTATTTACCATCTATTATCTTAAATCGAAATTTTCCATTTGGTATATAGTCATACTTCTTTATTCTTGGTTTAAAAGCATATCCATTAAACTTAACGCTATCATTGTACTCTGCTAGTTCTTTAGCTTCTTCTTTTGTTAATTCATGACTTACTTTGTCTGTTGATTCTATAACTTCAAAACGAACAATATCCTTATCAATTTGAATATCCCAATTTGAAGTCACATTATCACCGATTCTTTCAATTACAGTAACTAGGGTATCTAAAAAGCGATATAAACGTGGAAGAGAATTTAGTGAAATATTTTTTACAAATTTAGGTTCTTTTAAATCATTATATCTGTGTCTAGAATCAAAGTAAGGATAGGAGGCAGCTTTTTCCCTCTTATTCCACTCTGCGATTTTATCTCTTAGATTAGCTACAGATTTATGTAATCTCTTATTTGGAGCCTGGTTTAGGTTTAAAACTGATTCAATAATACGCTCTATTTTATCGTTCTCTATAAATGACAATGAACTTCTTATACTAGTTGTATCAGTTTTAACAGTTTCTTCGTTTTTATCCTCCGTACTATCTTCTTTATGTTTAGCAGCTTTAACTCTACTGTTCTTTAAACTTTTTCTATCAATATGAACCTCATTTATGTCATTTTGTGGTAATGGAACGATAAGTTCACTTAAATCTTGTCCAGTATTCTTACGATACCAATAGCTACCCTTTGGAATTGGTATTTCAAATTCTTTACATTTCTTGAGTAAGTCAGAATAACTTAAATCATATTTCAATGAAACTTGTTTCGCACTTATCTCCCAGATTTCTTCATAGAGTTCTTCTCTAGAGAAGGTCTTTATTATCTTCATTTGAAACACCTTTACCCTTATACTTTACATCACCGTTTTTATATTTACCAAGCGAAAATGCAAATTCAAAAACTTCTAATTCTTCACTTCTGCATTTTCGCTTAATATAAAAAGTAAGTCTTGTTTTAAACCGTTAAATTCCTCTATAATTTTATCTAAACTAGTTTCAATATTTTCAACACGGATCTCTGATAGTTTACCATGATTGTATGAAATCATTCTTTCAGCAATAATATGATATGACCAACTCTCAGTGAAACGTCTATCTCTTTCTTCGTTATGAATAGCAAAACCAATTGGAAGAAGATTATTTCTAAGACCTATAGCAACTGCCTGTGAACTTATACCTAAATAATCACCAGCAATTTTTAATGTGATTTTATTTAATTTTCTAATATCTTCGTCGGTATATTTCGGCATGTTAGTACTCCTTTGTTATAATTCAAGTTAAGGATTTAATTATCATATCAATTGTTTTACATACTTCCTGCTTTCCTAATCAACTTTCAAATATATAGCGTTTTCATTATTTTCTTATTCTATTATATCATTATTCAAAATAAAAAACTGCAACTTACTAGTTGCAGTTAAACACGGATTTACTTCTGTTCCTTTTAGAAACTTATATTTTCATTTTCAGGCATAGTAAAGACATCATTTTTTTCAAAATAGGGTTTTACCATTTCTTTCCACCTAGCTCTATGAAAATTGATTGATTTTAAAGGAGATAGGCCATAATTTCCCAATGCATAACCATCATTTACTTCAACAACAAGTGTTCTGCCATCGCGAGTAACACCGATATCTAGTCCATAAGCTATTGGTGCATCTTTCCAACATGCTATAACATCATCAATTACACTAGGATCAAATTGTGCATGATAATCACCTGTGTAGGGTCGAACATCTAATACGCGACCATCTAAAACAAAACAGCGCCATTCTGCTATGAATTCTACAACCTCACTAATCCATATAGGATAGTCGAAAGGTAGACCAATACCTATTAAATCATGGATTCCATTAACAACTCTTCCAGTAAAGACTTTTGAACCAGCTTTAGGCTTAATAAATTTTCCCCAATTATCAGGTATATTTACAATCTCTCCTAACACACTTTCATAAATTTTTCTACCATAAAACTCTTTAAGCTCAATAGGATAGTCATAAACCGGAACGTTTAAGCCCATCACTTTTAGTAATGCTCTAGTCTCCGTTATATAATCTACAACTGTATCATCACTTGTTAACTGTTTTATTTCAGAAAAAGATTTATATAAAATAACTTCTTCTCCTTGTAAGTAGGCACCTACTTGAGCATTGTACTTATTAATTGAAACTTCACTTGGTAGTTTGCTTTGTCTAATATAAACAACCATTTCATCACTCCTATATCACTAGTGTTACACCTGTTTGTAAAAAAATAATAGCTTTTTTGCTGTTATTTTTTTGAGTAAATAGCTCCCATAATATCATCAAAATAATCAACGGTATTTAGGAGTAATTCTATAACCTGGGACTTTGTTAGTCGCATTCCCCTTCTATCTCTAGCATCTTCTACTAAATTTTCAAGTTTCTCTAGATTTTTATCATCCAAGCTAATCATTATTCTATTTTTATCAGTTGCCATTTTCATCACCTCAAGTTAATTCTATCACAGGTGTAACACTTGTGTCAACTGGCTTTTATAATACATTAGTTTAAAAATGGAGAGGATTTTTAACACAGTAACTTTAAATCTTTGGTATTAAAAAGTTTTCACAGTATTTATAGAAATAAAATCTGTATCAAATATAGTATAAATTATGAGCGGTTACTCTAATACTTTCCCTCTAAACAAGAAAAAGGCTTACACTCAAGGGTTTTCTTAACTCCCTTCGTTACAACATTTTGACGCTTTTACTAGCAAAGGTACATACTCACAAGGAACTTTGGTTGACTATTGAATCTCTCCCACCTCTTCTTTTACATATCCTTCTACATCTTCAATTTCTACAAACATTGGGTCTAAGTGACACAAGAAATGCCAATCTTCGCTTCCTTTTTTTCTGTAAAGAATCGCTTCACCGTCTTCACTTCCGAAAAAACTTCTATCTACTTCATATCCACTACCTTTTAGAAAGTCTTTTGCTTTGCGAAAGTTCACTTCTCTATCTTCGACATAGGTTTTAACTTCATGGTTGTTAACAACATATGCATCGATTTTTGAATATCCTTCGATCACTCTATCGTTTTTGAGGGATAAATTTGAAATCTCTTTCCAAATAATGTCTACATTTTCCTCAGGATCGAACATAAATTTAGATAAAGGAACAATATTTCCGTTAAAAATAATTTCCATATAATCCGGTATGTTTTTAGGATTAAAATACTCCACTTCAAAACCATCTTCTGTTTCCAGAGTGTATCCCGGGATTTGAGCTACAAAGGCTTTCCCATCTTCTATGGAATCAAATGCGACTAAATCTTTAGAATAATCATTTTGGTACAATTCCAATATAACCATCGATAATCTCTCCATTTTCATTATCAGGCTAATGTAAATAAGCACGTCACCTGACCAATTCAGGCTCTTTGTATCATTTCGTCATATTTCCTACTTACTTTACGAATCCCATACCCAGAACACACCTTATCGACTTTCGGTCTCACCTCGTCGTATTGGCTGAGCATCTACTTCTACTTCGCTGATGTCTCAGCTCGTACAAGCAGTGATACCGCCTCAACATGATGCGTCTGTAGGACTCAAAAGGTTTAGGGAACCTTTTGAGGATTAACTACGTTTCTCCAACAAGCTTACACATTCGACATGCGCTGTTTTCTTTATTTGTACACTTTTTTTCGTCATCGGTTACGGCATTAAAACACAATTTATCATTTTCTATTTTAGCATTCTTTCTTTTAGATTTGTAAGATTTTGCATCTTTAGTTGAAGAATCTCCCGTTTTAAAAATTATAGTCAACATTGCTGGATCAATTTCTCCATCAGAATTTATTCCGCCTACTATTATTTTTTCAACGATACTTTCAAAAATGTCCTTGTCAAACTCCGTCAAAGTCTTTTGTGAAGTTAAAATTTCTTTAAAATTCTCTAATCTACTTTTTATATCAACTTCTGATTTTAAAGTTACTTCTAAGTTTACTTTTTCTTCTAAAAGTTTTTCTTTCTCAATTTGTATTTGATTGAATTTATCTTCATATACAGAATCACTTATTTTTCCATCTAGATTCATTGAAACTAATTTTTCTTCTTTTTTGTACAACGAATTTAATTTACTAACTATCTTATTCAACTCCACTTTTAAGGTATCATCAGTAAGCTCTTCTTTTATAATTTCAAGAAAGTCTTCAGTTAGGTTATTATTTTCATAAAACAACTGTTGGTAGCTCTGTAAAAAAGCATTTTCTATTGCTTTTTCCTCTATTCCTTTACTATGAGTGCAATACTTTTTACCTCTCTTTATAGATGTTGTACAGTGCCAAATAATCTTTTTGTACTCTGAACTAGAGTGCCAACTTCTTCTAGACAGAACAGTACCACAAAAACCACATTCTAATCTACTGCTAAAAGGGTACATTCTTGAATATCTTTCTCGTTTACCTTTTGTATTTGCTATGGTTTTTTTGTTTCCTGATCTCCTTAATCGAATTTCTTGCGCCTGTGTAAAAATTTCTGGACTAATTATTGCATCATGATTATTTTTAATGTAGTATTTATCTTCTTCACCGAAATTTATTAAACGTCTCTTACTAATGGGGTCAACAGTGAAAGTTTTTCCCATTAGAATATCACCTTTATACTTCTCGTTTTTAATAATTCCTAAAACTGTTGTATCTTGCCAGTGATCAAGACCTCTAGGAGTTTTAAAACCTAGTTCATCAAGTTCTCTAGCTATTGCCCTACCCCCAATACCATCAATGTATCGTTCAAAAATATAACGTACTATCTTGGCTTCTTTTTCATTTATTGATATCGACTTTGTATCTTGATTATAGTCATAACCAAGACAACCTTGAAAACCAATAAGTTCTCCACGTTGCATCTTCATTTTTAAACCTTTTTTAACATGGGCAGATGTATTTTCAACTTCCTGTTGTGCCACTGAACTTAATATCGTCAATAGTAACTCACCATCCATAGTTAAAGTATCAATATTTTCTTCTTCGAAAAATACACCAATTTGTTTATCTTTGAGCAAACGAACATATTTGAGAGTATCTAATGTATTTCTAGCAAAGCGAGCAATGGCTTTGGTAATAATATAGTCTATTTTTCCATCAAGGCAATCTGAAATCAATCTTTGAAAATCTTGTCTTTTTCCAACTTGAGTTCCCGATATCCCTTCATCAGCATAAATATCAACTAAATTCCAATCTTTATGCTGTGATATATATTCCCGATAATGTCGAACTTGAGAATCATAGCTATTCTTTTGGTCATCACTATCAGAACTAACACGACAATACGCTGCTACTCTCCTCGATAAAGAACCACTATTATCATTTCTTCTAGTTACTAAAGGATTTGCTTTTATAATTTCAACGTTATTTGACATGGCTTAACCTCCTATTTCTCTGCATTTATTTTACCGCAACCAATAAAAAAGGTCAGCTAATTTGTGTATATTTTACGCAGTTTCAGCTTTATTTTTTCATATTCTTTTTCGCTAATAAGTTTTTTTAAGAATAATAGATTTAGCATCTCTAGCTCGACTATATAATTTTCTAAATTTGATTTCAAAAAATCACTTCCCTTTTATCTTTTATCAATCTCCTCCATGGCATGACTGATGAAGTCATCATAAGAATTTCACTTGCTGCTCTTTTACGGTGGCAGCCTGAACGGTCAGAAGTATCATTGTATATCATTTGTATCATGGCATATAAAGTATCGCTCTATTTTATTGATGGTTTTAATATCGCTCTTATCATGGCGAGCCATTCAAAACTGCTCCACAAATGAGGAAAGTACCATTTTGGACTATTCAATTGTCAAAGAACAAATAAAAAAATCTCCTCATTTTCACACTCTATGAAATTGAGGAGATTATTTTCTAAAGCGAATTTTATCAGGAAAATCTGTCAATCCCAATATGTAGTCTGTACTGACATTGTAAAAGTTTGAGAGAGTTACCAATACATCTGCCGTTAAGGCATGATCGCCCCGTTCAATTTTAGCATAAGCTGAATTTGAAAATGAAAGTATTTTAGCTATTTGTTTTTGGGTCAAATCGTGATCTTCCCTCAAATCTCTCAAACGTCTGTACATCTAGCTTTCTCCTAAGAAAAAGTATAGACCATAAATTTTAAATATTTAATATATTGTCCAAAACGGACAATAAAATTTAAAGTTAATTTATTAAACATATCTCATAAGCTCATCTATTATAGGTAAGACAATATTAAGAAAGACGGTCAAAGTCTATTAACCGTCTATAAATGTTATAAGCTATTAAAAAATCAGCAATAAATCGGTAACAAAAGTCACATAATTTTGTTAAGGAAGGAATTAAAGATCTTTAAAATATGGTTTTATCTTTGAAGATTCACAAACTAATGTTAACTTACAATTATTTTTTTAAGTGCTCTGTGTATTTCAGAGAAACTACAGATAACAAGTATTTTAGACATTTTTTTCTCTTAACAGTTCATCAATATCTACAAGTCTATTATCGTTTCCTAAGGCTAAACTTCGAATAGAATTCCGTTTCTTTGTTTCTATATGAATACCTCTATCTTTGAGAATATCAGAATATTTTGCTACTATCCATTCAGGAAATATTCCGTATTCACCTTTTAATTTTTTGAAATCAATAGAATTAACCTCTTGATTCCTAAGCATGTTTTCAACTTTATTCAATCTCTTTGCTATATCAATAGAGAAATAATTTATTTTTTCTATACTTTCCTCAAGTTGTCTCTTCTGCTGAATGTTCAAATCAGTATAACCTAAACTGTGAACAAGATTAGAAGATAAGTCAACTATTTTTTTCTTTGATAAATTGGAGATAGTTTTTGAGTCTAATAAAAAAGCTAATTCACGTATAATTTTTTTTAAAAAATACCCCTGTTTTTTATTTGAAATTTCTCCTATCCCACCATGGATTAATAAAACTAAAACTCTAAAAAGTAAAACAAATCTATTAACATTTAAAAAATCAATAGGCAATGATGACACAACTGGTAACAAAAAATTAATTTCGGAAATTCCCCAGATTGATTCTTTTTCTTCTAAAATCATTGCTAAACGTTCTGCATAAAAAACTACATCAAAATGGTAGTGTCCATCTCTATATATAGTTGCAATTGTTCCGAACGGAACTACACCATTAAGATACTTATAATATAAGTAAGAGTAATTACCTGTAGGTCTCTGTTTTCCTATATGAAATTTCTCAATATTTTTCCATTCATATATATTTTCAGATGGTATTCCTGTTTTTATGTACCATCTACGAAACTCTAGTTCTTTATCACATCGTACATATATACGATGTGTAAATAAACCAATGCTTTGCAAAAAAGCTAAAGCATGATAAATCATCTCTTCTGGTTCTTTGCAATTCTTCACTAGAAATGATAAGCCAACCTCCATCGGGTTAGTCAATCTATTAATACCGACGCCATCTAATTTATTTGAAAAATATGATAGCTGTTTTGTTACATATTTTTCCACACAACCAGTTTCAGATAGCATATCAAACAAACTAATATGCTCTGAAATAGCAGACATATTAAAGATAGTTTCTGATCCACTAGGTCTAACAACTTTACCTTCTTGTAGTTTTCGAAATCCATTTTCTTGACCATAAGAATAAAACTGTTTGATAATTTCAATTACGTCCATTTTTTTCTCTCATTAATTGGACATAGCCCTTTGTTTCTATTTTTGAATTTAAAAACGAGAACTCTCCGCACATTTTCTCATAGAAATTATTATAATCTTCTTTTGAAAAATCTCCTAAAATCTCTATTTCAAGATAAAATCCAAGACCATCAATCTTATCTAGATTAATCGTTTTATTTTCTAATGCATCATGATAAGTCTTTCTATATTTACTTATTGTGAAAATATTTGAAAAACCATCTTGCAAGATATTCCTTACAAATTCTAATTTTTCAGATTCCAACTCTATTTCACTTTCACTCCACATTCCTTGTTTTATCGTATCTTTTCTTGTGAAAATACTTGCTCTATTATCATCTTCTTGGCGAATTCTGTAGATAAAGCTACCTACCTCATCATTTTCAAATTCTCTTCCTTTTGTTTTAAAATATTCATCAACTTGCTTATTTTCACTATTAAATTTATAAGATTTTTCTAAATATGAAATAGCATTATTATAATCTCTCTCATCGTTGAGTTCAAATCTAACTTCTAATTCATTCATCTTATTTATCTCCCCTTAATTTTTTTTCATAACTCTTTATAAGAATAACCAATAAACTACTTAGTAATCCCAAGATAACTAGACTTAATCTCGGGCTTAAAAGCCAATTAAAATAAGCAGCTAATATCCCTCCAAAAGGTGCAAAAATGGTAGCTATTACAAAAGAACTAGAAAGTATCTTTCCAATATTATACACAGTACTTTCTTGTTGCTGTATTGTTGTAATCGAAACAGAAGCTATTGTAATTAATCCACTCAAAATTGAATAACAGATTCCAAAAAATAACCAATTTTCTACTATTCCACTCGCCATAATGACAAGTGGGATGGTTGCCATTGATATATTCATCAAGATAAAGGCATCCTTCTTATTCAAAAAAGTAGAAAGAAAGGTAACTGCTATCAAACTTCCAAATCCAGCAATTGAGTAAACAATCCCAACAAGACTATTTGATAATTTTAATTGATCCTGTAAATAAAAAATAATAGTTGCATTGAAACCTAGCATAGCGATATTCACAACAATAGTAAAGAGTAAAGAAATCCTCAATTTAACATTTGTAAAGTTCTCTTTAAAACCTACAAAAATTTCTTTTATATTATCATTACCATTCTCCTTGTGTTCTTGATCTGGAATATATGAAATTAGTATTGAAAGAAATAATAACAAGAAAGAAGCGCTATTAATAAAAAAAATGCTACTAATATTAAACTTTAACATCAATAACCCCGCGAGAGCAGGAGAAACTAATTTTGAAATAGTTCTTACACCTTGAAACTGCGAATTATATTTTTGCAATTCTTCCTTCTCAAATAATGCCGGGGTAATTACTGAAAATCCTGTTTGAAAAAGTGTCGAAAATAAAGGAATCAAAAATGCAATAACATAGTAAAAGAATATAGAAACTGAATATTTAGATAATATCGGTATTACACTACATAATAATGCCGGTATTAATGTAGACCATAATAGTATTTTTTTCTTATTGAAATTATCTAATAAGTAACCCATAACAAATCCCAAGAAGAATTGAGGTAGCAATTCAATAATCACCATTCCTCCCATTGCAAAAGACGAATGAAATTCTTGGTAAATTAAGATTGGAAAAGCAATTTTCTGAAATCTATCTCCAATATTTGATATAAATTCACCAAAAGTTATTGTATAAAACGTTTTCTTGTTAATATCCAAAATGTCCCTTCTTTCTAGTTAAACCACGATGAATATCACTTTTTATTAAATTGGTAAGACTTATTCCAAACCTCTTTGCAAGAGTTGGTACCGCACTATTTTCACTTAAACCATACATAGTTACTAACTCAATGAAATAAACATCGTCGTCAGATACTCTAAAATCAAGATAACAAGTACCATCTTTACCTGTACAGGTAAGATTCAACCTCCGACTATAATGATAATATCCATAATCAATAACAATATTCATGTAAATTTTAAAAGTTTTTTCATACTGAACCTCACTTTATTTTTTATTTATTGTATAATAAATAAAAAACCTTTGAAATTTTGTTGGGAAAATGGGAAATATGAAATCAAAACTTGGTATAACACTCAGAAAAATTTGAAAAGGGAAGAAAATAAGTTTAAGTTCAATTGCTGATAGTAATTTATCTAAATCTCAAATCTCTAGATTTGAACGTGGAGAATCAGAAATCTCTTGTATTCGACTAATCAATATTTTAGATAAATTACATATAACTTTGGATGAATTTATTATTCTTCATGATAATAATTCTACTAGTAGTGTTATGAATAACTTCAATATCTTTAAAGCTTTTTGTTAGATTTATAATTTCAACTATAGCCATCTCTACTCCTTAGTTTACAGCAAAAAATTATGCTTAATTTTTATTGTTTTTGTAAGAAATCAGCGAACCCAATACTATTCCATTCAACAAGCCTAAAGAAATACCATATTCAACTGGAAAATCTAAAAAAATAGCAAACACTATTCCAATCATCACCCCTAGTGAGGCTGCTGTTGAAATTACATATTCATTTTCTTTCTTCATTTTCTTTACACCTAATTTCCTTTTTGTATATAAGTTGTAGTACTCTCCACCAAGAGCCATTAAGTACTTATGATTTCCTGACTCAACAATCTTACCACTTTTCATTACAAAAATAATATCCGCATCCTTAATCGTTGACAATCTATGAGATACAATTATTTGAGTACAGCCCTTACTTTTTATATACTTTGTTATTCTTTCCTCATTAATAGTGTCTAATGCACTAGTTGCTTCATTTAAAATTACAATACTAGGATTATTTATTAATGCACGTGCCAGTGCTATCCGTTGTCTTTGACCACCTGAAATTTTTGAACCCAAATCTGAGATGATAGTGTTAAATTTCATCGGCATAGCCATGATTTCATCATAGATTTGAACTGCTTTACAAACTTCCTCTATCTTTTGTGAAGTAACTTCGTGCTTTAAAGTTATATTGTCAAGAATACTTCTGTTCAATAAAAATGAATCCTGTGGAACTACTCCTAAATTTTGACTTAATATTATTATCTATTTGATTAATATTTACACCATCAAATAAAACTTTTCCTGTATCAATCTTATATAATTCTGATGGTATTTTTGATAACGTACTTTTCCTGACCTCGGTTGACCGATTAGTGCAATTCTCTGTCCTGACTCAATAGTCAAATTTAAATTTTCTATTACAGGAGCTGACTCTTTGGAATAAGAGAAAGATAGGTCCTTAATATCTATTCTACTTCAAACGTTTCTAAACTATACTCCGGAAAATAATTTAACCAATAATTAACCATACTATCTTTCATCATATCCTCCAACCAGTACTAAGTCTTTAGATGATATCTAAAGACTTAGGTATACACCTAAACATTTTATCCACCGACAATAACAATATCCATTACCAACAATAAAATTAGGGAAATTTTTAAAATTTTCTTCATATTTAGACTTCCTTTCAGTTTTTATTTATTGTACAATAAATAAAAATCAATTACTTTTTTGTTGGGAAAACGGGAAAATTATGAAATCAAAACTTGGTATAACACTCAGAAAAATTCGAAAAGGGAAGAAAATAAGTTTAAGTTCAATTGCTGATAGTAATTTATCTAAATCTCAAATCTCTAGATTTGAACGTGGAGAATCAGAAATCTCTTGTATTAGACTAATCAATATTTTAGATAAATTACATATAACTTTGGATGAATTTATTATTCTTCATGACAATAATTCTACTAAGACTGGATCATTCACTAACTTGGTGCAATATATTCGAAAACACTACTCCACAAAAAATTTTGATAGTATTATTGAATTACTATCAAACTCTTCAAGTTATAACTTGGGTTCTTATGAAAAGACAATGGTAAAATCGATTCTCTATACAACAAATAAAAATTTTCTCCCCTCGGACGAGGAGTTATTACAGCTAACAGACTATCTTTTTAAAGTTGAAAACTGGGGTTACTATGAAATTATACTATTAGGTAACTGTGTAAGAACAATTAAATATAACTCCTACTTCCTATTAACTATAGAAATGTTAAAAAATTATATCTATTCAACATTAAATAAGACAAATAAACGGCTTGTTACACAATTGGCAATCAATTGCCTAATTGTTAGTATTGATAAAGAAGAATTTCAAAATTGTAGTTTTCTAATCAAAGAAATTAAAAAATTACTAAATAATGAATTAAACTATTATGAACAAACCGTCTTCTTATATACATGTGGATACTTTGAATTTAAGTGCAATCCTGCGAACGGAATCGAAAAGATGAAACAAGCACTTCAGGTATTTGAAATTCTAGAAGAACATAATATAAAAGCACAGTACCAAGAGCACTATGACAAATATATTAATCAATAGCATAAAGATAGTTAATCTCTAACCACCATAGGATTAGTTCTTGTTATTCCAATAGTATTTCTATACTAAATTTTTTATCAAAATCCTTATCATTCAGTACTTTTACAAACATTTCTAAATTTTTTATTAAGCTCTCATACTCATAAAGATAATGATCTAGCTCCTCTTGAAACGCTCTTATTTCTTCGCTTACTTGTTCTACTGTAATTGATTCTGGCAAATTTAATTTTGAAAAGTCATATCTTGCAAGCTTTCGACTGCTCACATCCTCACTCTTCAAATTGATAAGCACTTCCGCCATCTTATTTAAGTTGGCGATTTTTTCATTAATTTGATTTAGTTTTATATCTATCTCTGATATTTCTTTTACTAACTCGTCTTTAATGTCTTGGTATTTCTTATCTGCTTCAGTTAATTCAATGAAGAGGTTAATCTCAGTAATCTTTTCCTGTAGACTCTTAACTGTAGGCCTTCTGTATGGTATTACTCGACTATCGTTGGTTAGCTGTCTTATCAATGTTCGTCCTTTGACATACTGATTCTTATCCGAATGTTCTTTGTTATATACAAAGTATGAGGTTGTCTCACGTATAAAGATTTTATATTTTGTTTGATTCTCTTCTTCCAGAATATCTAATTGATAATTGGGAATGAAAATGAGACCACTCTGCTTAATACCAAAAGACACTTTGATATAAATGCCCTCATCAACTAGCTTCTCTATTTGGTTCTCTGCAAGTTCCACTTCAAATTCACGAACGGTATCTCGTTTTTCCTTAAATGTCTCAAAGGCTTCCTCAATCTCTTCAGTGGATACTTTATCCTTATCTCGTTCTTCTTGGAAAACATGGTACTGTTCCTGTAAATTCACTAATCCTTCTGAAGCAACGACTTCTTTATTTTTAAAATAATCTTGAAAAAATTTGACATCATATAATTTCTTATCACTTATTTTTTGATGACTCAAACTTATCTTTTGATTCTCTTCTTCCAGGATAAAAGTTACATTTTTTTGTTTTAAGTCAATGGTTAGATTCAATTCTTTTACTTTTGTTATTAACTCTTCTAAAGAATTGACACGGTTCAACAAAAATTCTAAACGACTTTCAATCTCTTGCTTAGCAAAATGCGTTCTAAAAAATTCTTCATCATATAGATCTCGTTTGCTGAGTTGGCGTCCTCGAATTGGTTTTATCATCGTTCTATCTGTCATCAAAAAACGGCTATGTTTTTGACTAAAATCAATCTGAACATGCAACTGCTTTGCTTTCTCTAAAAAATCATCAAACGATTTAGATTGCTGAAGCAAAAAATAAAGACGTTGTTTCAATTCAAACTTATGACTAGATTCCCTATATTTTTTATAATCTCGATAGGAATAACGTTTCTCAATAATTTTTGCACCAGCCACTTTAGAAATACGGTCTGAAATCATACGGAGGTTTCGTTCCAAGGCATAGTTCCATATCAATTTTTTATCTGAATTACGATCTATAGAATTGATTAAGATGTGATTATGAATATGATTTTTGTCTGTGTGAGTTGCCACGATAAAACGAAAACGTCCTCCTGTTAATTCAATCATGGTCTCATAACCAATGCGATTAATTTCTTCAGGTGTCAGATTATCTTCAGGAGAAAATGATTGAATGAGGTGATGAGCATGAATAGTTTGTTGGTGTTTTTCTTGTCGGTCGTTTCTGGATTCGTACAACTTGTCATTATTGGTGAAGTTGACATTGTACATCTCTACCATTTCTGCATGACTAGGGAAGTCCAAGTAATTGCTCATTCCAAAATCAGATACCAATTTCAAATCATCTGTTTTATAGGGATTGAGGATATACTTAATCAAACGCCTACGATATTTTTTACCATGTGTCGCAAAATGTTTAGTGACTACCATAAAACTCCTTCAATTTTTTCACTTCCACTTGAAATTCTCTATCCACTTCCTTAATTAACTCTCCGACTCCTTTACTCAATTCTTGTAATTGGTCCTGAGAAATCAAATGGCTTTGATTAATCGCACGCGCAATTTGATTGATGTTATTTCCAATCCGTCTCAATTCAAACACTAACTGGTCATAAGTATCAGTGTTAATTGTGACAAAAGCCATATTGGGATTAAGTAACACTTTTCTGGCATAGACTGAGAAATTTTGACAATTGCTCTTAGCAATCCGTTCATTCAATTGGTGTAATTCTGGATCAGTTAGAAATACTTTTTTGAGATTGGTACGATAGCGATAAACCATTACATCCTCCTAACCCATATATTTTTCACGGAACTCACGCCTGAGTGGCTGCACTTGATTCACTTCTGCAATCAATTCTTGAACGCAAGTCAATAAGATTGAGACGTGCTCTTGAGTCACTTGATGATTTTCTCTTGCGACAACCAGAACTTCATACACATCTCGACTAATCTGTTCAAACTTTTGAGACTGCCAAAGGGAGAACCAACTTTCAAAAATTCTATCCTGATAATTCTTTTTCAATAAATTTTGACGAAGAAATTCTGAGAAACTATCCACTTTTTGTTCCCTCATCATTTCTTTTATCTGTTTTTCTTCTTGTCTCGTAATTCTAAATTGCTTTCGGATTGACTTAATTTCTTGTCCCATTCTGATATCCCTTCAATATTCTACTTGTCTGACAGTGTCAGTCTACCTCACATTGTCAGTACGCTTCCTAAAGACCTCACTCGCTTCTTGTTCGGTCTTTGCGAGCTCAGATATTGTGTCCACAATATCCCAAAAATCATATCGCCAGCCGACCAAAACCCTCCAATTTTGACAGCCAACGATAAGATAACTTGGTGGCTCCGCCCCCAACCCCCCAGTGAAAAATCAAGACCTGATTTTCTTAGGAATGATATAAGGATAACAAGAATGTTTTGGAAAAGTTATCACATCATAGAAATAAAGGTAAGAAAAAAGAGAGCCTAAACTCTCAAAAAACTATCTTAAATATTTAGCAAAATATTCTTTAAAGACATACGGTTCTAAACTCTTTTGTGAAAAACCTTTAGAAAGTTCAATACATTCTTTTGCAGTACCTTTTCCTGGTCGCAGATAAAATGCTCTAATCCTTTGAAGTAATTGTCCAGCACAAGAATGATATTCTTGATTTGTCATCTCATCTAATCGATTTTCCACAGCTAAGGCAAATATATTCCCATAAAACATATCCTCTTCATATCTATGCCTAGTCATATAATCATTAATATCATAGAGCATAGATTCCAAATTTCTATAATTTGGTGCCCCTACTAATGCTCTACTCGCTCTATTTATACCATCAACATAGCTATATGCATCGTTTAGAGAATTAAAATCCCAAAACCTCTTAGAATCAAAATACTTATATTCTCTATCTAATTGTGATTTTAGTATTCGTAAAATAGATAATGCAGTACTCTTATCATTATTTTTAATTGCCATATAGGCTTCATTAACCCCATCATTATAAAAATCAATGTGTTGATTAATTTCAAAACCTAAAATACCAGTAATATCAAATTCCAACAATTTAGTGTCTAATGTAATCATATTTCCTCCTTACCAAAATTTAATCATCAACGAAAGACATAACATCAACAATATCATCTAATTCGAAGTAATCTTGTGCTTTTTCAATAATCTGACTATCACTAGTCGGCATATAAACGATTAAATTTTTCATTGCTCTAGTGATTGCGACATAGAATAATTTCTTCGTTCTATCTTGAACCTTCTCACTAGTAGACCCCATACCAAATAAGGTATCAAAATTATATTGATTCCACCTTCCATTATCTAACAAAACTAAGACATTCTCATATTCACTGCCTTTAACTTTATGCTGAGTTATGACAGATACATATTCTCTAAGATAAGCAATACTATTTATATATTCTTTAAATGATAATTTCTTAAGTCGTAACCATAAATAATATCCCCTATTTTCAATAAAATTAGTAAATAAGTCATCCTTTGAAATTAATCCACTTACCTCTGCAAGTTCTATGACTTTTCCAATTGTAATATCATCAACAGAGATTTTTGTCATAACTTCAGATAGACTAATCTTATCTTCTGAAGAAGTTATATTAAATTTAGTAATACGTAAAAATTCATTATGCTTACCTGTTTTATATAGATCTAATAGTTCATGGATTAGATCTAGTCTTCTAAGAATCCTATCTCTATCTGTACCCGCTTCATATCTACTGCTTGATCCATTAAATTTATATGCTAATAAAGAATCTTTGTTAACTTTACTCTTACTAATCACTTCTTCAAACGAATATGTTTTAACTTCATCATAAAAATCTAAAAGTTCTGGGGTAGATTTAACAACATCAATTATTAATGGACCACCCCTTCCAACAACTATTTGAGCTTCTTCTACTAACTCTTCAAATGATTTTCCATCATCAATTATCTGATTTGTGTCAATTTTCTTCTTCAAATTTGCAACTAATTTCACAAATATATCAGAATTATATAATTCAAATAACTTAGAGAAACCTGCCATTTCTGCATTAAGTTTATGCGTCAGGCGCAATTCCTTTGTTTTGTTAGGTATATCGAATTCTAACTCTCTGTATAGTTTACTATTTCTAAGAACTTCAAGTTTATTAATATCATTCCCGTAGATAAATTTCACTACTCCTTGAATTACATTACCTTCTTCCATATTGGGAGCAGTTACATCACTAGATGGGATTTGAACTAATCCATCATTTCTGAATTTATTTGCCAAGTCAATAACTTTTTTGGGATTACGCCGGTTTTGAGCTTTTTGTATCTTTACCAAATTATAAGAATCTAAGTCTCCTACCCCTGAATCATAAATAGCTTGCATAGAATCTCCAAAAAATCCTACAACATTTTTCTTAGTACTCTTTTGTAGATGTTCTAATAATATTTTCACAATTAGTGGACTTGTATCTTGATATTCGTCAACAAAAATATAGTTTGCAGTATCCGCTAAAATATCACACAGTTTCTTATATTTCGAAAACATTTTTTCAGCAACTATAAGGATATGATCATGACTTATTTGAACTCTATTTTGGTCTGTTCTACTCATAGAATACCATTCAGCATAGTCAACACGAACATCATCAAAGTAATCATGTGAAATATTTTCTTCTTCAAATACTTCCTTTGGTGCAACGAATAACTTTTGTGAATCATCATTTATTAACTCAACAAGACATTCTTTAATCTCTTTTTGGAATTTTCCAATGACATACCAGATAAACTCATGAATTGTTGAAACCCATAAATTATCATTAATGATTCGTGACCTAATCTCTGCAACAGCATTGTTAGTATAAGTAATACATATAATCGATTGTTTCGGTTCCTCAATAGATATTTTTTCAATAATGGAAATTAACGAATAAGTTTTCCCGCTTCCAGCACCGCCCTCAAGAATAAAATTTTGATCTTGTTTTATAACTTCAAATACTTTTTCTACCTCTGATTCTATTGTTCTCTCAACCATAATAATCCCTCCGAAATATAGTTAGGTACTTTCCAAGTATTTTCTTCATCTTCAAAGTATAATAAACTTGACGCAAATGCAGATTTTTTGTTCACTTTATTCCTAGCAAATTCATAGAAATCTTCTATCTCACCATCATCAAAGTTTTTTAAAGCTTCAAATTCAATAAGACCATCTTTATGTTTAATAATAAATTCTTTATTTAAACCAATAAAGGCATCCTCAAAACTAGCAGGTTGATAACCATTGTCATCTTCGGGAATTTGATATGCAATACGGATTCTATAATCTGATGATATTTTTTCTGCAAAACTCTTTTGAGTTACTATTGAAAAAATTTCATCTCCAGAAATATCAAAGAAGCTTTTAATTGAAGTATTTGTCGTAGATGTAGCATCTACTGCCGAACAAGAATTCATACGATTATTTTCATTTTTATTTGCTGGATCAATATCTGTAATTATCAATACTTTTATTCCTAAGAAATCAAATAATTTCCTAAACACTTGTGAATGAGCACCTGTTTCGATAATTGAAATATTTTGAGAAAGCAATGGCATTGTATTCGAAGCTTTGTTTATTGGATTGGCTATATCTACCTTTTGCATCATCGTAGGAATTAAAATCCTTTCTGTATCACCCTCAACACAAATGACTTTATCAGCAAAAAATAATTCACTACTATTGAGAGTAAGGTACTGCTTTACAAATTTATATCCTAGTTGTTCATCACCATATTCTTCTTTCAATGAGTTAAAAGCCTTTGATACTGCTGTGCCATTATCACGCTTAAAATAAATTAGATCATCAAAGCTACAATCAGAAACTATGTGAGATGAATGAGTTGTAATTAAAGTTTGAACACCGCTAGTATCTCCACGTGCTTTTAGTTCATCATCGTGTACTTTTAACAAATCTTTAATATTCTTGATAAAAATATACTGTAATTGTGGATGCGTATGCGATTCTGGCTCTTCAATATAAACTAGGTTAATATCTGCAGGGTCTTTTTTTATATCTGCCATTACAGTCTCAATTTCAAAAATTATTCCATATAGATTTAAATACCCCAAACCATTATATGTCTCAGGTAATAGACTATCATCATGCTTATAATATAGCGTCGTATTATTACTTATAATATCTTTCTCAGACAGTGATGAATGAATTGCCAACTCTGCTTCACTATCATTTCCACCAAATCTTTTTACTCGTTCAAAGACTGGAGTAAATATCCCTTCGCTACTATCATCACCACTATAAGCTTTCGTTAAAGTTTCATCTGCCTTTAAAATCGCAGATTTAAGTAAATTATTTGCATTGCTGTCAATATCTTCTCCATTATTTAATTTATAAAATTGATTTGACGTCTTAGACAATGAATGGTTATTTTCTTTATTAGATACTTCTCGACTAGCACTGATCCCTCTTACTTTAATAATTTTATGAACATCTTTCATTTCAAGTAAATCAGATTTTTCTTCTGTTAATTTTTGAGTAGAAGGATTGTATCCCAGTGAGTAAATCTGCATTTCGAAAAGTTTACTCATATTTTTCTTCATGAACGACTCAAATCTTGAAAAATCATCTATAAAATCACTAACTTGAAGATTTAACTCACGAAGTTTTTGAATAGGGATTATATACGTAAATTCAAGAATAATAAAATTGTTATCGGGATTTAAATCCATCATGAATGTTTGGATATTTTGATACGAATCTATTTCCGAATATTGAATCCAAATTTGAAGACTAGTACCTAAAATAGGTTCCCAGTCTTTCTCAGAAATATCAGAAACTAACTTTACTTTTTCATAAATTTCTTTTCTATGACTTAAGCTAATATCTTCCCATGTTAAGGTATTACCAGAATTCTTATTGAATATCTTTTCTAACACAGATAAAACCGAAGTCTTACCACAATTATTTTTACCAACAATTAAAGATAAATCATTTTTCAACTCTAGAGAAAAATCCTTCAATAAACGATAATTTTGTACATAAATTTTTTTAATTTTCATAATTTCCCTCTCTATCTCTATCACACAATTCTCTCAACCGTTCTTGTCCCACCTGCAACATCTCCTTCTCTACCTGACTCCACTCCCCAAACAGTAACTCTTGAAGAACATCCGCTGCTGAAGTTTCATTTTCTTTTGAATCATATACAGAACTTCTATCTCGTTGATAAATTTGAATTCTTTCAAAGATAGCTAGTTCTTCCAATTGTCTTGTATTATCAACTAGATGATTTACAATGAAATCATGATGTTCTTTTGGAGTTGCGCGTGCTTGATTTGGATTAATAGCGTACAGTTCTTCGTATCGGATAAGAGTGCTCAAATAGGATAGCTTAGGCTTTGTCGCAATCAAGGCTAATTGCACTTCATATCCCTTGTTTTTCAAGAGTTGTGCTGTTTTCTTTGGAACCTCAATCGTTCGTAAAGTTCCCTCAATCAAAAGATTGTATCTCAAATGACTCAATTCTGTTACTAAAGACTCTACCATTTTGCCTGCAAAATCTTTGGTGTATTCTACACTATCTTTGCCATATTCTTGCTGCAGTTCTAAATAGCGTGGATGCTGAGAACGAAAACTATCGCCATCTATGATAACAATATTTCCTTGAAATTCTTTCTGTTTAATTCGATGAATTGTAGTCTTACCAGCACCACTTTGCCCTCCAAGCAAAATCGCTATAGGTTGCTTACTGGACTTTTTTCCTCTTGTCAGTGAGCGAACGTTCCGAGCTAAAGCATGTTTGAATGCACTGTCAGTATAATCTTGGATTCCCATTAGGCTACCACCCGATGATTCACCATGTCTAACATCCGCTCAATACCGTCCAAATAGCCACTATATCTCTCTATTTCATCAAAATTTTCTACTAAATAGATATTCGTATGAATCAAGTCAGATAGATCATCACTCATTAAAATCCAAGGATTAGATTCATCATCAATGCTAATTCCCTGACTATCTTGATAGCAATAGAGTCGAGAAAGTAGATTAGCACCTCTTTCTTTCACAATTTCAATTTTTAAAGTCAATTCATAATCTTCAACAGGATTGAGCATTTTGTCTTCTCCTACGATATCGACATAAGATACATTAAACTTCTGACAAATGATATCTATTAGTTCCGTAGAGACTGAACTAGTTCCATTTTCATAACGACTCAAGCTATTTCGAGAAATTCCAATAATTCGGGCAAATTCTGGTTGTGTTAAGTCATGCGTTTTACGTAAGGACTTTATGTTCTTTCCAATCATGGCAAACTCCTTTATTTTTATAAATCCATTATAGCATAAAAAAGTATAACGCATCAATTTTGGTGCGTTATTGACTATTTTTCCTAAATCTCTCTAAATTCTTCTCCAATTGTTCCTTATGAAGTTGGTTCTTAGCTTTCTTTAATGTGTCGTCCAAAGTTTCTTCTCTGTAAGTTGCTTCTGTTTTTAGTTGTTGTGATTCTTGATTTGGAGTGAAAATGATATCTAGCAGTCGGTCTATTTTTTCAAGATCTTGGACAGACATATCAGATAGTCTATGAATCAGCTTTTTAAATACATCACTATTGTCGTGATTTTTCTTAAAAAATGTTGTAAACATCTATAACCTCTCAAAAAAAGCAGCCTATCAGGACTGCTTAGTGTAATTCGGAAATCGCATCATAAATGGACTGCAATTTCTTATTGTCTTTATTCTTTGTGTCGATCAACGTATGTAGCTTTTCAATTTTCTTTTGACTACTTTGAATATCGCTATTGTTATCCGCAATAAGTCTTTTAAGATGTTGCTGATAACTTGTAGTGATATCTGTCTCTTTTCCTGTTCTAACCTCTGTAACTTTGGGTTTAGAACTAGGATTCGATGCCGTCACAGGTTCTTGTTTTCGCTTTTGAAAAGCTGCTTCATAATTTACATCATTACCTCCTTGATGATTTCCAAATAAGGCCGCAATTTTATCTGGATCTTCTTGATTTTCTGATTTACTTTCTAATGGTTGATTAAAATTCCAATCTTTTGTCATTCACTCATTTCATCCTTTCTAAATTCAGAATCATCGAATTGTCTTTCTTTACCAAAGGCATGGTCAAGAGCTTCTTCAAAACTCATGTGACTAATACTTTGACGCCTTTTGAACGTCGCAAACATCGCTGTCTCCAGTTGTTCTTTGTAAGCAGCTAGTTTTTCTGACTCTCTTGCTACCTTGTTTTCTTGCCTAGTGACCTTTTCTTCTAAGCGTTCAATAATGGTCATATACGATCCTCCTTCATTTTAATATTAGCTAAAACATCTTGATTTTGTTATCACAATTCTAAACATTGAGAGGTTTGTCTTACTGGTTGATTCCCCAATGTCTCTTTTGCAGTCCCAAGCATAAATTGTAAATCTGATTTCTTTTCTCTAAGGATATCGTTCCAGTCTATTTTTTCTTTCCCAGATTCATTATCAGGTAAATCCAGGAAAACAGGAAATCCTGATTGAGATAACTTATCAGAAAAATCTTTTCCTGCATCATCACAATCTACTGCCAGTGTCAATAAATCAGGATGATTATCAAAATAACTAGTGGTATCACGAATTGTATTGATTAAAGGCAATAACTTTGAAGGTGTTACTGTATCCAAAAATTCCAACTTCTGATTTTCTTCAGCTATCAGTCGTAAAGTTTGATAAGCGACAACAGACCTTTTTAATCCCTCCATAGATACCAAGCGAACATCTGATAGACTTTGTTTGTGCAGCTCGTAATAGCTCATCAAGTCGATGAACGATTCACAAAAGACCAGTCTATTTGGTTTACCAATGTCAAAGGATATTCCAACATGTCCATGGCTTCCTTTTAGAATCGTTTTTAACCTCTCTCTAGGAAGAGAGTGATTCTTATATATCCCTTGTATGCTTGCTGCCTGCAGTTTGTGACGATGATCAAAGCTTTTAAAAACAATAACAGGTTCAACTGTTTCATTTGTTTTCCAAGTGGCTTGTGCCATCAATCCTTGTTGAATCATCTTTTGTACGATTTCTTCTGCGATTCCTCTACATTCTGTTAAATAATATCTGGCCAGACTACAGTTAGAATCTTCTACTCTCTTTAAAGGATAATAAAATGGTCTCAATCTATTTTCTTGAACGGCTTCTTTTTGAAAAGGTTCTTCAGAAAGAAAAGCTAGAGCTTCTTTAAAAGAAATTCCCTTAACAAGTCGAACAAAATCAATGACATCACCTTGAATATCTCTTGAAAACCATTTAAAAGTATTGGTAGTTGAAAAAATCCGAAATGAATCGTGTTCAGAATGTTCATAGACACTGCTAGAAACTTGTTTAAAGGAGATACCTAAACGATTGGCTACATCTAGAATTGAAATTTGCTTACATTCTTCTATTTCCATGCAATATCATCATTTTGTCGTAGTATTTGGCAGTGATGGAACAGATGAGGATTCTTCCAAAGCTTTGGGAGTTGCCTTATCTAAATCATCTAACCCAGATTTCCAAATCTGTACTTGATTGACCAATAACTTACCAGGTAGTTTAGAATAGGATAACTTAACTGTTCTTGTTTCTGTCTGATTGGTCTTTGATTGGTTTGCATTCTTTAAATCAGATACATAGGTTACATTATAAGAGACCATGGCAATAGCTTGATTCGTAGTCTGATTGACAAAGATATCTGCTTTTTCAAAATGATAATCCAAAATATAATCCTTATACACTTGGTTCATGGCATCATTTTGACTTGACAATTCTTGAGAATAAGCCGATTCAGTCATATAAGGTTGAATACGTGTATTATTTTCTCCGAGCTTTTCTTTCGTATAGTACTGAGTCAAAAATTCTTTTACAGTATCCGATGACAAAATGCTGGCTTTATCTTCTGCTTGTTTGTCCTCTACAAGTTTAGCTGCAGCCAATTCGATTTCTTTGCGACTTTGTTTAGCAGTAGAATGTTGACCAGCAGTATATCCCATCATGAGAATAAAGCTAGTTGCGGCTACTGCTCCAATACTAATTAAGGCTTTAGTTTTGACTTTATTTAACATCTTAGACCTTCTTTCTATAAAAACTAGGTCAAGAATAACAAAAAGAACTTGTAAGTTTTATCACACCTTAACGAAAGGTGATTCCTACATTTCAGGCGCAAAATCGTACAGTTCAGAGAAAAAAATCAAAACTAGATGTCTTCATCTTATAATGTAACTATGAAAAATTTAAAAGAAGAAAATTTGAGAAGATCTCTTTCTCATATTGAACGACATAAACAAGCCATAAATACAAGTAATAATAGTAAGGATAAAAATTATCATAAATTATTGCTCCAATTTAGCTATGAAGTATATGAAAGAATCAAGGCAAATAAAAAACCTTATCCGAATTTAGATTCAGATAAAGTCTTTTGATTATCTAAAAAGTTCATATTTTTTTCTTATTTATGGAGTTAATGAAGCGCCAACTGAATCCTAGAACCAACATCAGATTGATGAAAAGGTACACAACCGTAAAACTAGTTAAACCATGTAGTCTGATATCATCAAAATATAAACTAGGTTCAGTAAAGAACAGATAAATTCCATAGGCTTCTACGAAAATAAGAAAACTGACAAAACCAATAAGAAATATTTTCCATAAAAGAATAATTAAATCCGCTGCATTCATAACTCCATAAGTTATATAAAATACAATCATTTATAAGTAAAAATAATGTTCATCATGCGTTTATCTGCCAACAAATAAAGGAGACATGCCACCAAGGTAACCAACCAAATGGCATATACAGAAACTGTTAAAACCGTGAATTCCTCCATGATGATTAGTAGTAAATTTGCCAGATAATACCGCCCAACAACCGTTGTTAAAGCAAACAAACCTGCAAATGACAATAAAAAGGCAAGTGGTAGGGCAAGGATAAGTTCCTTCCGATATTTTCCTAAGAAGAGGACAATAATACCAGCAGACAGTGTATAAGCAAAAGCAATTGCTCCATAAACAAGTCCCCAAGATAACATTGCAAGACTAGAGAAAGCAAAATCACCATCCATTAACTCTAGGACCAGCATAGCCAAAAAAGTGAATTCACTAACTAGTAGATTAATCAACAAAGCAAGCATAAACTTCGCTTGGAGTAATTGTTTCAAATCGACAGTAATCAGTCTGAGATTTGAAATCGTTTTAGACACTTGTTCTATTCTTATCAAATCCACTAAAATCATGCTCGCAAAAGGGAGGAGAAAATAGTAATTCAAAAAGAAGAAACCATTTTCTACATACCAGCCATTCACACTACCGTACGAATGCCCTTGATAAATCTGATGACCAATCATAAACTCTAACAAAAAGAGCAGGATGGCTACAAAGGGAATCATATACAGTATCTTTCGCCTTCTTAGTTTAGTCAATTCTAGCATCAACATTTATTCATCCACCTTTCTTAACCAAGATTTAATGGACAAGAAAGACAAAACAAGTAAAGATAAACCTAGTACAACAATCGATAAGATAGCTGGCTGTTGAAGCACCACTCCTTCTCTGTTTCCTTCCCAGATTAAACTGTTAGCACTTGTTACTGGACTGATATTTGGACTCGTCCTTGCTAAAAAAAATGACACTAAAACATACATGACACCGACCAAATTCCCAACTATCTCCTTGCCTCTGACTTTTATCATGACCAAAGCAACTAAAGGAAATACTCCCATGGGAATTAAGATACCACTACTCATACAAAGATAGAAGAATCTTAATAATAAAGACAAACTGACTGTCGAAGAAAAGCGGGATAGTAGTGCGAATAAGGAAACCGAAATAAAGGTGAATAACATGATACACAGAGCGTTGATTTCTATATACAAAATCTTAGCCCAGAATGTCTTCATTAGATTTGCTGAAGCGAGTTTCAAGTTGTTCATGATGCGATAGCGATATTCTACACCAAATGCCTGTATTGTATAGGAAACACAATACAAAGGGAGAATCAAAAAGTTTAAATAAGACAAAGAAAATTTATAGACAAAGGGAAAGGAGTCAAACAAGCCTCTCGCATCATTTACATAATAACAGATGAGAGCTAGGTAGAGGGAAACAACACCATATACGACAAAATTCAGTTTTTGATGCCTTTGTTTGAGAAATTCAATCTTCACTAAATCAAGCAATTCCCTCACCTCCTGTTACCCGCTTAAAGTAATCCTCTAAACTTTCATTGTTTTTATAAGAATATTCTTTTAGAACTATTCCGTTATCTTTTAAGGAGTTAGATACGACCGCAATATCAAAAGTAGATGATTCTCCCTGAAGTTCAAGTTCTATATCCGAAAGAATACTAATCTGTTCTTGCAGATTTATCCTGCAAAGTACTTCCTTAGCTTGAGAAGCATCCGAAACAATTAGGTGGATTTTCCTTTTCTCTGCACCATCTATTAATTCCTGCATAGTCTTTTCAGCCATAAGGTGGGTATCATGCAGTATCCCAACTCTATCTACAAGCTTTTCAAGTTCTGAAATAATGTGACTGGATATTAAAATCGAAATGCCATGATTGGTACTGAGTTCCTTTAGATAACGGCGCATTTCAAGGATACCAATAGGATCCAAACCATTTGTTGGTTCATCTAATATCAGAATTTTCGGCTGGTGCATAATAGCGTTAGCAATTGCCAACCGTTGCTTCATTCCTAGAGAATACTGTTTGAATAGTTTTTTATTTTCTCCATCTAATCCTACTACTTGTAAAGCTTGCTCTACTTGTTTTAGCGAAACTCCTCTCAATCTCGCAAAAATAGAAAGATTTTCAGGTCCCGTTAAATTAGGATAAAAAGAAGCACTGTCCAATACCACACCGATTTGAGATAGCAAGTCTTTAGAAAATTCACCCAACAGTTTTTCAGATAGAATATTCACTTCACCACTATCCATCGCTGTCAAGCCTAAAATAGCCTTGATAAATGTTGTCTTTCCAGCACCATTTCTTCCTAGTAAGCCATAGATTTCTCCCTGTCTTAATGTAAAATCTATCCTATCTAAGACAATTTTCCCATCATAGGATTTTGATAAATTAAATGTCTGTATTACTGGATTTCTCATTTTAATTCTCCTCCGAACATTCATACACCAACATTAAGAGATATAATAGAGTATATCAAACTTATAAGCCCCCTTTAAGCTCTTCAATCTGTGACACGATCCATTGTATAAATGTTACTCCACAAAAAGTTTAACAAATCAATCCGCCAGTACAGATCAACACCACTAGTTGTTGCAGCTTGTTGTATAATTTTCGAGTCCCAGATATATTGTGATTGATTTACAGGTTCCCTAAAAAAAGAAACCGCTTCCAAATAATCCTAAAAAGGACATATCAAAATGATTTTACGAAGCTTTACTAAAATACTCATATTAACCACCTTTTTCTTATCTTTACACTTGTAAGTGTACTACTTTAAATATTCTTTGTCAACAAAAATTATTCTTTTCGTCATCTTTTTTTTATTTTATTTCTTTATGACTATTTTTGTTTTAGAAAGTTGAAAAATAGAGATTAAAAGTATATAATTAATCGTAAATTTATTTAAAGAAGGTTTAAAGATGAGCATATTATCTGATAAACTAAAAGCCAAGAGAAAAGAAAAAGGATTCTCACAAAAAACACTTTCTGAAGGAATTTGTGAGCAAAGCCAAATCAGCAAAATAGAACGTGGTAACTATATGCCTGCTGCTGATTTACTCTATAAACTTGCAAATCGGCTTCAAGTTCCCTTAGATTATTTTTTCGATGAACAGATTGAATTGACTTCCAATATAGCACCGTTTAAGAAATTAGCAGAAAAATTACTTGAAGATCGTAATTACGAGGATTTAGAATACCTCTTAAACTTAGAAAAAGAAAAGTATCAGTATCTGTCTACTGAGGATGAATTTTATCTTCTATGGATTCAAGCGATTATCCTTTTCTACTTACATAGTTCCAAAGATGAAGCTATCGCCAGTCTAGAAAACGCTTTGCCAAAGCTTTCGGTCAGCTCATCTGTGTATCTTAAACTCCTCAATACTTTATCTAATTTTTATTTTTCTGTAGGGCGTGATGCAGAATACGAAGAAAATAACTCACTTCTTATCAGTTTGTATCAGGAAAAAGATTTAAACCACCAAGAGTATTTATTTGGTTATATTCGAGTTAAACATAATTTCGCCTATTATTTACACTCTAAAGGGAAGGAATTAGAAGCCGTCCAAGAAGCCTTAGAAACCATTGACTTTTGTAAACAAAAAGAGACCAGCTATCAGCTGGCGCCTCTTTTAACTATCGTTGCAAATGCCGGAAAAGATTTTTTAAAGCACGATGAAATTCTTGACTATTATTTACAGGCTCGTGATATCTGTAAAATATACGAGCACAAGCTCATGATGGCTAAGATTGATCATTTTTTGAAAGATAAGGATAGGTGACTTCAATCGTAATAAGTTAAAATTACCAATTAGCTAGAAACGTTAAAGTGGAGAGGAACTAATATAGTTTTCTCCACTTTTGTTAATATCCCCTCTTCCATTTGTATCCCGCCAAACTTACTAATACAAGTAAAACTAAATTAAAGATGATAAAGAAAGTCGTAAAACCAAATAATCCATTCTGTGCTAAATCTTCCGTGTAAAGTTCGGTCTCTGTAAAGAACAAATAAATTCCATAACCCTCAACGAAAAAAAGAAAACTGACAAAACCAATAAGGAAAAGTCCACTGGCAATAAGAAAGAGTCTCCATAAAAGAATGAGAATTCCTCCTACTGCTAAAAAAATTACTGGGACAAGGAGTAAATCATTCATGACTTTCTCCTTTCTAGTCAATCAATTGACGATAATGGGTGGCAAGAGAGGAATCAAACTTTTCTAATTTTTGAACTAAGTCCAAATACTCCTCCTTTTCATGTTCTTCAAAGTCCACACCTAGATGATTCTGAAGAGAGATTTCCAATTGGCTAGTGAGTTCTCGTATAGAAAAGCTGTAATCGCCTGTCACTTCCTCATAATGTTCCTTTAATTCCTTGTAGGTTTGGTATTCTTCAGGTGTTTGAAATCCCTGTACCAAAGCCTCTTCTAATTGATAATAGGTATCTTCCATCATAATCGTTACCTCGTTTCTTTCTATCTTTATTTTACCGCGCTTTTCTTTTCTTGTCCGCTATTTGTATCTATTTTTTAATCTAATTCAAAAGAAAGTTGTTCTTGCTTTTCGTTTCCTTTTTCGTGGAATTGTCTTAAAGCTTGATCTATAATATCTAAATCCGTTTCTGTTTCAATCAATGGCGCGAGTACATCGTATTCGGCCTTTTTTGTTTGATAATCCTCTTCTTTTGGAAAATTTTTCTCAATTTCTACCTTAGCAGTAGTCCATTTATCCTTTAATTCATCCAATAAGTTCTGAGTTTTCACTTGGTCCTCTTTAATGTGATCAATCGTATGCTGAAGCCTTTGAATGGTTCCCAAAGGAGAATACAAATCTAAACTGACAGAATATTGATTTTCTCCTACAATCTTAACAGAGAAGGTTTCAGGAAGAGGTTGATTTGTTGGAAGACTAAGCATTTTAATGTCAAATCCTCGATAACTTGCTAAGGTACGAAATTCTTTGCTGTCAGATTGATTATGACGGATAAGACGGTGTAGGGATTCCCCTGCTTCAGCTCGTTGATCAAAAGCTTGCTTGCCTATCGTCATAGAAAATGCCTGGTCTTTCGACATTTCAGACTGTTGAATGTCGCCTTCATACTTGCTTAATCGTTTCTCAAGAATGGGCATATTTTCTTCACAGTAAGAGATTGTATGACGATAGTGATCCTTGCTGCGTTGAAAGGCGCGTCTTTGATTTTCTAATAGGGTCAGATCATTCTCTAGTTCCATCTTATATTTGAGATAAGGATTACCTGTTGCTAATGCCTTAAAATCAGAAGCTGTCATGGTCTGCTCATCAATATCTTCTGCAGCACGAATCGGCTCCTTAGAAGTCATAATCTGCTTAATATAACGGAGTTTGTTCTCCTGAGTTGCCCATAGATAATTATCAAATGAACCTTTGGTAATGTAGTGGTAAATATCCACTTCCTTATTTTCATTTCCTTGTCGGATAATACGTCCATTGCGTTGCTGGATGTCACTTGGTCTCCACGGAACATCCAAGTGATGAACTGCTTTCATCTTGCTCTGAACATTTAAACCTGTTCCTCCTTTTTCAGTTGAGGCAAGGAGAATCCGCACCTCTCCTGCATTGACCTTTCGAGACAAACTATTCTTCTTTTCATCACTATTGGCATCATGTACAAAGGCAATTTCCTTACTAGGGATTCCTCTATCAACTAATAAAGCCTTTATTTCAGAATAGACATCAAAGCCATTATCCTTTTTCTTAGGTGTGCCAATATCTGAAAAAATCATCTGAGTAGCCTTATTTTCCATTCCCTCACGATAAATTCTTTCAACATTATCAACTACCTGAAGCAGTTTATGATTGTCTGCTAGACTATAGCTAGAGTCCAATAAACGCATATCAATAGCTAGTTTCCGTGCCTCACCTGTTATCTTTAACATGTTATCTTGGCTCGGATCAACTGTTCCACATTTGACCATATCTGACCTCATAACTAATTCTTCTAAATAGAGTTTCTGGTTTTCAGTTAACTCACTCTCAATAGGGATAATATGAGCTTCTGGAACAGGTAAATCCAACATATCTTGTGTTTGAATGTCGGCTGTTTCTTTATAGATTTTCATCAACTCAGGTAGATTGACAAACTTTTTAAATCGTTTCTTAGGTTGGTACTTATCCCCTGTAGGAGCTAATTCCATAGAGTTTTGAATTTCTCCAAAAGCACCTACCCAAGAGTCAAAATAATCAACTTTATAGCGTTTTAAGATATCGGGTTGAATGTAGTTCATCATAGTATATAACTCACTAATAGAATTGGAAACAGGTGTTCCTGTCGCAAAAACAATATTCTTAAAATCATGTTCTTCCTGAATCTGTCGAACCTTCATTTCCATATCCACGTTCTTCTTAGACGTTGTATTGGTAATCCCTGCTACATTCCCAAGTCCAGTAATTGGACGAATATTTTTAAAGTGATGTGCTTCATCCACAAAGAGAAAATCAATTCCTAAGTTCTCAAAATCAATAAAACTATCACGATTAAAGCGTTGGAGTTCTTCCAATTGTTTCTCTAGACCACTTATTGATTGCTCTGCTTCTTTAACGGTATACTTATTTTCAGAATGTGTTTTAATCTCTCGTAGTTCATTGAGTTTATCCTCTATATAGTTCATCTGTCTTTCCTTACTGACAGGGATTTTTTCAAATTGAGAATCCCCAATGACAATGGCATCGTAATCTCCTGTAATAATACGTGACACAAATTGTTTTCTTCTCGCCTTCACAAAATCTTTCTTAGTGGTCACAAATACCTTTTTAGTAGGGAAAAATTTCATGATTTCTTGGCCAAATTGAGCAGACAAACTAGAAGGTACTACATACAAGGGCTTATGAACCATCCCCAACTCCTTTAATTTAAACCCAGCACCAAGCATGGTCAAGGTCTTTCCTGAACCTACCTCATGAGCTAATAAGGCTCTTTTTTCTTCTACGATTCTTTGAATGGCATTCTCTTGGTGAGGACGAAGACTGATGTTTTGTGCCAAGCCATCAATAACTAAATGGCTACCGTCATACTCTCGACTAACCGTTCGATTATAAAGACGATTATAACTTTCTTCAATGACTTGTTGGACTTCTGGATACCGTGAGACAAATTCTTGAAATAGCTCTTGTAAATGCTGCTCTTTTGCTCTTAGAACAGAGGTTTTTTCCAAATCTGTGATGGTCTTTTTCTTTTCTCCTTCCGTAATAGTCATAGTAATCGTCGGTTGGTTCGAATTAAGTAAATTCTCAAAAATCTTTCTTCCTGTATCATAACGTGACCCACTGACTCCAAGACTACTATCTTTGGCACTTGGATAGCGATAAGCAAATGATGTCCTTAAATGAACCTGCCCATCAACAGGATTCACTTCAATGACTTGTTCAACATCAGGCGAAGACAATTCAAATTCACGATTGGTAAAACATTCAAAGGCAAATTTACCATAAACGGATTGAGGGATCCAACGTGACCCTATTTTGAACTCAATATCTGCCAGATGAATCCGTGGAGGGCGAACAGATTCTAACAAATCTAAAGCGTGGTTCCAATCATATTCTTGGTTGTTTTCCTCCACTAATAGTTGAACTACTTCTATCTTGTTGAGAATATCTCCTGATAAAAACTGGTTCTTAGAAAGATATTTTCTTTCTCCTCTTAAATAGCTTTCTGGATCCATTAAAATCTGGTCACCTAACTCATCTAAAATAGCAGCTTGGCTATGTTCGGGATAAATGGATACCATATAGTCTAAATCAACCCCTCTACCATCCGATAAACTAGAGTTTAAGGCATCTAGAGCAGTTGAAACTCTTGCAATCACTCTCTCTGGCCTAACCAATGCTTTCTCAAAGGCTAAAGATTTTTTATATTTTACTTTCTGATCTTTAGAATCAATGTATTCATCTTCTAAACTTGCTAGTAAAGAATACTTATCGTCACTATCAAATAAGTTCCGATTAACGGAGGCATTCAAGTATCCAAATTGACTTACAAAGCGGTCATAGTCACGATTGAGTTTACTAAGTAATACCTGAAAATCTGTCCGACTATAATCTTGATGACGTTGAATTTCAATTAAGGATTGATAGGTCTCTCTCAAATCAACCATGCCCTTAATGCGACCAATATCCTTATCCGATAAGGGACTTTCATAAAAGACAGTTTTTTTGAACAGTCCCTTATATTTCCCTCTTTTACTCGCTTCTTCTGACTTGTAAACATCTAGTGCTTCCTCATCTGTCAAATGAAGTTGCACAAATCGATCTATTTTATGTTCAGACAAAGAACTGTCCCAGGCTTTAAAATCTCCCTTCTCGTCTACATAGTAACTAATTTCGTCTACTTTTGAACTTTTCCGAATGCCATGCGTATCTCGGTAATAAATTTGATTTTCCTCGTATCCAAAAGAATAGAGCGCTAAGTCCTCACGTATACGACTTGGGATAGAATTATCCACTTCTTCTTGGATAAAAACAGGTGCTTTTAAAGAATTGTCAATTTGTTTAGGTGCTTCCACATTCTCTAATGATTTCATTATGTCAGTAGCTAATGTTTCTGATACCCCCTTAACATTGAGAGTTCCTCCATTAAAATTACGTACTTCATATTCACCCAAAACTTGTGTATTGTATTTCCCATCAAAATAAGGATTGATCCAGACACGCTTATCCTCCTCAAAGAGAATAGAACCACTAAAAACAAGTTCCTCTTCATTAAGATTCTTTGCTTGATCCTTTTGAAAGAAGAGGAGATCTGTGGTCACTCGAGTACCTGCAATCTTTTTAAAAGCCGTATCCGGCAAACGAACTCCCCCTAAAAAATGAGTGTTGGATTTAATCTCTTGTAAGACATTATCTGTCCGCTTATCCATTGTTCCAATAGATGAGATAATCGACACTTGTCCTCCGTCTCTTACTAAATCAAGTGAGTGTTTGACAAAGTAATCATGAATCATGTAAGGTTTATCATAGTTTTTATCGGCAATGCGAAAATTTCCAAAAGGAACATTCGTTAAGACTAAATCAAAACTATTATTTTGATAGGGCACTTCTTCAAATCCTCGCACTTCAATATGGGTATTGGGGTGGAGTTGTTTTGCGATTGCGCCTGTCACACTGTCTAATTCAACCCCATAGAGTTCTGATTTCTCTCGTATACTTCTAGGCATAGCCGCAAAGAAGTTCCCAGTCCCCATAGAAGGATCTAATATCCTTCCTCCCTCAAAACCATCATCCAGTAACTTTTGCCAAATCTGGCGAATAATCATTGGGTCTGTATAATAGGCTGTGAGAGAACTTTGTTTCATGGTCGAGTATTCTGATTTACTTACTAAGCTCTTAAGAGTTAAACGTTCTGTTTCATACTTTGGATTGAGTTCATCGAAAAATTCATTGGCAAGACCACCCCAACCGACATACTTGGCTAGTAGTTCTTGTTCTTCTGGATTCGCTTGTCGTCCCTCTTTTTCTAATCTTTTAACAAGATCAATTGCGGCGATATTCGTTTCAATTTTTTCTCGATTTGTCTTAGGGTAAAAGTCCTCTAAATCATCTGGAAAATCAAAATCTTGAACAGGGACATCCGTCTCTTTTATACCTGAAATTAAAGGTTTTGTTTCCTTGTCCTTATCCTTTTCATTTTCATTTTCTTCTTCCAGATAGGAAAACAAATCTATTTCCTGACTTTTACTTGATGAATCAATCTCAATCTCTGAATCTTCTTTTTCAAGTTCTACGAGAGACAATACTTGTTCAATCTCTTCCAAACTGTTCAAGTATAAGATAGGATTCTCTTCAAATAACTGGTTGGAATCATTGAATAACTCTAGGCGAACTAAGTCATTTAACTGTGCATTTTCAATCGAAACCAACTGAAATACTTGTCCTTTATAACTTACTTGTGAACCGATTGGATATTCCCTCAAAGCTTCTTCTACAATTTTATCTACTTTAGATAGGGAATGAACTTCCACATTTTCTTCTACCTGAACAATATTATCTAAAGGTAAGACTGCTTCCTCTACTTGCTTAGACTTTTCTCTTATAGCCTTTACTTCATCAAAATGCGTAATAATCTTCAGCTTTTGTGTCAGTGGGAGTTGTTTGTAGTTTTCTTCATGATGGACAAGATCCGTAACGGTATCTAAAGTAGCCATCAATTCTGAACCCAAATAGGCTAGAACATCTCCTTCTTTTTCTTCAAAATGAATATCAAGAACCTCTTTTTTTAGTTCTTTAGAATCAACCATTAGAAGAAACTCCTCTATATCTCTACTAATGCGGTCAGATAGATTATTCGCAACCCGATAGACATTGACTAAATTGACATCCTGATTCTGATGAAATACAAGCTCACTTAATGGTATTAGCTTTTCTTTTTCAGATTGGATGTAAAATCGAGTGGAAAGATTATAGGTTGCGACTTCTAGCACCAAGTTTTTCTCAAAATTACTTAATTGAGATAATTTACTTAGACCTGCTTGTCCAAAATTTCTTGTGTAACTTTCTAAATCTTGGTCATTATTTTCAGAACTAGCCTCTAGGAAAGAAATAATATCTTGATGAAACGAATACACATGAGGTATCTCTTCTATCTTGCCCTCTTCAGCCAAAAAACTCTCTACCAAGTCTTGCCATTTCTCATCAAAATGTTGCGCTTGATAACGAAGAAATAGGTCCATTTTCTCCCTATCTTTTGGAATTGTTCCACGAAACATAGCCAATAATTTCATTACTTCCATACTCGCTCCTTTCATCTATACGAAAATAGGAGAATCACATGATTCCCCTACAACTCTATCTCCATTTCAACCTCTTGAGGACTGGTTTCTAAATCACTAGACAAAAGAGAAATAGAATCTGTTCTCATGTAGTAAGTATATAAGTCTTCTAGGTCTTGTTCGTTTTCAATCCCTGTTTCAATACTAATAAGAGCCTGTATAAATTCCTTGTAGTGACTCTCCATCATATCTGAAATCTTTTGTTTCATTTCCATAAATACTGAAGACGGTTCAGTTATACTTGTTTGGTCTATGTCTTGTAAATCCTTTTCTAAGGGATTGGTTCCTTCTTCTACTTCCACTAAATCTGAACGTCCATCACCATCAGAATCTGCGCTAAGAGGATTGGTTCCTAGCGCCAATTCTTGAGCATCAGTTAATCCATCTTGATCCGAATCACGTTGATAAATGCCTTCCATATACTTCCTTCTTTCCTAGTTAATCTTTTTTCACTCCAATCCTACCAAATATTCCTTGAAAGAAGTATCACAACAAAAAAAGAGAACGAGCCAAAACTGCGTTCTCCTGAAAATGATAAAAATATATTTTATGCCACAAAAGATATGTAAACTAATCTTTTAAATAATAAAAAAGTTCCGACGTTTGTAAATGTTTTGAGTAAATTGAAATTACTTTTTGACCTTTTGGAAATACTGTCTTTCTCTTCAAATCTAATAAAGATTGAGGAACAATTTTCCTTGATGTCTCTTTCAATGTTAATGCTAGTATCTGTTTTCTTGTACGTAAAGCATAATCAAACTCCAAATACAAATAACGTCCTGAACCAGTTAGATGAACATGCTTTCCCAATAACTCCTCAATGGATCCTAAAACTTGTAACTTTTGCATTGTGGTTCCATCTTTTTTTATTTTCAACTCATCAATTATGACATGCCTATTTAAACAATCGTCAAAGAAACTGCCTGCACCTTTTCGGTAATCAACACCACATAGGTGCATGAAATTAGTAGGTGAAAAATGAAGTTCAACACTTTCTATTTCTGTTTCATAATACATGATTTTGCCAACGAAGTGTTCTTTAAAAAAAGAAGCCGCAATTTGTAGCTGAGTAAAAAAACGCTGAAGTTTTATTTTTTCGGTGTAATTTGGATTACGATAATCTCTAGAATTTGCCATATTTTCCTCACAAAAAAGGTGGTTTACAGAGTCTGTAAGCCACCTAGTCAGTCGGTTTATTCTGGTGTCTGCCACCGCTTGGCCCTTACGTCCAAGATTGCTATCGGATTTCGTTCTGGTGTCCGCCACCGCTTGGCCCTTATGTCCAAGATTACTATCAGATTGACCATGAGCCGACTACTCATCTACACTATTTATTCTACCTGAAAATGGTTAAAATTTCAAGTGTAAACTCTTCTATTTCGTAGTATAAGCAAAACTGATGGCACTATCTGCTTGAGAGATTTTTCTAAAGGTATAGTTAGGGTTGCCACCATAGTTAGTTTCAGACACAAGGAAAGAACCATCATCATATACTTTCTCGACAAAAGCCACATGACCGTAGATGGCTGGCGTGCCATGTGTACCTCCCACAAAAGAAACAATGGCACCTGCTCTTGGTATAGAGCCCGTTTCCCCTCCAAGACTTGAAGCTGTCGCAACCCAGTCCTGACCATTTCCCATAGTATTAATGATTGAAATCTTTTCTCCATTTCTACCTTTTAGCTTTAATCCTAACTGGTTCATACGAGCCGCAACACCCCATGTACATTGTCCATAGGCATAGGCCATACCATCTCCACCACCAGGAACAGAATGATCATACAAGTCTCCACGAACCCCTTCAAGGGATTGCGGGTCACTTTTTGCCTGTCCTCCATTTGTTTGGCTGAAGCCTTTTTCAATTTGGTAATACCATTCCGTGGCTCTGGTTTGTCTTTCCAGTAGTTTGTCACCAGAATTTCCCTCCCAATAGGTCAGAAAGAGTTGAGCGAGATTGGCTGCACTGCCCGTATTTCCAAAGAAATCCTTTAACCAACTTTGATAGTAAGGACTATCCCCATGAAGCATAAAATCAAGTTGGAGGTCTAAATCATACCATTTCCTATTTTGGGTGCTTGCATAATTCAATAAAGCTGTATGACGTGTTGAACCATCTGCGGTATCCGTCCATTGACCTAACCCCAAACCTCTATGAAGGATATTAGGATAAGCACCACTATAAATGGCTGGTCCTCCAATCGCTAACCAGCTTTCATCATCCCATGAGGAATCGGTAGCTCCAACTGGAGGAGATAAATAATCTCCCTCAGCTCGTTTAGGATTGATAGAAGACTCTACCGACCAATTTCCTAAAATAGCCGCAATGGCTTGGGGACTTGCGCCTTGAGATTTCAAAAAATCATAAATATGTTTTGCTCGTTCAAACTCATCCCCACCAAACTGACCAATGGCAGGTAAGATAGTGGTCTGAAGTTGAATGACTTTTGGAAAATAAAATTGCGGATTGACATACACCAATTTTTCTTTCTTGTTCTTATACTTTTGATAGGAAACTTTCAAACCTGTATCGTCTGGTGTTTCACCAATAATATCACCCGTTAGGACTCTTGTCCCCTCAATCGCACGGCCATTATGAATGGAATACAAGGTCAATCGACTCTCATTCTCTCCTTTTCCGTTAGTGAGAATAACATTGTCGCCATCTAGAGATACAACTCCATCCATTGGTGAGACAATCGTTTGGTGAGACTTCGCTTCTAGTAGAATGTACTCCTGAAGGGTAGGTTTTCCGTCTAAATCATAGTATCCATAACGATAAGTCATGGTTAGACTATCTTCGTTGCTTTTCCCCTCAAATGGATTGTCCAATTCCTGCATGGAAGCATACACACCTTCTTCTTTTAGTTCCTTCATTTCCTCTTGATCGTCTTTCGATAGTTTATACTTAGGAGTTTCATAGAGGTCTTGCATGGATTTCAAATCTTCCCCATCGTTTAAATCATGCCACAAAGTAGATAGATAATCCTTGTAAGTTTCTGAACTAAATAAGTGAACTGGTTTGTGTAACTCATAGTCATGGAATTTAAAGTTCATATACCCCATCACATCATCAACTTTTGTGTAATAAGTAATTCCTTTGTCATTTGTGCGAGTATGTTCTGCATCTTCCCAAGTCAGGTGGGTATAAGCTTTTGTTAATTCAAATTCATCTTGTTGAATCAAACTAGCAGATGAAAATCCTAAAAAGAAGCTCATCATAAGTAAAAGAAGAAAGACTATTCCTCCAACTATCCAGGTTGCAGGATTTCCAGCCGCAAATGTAAAGAAGGAAAAGGCTGCTTTTAGTTTTTGATAGATATTTCGGACACTTGTAAGACCTTGTTTCTTTAATTTTCGAAACCGATTCTTAAAGGAACTTGGGTTATCTTTCGCTAGTTTCCATCCTTTTCCATCTTTAAAATGATGGTATCGCTCTTTTGTGTTGGTCAGTCTTTTCTTGGTAAAACGACCTGTTGCTTGTCCTGTTTTGACACTAGCTTTTCCAAGGTTATAAGAAAGCCGACTGTAGCGTTTCCCTTTTCTAATGGTCTCTTGTAAAGTGCGATAACCTTCTAAATCTTCATTTTCTGAAGCTAACTCTCCACCTTCACGTCCAAGGACATAAAGAAAAGTTTTGGCTTTCCTACTGACTTTTTTGGACTTATAGGCTTGTTTAGTAGATTTTAAATTTTCTTTAGCAGCCTTGACTTCTTTCTTAGCTTTTAATTCTTCTAAACTCTTCCCTTGAAAGAAAAAATTAGATTTTTGTTTCGATTCCTGACCGTAGAGAAATTTTTGATTGGTTTTTCTTTCTTTACGACTCTCTTTTCTTTCTTCTTTTGCTTCTACTTTTGCTTCCTTAAATTGCTTCTTGGCTATTTTCAATCGTTTCCTAGCATGAGGTAATCGTCTGTCTCTTAATTCTTTACGATTCAAAAGAGATGGAGGACTATTTTGAAGAATATGATTGTAGTCTTCATTTGCTTGTTTTACTCTAGCCTTTGAAACTGCTCTCATCTCCTCTAGCTTTTCTTTTATCTCTTTTTTCCATGCTTTTTCATCCAGTACAGCGGAATCTTTTTTCTGTTTCTTCACCTCCTTCTTTCCTTTTTTCAAGAATTTCTTCTCATCTTTTAGACTTCTTCTAAATGCCTTTCGGGCACGTATGATTTCTCTTTTATCCTTCATTTACCTTCCCCTTAATTAGAAGCCATTTTATCAGGATCCGTACTCATGATATCAAACAATTGAGTACCTTGAGGAATCTTATTTTTAAAGGGAACAACAACTGAACCAGCTTTTATCAGTCCTGCCCCTTTTTCTGGATTGACTAGGTATTTTTCGAGTTCTTTTGACAAGCCTAATAGTTGAACCAGTTCTTCTCGGTCATTTTTTGCTTGCTTGAGGAGAATCATAAATTCACTATTTGCAATAATCCGTCTACCATTTGGATCTAACAATAAGGTTTCGACATTTTGGGTTATCCCAGTCGGACTAGCTCCATATTTTCTGACACGACTCCACAATTTAAAGAAGAAATCACTGGCATATTTATCTAATAAGAGAAGCTGCATTTCATCAAAATAAATCCAGGTCCTCTTCCCTAATTTTTGGTTCCGAACGACACGGTTCCATATCTGATCAAACACTACCATGAGGGCGATTTGTTTCAGCTCATCTCCTAACTTCTTAACGTTATAAATCAAGAAATTGGATCCTGTCTGAATATTGGTCTTATGAGAAAAAATGTCAAGAGAACCTTCGACATACAGTTCCATATCAAGTGCCAAATTCTGCGCTTCTTCTTCTGGTTGTTGACTCAAGACAAAGACCCATTCTTCCAAAGAAGGCTCTTTAAATGACTGATAGGTGAGTCTGGTGACTCGGTCGATAATCGATTTTTCTCTTCCATCCATTTTTCTATCCAATAACTTGCCAATAAAGGATAAAAGAAATTCTGATTTTACCTTTACAGGATCTTCATCCATATTTTCCTCAGACAAGTCAAGGACATTGAGATAAGTTTGGGAATCGGGCGCAATATCAATCATTTCTCCACCAAAAGCTCGTCCAATGACACTGTACTCTGCTTCTGGATCCACGATGATAATTTCGGTATTTTCACCAGATTCCTTGATTTTGGTCGTGATAATCTCATGCTTGGTTGCCATCCCTTTCCCAGCTCCAGATGTCCCTAAAATCAGACCAGACGGTGTATTTAATAGGCTTCGATCAATGGTAATAATATTGCTTGAGATTTGATTGATACCGTAATATTTCCCACTGCGGTCTTGTAAGTCTACTGAAGTCCATGGAGAATTCACTGCTACATTGGACGTTAATAAACTCCGTGATACACCCTCTAAAAAATCACAACCAAATGGCAGCAAACTATTAAAGGCTGCTTCTTGCATATATGGAAGTTTATCAATCATTAGGTCATTTGAGCCGGCCACTTGTTGAATCGTGTCTAGGGCTTGTTTGAGTTCTTCTTCATCCTGACCAAAGACCCCAATCAAGAAGACTGTTTGAAATAGTTTATCTCCTGTCTCGGTCATGGTTTTTAAGAGTTCTTCAGCTTCATCAATATTGCTTTCTAAAACATGACCTACTTTTTCCAAATAGATACCTGTACGAGCTAGTTTTTGTTGTTCCCCAATCTTTTGGGATTCCATTAAGGTCTTCTTTGTTCGTAGTTTCTTCATGGCATCTGCCTTGGTCGAACTTTGAGCATGAAGGCTCACAATCAATTCCAAATCTCCTTGCATGAGGTCTCTGATAAACTGATCACCTAATTCCATGCCGTAGTCTCTCACATAGACAATCTGTAATAAGCGGTCATTGATTTGTAGGTAATTCTTGTTTTTGAAATCTAAGAGATTAGGCGCTATGAAGTGACGAGTTGTCTGACCAGATCTCGTTAAATCACGGTAAGAAAAAGGAAGATGGTGTTCTCCTCTAAGCATATCTGCCAACAAGTTGACACGCTCTTCTCCAGCCAAGGATTCAAATCGTGCATCAATTTCTGAGAAACCACTCTTGAAATATTCTCCTATTTGGGACAAGGAACGATAGGCTTGTTTGGGATTAGAATCCTTTCTACCAAAGCTAATCAGTTTCACAGCTGAAAAATTATTTTCACCACTGTCTAAATTCTGATTCATCATCCGATTCAATTCTTTACGATAGGTATCATACCCATCTTCTTTTTCCTCATACAAAACACTTTGTCTAAACTTTTCTAAATTCAATCTTTTATTAAAGATGGTCAATTGGAAGTTGGTTTGGTCATCTAAAGAGTTAATCAAATCAGAATATTTCTCAATGATTGCGCCCTTATCTTCTAAACCAACGGTCTGGTAATTGACATCACCAAGTAAATAGCTTTGTGAGAAATAATCTTCTTTTACCTGCATCAGACCATTTTGATACAGGGCTTGATAGGAAAGAGTATTAGCCGTTGAGGGTAACACTTCCTCTTTTTTTCCTTTAACTACTTCTTTCTGATTAGTCATTGAAGTTTTTTGTTTCTTTAATGTATTTGATTTTCTTTTCATGTTCAGGTCCTTTCTTTCCTGTAATTGTGCGTAGGGGAACCGTTAATTCAAAATGAAGACGGTATTTCAAATAATGTTCAAAATATAAATCATTGGGTTTATAGACTCCAAAAAGCATGAGGGGGATGGTAAAAGCAAACACAAAACCGTAAACAAACCAATCTCCGAATTGCCAGAAAAAGAGATTCAAGCCCAAAACAATAACTGTGACAATAAAGGCTGGTAAAACAAAGATGATTTGCCTTGTGGTGAAACCTAACCAAGCCCTGTGTTGGTATTTTGAGATGTCCTTAAAGACACGTGTATTCATGACTTTCCTTTCTAAAAAGGCTAAGAAGCAATCACTTCCTAGCCTTTATCTAATTACATACCTAAGATTGAGCGAGCCGTACGTTGAGAACCAACGAGGGCAATAATCAGTAAGATAGCTTGTATTAAACTACCAAACATAATCGCAAGAGATTGCAGGACTCCTGCACCATTTGAAACAGCTATTTTCCCAGCAGATTCAAACAAAGGAACAAGAGAAACAATCAGAAAAATAAGAACCCCTTGTACCGCATAGACCATAATATTTTTTAAATAGCCAATACCAATAGACTTCCATTCATCACTTAAAAATGTTGGAATCGTAAGAGGGGCAAATGGAATCATAAGGTAGAGTTGAATAAATCGAATAGATACCAAAAGATTGACCATGGCTGCACTTACTATCCGAACAAGCCAAATGAGGAGGGCGAAAAATCCCACAATCATCCGGCCAATAAATCCTGACCCTTTTAATCCAGAGATGGTATCATACTTTGACCCACCGTGAGCCACAATGGAAGCCACTTGTTCAATGGCGTGACTCGCAATCCCGATGATAGCTTCTACAATAACGGTAGTGTTGGTAATTACAACTGCGACCATAATATAACTAATCAACATCGGTGCTAATGCTTCAAAGGTCATCGCTCCTCCTGAGTTAGCAATTTTCTTTGCCATCTTCGAAAATTCTAAGATGAGAACAACTGATAAAATCGCAACTCCAAGGGGCTGCATGACACTTTTAGTAATACTAGACATATAAGTCCAAACTGTTGGATTGTAGCTAGATAGTGATTTAATCAGATCTACCGTAGATTGTAAATCCACATTAAATCCTTCAAATAAATTTTCAGCTGATATTTTTTCAGATGCAAGGTAAACAAAGGGTGAGACTAAACTAAGATTCATGTCATTGTTTATCCTCCTAAATTGAAATCTGGGTTACAAAGGCTCCAGCAGCCCCGACCATAACACCACCGACAATTTCAAGAATGGCATTCCGAACACCTGGTCCACCGTCTTTAATGTTGGTTGCAAGATTGACAATCCCAACAACAACGAGAAAGGCACCAACCGCAATCAATCCCTTCTGTAACAAAGACATAGCTTGTGCAAACATAGCACTTGCGTCTACTCCATAAACAAAACCTTTAAAATGCGTAATCATCTATTTCCTCTTTTCTATTTTTATTTTAAACTAGATTCAAAAGTTAAATCACGAATTCTAAGGCCTTCAAGATGATTTTCCTGACTTTGATTCAAAGGATTGATCTGATAGTTCCACCACCGTTCATCGTTTTCTTGATTGGCAAGGTACTTCCAGTTTGGATGCTTAGTTGAATTGTACTTTTTGCTTTTAAAGACAGGCATATTGGCAATTCGAACTAAGCATTCATGCCGTTTCATATTTCCGACTTCATCAGGTGTCATTAAATCACGAGCAATCTTTTGATGAGAAAGGGATCCTGAACCTGTTTGGCCAAAGGAACGACTAGTATTTCGAACATCAATGGTTTGTTTACCGAGTAACCCACTCATAAATTTAAAAGTATCTTCATCATTACCACCTAAGTAGACTAAGCTATCACAGTTCCCAAGAATAGTTTTCCAAGCTTCTTTTTCTTTATAGAGTCCTTGAAGTTGAGCAATATTTTGCAGAATAGGAACGAGACTCATATTCCGAGAACGGACTGTTGAGGTTTGTTCAGCAAAATCTGGGATTTCTCCGATATTTGCGAATTCATCTAAGTAGACTCTCACATGAAGAGGTAATTGCCCCTTAAAATCAATATCTGCTTGTCTTGTTAGAGTTTGAAATACTGTTGAAAAAAAGAGGGCTGAAAGAAAGCGAAAGGTACTATCGTTATCTGGGATAACTAAGTAAACCATTGATTTTTCCTTGCCCCATGTCTTCATATCAAGGGTATCTCTTTTGGTCAAATCCATGACACTTTGAATATTGAAGAGGGCAAATTTAGCAGTGGTTACAGCTATAACAGAATCCAGAGTCTTATCCTTATAATTTTGAAAATCTGCCCAATTTCGCATGGTAAAATTTTCAGTTCCATACTTTTTAGCATAATTTTCAAATAGAATTTCTAAGACACTTTTTTCTTGGTTTTCACCCTTGGATAAGTGTTTAATGAGTTTTGAGATTTCAGCAAAACTTGGATAACGCCCTCGTTTTTTTCGCTCTTCCACTTCTTTTTTTTGACGTTTCAACAAGTTTTGGTATTCCTTTTGACTTAAACGACTTTCTTCTATGAGCTGTTCTCTTGTTTTAGGTGGGTTATAGAAATCGACCAAGTAAGAGGCTAAAGCTCGTACCAAAGTCATAGAAGCTTCATCCCAAAATGGATCACTACGGGAGCCAGAGCCTTTGGTGTTATTGAAATAAACCGTCAGCATGCGATTCAAATCATTTTCTGTCTCTATATAGCGAAAAGGATTGAAGCCATCTGAGTTCTTCATATTGACTAAATCTAACACCTTTACTTGGTAGCCATGTTCTAAAAAGAGTTTGTCTGTTTTTTCGGCCAAGTGATCTTTAGGATCAACTACAATATTAGAACTATTCATCTGAATAAGATTGGGTTTCACAAAGCGAAATGTCTTCCCACTTCCTGAACCTCCAATCACCGCAATATTCTTATTCCTATCATATTGGGCTGGTTTTTTATCTAATAATGTCAGACGAACATCTTGTGCTAAGATCGTATCATGAGAAAATTCCTTACCGTAAAAGAGCTTCTTTTCTTTTAGAGTTCCAAAACGGGCGCTCCCGTATTCTACCCCTTCTCGGTATTGTTTTTTTCCAGTCTCTAAATAGAGATAAACCAGCAGCATCATCACAAAGCCTAGTAGAAAAAAAGCACTTGATTTTCCAGTAAAAGAAATATTCCATGGCGACTGAAGAACTTCATCTTGACCCTCCATCAGAAGATGAGTCCATTTATTTAAGCTATTTCCAGTATAGGAATCATACAAAAGCGTCAAACGATGAAAAAGATAGCCTAGTAAGATGCCTAACAGTGAGAATAGTAGGAATTTCTTTCCACTGTACATCATCTCACCATCTCTTTCTGTTTGACGGCCCCTTCTTGTCTAAAGGTAATTTGGGATTTCGCCTCATCAATTGCATCGTCTAATGACTTATCCATAGTAAAATCAGCTAATTTCTCCGGATCATTAACCATTTTTTCTAGCAGATGGTCTAAATGATTGTCTAGAATCGAACGGTCTTTCGTATAGAAATGTAGAGAATCCCCTTGCCAAGCGATGGCTAAAGGAATCTCTTCTTTTTCTAAAAAAGCTTTAAATTTCTCTATATCAATTGGTTTGTCTAAAAAATCTTTTTTCAGATTAACCGTGTCAATCGAATAAGGAGATTGTAGCAATTCTTCTAATTTCTGCACCCCTATCTTATAGGCGGAATCCTGTGCTAAAGCCTGACGTCTAGACCATTCTAGAATCTTTAAGAGACTTCTTACAGTAAATAAAAGACTACGCTCTGCATATTGAACTGCCATTCGTTCCTGTTGTTCAGAGGACATCTGAGGCCTCCTTCTTCACAAATAGCAGCTTTCCTTCTTTATAACGATAAGCTATCAATTTCTGACGTTGCTTAATCGACTTGACAACCTGCAGTAGATCTCTCGAATAAGGTTCTCGAAGAGTAACTTCTACTGCTTTTCCATCAAAGATACCAACACGTTTAAATTCAATGTAGTCTTTTTTGAGATGTCCTAAGCCCATACCAAAAGGAAAGTGATGAATCAATTGGATGGTACAACCACCTTTATTTCCCATTTGTTTCAAATCATACAAGTTTACTACCTTCATGATTAACTCCTTTATCTAGTTTGTCGCATCGTTTAAGTCTGGTAACGATAAACTCCGTGTCTGTTAGAAAATTCTCACACACGTCTTGTGCCAGTTGCCCTTCACAGGGAAATACTCTCAGTCCCTACTTACACAGGCACGCTAATCAAGACGGAGTGAATTCAATTTTCAAAGAACAGGTAGCTTTATTATAGATAAGAGTAGTTGAAATTTTTATCACATTTTTTATTTTCCTGTAGAGCTAAATTCATACTAAACAAAGATTTTGAAATAAAAGACTAACATTGTTACATAACGTTAGCATTTCATTTCCCTAAAATAAGCTAATTTTTACCAGAAAAAATAGCATAAAAATCTAGTTATCCGCATAAAAATTGGACTTATCACACTTTATCAAGGTCAAAACCACTCAATTTACTACTAATTTACTACTTATGAATGAGCTTTGATACGACGATTTATCCTTGAAAAGTGAAGATATAAAGATACTTCCAATAAAATTTGAATATTTAATAGGTAGACACTTCAAAAAATGAGGTGTCTATTTTTTTACCCGATTTTGAAAGGAAGTGAACTTATGAAAACAAAAAATCAAGAATCAAAAGGTCGTTCCCCACTCTTTAAGACCATCAAACATTCATTCAGCCAATAAAAAAGAAAGGATAGGTAAAAATATGGAACTTAAATTTGTGATTCCCAACATGGAAAAAACATTCGGCAATTTAGAATTTGCTGGCGAGGATAAAGTCGTTCAGCGAAGAATCAACGGACGGCTAACTGTCTTATCAAGAAGCTATAATCTCTATTCTGATGTTCAAAGAGCAGATGATATTGTGGTGGTGCTTCCTGCTGAAGCTGGCGAAAAACATTTCGGCTTTGAGGAACGTGTGAAGTTAGTCAATCCACGTATTACCGCAGAGGGCTACAAAATCGGCACTCGTGGTTTTACAAATTACCTTTTACATGCTGACGACATGATAAAAGAATAAAGAAAGAGAGGAAAAATGATGAGATTAGCAAATGGCATTGTATTAGATAAAGACACGACTTTTGGAGAATTGAAATTCTCTGCTCTACGTCGTGAAGTGAGAATCCAAAATGAAGACGGGTCGGTTTCAGATGAAATCAAGGAACGTACCTATGACTTAAAATCCAAAGGACAAGGACGCATGATTCAAGTAAGTATTCCTGCCAGCGTGCCTTTGAAAGAGTTTGATTATAACGCACGGGTGGAACTTATCAATCCCATTGCGGACACCGTTGCTACTGCCACCTATCAAGGAGCAGATGTTGACTGGTATATCAAGGCAGACGATATTGTGCTGACAAAGGATTCTAGTTCATTCAAAGCTCAACCACAAGCAAAGAAAGAACCGACACAAGACAAATAGTCGCTAGGTAGAAAGGAGACTTTTTCGCATGAAACAGCGTGGTAAAAGGATTCGCCCATCTGGTAAAGATTTAGTCTTTCATTTTACGATAGCGTCACTCCTGCCTGTTTTCCTGCTGGTTGTCGGACTGTTTCATGTGAAGACAATCCAGCAGATCAACTGGCAGGATTTTAACCTATCACAAGCAGATAAGATTGACATTCCCTATTTAATTATCAGTTTCAGTGTCGCAATTCTTATCTGCTTGCTGGTAGCGTTTGTATTCAAACGGGTTCGCTATGATACGGTTAAACAACTTTACCACCGTCAAAAACTGGCAAAGATGATACTTGAAAACAAGTGGTATGAATCTGAACAGGTCAAAACAGAGGGTTTCTTTAAAGATAGTGCTGGTCGTACAAAGGAAAAGATAACCTACTTCCCTAAAATGTATTATCGACTTAAAAATGGCTTGATACAGATACGGGTGGAAATCACGCTGGGAAAATATCAAGACCAACTCTTACACTTGGAAAAGAAATTAGAGAGTGGCTTGTACTGTGAGCTGACGGATAAAGAGTTAAAGGATTCCTATGTGGAATATACTTTGCTCTATGACACCATAGCCAGTCGTATTTCTATTGATGAAGTAGAAGCTAAAGATGGTAAACTTCGCTTAATGAAAAACGTATGGTGGGAATATGATAAGCTCCCTCATATGTTGATTGCTGGTGGTACAGGTGGCGGTAAAACTTACTTTATACTGACACTGATTGAAGCCTTGCTTCATACAGATTCAAAACTGTATATTCTTGACCCGAAAAATGCTGATCTTGCGGACTTAGGTTCTGTGATGGCAAATGTCTACTATAGAAAAGAAGACTTGCTTTCTTGCATTGAAACATTCTATGAAGAAATGATGAAACGTAGTGAGGAAATGAAGCAGATGAAGAACTATAAGACTGGCAAAAATTATGCTTACTTAGGTCTCCCGGCACACTTCTTAATCTTTGATGAATACGTCGCTTTCATGGAAATGCTGGGAACAAAAGAAAACACCGCAGTTATGAATAAGCTGAAACAGATTGTCATGTTAGGTCGTCAAGCTGGCTTCTTTCTAATACTGGCTTGTCAACGTCCAGACGCAAAATATTTAGGCGACGGAATCCGTGATCAGTTTAATTTCAGAGTGGCTTTAGGTCGTATGTCTGAAATGGGCTATGGCATGATGTTTGGCAGTGACGTACAAAAGGATTTCTTCTTAAAGCGAATCAAAGGTCGTGGCTATGTTGATGTAGGAACAAGTGTCATATCAGAGTTTTATACTCCCCTTGTACCAAAAGGATATGATTTCTTGGAGGAAATTAAAAAGTTATCCAACAGCAGACAGTCCACGCAGGCGACGTGCGAAGCGGAAGTCGCAGGTGTGGACTGATCTTGCTGGCTGGTGTGGCAATAGCCACGCCAGCACTTAACCCCCCGTATCTAACAGGGGGGTACAAATCGACAGGAAACAGTCAAAAAAACATTAGAAAATCCTTTGGTTACAAGGGATTTACAAAATTTCAGCGTATGTCAAATGGGCTTTAAAAGTTGACATACGCCTTTTTGATTGGAGGGATTTTTACTGAATGAACAAACTTGGTTACAGCATTTAAAAGAAAAACGCTTGGCTTATGGACTATCTCAAAACCGTTTAGCTGTTGCGACTGGTATTACAAGGCAGTATCTAAGCGATATTGAAACAGGAAAAGTCAAGCCATCAGAGGATTTACAGCAGTCCCTTTGGGAAGCTCTGGAACGCTTCAATCCCGACGCTCCCCTTGAAATGCTGTTTGATTATGTAAGAATTCGCTTTCCGACAACAGACGTACAGCAGGTGGTCGAAAACATCTTACAACTGAAACTGTCCTATTTTCTTCATGAGGACTATGGTTTCTATTCTTATTCAGAGCATTATGCTTTAGGCGACATATTCGTCCTTTGCTCCCATGAACTGGACAAAGGAGTTCTGGTGGAATTGAAAGGTCGTGGGTGCAGACAATTTGAAAGCTATCTTCTGGCACAACAAAGAAGCTGGTATGAGTTCTTTATGGACGTTTTGGTGGCTGGCGGTGTGATGAAACGCCTTGACCTTGCCATTAACGATAAGACAGGGATTTTAAATATCCCTGTACTCACTGAAAAGTGCCAACAGGAAGAATGTATCTCCGTCTTCCGCAGTTTTAAAAGCTATCGCAGTGGCGAACTGGTACGCAAAGAGGAAAAGGAATGTATGGGAAACACCCTCTATATCGGTTCATTACAAAGTGAAGTTTATTTCTGTATCTATGAAAAGGACTACGAGCAGTACAAGAAAAATGATATTCCCATTGAAGACGCAGAAGTAAAAAACCGTTTTGAGATTCGATTGAAAAATGAGCGTGCCTATTATGCAGTCCGTGATTTACTCGTCTATGACAATCCAGAGCATACCGCCTTTAAAATTATCAATCGGTATATCCGTTTTGTAGATAAAGACGATTCCAAACCTCGTTCTGATTGGAAACTGAATGAAGAATGGGCTTGGTTTATTGGGAACAATCGTGAACGATTAAAACTAACCACAAAACCAGAGCCTTACTCCTTCCAAAGGACGCTGAACTGGCTATCTCATCAAGTTGCCCCGACCTTAAAGGTTGCGATTAAACTTGATGAAATCAACCAGACGCAGGTTGTAAAAGACATTCTCGACCATGCGAAACTGACAGACCGACACAAGCAGATTTTGAAGCAACAGTCAGTAAAAGAACAGGACGTGATAACAACAAAAAAATAACTCAAATACAAATTCATTGAATATAGAGAGGAGAACATTTTTATGAATTTTGGACAAAACCTTTATAACTGGTTTCTATCAAACGCTCAATCACTGGTGCTTTTAGCAATCGTTGTGATTGGCTTGTATCTTGGCTTCAAGCGTGAGTTTAGCAAACTGATTGGCTTTTTAATTATTGCGATTATTGCGGTTGGCTTAGTCTTCAACGCTGCTGGAGTAAAAGACATTTTACTAGAGCTATTCAATCGCATTATTGGTGCTTAAATAAAACCGTTCTTTTGTGGAATATAAGTGGTTTTCTTATGTTCCGCAAAGGAATGGTACACCAAACGAAGTGCGGTAGGGATTTTTGAATCTCTACAAAGAAAGGACGTGAATATATGGACGATATGCAAGTCTATATTGCGAATTTAGGCAAATACAATGAGGGCGAATTGGTCGGTGCGTGGTTTACCTTTCCCATTGACTTTGAGGAAGTCAAAGAGAAAATCGGCTTGAATGATGAATATGAGGAATACGCCATTCATGACTACGAGTTACCCTTTACGGTTGACGAATACACTTCCATTGGCGAACTCAATCGACTATGGGAAATGGTGTCGGAATTACCCGAAGAATTACAATCGGAGCTATCTGCTCTGCTCACTCATTTTTCAAGCATTGAAGAACTAAGCGAACATCAAGAGGATATTATCATTCATTCCGATTGTGATGATATGTATGACGTGGCACGCTACTACATTGAAGAAACGGGTGCTTTAGGCGAAGTACCAGCTAGTCTTCAAAACTATATTGATTATCAAGCCTATGGTCGGGATTTAGACCTTTCAGGAACGTTTATCTCAACCAATCATGGGATTTTTGAAATCGTCTATTAAATCTGTCGGTACATTACTACTGGCAGATTTTCTATTTTACGGGGTGGCTCAATCAGCTACCCCTATTTTTTATGAAAGGATTGATTACATGAAGAAAATACGAAGCTATACCAGTATCTGGTCTGTGGAAAAGGTACTGTATTCTATCAATGATTTTAGACTTCCGTTTCCCATAACCTTTACGCAAATGACATGGTTTGTCGTGTCACTCTTTGCAGTGATGATACTTGGCAACTTGCCCCCTCTTTCCATGATAGAGGGAGCATTTCTCAAATACTTTGGGATTCCTGTGGCTTTCACATGGTTTATGTCTACAAAAACTTTTGATGGTAAAAAGCCTTATGGATTTTTGAAGTCTGTCATTGCTTATGCACTGCGACCAAAGCTGACCTATGCAGGAAAAAAAGTAACGCTTGGCAGAAACCAGCCACAAGAAGCCATTACAGCAGTTAGGAGTGAATTTTATGGCATATCCAATTAAATACATTGAAAACAATCTCGTCTGGAATAAAGACGGGGAATGTTATGCTTACTATGAGCTTGTTCCTTACAATTACTCATTTCTAAGTCCAGAACAGAAAATACAAGTGCATGATTCTTTCAGACAGCTTATCGCACAAAATCGTGATGGCAAAATTCATGCTTTACAAATCAGTACAGAATCCAGCATACGTTCTGCACAAGAGCGTTCCAAAAATGAAGTCACTGGCAAGCTCAAAGCGGTTGCCTATGACAAAATCGACCAACAGACAGACGCTTTAATATCCATGATTGGCGAAAATCAAGTGAACTACCGTTTCTTTATCGGCTTTAAGTTGCTTCTCAACGATCAGGAGTTTTCTATGAAAAGTCTTACCGTTGAAGCAAAAAATGCTTTGTCTGATTTTGTCTATGATGTGAACCATAAGCTGATGGGCGATTTTGTTAGTATGAGTAATGATGAAATCCTGCGTTTTCAGAAGATGGAAAAGCTCTTAGAAAATAAAATCTCTCGTCGTTTCAAAATCCGCAGGTTAGATAAGGACGACTTCGGCTATCTGATTGAACACCTTTACGGACAGACAGGCACTGCCTATGAAGAGTATGAGTACCATCTATCAAAGAAAAAGCTGGATAATGAAACGCTGATTAAATACTATGACTTGATTAAGCCTACTCGCTGTTTGGTGGAAGAAAAACAGCGATATTTGAAAATCCAGCAGGAAGATGAAACCGTCTATGTAGCTTACTTTACCATTAACAGCATTGTCGGAGAACTGGACTTCCCGTCCTCTGAAATCTTCTACTACCAGCAACAGCAATTTACATTCCCGATTGATACGTCAATGAATGTGGAAATTGTAGCGAATCGTAAAGCCCTATCTACTGTCCGCAATAAAAAGAAAGAACTGAAAGACTTGGATAACCACGCTTGGCAAAGTGATAATGAAACCAGCTCCAATGTGGCGGAAGCTCTGGAAAGTGTGAATGAGCTGGAAACCAATTTAGACCAAAGCAAGGAATCTATGTACAAGCTGTCTTATGTGGTAAGGGTATCAGCAAATGATCTTGACGAACTCAAACGTCGTTGTAATGAAGTGAAAGATTTTTATGACGATTTAAGCGTAAAACTGGTACGACCATTTGGGGATATGCTCGGCTTACATGAAGAATTTTTACCTGCCAGCAAGCGTTATATGAATGATTATATTCAATACGTGACCTCTGATTTCCTCGCTGGTTTAGGTTTTGGTGCTACTCAAATGCTGGGGGAAAATGAGGGGATTTATGTTGGCTACAGCTTAGATACTGGACGCAATGTCTATCTGAAACCTGCTCTTGCCAGTCAAGGGGTTAAGGGTTCAGTAACCAATGCGTTAGCGTCGGCTTTTGTTGGTTCGCTGGGTGGTGGTAAATCCTTTGCGAATAACCTTATCGTCTATTATGCGGTGCTTTATGGGGCACAAGCAGTGATTGTAGACCCAAAAGCAGAACGTGGCAGATGGAAAGAAACCTTGCCAGAGATTTCCCATGAAATCAATATCGTCACTCTGACTTCTGATGAGAAAAACAAAGGCTTACTTGACCCTTATGTGATTATGAAAAATCCCAAAGATTCTGAATCACTGGCTATTGATATTCTGACATTCCTTACGGGGATTTCCTCTCGTGATGGGGAACGCTTCCCAATCCTTAGAAAAGCCATTCGTGCAGTAACCAATAGTGAAGTACGAGGGTTGATGAAAGTGATTGAGGAATTACGGGTTGAGAATACGCCACTAAGTACCAGTATAGCCGACCATATCGAAAGTTTTACAGACTATGACTTTGCACATTTATTATTCAGTAATGGTTATGTGGAGCAGTCTATCAGCTTAGAAAAACAACTGAACATTATACAGGTTGCGGACTTGGTACTTCCCGACAAGGAAACTTCCTTTGAGGAATATACCACTATGGAGCTTTTATCCGTTGCTATGCTGATTGTCATTAGTACCTTTGCTTTAGACTTTATCCATACAGACCGAAGCATTTTCAAGATTGTAGATTTAGACGAAGCATGGAGCTTTTTACAGGTAGCACAAGGAAAAACACTATCTATGAAGCTGGTTCGGGCTGGTCGTGCTATGAACGCTGGGGTATATTTCGTGACCCAAAATACAGACGACCTCTTAGATGAAAAACTGAAAAATAACCTCGGCTTAAAATTTGCATTTCGTTCCACTGACCTTAACGAGATTAAAAAGACCTTAGCCTTTTTTGGTGTAGACCCAGAGGACGAAAACAATCAGAAGCGATTGCGTGATTTGGAAAACGGGCAATGCCTTATCAGTGATTTATATGGTCGTGTCGGTGTGATACAGTTCCACCCTGTATTTGAAGAACTGCTCCATGCCTTTGATACCAGACCACCTGTGCGAAAAGAGGTGTAAATGTGAAACCATCAATAGTAAACAGAATAAAATCAAACTGGACGCTGAAACGTCTAGGTAAAGTGGCAATGACAGTGGCTTTCACACTTGTGATTGCCATTTTTCTTTTAGCCATGCTGGGAACGGTGGTTCAAGCTGCGGGCTTGGTAGATGATACGGTCAATGTGGCAAATGAATACAGCCGATACCCACTTGAAAACTATCAACTGGATTTTTATGTGGATAATAGCTGGGGCTGGCTTCCGTGGAACTGGTCGGACGGGATTGGAAAACAGGTCATGTATGGACTATATGCCATTACCAATTTTATTTGGACAATCAGTTTGTATGTTTCCAATGCGACAGGTTACTTAGTACAGGAAGCCTATTCCTTAGACTTCATTTCCGCTACAGCAGATTCCATTGGTAAGAATATGCAGACCTTAGCTGGTGTGAGTGCAAACGGATTTTCAACAGAGGGTTTCTATGTTGGATTCCTCTTACTCTTGATTTTGGTTCTTGGGGTTTATGTTGCCTATACGGGACTGATAAAGAGAGAAACCACAAAGGCAATTCATGCCATTATGAATTTTGTGCTGGTGTTTATCCTATCGGCTTCCTTTATTGCCTACGCTCCCGACTACATTAAAAAAATCAATGACTTTTCATCAGACATCAGTAATGCCAGTTTATCACTTGGCACGAAGATTGTCATGCCCCATTCCGATAGTCAAGGCAAGGACAGCGTGGACTTAATCAGAGATAGCCTGTTTTCCATACAGGTTCAGCAACCGTGGCTACTGCTTCAATACAACAGTTCAGACATTGAAAGTATCGGTATTGACCGTGTGGAAAGCCTGCTCTCCACCAGCCCAGATTCCAACAATGGCGAAGACAGAGAAAAAATTGTTGCGGAAGAAATTGAAGACAGAAGCAATACCAATCTAACCATTACAAAGACCATTAACCGTTTAGGTACAGTCTTCTTCCTATTTGTCTTCAATATTGGGATTTCCATATTTGTATTCCTATTAACAGGAATCATGATTTTCTCGCAGGTACTTTTTATCATCTATGCTATGTTTCTGCCTGTGAGCTTTATTTTAAGCATGATTCCATCATTTGATGGTATGTCAAAACGAGCCATAACAAAGCTCTTTAATACCATTTTGACACGAGCTGGAATCACATTGATTATTACGACAGCATTTAGTATTTCAACCATGCTCTATACCTTATCGGCTGGTTATCCGTTCTTTTTGATTGCTTTTCTACAGATTGTGACCTTTGCAGGAATCTACTTCAAGCTGGGCGATTTAATGAGTATGTTTTCTCTACAGAGTAACGATTCTCAAAGTGTGGGAAGTCGTGTGATGAGAAAACCTCGTATGCTTATGCACGCTCACATGCACCGTCTACAGCGGAAACTTGGACGTTCCATGACTACTCTAGGGGCTGGGTCTGCCATTGTTACAGGTAAAAAAGGACAGTCGGGTTCGGGGAGTTCTGCAAGGACACAAGCAGATCACTCCCGACCAGACGGAAAGGAAAAATCAACACTTGGAAAACGTATCGGTCAAACCATCGGTACAGTAGCTGATACCAAAGACAGAATGGTAGACACTGCTAGTGGTTTGAAAGAACAGGTTAAAGATTTGCCGACCAATGCAAGATATGCAGTATATCAAGGAAAATCCAAAGTAAAAGAGAATGTCCGTGATTTAACCAGTAGTATTTCTCAAACCAAAGCGGACAGAGCCAGTGGACGCAAGGAACAGCAGGAACAAAGGCGAAAAACCATTGCGAAGCGTCGCTCTGAAATGGAACAGGTCAAACAGAAAAAACAGCCTGCTTCTTCTGTTCATGAAAGACCGACTACAAGACAAGAACAATATCATGATGAACAGACCTCAAAACAGTCTAATATTCAGACTTCATATAAGGAATCTCAACAAGCCAAACAAGAGCGTCCAGCAGTTAAGTCCGATTTTTCAAGTCCAAAAGTGGAACGCCAAGGCAATACCGTTCAAGAAAAAACCGTTCAAAAGCCAGCAACTTCAACCACTACAGCAGATAGAACTTCACAACGTCCAATCACAAAAGAACGTCCGTCTACTGTTCAAAGAGTACCACTACAAAATACAAGAAGTAGACCACCAATCAAAACCGCCACCATTAAGAAAGTCGGTAAGAAACCATGAAGTTGAAAACTTTAGTGATTGGTGGTTCTGGATTATTCTTGATGGTCTTCTCACTGCTTCTGTTTGTTGCCATTTTATTTTCAGATGAACAGGACAGCGGAATTTCCAATATTCATTATGGAGGTGTGAATGTTTCCGCAGAAGTGCTGGCTCATAAGCCTATGGTAGAAAAATATGCCAAAGAATATGGCGTTGAAGAATATGTCAACATACTTCTTGCGATTATACAGGTGGAATCGGGCGGTACTGCGGAAGATGTTATGCAGTCCTCGGAATCCCTCGGTCTTCCACCTAATTCATTGAGTACAGAAGAATCCATTAAGCAAGGTGTGAAGTATTTCAGTGAATTATTAGCCAGTAGCGAAAGGCTCAGTGTAGATTTAGAATCGGTTATCCAGTCCTACAATTATGGTGGTGGTTTCTTAGGGTATGTGGCTAATCGTGGAAATAAATATACCTTTGAACTGGCTCAAAGTTTCTCAAAAGAGTATTCAGGTGGCGAAAAAGTGTCTTACCCCAATCCCATAGCCATACCTATCAATGGGGGCTGGCGATACAACTATGGCAATATGTTTTATGTGCAACTGGTAACGCAGTATCTTGTCACAACAGAGTTTGATGATGATACGGTACAAGCCATCATGGACGAAGCACTGAAATATGAGGGCTGGCGATACGTTTACGGTGGAGCTTCCCCGACTACTTCTTTTGATTGTAGCGGACTGACACAATGGACGTATGGAAAAGCTGGAATTAACTTACCACGAACCGCACAACAGCAATATGATGTGACCCAGCATATCCCACTATCGGAAGCACAAGCTGGCGATTTGGTTTTCTTTCATTCTACCTATAACGCTGGCTCTTATATTACTCATGTTGGGATATACCTTGGCAATAACCGTATGTTTCATGCAGGCGACCCAATCGGTTATGCCGACTTAACAAGCCCCTACTGGCAACAGCATTTAGTGGGAGCAGGACGAATCAAACAATGAGAAAGGAAGATTTAATGATGAAATTTAGAAAAAATCAGAATAAAGAAAAACAGATACCAAAGGAAAAGAAACCTCGTGTCTACTATAAGGTCAATCCTCATAAAAAGGTTGTGATTGCCTTGTGGGTACTTTTAGGGCTTAGTTTCAGCTTTGCGATATTCAAGCACTTTACAGCTATAGATACTCATACTATTCACGAAACAACTATCATAGAAAAGGAATACGTTGATACTCATCATGTAGAAAATTTTGTAGAGAACTTTGCGAAAGTCTACTATTCATGGGAGCAATCCGATAAGTCCATTGATAATCGAATGGAAAGTCTAAAAGGCTATCTGACAGATGAACTTCAAGCTCTCAATGTTGATACAGTACGCAAAGATATTCCTGTATCGTCTTCTGTAAGAGGATTTCAGATATGGACGGTAGAGCCAACTGGCGACAATGAGTTTAATGTAACCTACAGTGTAGACCAGCTCATTACAGAGGGAGAAAATACAAAGACCGTCCACTCTGCTTATATAGTGAGTGTCTATGTAGATGGTTCTGGAAATATGGTACTGGTTAAGAATCCGACCATTACCAACATACCTAAGAAATCAAGTTATAAACCAAAAGCCATTGAAAGTGAGGGGACGGTTGATTCCATTACAACCAATGAAATCAATGAGTTTTTAACGACGTTCTTCAAGCTCTATCCTACAGCGACAGCCAGTGAACTTTCCTACTATGTGAATGACGGGATATTAAAACCAATCGGAAAAGAGTACATCTTTCAAGAACTGGTAAATCCTATTCACAATCGTAAGGATAATCAAGTCACGGTATCGCTGACAGTGGAGTATATCGACCAGCAGACCAAAGCAACGCAGGTATCTCAATTTGATTTGGTACTTGAAAAGAACGGGAGTAATTGGAAGATTATAGAATAACAAATATTGGTACATTATTACAGCTATTTTGTAATCACGTACTCTCTTTGATAAAAAATTGGAGATTCCTTGACAAATATGCTCTTACGTGCTATTATTTAAGTATCTATTTAAAAGGAGTTAATAAATATGCGGCAAGGTATTCTTAAATAAACTGTCAATTTGATAGTGGGAACAAATAATTGGATGTCCTTTTTTAGGAGGGCTTAGTTTTTTGTACCCAGTTTAAGAATACCTTTATCATGTGATTCTAAAGTATCCGGAGAATATCTGTATGCTTTGTATGCCTATGGTTATGCATAAAAATCCCAGTGATAAGAGTATTTATCACTGGGATTTTTATGCCCTTTTGGGCTTTTGAATGGAGGAAAATCACATGAAAATTATTAATATTGGAGTTTTAGCTCATGTTGATGCAGGAAAAACTACCTTAACAGAAAGCTTATTATATAACAGTGGAGCGATTACAGAATTAGGAAGCGTGGACAAAGGTACAACGAGGACGGATAATACGCTTTTAGAACGTCAGAGAGGAATTACAATTCAGACAGGAATAACCTCTTTTCAGTGGGAAAATACGAAGGTGAACATCATAGACACGCCAGGACATATGGATTTCTTAGCAGAAGTATATCGTTCATTATCAGTTTTAGATGGGGCAATTCTACTGATTTCTGCAAAAGATGGCGTACAAGCACAAACTCGTATATTATTTCATGCACTTAGGAAAATGGGGATTCCCACAATCTTTTTTATCAATAAGATTGACCAAAATGGAATTGATTTATCAACGGTTTATCAGGATATTAAAGAGAAACTTTCTGCCGAAATTGTAATCAAACAGAAGGTAGAACTGTATCCTAATATGTGTGTGACGAACTTTACCGAATCTGAACAATGGGATACGGTAATAGAGGGAAACGATGACCTTTTAGAGAAATATATGTCCGGTAAATCATTAGAAGCATTGGAACTCGAACAAGAGGAAAGCATAAGATTTCAGAATTGTTCTCTGTTCCCTGTTTATCACGGAAGTGCAAAAAACAATATAGGGATTGATAACCTTATAGAAGTGATTACGAATAAATTTTATTCATCAACACATCGAGGTCAGTCTGAACTTTGCGGAAAAGTTTTCAAAATTGAGTATTCGGAAAAAAGACAGCGTCTTGCATATATACGTCTTTATAGTGGCGTACTGCATTTGCGAGATTCGGTTAGAATATCGGAAAAGGAAAAAATAAAAATTACAGAAATGTATACTTCAATAAATGGTGAATTATGTAAAATCGATAAGGCTTATTCCGGGGAAATTGTTATTTTGCAGAATGAGTTTTTGAAGTTAAATAGTGTTCTTGGAGATACAAAGCTATTGCCACAGAGAGAGAGAGAGAATTGAAAATCCCCTCCCTCTGCTGCAAACGACTGTTGAACCGAGCAAACCTCAACAAAGGGAAATGTTACTTGATGCACTTTTAGAAATCTCCGACAGTGACCCGCTTCTGCGATATTATGTGGATTCTGCGACACATGAAATCATACTTTCTTTCTTAGGGAAAGTACAAATGGAAGTGACTTGTGCTCTGCTGCAAGAAAAGTATCATGTGGAGATAGAAATAAAAGAGCCTACAGTCATTTATATGGAAAGACCGTTAAAAAAAGCAGAGTATACCATTCACATCGAAGTTCCACCGAATCCTTTCTGGGCTTCCATTGGTCTATCCGTAGCACCGCTTCCATTAGGGAGCGGAGTACAGTATGAGAGCTCGGTTTCTCTTGGATACTTAAATCAATCGTTTCAAAATGCAGTTATGGAGGGGATACGCTATGGCTGTGAACAAGGATTGTATGGTTGGAATGTGACGGACTGTAAAATCTGTTTTAAGTATGGCTTATACTATAGCCCTGTTAGTACCCCAGCAGATTTTCGGATGCTTGCTCCTATTGTATTGGAACAAGTCTTAAAAAAAGCTGGAACAGAATTGTTAGAGCCATATCTTAGTTTTAAAATTTATGCGCCACAGGAATATCTTTCACGAGCATACAACGATGCTCCTAAATATTGTGCGAACATCGTAGACACTCAATTGAAAAATAATGAGGTCATTCTTAGTGGAGAAATCCCTGCTCGGTGTATTCAAGAATATCGTAGTGATTTAACTTTCTTTACAAATGGACGTAGTGTTTGTTTAACAGAGTTAAAAGGGTACCATGTTACTACCGGTGAACCTGTTTGCCAGCCCCGTCGTCCAAATAGTCGGATAGATAAAGTACGATATATGTTCAATAAAATAACTTAGTGTATTTTATGTTGTTATATAAATATGGTTTCTTGTTAAATAAGATGAAATATTTTTTAATAAAGATTTGAATTAAAGTGTAAAGGAGGAGATAGTTATTATAAACTACAAGTGGATATTGTGTCCTGTATGTGGAAATAAAACACGATTAAAGATAAGGGAAGATACTGAATTAAAAAAATTCCCCCTCTATTGTCCGAAATGCAGACAAGAAAATTTAATTGAAATAAAGCAGTTCAAAGTAACTGTGATTACAGAGCCAGACGCAAAGACGCAGAGCCGATAAAATGAGATTAATACAATCTCATTTTATCGGCTCTTTCCGTTATGTATGGATTCTTTTAATTAGTCTTCGATGTTTCTTGCTTCGTTGATACCGCTGGCTAAAGATTCCATTAAGGATAGTTCTTTGTCTGTAAAGCTATCCATGTATTTCTCTATCTGTAATCGTCGGGTGCTTTTTACCAAGTTATTAGCAGGTAAGAAAAATTCATCAACGGAAACATGAAGTAACGATACAAGGTCATAAAGAACTTGTATGCTGGGGTGTTGCCCTTTATTTTCAATATTAGTTAAGTACCGTGGGTCAATTTCAATCAATGCTCCCACTTGTTCACGAGTTAAACCTCGTTTCAATCGAGCTTCTTTAATGGCTAAACCAAAGGCTCTAAAATCATATTTATCTTCTTTTTTACGCATAGTAGACCACCTCTATACATTTTATTGTTCCTACTGAATTAAAAACAGGTATAGAAAAACGTGTTATATGGTTTATAGGTTTATATTTAATAAAAAGCACTACTAAACGCCAATAAAAAAAACCGTTATATGGTAGTGCTATTTACGCTGTTAAAATATTGTATATTACTTCCAAATGGCGGTTTGTTGGAGGTCAACGTCGCCATGAAGTACATCATATACAATAAATTTCCTTACATTGGGTTCTTGTCAAAGAAAGTCGTCTATCTGCAATAGATAAGTACGTCCACCAATGTGGTTTTATAAATCATATAGATAGAATAACAGAAGCATGTAAACAGAGAAATAAATCTGTTTATATGCTTTTTTGGCTATTCAGAACTTTTTTACAAAGTTTATTTATCAGTAATGCAACAAATCCCCCTTTCACATTGGGACTAAGAGTGAAAGGAGATAAACGAGCAAGGCTCACTTCCTTTCCTAGACAGAAAGGGGGTGAGAAACATGAAACCATCTTCTTTTCAGACCACAATAGAAAATCAGTTTGACTATATCTGTAAACGTGCTATGGAAGACGAGCGAAAGAATTATATGCTTTATCTTTCAAGGATTGCAAAGCGTGAGGTGTCCTTTTCGGATGTTGGCGATTATCTTGTTAGCCAGTTTGCGACAACAGATAACTATTCAACTGACTTTCAGATTTTTACACTCAATGGGTTATCAGTAGGCGTTGAAAATGATTTGTTGAGTGAAGCATTACGTGAGTTGCCAGACAAGAAACGTGAAATTCTACTGCTGTTTTACTTTATGGACATGAGCGATTCAGAAATTGCAGACCTGTTGAAATTGAACCGTTCTACTGTCTATCGGCATAGAACCAGTGGACTAGCCTTAATTAAAAAGTTTATGGAGGAATTTGAAGAATGAAAACACAATATCCTATGATTCCCTTTCCTCTCATTGTAAAGGCAACAGATGGCGATACCGAAGCGATTAACCAGATTCTACATCATTACAGAGGGTACATAACGAAGCGTTCCCTACGACTTATGAAAGATGAATATGGCAATCAAAGTATGGTCGTTGATGAAGTCTTACGTGGAAGAATGGAAACCAGACTGATTACAAAGATTTTGTCATTTGAAATTAAGTAATATCCTCTCTCCTTTCGTGGAAGCGTGCTAAACCATTCCACGCTTCCCGAACAGGGAGGTTTGTTATTCCACCAAAGCATATTGAGCTTTCAATGTGTTTTGATAGGCTAACGAGCCATTGTTCTTTGAAAACTGAATAAAAGTAATCGAATACGTTTCGATAAGAAAAGAGCCAACGGAACTAACCGCCATGACCTATCTTATAAAGATAGCGAGCGATTCATGTTAGTGATCCGAGAAGCAATCTTTAGCAGGATTGCCTGCAACGACATTCTTATCGTGATAATGATACTCCCATACAGTCAATAGTCCGAGCGTGATAAAACCGTCGCAGGCAATGAGTATGGCTACATGAGAACCATGCAGGGGTGGAACTCCCGTGAGCTTTGCTAAAGCTGTTCGATTGCTGGTAAAACAACTTTTATGAAATCCAAATAAGTGATTTGGAAAGGAGGATTTTATGAAGCAGACTGACATTCCTATTTGGGAACGTTATACCCTAACCATTGAAGAAGCGTCAAAATATTTTCGTATTGGCGAAAACAAGCTACGACGCTTGGCAGAGGAAAATAAAAATGCAAATTGGCTGATTATGAATGGCAATCGTATTCAGATTAAACGAAAACAATTTGAAAAAATTATAGATACATTGGACGCAATCTAGCGTCGCCAAAGGGTCTTGTATATGATAAAATAGTATTAAGTCGTATCAAGGCTCTTTCCATAAAGGAAAGGAGCAAATGCCATGTCAGAAAAAAGACGTGACAATAAAGGTCGAATCTTAAAGACTGGAGAGAGCCAACGAAAAGACGGAAGATACTTATACAAATATATAGATTCATTTGGAGAACCGCAATTTGTTTACTCGTGGAAACTTGTGGCTACAGACCGAGTACCAGCAGGAAAGCGTGATTGTATCTCACTTAGAGAGAAAATCGCAGAGTTACAGAAAGACATTCATGATGGTATTGATGTTGTAGGAAAGAAAATGACACTCTGCCAGCTTTACGCAAAACAGAACGCTCAAAGACCAAAGGTTAGAAAAAACACTGAAACTGGACGCAAATATCTTATGGATATTTTGAAGAAAGACAAGTTAGGTGTAAGAAGTATTGACAGTATTAAGCCATCAGACGCTAAAGAATGGGCTATTAGAATGAGTGAAAATGGTTATGCTTATCAAACCATCAATAACTACAAACGTTCTTTAAAGGCTTCATTCTATATTGCTATACAAGATGATTGTGTTCGGAAGAATCCATTTGACTTTCAACTGAAAGCAGTTCTTGATGATGATACTGTCCCTAAGACCGTACTAACAGAAGAACAGGAAGAAAAACTGTTAGCCTTTGCAAAAGCTGATAAAACCTACAGCAAAAATTATGATGAAATTCTGATACTCTTAAAAACAGGTCTTCGTATTTCAGAGTTTGGTGGTTTGACACTTCCAGATTTAGATTTTGAGAATCGTCTTGTCAATATAGACCATCAGCTATTGAGAGATACTGAAATTGGGTACTACATTGAAACACCAAAGACCAAAAGTGGCGAACGTCAAGTTCCTATGGTTGAAGAAGCCTATCAAGCATTTAAGCGAGTGTTAGCGAATCGAAAGAATGATAAGCGTGTTGAGATTGATGGATATAGTGATTTCCTCTTTCTTAATAGAAAGAACTATCCAAAAGTGGCAAGTGATTACAACGGCATGATGAAAGGTCTTGTTAAGAAATACAATAAGTATAACGAGGATAAATTGCCACACATCACTCCACATAGTTTGCGACATACATTCTGTACCAACTATGCAAATGCAGGAATGAATCCAAAGGCATTACAGTACATTATGGGACATGCTAATATAGCCATGACGCTGAACTATTACGCACATGCAACATTCGATTCTGCAATGGCAGAAATGAAACGCTTGAATAAAGAGAAGCAACAGGAGCGTCTTGTTGCTTAGTAGTACAAATGAATTTACTACTTATTTACCACTTCTGACAGCTAAGACATGAGGAAATATGCAAAGAAACGTGAAGTATCTTCCTACAGTAAAAATACTCGAAAGCACATAGAATAAGGCTTTACGAGCATTTAAGAAAATATAAAAAGATAATTAGAAATTTATACTTTGTTTGTCTAAAAAAGCAGCAAACTATAAACTAGTAGGTTCCACACCAAATGTAGACCCATACTTCCCCATAAGTCCGATTTATAGCGCACCATCCCTAAAAAGATCCCAAGTGAAACATATAAACACCAAGCTAGAATGGTTCCTGGATGATGTACTAAGGCAAATAAAACACTTGTCAAAGCAACTCGAATATCTAATTTTCTGACCAGGTTCCATAAAATTTCTCGATACAGAAATTCTTCAACCATACTCGCATTGATTAAGAACAATAAAAATGAAAACCAAGGAACCTGATGTTGAAGTCCAATTAAGTTTGCTTGATTCGTGCTTCCTTGAGCATGGATTAGACTAAAACATAGGCTTATAATCAGTAGGCTAACGAATCCAATACCAAGCCATTTCATCCTAGTTTTCATATTGACCTTGACCACTTGTTTTCGTTGGCCATACATCCATAAAAAAGAAATGAGCGACGCACAATAGAGAATCTGTAGTATGGTTAACTCACCAATACAAAGCAATTTCAGTAAGTATAGGGATACCAATAAGACATTTACTTGTTGGAATATATAAACTGGAATTATTCTTTTCATAGTTACCTCCGAAATAAATCTTCATAATCTAAATCTAATACCTGCACAATCCTTTCTACCCATGGACTTTGAGGCATTCGTTGTTCCATCTTGTAGTGGCGTATTTTTTGATACAAACGATTCAATTCACTTGGATAGTGAAACTCTCCCGCAAACATTTTTCTGGTTAACTCAATCCAGCTAATATTTCTTTCAGCCAAAATAATGGACAAGTTCTCCCAAAATCGTTCAGCCATATTGCTTCTCCTTTAACTAGATAAATAATGTGTTTGTGCCATGTAAATCAATTGTTTCGTATCTCTTGGCAATAGAGCTCTAGCCTCTTCCAAATTCAGATTTGGATAAACTCTCTTATTTGAAACCGCAAGAGGAAGTCTGATGGTTAGTTCAGGATTTTTTAAGATCATCTCAACGAAATCCGTTAATCTTAAATTGTCACGGTTCTTAAATCGTAATAAATTGGGAGATAAAAACTCAAAACAATCTGAAGAATAGCTCATCATCTCAATTAATTTATTCTTTGTCATTTCAGAAATCGAATGAGGAGTGACCTCTATACCATACTTTTGAAAGAAATCCAAAAGAAGTTGATTTCTTTGGCTATTTTTACTTAGATAGAGATCAATCATGGGAGACCTCCCAAAGATTCGGTTCCATTTGATATTCTGAAACGATTAAGGAATCTAATAAATTTGAGAAGTTAACTGATTTCTTGTCTTCATCATAAGCTTTTACAGTTACTTGGGTTGTAAGTATTCCCTCTTTTCCCTCGGCTCGATAGCCTTGCCCATATAAAACAAAAACAAGATTATGATTATCATCTACAAAGGCATCAGCTCCGTTCTTTATATCCTGACTTTCAAGGAATTCCATAATGTTTTGAAGATAGGATTCGTAAAATAGGGGGTAATTATGTTTTTTATGGTAATCATCTAAAAATGTCACCTCAAACTCACATGGATAATTGGGCATCAAAAATATTTGTTCATCCAGCTGTCTGATTTCTGCATCATGTAATTCTGTTTCTAATTCATCACAATCTAGTATTGATTCTTTATTTAATGCTTTCATCTTTTTCCTCTATTTCTTTTAATTTCTTTGCGATTGCAGCAATCACAGGAACGGTTACACTATTACCAGCTTGTTTATAGAGCTGACTATTACTAGAGACTTTTCTAGCAGCTTCAAAAGCCCAATCAGGAAAGCCCTGTAGGCGAAAACACTCTTTAGGAGTGATTCGTCGTATTCTCAAACGGTAAAATTGTCCATCTATTAAGACACCGGCTACATGATAAACTTGCTTATCTTCTCCTTCATAGCTAGCAACTACTACTCCCATTTGCCCACTAGTTGTTAACGTATTCGCTATACCTTTGCCAACTCTACCACGACGATACTGAGAACTTGGTCTTTCCAAATTGATTGAATCTCCTATTTCTGCTTGAGCATATCCTTTTTTCGTTGCCTCTCGGACTTTTAGAAATTGGATTGGTTCTGGAATCAGTATTTTGGGGATTTTATCTCCACCTTGCATCGTAGTCAGTGTTGGAGATAGCCCCTCACTTCCATAGACGCGACCAGTTTCCTTAAAGCTAGTTGGTAAATCTCCAACAACGACAATACCATGGCGATCCTGAGTATTTAAAGTAAACATTGACTCTTGATTATCCTTGAAACGTCTACCATTTTGTCTTTTTTCTAATCTGTCTGGTGTCATACAAGGAATCGCAACTTTAAATCCTTCTCCTTTTCCACGAACTAAGGTTGGCGCAAGACCTTCTGAATAATAGACTTTACCACTCATTCCACTTCTTGATGGATTTAAATTCCCTAGTGCTTTCAAAGTCTCAGGGTTAGTTGCTTGACCTTCTCGTCTGAAAGGAAATAGGAGTCTGGTACCTTTCTTTCTAGAATGTCCGATAATAAACACCCTCTCTCTGTTTTGGGGAACGCCAAAATCCTTACTGTTAAGCACCTGCCACTCAACATCAAACCCCAACTCATCAAGTGTGGTAAGAATTGTGGTGAACGTCCGTCCCTTATCGTGATTGAGTAGGCCTTTAACATTTTCAAGAAAAAGAAAACGTGGTTGGATTTGTTTGGTCGCTCGAGCAATTTCAAAGAACAAAGTTCCTCTAGTATCTTCAAATCCCAATCGTCTTCCTGCGATTGAAAATGCTTGACAAGGGAATCCCCCACAGATGACATCGACTTTCCCTCTAAGTTTTTTAAATTCGTCATCTGAAACATCTCGTATGTCATGAAATTCTATTTCTCCTTCCGTTTGAAAAATGGACTTATAAGATTTCCTAGCAAATTTATCAATCTCACAAAATCCAATACACTCGTGTCCAACACTTTCCATTCCAAGTCTAAATCCACCTATACCTGAAAATAAATCAATAAATCTCATTTCTTTATCTCCCCTTTCTGATCGACTATCAATGTCCAAAAAGTCACACCACTTGAAATTAAAATGAGCAAAACTAATATCCACTCGATTGACGACATTTAACCACCTCCTTTTCTAACACGGTTATTCCAAACAGAATACAGGCCATTAAACACAAATTCAGCAAGCACTTCCGCTCGTCTAACAAAGCGAACATTGTCAAGAGCATACTGATAGATTCTCTCAAAATCAGTCATAGCAATGTCACTGGCTGTTTCAGAAAAACCCTCTCGTCTAAATTGATCTTGTACCAATCCCCAAATATAATCTCGATCATATTTTGTGACCTTTTCTACTTTTCTTTTCAAGATAGGTTGAGTATTCCTATCCTCCTCATCCTCAATAAATAAAGAATCAGTCTCACTATATTTAGTCTCACTAACTTCAGTCTCACTAGGGGCTGAATATGAGACGGGGGGCGTTTCATTTTCAACCTGCCCTAGTCTTTTTTTAACACTAGGCCTGTCAGAAATAGATACTGGGGTAGAAGATATTTCCCCTAAATAAATCTTATTAGCTAGTCTTCCTTTCTCACTTGAAGACTGTTGAACTTCATCAATTAAGTCATATTCTTTAAGAGTCTTTTTGATGGACAGTAACTTTGACTTCGAACAACCTAACAGCCTCATCAGTTTAGAATTAGAAAATACTAAATAGACTGCTCCTTCTTCATCTATCCAACCACGACTGAGAGATAATTCTAAACGATCTTTTAAAATAGAATAAGCCACCTTTACTTCTAGTTTCATATCCATATATTTCTCATCCTCAAAAAGAATTTTAGGTAATTTATAATACCGTTCTGAAGTTTGGTATTGATTTGCGGTAATTCGTTTCATAGCGCTCCTCCAAGTTCTTTGAGTATTAAATCTCCACTTAATTCCAATCGAACCAAGCCACTTTTTTCTAATTCAGCCATAAGAGAGATGGCTTCAACAATATCTATTCCCATTTCACGTACTAAAAATGAAATGACAATATAGCGTGATGATTGTAATTCTTTTGTCATTTTCCCTCCTGAAAATAAAAAAAGGAGAACAATATACAATTGTTCTCTCGTTAGTTAAATATTTATTGTTGTATTCATTTTTCCGATGCGCAAACGACATCTACAAATACATATACATCTATGTGCCTTTTTAGGACTTTTCTGACGTCAAAATTGCCTTTATCTACAAAGACAAAATGCTTGTAAAATAGCTTAAAATCAAGGATTTTCACCCTATTTTTCGTTGTAGCAACACTACACACTCCACGTGATGAGTTTGAGGGAATAAATCAACCGGTTGTACTTTCTTCAACTCATATCCCAACTCTTGGTAGAGTTTGATATCACGCGCCATAGTAGCGACATTACATGAAATATAAGCGATACGGTCTGCTCCTGTTTGGCTACTTGCTTTGATAAAGCTCTCGGTGAGTCCTTTTCTTGGTGGATCCACTAATATAACACTTGGTTGAATACCTTCCTTGAGCCAATTCTTCATGGCATTTTCAGCTGTGTCACAAACATAGTGAGCGTTTGAAATATTGTTCAGTTGAGCATTCTTCTTGCTATTCTCAACCGCTTCTGGAATTACCTCAACACCATAAACTTCTTTGACATGTTTCGCAACGGAGAGGCCAATCGTCCCGATACCAGAATAGGCATCAATGGCCACATCATCTTCTTTTAATTCAGAAAAGTCAATGGCTGTTTGATAGAGTTTTTCAGCCATTTCGGTATTGACCTGATAAAAGGCTGGTCCAGCGATTTGGTAGTTATTTCCCAACATCTGGTCAGTGATAAAGTCTTGGCCATAAAGTGTGCGCCACTCCTTACCAAAAATCGCATTTGTGTTTTGGTCGTTGATATTTTGCATAACAGACACAATCTCTGGGAACTGCTTGATGATTTGTTCAATCAATTGCTCCACACGAAAAACTTTGGGACGAGTTGTCACCAAAATCACCATGATTTGTCCGGAATAGTGACCACGACGCACCACAAGATTCCGAATCAAGCCAGATTGTTCCTTTTCATCATAAGGTTTCAAATCATAACGGCGGAGCAAGTCACGTAGGGCTACTACTACCTCATCAATCACAGGATCTTGGATAAAGAAATCTTCCAAAGGCATGAGTTCATGGGAATTCTTACGGAAAAAGCCAGTTTCCAAGACACCATTCACTCGACGAACAGGCACCTGCGCCTTGTTGCGGTACTTGATTGGATTTTCCATACCAAGTGTTTCAGCAACCTCTACATCAGCAATCCCAGCAATCTTGTATAGACTGTCCTTGACTTGCTTGGTTTTAAACTTGAGCTGTTCTGGATAGGCAAGATGTCCTAAATCAGCGATTCCTGAACGCAGGTAAGCCAAATCTAGATCTTGATTACGGTGTGGTGACTGGACAAGGTATTCTTCAACTTTCCCAAAACCAATCTTTTTATTGACCTTGAGGACTCGCATGAGAATTTTTTCACTCGGTAAAGCATTTTCAACAAAAAATACCAAACCATCTACCTTGGCAACTCCTGCACCTTCATGGGTCAAGTCAACAATTTCAACTTCTACAATATCATTTTTCTTTAACATTCTTTTCTCTTTCTATTGGCCGACAAAAAAGACGGCAACGTTACGGTTACCATCTATTATACCATGAAATTTCTTAAGAACCAAAACTCTTGAAGAAGTTGACAATGGCTTGCCAGAGGGAGCTTAGGAAATTACCGCCGTCCTCTAGCGCCTTATCCGCATCAAAGTTAAGGTTGATATTTTTAAAACTGTCGCCAGCTTGTGATACGATACTTTGTTTAAGGTCATTTAGGGTTTTAGTGAAGTCTGCATTGCTGAGGATATCACTTTTTGAGAGATTTAAAGCAAAATTGATGATGATATTGATCTGGTTTCCTGTTATAACCTGATCAAGTTTGTAATTTTTTAAGGTATCTTCAACGATTTTGCGGACATCTTCCTCTGTCAGATTTCCCTTACTTTCTTTAGCTTTGGCGAGTCCTGACTTGATATCGGCTAGGGCAACGTTCAATTTATTAGCATCATAGCCAGTTTTGTCCTTGTTTTCAGCATTGATATCTGACAAAGCCTTCAACTCTTCTTGAGCCAACTCTTTGTTGGCTTGTGGCACCTTGGCTCCATTAGCTTCCAGCGAATAGTAAATCCCGGCTAAGGCACTCTCACCTGTGACTGGAATAGGGGCTGCTACAGTAATTTTGGCATGTTCCACACCCAAGGTTACGGCTGCGTTTCGGTACATATCCTGCGTCACCTTAGTGATATTTTCTGGTGTTTCAATCTTGACCTCAAGTGGCGACTTATCACCTAGTTTTTGAATCTTGGCTGATGAATACAACTGTAAGCTAGAGTCATTAGCCACATTCATGATTTTAGAATAGACATCAGGTGTCATGGTCTTTAGTTCTTTGGTGTCTGTTGAGGCATTGTAGCCTAGTTTTTTTAGGGTTTGATTTTTTTGGTCTTCAGACAATGATGAACCTAGGACATATTCAGGTTGAACATAGGTTTCATCGATGACTTTTTGAACATCAGTTGCTGCATGGACACTATTCATAGCTGTTACTGCCCACAAGACCGCAGCACTGGTCAGAAAGAGTTTCTTTCTCATAGGGAATTTCCTCCTTTACCTTTCTAGAGTAATATATCTATCTTAAAGAAAACTTATAACAAAAACATCTGGACTAGCCAGATGTCGAAAAGAGAGTGAAACATTTGATGATGTAAAGGTTGAGTTGAACCTGTCTAGAATAATAATAGTTTCCTCCATTTACATAGAGTTCGGCACCGTGAAAAATGGAAATGGGGTGAATATAACTATAAGTCTTTCCAGTGGTATTACCAAGTAAGGGAGCAACAGTATCACGAGAGTACTGTTTGGCCAGTGCTAGGGTGTTTTCCTTACCATTTTGGGCGATAAAATCGATATAGACAGGTCCAAAATTGTAGGCTTGAACAGCCGTCCAGACATCTACCCCCTTCTTCTGGGCCAGATAGAGATTGTCTGTCAGAGTTTGAATGCCTTGCCGAATGCTAGAGGCATTATCATTGATGGTATTGGTTGAACCACTGGCAGACTCACTAGACTGCATAACATCGCCTTCTTTTCCTTTTGTTTCAGTATAAATCATAGCGAGCACAAGCTCTTCATTTGCTGGGGTGTCTTTTTCACTCAAGATTTCTCGCACCATGGGTTGATAGGTCATGACTTGCTTGACATCCTGGTGAACGCGGTAAGCTTTATAGCCAGCAAAAAGGAAGACTGCTAGTACAAGCACTCTTCGAATTCGTTTAAACATTATTTACTTTGGATATCCTCGATATTTTTGATTAAGATAGAGTAGGTTCCATTATCATTTTGGATAAACTCAACAGACTCGGCGTCTTGATAGACGTTATTGGGAACGATGAGCTCAATTCCATTTGACAAGGAAAGTTTTTGGTTTTCAAATTTTTTAAGCTGACGACTGGCATCAATTTCATCAAATTGAACAGGTTCTGGGACAGCTTCTTTGACTTGGTCAATAAAGCTCAAACGAGCCGTCAGATTGTTATCAAAAAGATCGTTGGCCAGTTTCTCAGGTGACAATTCATTGCTTTCTTCTAGGTTATTGAAAATGGCTGATTTGACCTTAGATTGAAATTGAAAATCATCTGTATTAAATGTCTCAGCAATTCTCTGGGCCGTTTTTTCCAGTTCCTTGATGGATTTCTTAGGAGAAATTTTAGGAGCGACAGCAAGAAGATTATCTGAAAAATAGTTCAAAAAAGTCCCGTTGTACTTGATTCGTTTTTCAATCAGATGGTACTTGCGACTCTGAAGATTGACCACCAAGGCCTCGTCAGCACCCGTTCCAAATCCAGGCAGGTTATTCTGAGTCAGCTTGATTGGATTATCAACTTCTCCTCCGAGGTGGGTCAAGGTCTCCCGCAGGGCAATTCGCAAGAAAGCGAAATGTTCCACGCCTTCTTTAGAAAATTGCACAAAAATCAAGTCATTAGTCTTAAGATTTTCTGAAATGCTGAACTCCTCTTTCCAGAGATTAGCCAGCGTTACTGATGTCTCCAACAAATCGTCTGTGATGTGATTGAAGAAGGGATTTTCTTCTTCGAAAATCCCAGTCTTTGCTTCATCTGAATACACACGTTCAATTTTTTTACGCAAGTATTCTTCGATTTTTGGAGTAATATTGAGAAACTTATCCGCTAGAAACAGCTCGGTATCATCCGGGCTAAACTGATGGATAATGGCTTTCTTAATATAAATGTCCATAAAAGTTTTAGTCCTCGTATAATGGGAAGGCATCTGTCAATTCTTTGACCACGCTTTTCACTTCTTCTAAAACAGCTTCATTTTCTGCATTCTTAAGGGTTTTAATGATGAGTTCAGCCACTTTGCGACTTTCTTCTTCACCAAATCCACGTGCAGTAATGGCTGCTGCTCCGATACGAATCCCACTTGTCTTGAATGGTGACAAGCTTTCGTAAGGGATTGAGTTTTTATTTAGGGTAATATTGACTTCATCCAGCAAGTTTTGAGCAACTTTTCCGTTTTCTACAACCTTAGTCACATCAACAAGGAAGAGATGGTTTTCAGTCCCGCCAGAAATAATACGGAAATCAGGGTCTTGCAAGAAGACATCTGCCATAGCCTTGCTGTTCTTGATAACATTGGCAGCATATTCCTTGAAAGCTGGATCCAAAACTTCTTTGAAGGAAACAGCCTTCGCAGCCACAACATGTTCCAAAGGACCTCCCTGAATACCAGGGAAAATAGCTGAATTGATTTTCTTAGCAAGTTCTTCGTCATTGGTCAAAATCAAACCACCACGTGGTCCACGAAGGGTTTTATGAGTCGTTGTTGTAGTGATATGGGCGTATGGTACTGGGCTTGGGTGAAGACCAGCCGCAACCAAACCAGCGATATGGGCCATATCCACCATGAGCTTAGCACCAACAGCATCAGCAATTTCACGGAATTTTGAAAAGTCGATAATTTGAGAATAGGCTGAAGCACCTGCTACAATCAGTTTTGGTTTTACTTCTTGGGCTTGTTTCAAAATAGCATCAAAGTCCAAGAGTTCGGTCTCAGGATCCACACTATAAGAAACAAAGTTGTAGGTTTGACCAGAGAAGCTGACAGGAGCTCCGTGAGTCAAGTGTCCACCAGCTGCTAAATCCATTCCCATAACAGTATCACCTGGCTCAATCAAGGCCATGTATGCCGCACAGTTAGCTTGGCTTCCTGAGTGAGGTTGGACATTGGCAAATTTAGCACCGAAAATTTCTTTTGCGCGTTCAATGGCTAGAGTTTCTACCATATCTACCACATCTGTACCACCATAATAACGGCGTCCTGGGTAGCCTTCGGCGTATTTATTCGTCAAGATAGACCCTTGAGCTGCCATAACTGCCTTGGAAACCACGTTTTCCGAAGCAATCAACTCAATGTTGTTTTGTTGGCGTTCTTCTTCTTTGGAAATAGCATTCCAGAGATCAGCATCATATGCTTTAAAATCATCTTTGTCAAAAATCATAGGTCTTCTCCTTTATAGTGTGACTGGTCCCTTAATTTAATTTTACAGTAAGAAAGTAAACTAAAAGATGCGAATAAACCGTTTCTGCACTTTATCACAAGTATAACCAACTTTTTCATAAAATGCATGAGCACCCAGACGATGATCGGCAGAGTTCAAGCGGATAAACCCATAACCGCGTCTTTTTGCTTCTTGCTCCAACCCTTGTAGTAAGCTTTTACCAATACCTTGACCTTGTACTTGAGGTGAAACTGCTAAGCCTAAGATGTTAAATCCTGCTTTAGAATAAAGGGATTCATAAACCTCAGCGTGGACATATCCAAGTAAGACATGACTGTTTACATCCTCATAGCCAAGTATAAAATGATGGGAATCCTGAGACAGTCTAGATAGTTGGCTAGCCGTTTCCCCTGGACTAAAAGAATAACCCAAAGCCTCTTGGTTAATCTCGCATATAGCATTTATATCTGTTTCTTGCAAATCTCTTAGCATCTTCATTCCTCCTCAAAAGAAATCTCTGGCAACCGAGCAAGAATATCTTCTCGCTTAATGGCCCCTTGGCGTAAGATTTTCACCTTATCTCCAGACAAATCCAAGATAGTAGAATCCTGTCCAGTTAGAAAAGCATCGTCTTCCAGCCCCAAAACCTCTTGGTCAAAATCCTTCAGAATTTGTTCAAAGGTTATCCCACTTGCCTGACCTGAAATATTGGCAGACGGTCCAATCAAGGGCCCCGTCTCTCTAATCAAATCTAGTGTAATGGGGTGACTGGGCATTCGAAATCCCACCGTTGCAAGACCAGAATTAACCCAATAGGGAACTCGGTCATTGGCTTCGAGAATAATGGTCAAGGGACCTGGTAAAAAGGTCTCTACAAGTTTTTGTAGATAAGTTGGCTGATTCTTTGAAAAGTACAAGATGTCCTCTAGAGAGGCAACATTGAGATTAAGTGCCTTGTCTCTAGGGCGACGTTTGAGTTGGTAAACATGGTCAACTGCTTTTTCGTCTAAAGCCTTGGCAAAGAGACCGTAAACCGTTTCTGTAGGCAGAACGACAGCTCCACCATTTTCTAACTCTTGTCTAATCCTGTCCATCATCAACTACAACCATCCTATCTTGACCAAATTGGTCCTTGAGTGTTCTTACCCGCTTTTCAGGAAGATATTTCCTAAAAAGTTCAGGAACACTTTGACCTTGCTTGTATCCAATTTCAAGGTAAATCTTACCACCATCTGTGAGATAGTCTTTTGCATCTTCCGCAATTCTACGGTAAATAGCTAGGCCATCCTCGTCTGCAAAGAGAGCTAGATGAGGCTCCGAATGAAAAACATTCAAACCAACCTCTGACTCATCTTCACGAGAGATATAGGGTGGATTGGATACAATTATATCATATTTTTCAGAAATTTCTGCAAAACAATCAGATTTTTTGAAAAATATATTAAGTTTTTGATTTTTAGCATTTTCGCTAGCTAAATCTAAAGCATCTTGGGAAATATCCACTGCTGTCACTGACCAAGCTGGTCTATTTTTTGCTAAGGCGAGAGCAATAGCTCCGCTACCTGTACCGATATCCAGAACTGAAAGATTCGTCTCAGGATTTTCAGCTAGAATATGCTCCACTAACTCCTCTGTCTCTGGACGGGGAATCAAAACTCGCTCATCCACCTTTAACTGCATTCCATAAAAATCAGCCTGTCCGATGATATACTGAACTGGTTTATGAGACGATAACTGCTGGTAAATTTTTTCTACAAATTGTTTTTCTTCCTCTGTGACCTCTTGCTGAAGGGCAAAAACAAAGTCTGTAAAAGAGAGATTTTTCAGGCTACGATAGACAAAAGAGAGGCTTTCTGCCTCCTCTCCTTGTCTAACCAACTCTTCTTCAAAATCTGAAAATAATTGAGCTAATTTCATTATTTGTTTAATTCTTCTAGTTTTTGTGTTTGGTCATAGAGTACCAAGGCGTCCACAACTTCATCCAATTTTCCAGACAAGATGGTATCTAGTTTTTGGAGAGTCAAGCCGATACGGTGGTCTGTGACACGGTTTTGTGGGAAGTTATAAGTACGAATCCGTTCTGAACGGTCACCAGTACCGATTGTCGACTTACGCTCAGCGTCCTGTTCATCCTGAGCAATCTGAGCAAAGTGGTCAGCAACACGCGCACGGATGATTTTCATGGCTTTCTCACGGTTCTTCTGTTGAGTACGCTCTTCCTGCATCTCAACCTTGATATTGGTTGGCAAGTGAACGATACGAACGGCAGTCGCAACCTTATTGACGTTCTGTCCACCAGCACCAGAGGCATGGTAGATGTCGACACGAAGGTCTTTTGGATCAATGTCGTATTCAACTTCTTCTACTTCAGGCATAACAAGAACTGTCGCTGTCGAAGTATGAACACGGCCTTGGCTTTCTGTCACAGGAACACGTTGTACACGATGGGCACCAGATTCATACTTAAGCTTAGAGTAAACAGACTGACCTGAAACCATGGCAACCACTTCTTTGAAACCACCTACACCATTCATAGAGGCTTCCATGACTTCAAAGCGCCAACCTTGGGCTTCAGCATACTTTTGGTACATGGTTAAGAGGTCTCCAGCGAAAAGCGCTGCTTCGTCTCCACCAGCTGCTCCACGGATTTCAAGGATGATATTCTTGTCATCGTTTGGATCCTTTGGAAGGAGCAAGATTTTCAGTTTCTCCTCGTACTCTTCTTTTTCAGCCTTGGCATCTTTGAGCTCTTGCTTGGCCATTTCTTCCAAGTCCGCATCTCCACCTGATTCCTTAATCATCTCTTCAGCATCAACGATATTTTGAAGGACTTGTTTGTACTCACGGTAGGCTGTTACTGTGTCACGAGTAGAAGCCTCCTCTTTTGAAAGCTCCATGAAACGCTTGGTGTCCGAAACCACATCTGGGTCACTGAGCAACTCTCCTAATTCTTCATAACGGTCTTCTACAGCTTGTAGTTGATCATAGATGTTCATTTTTTCTCCTTATTTCTCAATTGTTAAATCATAGATTGCTACTACTTCGTTCTCAGATATTTCCCCAGTTTCTTTAAATCCATAACTAAGGTAACAATATCTTGCATGTTCATTTTCTGGTTCATAAGACAACCAAAGTTTATTGCTTAAACCTGCTGGCGCTGTCCGAACATAGTCTAGTACTTTATCCATAATTGGTTTAAAATATCCTTGACTTTGAAAATTCTTATCAATCATAAAACGAAATAGTAAATAATTTCCACTACTAATTCCGATCTTTTTATCATAAGCTATCATCACAAAACCTATAATTGCATCATTATCATAAACTGCCAATGGAGCTACAAAATCTCCATTTTTAGTGTAGACGTATGCTTCAGCTAAACTAATTGCGTTGGTTGCAATGAATTGTTTTTGATATTCCTTGACATCCAAATTCAAAACATCAAAATAATTTTCCATTGTAACATCTCTTAGTTCAATTGTCATAGTTTTGCTCCTTGTTAGAGGTTATCATTGGCGCAAAATAATGTTTACGGCAAACTGAGATATAGGTTTCATTGCCACCAATCTGTATCTGCTCTCCATCATAAACGGGCAGTCCATCCTGTGTTCGCAAAACCATAGTCGCCTTTTTCTTACAATACTGGCAAATGGTCTTAATCTCATCAATCTTGTCTGCTAAGAGCAAGAGATACTTGGAACCTTCGAACAGTTCATTGCGAAAGTCATTTTTCAAACCAAAAGCCATGACAGGTATGTTTAACTCATCAACAACACGAGCTAGGTCATAAACATGATGACGCTTGAGAAACTGGGCCTCATCAACCAACACACAGTAAGGTGTTTCTGGTAAATCACGAATAAATCCAAAGATATCAGTCGTTTCCTCAATCGCAAGGGCAGGGCGTTTCATGCCAATTCGACTCGACACATAGCCAACACCGTCACGCGTATCCAGAGCTGAGGTCATAATCACAACACCTTTTCCTTGCTCCTCATAGTTATAGGCTACTTTAAGAATCTCGATTGTCTTACCAGAGTTCATGGTCCCATAACGATAATACAACTGTGCCATGTTTCTTGCTTCACGTCCATTTCTAAATTTTTGCTTCATTCTAGTATATCATAATTTTCTTAAGCTTTAAACGGCAAAATGTGGTAAAATAGAAGAAATCAAAACTAGTGGAGGAAGCTATTATGCCATTTGTTCGCATCGATTTATTTGAAGGACGCACGCTCGAGCAAAAGAAAGCTCTTGCTAAGGAAGTAACGGAAGCTGTTGTCCGTAACACTGGAGCACCTCAATCTGCTGTCCATGTCATCATCAACGACATGCCAGAAGGAACTTATTTCCCACAAGGGGAAATGCGTACCAAATAAACTAGCTTAAGCAGAATTGCTTAGGCTTTTTCAATCTCCAAGTAGCATCCATTGAAGAAATAGTTCAAATTTGTTACAATTTGAAAAGAGACTTGGAAAAATTTCCAAGAAAAGAGCTATTTATTAAAGGAAACATTATGATTACACGTGAATTTGATACCATCGCTGCTATCTCTACTCCACTAGGTGAAGGAGCCATTGGTATTGTCCGCTTGAGCGGAACAGACAGTTTTGCAATTGCGCAAAAGATTTTTAAAGGCAAAGACTTGAGTCAGGTTGCTAGCCATACCCTTAACTACGGTCACATCGTTGACCCTCAGACAGGAAAAGTCATGGACGAGGTTATGGTTGGGGCTATGAAGTCTCCAAAGACCTTCACTCGTGAGGATATTATCGAGATTAACACCCACGGTGGGATTGCAGTGACCAATGAGATTCTCCAACTAGCTATCCGTGAAGGAGCTCGGTTGGCTGAGCCTGGTGAATTTACCAAACGTGCCTTCCTAAACGGTCGTGTGGACTTAACTCAGGCTGAGGCTGTGATGGATATCATCCGTGCAAAGACTGATAAAGCTATGAACATTGCAGTTAAGCAATTAGACGGCTCCCTTTCTGACCTGATTAACAATACCCGTCAAGAAATCCTCAATACACTTGCCCAAGTTGAGGTTAATATCGACTATCCTGAGTATGACGATGTTGAGGAAGCCACTACTGCTGTTGTCCGAGAGAAGACAATGGAGTTTGAACAATTACTAACCAATCTCCTTAGAACAGCCCGTCGCGGTAAAATCCTTCGTGAAGGCATTTCAACAGCTATCATCGGTCGTCCCAACGTTGGGAAATCAAGCCTTCTCAACAACCTCTTGCGTGAAGACAAGGCTATAGTCACTGATATCGCTGGTACTACACGTGATGTCATCGAAGAATACGTCAACATCAATGGTGTTCCTCTCAAATTGATTGATACAGCTGGTATCCGTGAAACGGATGACATCGTGGAACAAATAGGTGTTGAGCGTTCGAAAAAAGCCCTCAAGGAAGCTGACTTGGTTCTACTGGTGCTAAATGCCAGTGAACCACTAACCGCCCAAGACCGCCAACTCCTAGAAATCAGTCAGGAGACTAATCGCATTATTCTTCTTAACAAAACTGACCTGCCTGAAGCGATTGAAACTTCAGAACTACCTGAAGACGTCATCCGTATTTCCGTCCTTAAAAACCAAAACATCAATAAGATTGAAGAGCGCATTAACAACCTCTTCTTTGAAAATGCTGGTTTGATTGAGCAAGACGCTACTTACTTGTCTAACGCACGTCACATTTCCCTAATTGAGAAGGCCGTTGAAAGCCTACAAGCTGTTAATGAAGGTCTTGAACTAGGTATGCCAGTTGATTTACTTCAAGTGGATTTAACTCGTACTTGGGAAATCCTCGGTGAAATCACTGGAGATGCTGCTCCTGATGAACTCATAACCCAGCTCTTTAGCCAATTCTGTTTAGGAAAATAAGTAAAATCCATGATCGTTCTTGCGGTCATGGATTTTATTGTCTTTATTAGTAATCTGGTCTTAAGACACCTGTTACAGTTGCCTTGGTCGCTTCGTAGTCGCCATCTACAACAACCTTGATAATGCGTTTGGCATCTTCTTCTGGTGCTGGAACAAGAGGTAGACGAGTTGGTCCAGCTTCAAATCCCATATAGTTCAGAACTGCCTTAACTGGAGCAGGACTTGGATAAGAGAAGAGGGCATTGACTTTAGGAATGAACTTACGTTGAATAGCTGCGGCTTTCTTCATATCGCTTTCTGCAATGGCAGTAAACATCTCGTGCATTTCATCCCCATTTGTATGAGAGGCAACAGAAATAACCCCGTCAGCACCAAGGTTCATTGCATGGAAGGCATCACCATCCTCACCAGTATAGACCAAGAACTCTTCTGGCTTGTGCTCAATCAAGTAAGCCATATTGGCCAAGCTAGTACATTCTTTGACACCGATAATATTTGGATGGTCAGCCAAACGAAGCATGGTTTCTGGAGTCAATTCGACAACCACACGCCCTGGAATGTTATAGATAATAATTGGTAGGTCAGAAGCATCTGCAATAGCCTTAAAGTGCTGATACATTCCTTCTTGAGAAGGTTTGTTGTAGTAAGGTACGATAGCAAGTCCAGCAGCAAAACCACCAAATTCTGCTACTTCTTTGACAAACTCGATAGAGTCACGCGTATCATTGGTACCCACACCCGCAATCAAAGGAACACGTCCATTGACAACTTTTTGTACAGCCGCAAAGAGCTCCAACTCTTCATCGTGAGTCAATGTCGGACTCTCAGCAGTGGTACCTGCGAGAAGAATTCCATCCGTATGATGGTCCAATAAATGCTCAATCAAGGCTGGAATGGCATCAAAGTTGATGGAACCATCCTCGTGGAAGGGGGTAATAAAGGCTGTGATGATTTTACACTCTTTTAAATCTTGATAAGACATGAGAAACACCTCTCTATTTCAAAGAAGGAGTTCATCTGAACTCCTAAATTATATGACTATTTTAATTCAAATTTCAATTCTGCTGTTGGACTAACCAAGCCACGTTCGTGAAGAGTTTCTGCAATCTGAACTGAGTTCCAAGCAGCACCTTTGAGAAGGTTATCTGAAACAACCCACATGTGAATTCCTTTTTCAGCATCCAAGTCTTTACGGATACGACCAACAAAGGTATCACGTGAACCCACGGCATTGATGGCTTGCGGATAGATTTGATGAGCGACATCATCCTCAAGAACAGCACCTGGGAAGGCTGCGATAGCTGCTTTCACTTCTTCGATTGGAGCCACTTCTTTTGTTTCGATGTAAACAGACTCAGAGTGAGCTGACAAGACTGGAATGCGCACACATGTTGCAGATACTGCGATGCTATCATCTTCCATGATTTTCTTAGTTTCCTTAGTCATCTTCATCTCTTCGTAAGTGTAATCATTGTCAGTGAAGACATCGATTTGTGGAAGAGCATTAAAAGCGATAGGATAATGTTTCTTATCACCACCTGAAGGCAAGATTTCCGCATGCAAATCACGTGGGTTTACACCATCATTCAAGACTTCACGAAGTTCACGTTGTGTCTCAAGAATTGCTCCCATACCAGCACCTGAAACAGCTTGGTAAGTTGAAACAATGATACGGTCTAAGCCCCATTTTTGGCGAACTGGCTCAAGAGCCACCATCATTTGGATTGTTGAACAGTTAGGGCAAGCAATAATCCCGTTGTGGGCATCAAGTGCGTGAGCATTGACCTCTGGAACAACCAAAGGAACATCTGGATTTTGACGGAAGTAAGATGTATTATCAACTACTACCGCTCCAGCTTTAACTGCGTATGGTGCATACTTAGCTGATGTAGAACCACCTGCTGAAAAGAGAGCAATATCAACTCCTTCAAAAGCTGTTTCAGTCGTTTCTTCAATCGTAATATCTTGATCTTTAAATTTCAAAGTCTTGCCTGCTGAACGTGCAGAAGCAAGTAAACGAATTTTATCGATTGGAAGTGTTGATTCTTCCAACATTTTTATCATCTGAGCACCGACAGCACCTGTCGCGCCGACTACAGCAACTGTATATCCCATAAGTAACCTCTTTCGGAATTTTCTAAAAATTTCTATAATAGATGTATTATACTACTTTTTCCATGAATTGCAAAGCTTTTTCATCATTTTTTGGAAAATAAAAATCCCCAGTCGCTAGACTAGGGACTAAGAGGCATCTTCATGTGATGAGCAGGTTCACACAACTCATCAAGGTCCGCTCCTGCGTTATGACCTCCTTATGCTCAATAGTAGCCCGAAGACTACCTATCGACTCATCGCGTCTATTATATTACTAGAAATAAGTGGTTTTGTCAATAAGAAATTTTTGCAGGATGACTTTTATTATACAAAAGCCAGAATTTTTTCTCGCGGGCATGAGAAAAAACTCTTGTGTTCAAGAATCTCCCTGTAAATATTATGCTAATTGCCGGGATTGAACCGGCGACCTCATCCTTACCATGGATGCGCTCTGCCAACTGAGCTAAATCAGCTTACTTAAAAAGTATACTATAGTTAGAAAATCTTGTCAAGTTTCCTTAGAAATTTTCCATAAGAAAAAGCCAGGTAAGAGCTACCTAGCTTATCTTCTTCTATTTGCTTAAATCAATTCGACGACCAATTTTACCAATGATAATCGCTCCAATAATCAATGAGGCAAATTCACCAATTCCTGTTGTGAACCAAGTAAGGAAGAATGGTAATTGCGCTACGATATTCAACTCGGCAGCAATGGTAAACATGGAAATTGAAAAGAGGATTGAAAAGAAGAAATGATCTTTTCGAATCAATCCATTAAAGAGGTAATCCTTGCTATATTTTGCAAAAAGCCAAACACCTAGACTGAGGAATACCAAGGTTGAACCACCACCAACAAAGACATCTAGCAGTCCGAAGCTAAAGAAATTAGCAATCATACAACCGATGGTAACTCCGATGATGTACTTAGGATTGTAAAAAGCCATAAAGTTCATCATTTCTGAAATACGAAACTGATAAGCGCCATAGCTAATGGCATTTAGGGGCGGTGTAACAGTCAAAACGACATAGATAGCAGCAACGATTGCAATATCTGCAACATCACGAATAGTTAATTTTTTCATCTTTTCTCCTTTGGCGGTTTCCCGCGTATAATATGCTTGGTGAAAGAAGCTAAGCACCAAGGGTTGATTCATTCAACCTTACCAGTATAGCACAATAACTTGCTTTATGCTATACTAAAAGCATGAAAAAACGCATTCAAAGTCTCTTCATGAATGAGCTCTTAGCCTATCTTTTTTTTGGAATAGCAACTACTCTTGTTTCCATTCTATCCAGATTAGTCATTTATCAATTAACCCATAAAGAACTCCTTGCTACTGCCCTAGCAAATATTATTGGTATCCTCTTTGCCTTTATCACAAATGATACAATCGTGTTTAAGCAAACAAGGAAGAATCGACTTATCCGTTTATTGAAATTTTCTCTTGCTCGCCTTTCTACTTTTCTGTTAGATTTGCTCTTTACTTTTCTGTTTGTGACTCAATTCCCTCATATCATAGGGCAATTTGTAAATGAAAATCTTGATAAGATAAATGCAATTGAAACGATCATTGCACAATTTTTGATAATTATTCTTAATTACATTTTTAGTAAGGTATTTATTTTTAAAAATAAAAAAATTTAAGCATATAGCTTGCAAGCATTTCTTAATTAATATATAATAAAGAGTAAAAACTTTGGAAAGGAATTATGAAAATGTTAAAAGATCTTAAAGCATTTTTGCTCCGCGGTAATGTCGTAGACCTTGCTGTCGGTGTGATCATTGCCTCTGCTTTTGGTGCTATCGTTACTTCATTTGTTAATGATATCATCACTCCACTCCTATTGAACCCAGCCTTGGAAGCTGCGAAAGTACAAAACATCGCTGAACTTGCATGGAATGGTGTTACATATGGTAAATTCTTGAGTGCTATTATCAACTTCCTTGTTGTGGGTACTGTTCTCTTCTTCGTTATTAAAGCTATGGAAAAAGCTCAAAGCCTTACTAAAAAAGAAGAAGCTGCTGAGGAAGCTCCAGCTGCTCCAACTGAATTGGAAGTACTTCAAGAAATCAAAGCGCTTCTTGAGAAAAAATAATCGTTTAAAAGGATCTAGCAAAAAGCTAAATCCTTTTTCTTTACTCTTTCGGCAACTTACCTGCTTTCTCTAGCATTTTCTTGATCAAATATGGCATCTTAACATTTTCACGACCTTTTTTCTCAATCAGTTTTTTCACAAATTCTGGCATTTGTAAATCTTGAGATTCATCTAAAATATTTTTAGTTTCATCCGAAGGGACTAACTCATCAAAGGTTTCTTCTTCTGGGAGAAATTCCTTAAACTCTTGATGTTCATTAGCTCTGACTGTATTAACCAAGGCATCAATCAAACGAGAATCCGTATTGGGCATTGGTGGACGATGGTAAGTCACATCCAATTCCTGACACAAGTCATAACATTCCACATCGTTGTCAAACAAGACTTCAATATGCTCGCTAATGAAGCTGATAGGAACAAAAATATAATGGTCTGGATGTTCTGTCTGTTCTCTGAGATACTCCAAAACATCTGGTTTAATCCATGGAATACCGATATCGCTCTCACTCTGCCAGGTGTTAGTATATTGTTCTGAACTCAATCCTAGTTTTTCAGCGACTAGCTTGCTATTTTCAAAAATTTGGTCAATATAAGGGTCACCAAAATCCAAGGCAAAAATGGGCACACTATGGGCTGAAAAGATGACTTTAAAGCTATCCTGCTTTACTTCTTCTTTTAAAATATTAGCAATTTCATCTGCCCAATAGTTTAGCAAGGCCTCTTCTTGATACCAGTCCTTAATGATCAAAAATTGAATTTGCTTACTTTCTAAAAATTTCTCATAACCCATGACAGAGTAAAAAGAATAATGGGGCTCCAAAATCAGGCAAATACACTGCTCGATTCCATCTGCTTCCATCTGACCAATCACATCTGGAATAAAAGGTTTGGAAAATTTATTGGCAAAATAGACACTATACTCATTCCCCAGTCTAGCTTCTACTAAGGCAACTTCTTCACGGGTAATTCTTTGCAGAGGCGTACCTCCAATAAGTACATAATTATCATAGAGTGTTTGAATCTCGTGGTCTTGAGGTCTCACTCCGCGACGAATATTTGTGAAAAAATCAGCTACACCTTCAAAGGTAATCTCTTCTGGCGAACCGAAAGTCATCATTAAAATTGCTTTTTTCATAACTGCTTCCTTGTGATGTTTTTATCAAGTTTATTTTATCATGAATTCACCAATAAGTAAACGCTAACATAGAAAATTTTCCCAACTTCCGTCTTTTGTTTTTCTCTTCTTTCTATGATACAATGGAAAAAATGAATTTAAAAGGAGTTTTTTATGACTTACCCAAATCTCTTGGACCGTTTCTTAACCTACGTTAAGGTCAACACGCGCTCTGATGAACACTCTACTACTACTCCAAGTACGCAGAGTCAGGTTGACTTCGCTACAAATGTCCTAATTCCTGAAATGAAACGTGTTGGATTACAAAATGTTTATTATCTACCAAATGGTTTTGCTATTGGAACTTTGCCAGCCAATGATCCATCTTTAACACGTAAAATTGGTTTTATATCGCACATGGATACTGCTGATTTTAATGCCGAAGGAGTCAATCCACAGGTAATTGAAAACTACGATGGTGGTGTGATTGAACTAGGAAATTCTGGTTTCAAACTCGATCCAGCTGACTTCAAGAGTCTTGAGAAATATCCAGGACAAACGCTCATCACAACAGATGGAACAACCTTGCTAGGTGCCGATGACAAGTCAGGAATTGCTGAAATTATGACAGCCATTGAATATCTAAATGCTCATCCTGAAATCAAACATTGTGAGATTCGTGTTGGTTTTGGTCCAGATGAAGAAATCGGTGTTGGGGCTAATAAATTTGATGCAGAAGATTTTGATGTGGACTTTGCCTATACTGTTGATGGAGGACCACTAGGGGAACTTCAGTACGAGACTTTCTCAGCAGCGGGTGCTGAATTGCATTTCCAAGGACGCAATGTCCACCCTGGTACAGCAAAAGGGCAAATGGTCAACGCCCTTCAGCTAGCAATTGATTTTCATAATCAACTTCCAGAGAATGACCGACCTGAGTTAACAGAAGGTTACCAAGGCTTCTACCATCTAATGGATGTGACAGGTAGTGTCGAAGAGGCGCGTGCTAGCTACATCATTCGTGATTTTGAAAAAGATGCCTTTGAAGCTCGTAAAGCAGCAATGCAGTCTATCACTGATAAGATGAATCAAGAACTTGGTAGCGACCGTGTCACTCTCAACTTGACAGACCAGTACTACAATATGAAAGAAGTCATTGAAAAAGATATGACTCCAATTACCATTGCTAAAGCCGTTATGGAAGATTTGGGGATCACTCCTATAATCGAACCAATCCGTGGAGGGACAGACGGCTCTAAGATTTCCTTTATGGGAATCCCAACTCCTAATATCTTTGCAGGAGGAGAAAATATGCACGGACGTTTTGAATACGTCAGCCTTCAGACCATGGAACGTGCAGTTGATACCATCATTGGTATCGTCGCTTATAGAGACTAAAAAGACGAGGTAGCTCAGCTACTTCGCCTTTCTTTTTATTCTGCTGGTTTTTCTTGATTTCCAGTACTTGTTGTAGATTCTGTTGTTTCCTTTTCTGAAGCTGATTCAGCAGGTTTAGAGTCTGTTGTATTGCTTGCTTTGTTTTCGTCGCTAGCAGTTTCACTGTTAGATTCTGCAACTACGTTTGGTCGGTTCTCAGCACTGGTCTTATCACCATTTGCTTCTTCACTTGCGCTTGATTTTGACTTGATTTCTTGATTCAAGACTAGAATAGCTTTTGTCAATTCAAGTAAAGCAGCTTTATCCTTACTCTTAGCAGAAAGTTGATCTAGTAATGCATCCACCTTATCAAAGTCTGCATCAGAACCCTTATTGTTTTCTAAATAAGCATGAAGCGACATAAGAATATCGTAGAGTTTTTGATAGAGTACAAGTGTCTGAGGATCTTGCTCAGCATTTTCCTTTTCTTGTTGAAGGGCGCTAGCGATACGAGTCAAGACATCTTTCACCTGACTGTTTACTTCATCCAAGTCTGCATCAGCCTTGTTTGTGGCAGCTTTTAGATTTTCTACTTCTTCTGCTAAGGATTGTCTGATTCCTTCTTCTTGGATTTGTTCCAAGAGTTGAGTTGCCTTGTTCAAAAGACTTTCTACTTCTTCCTTGCTGACATGATTGACATGTTCTTCAGGCATAAAGTCTCCGTACAATTCTTTCAAGAAGCCATAAATAGCTGTCTTGGCAGTTTGATTATCTACTTTTTCAGTATCTAGAACTGTCTTAGTTGATTTCGCAGTAGTTGGCTGAGCTTTCAAAGCTTCTTCTACTTCTTGTTTTGCCTGATAGATATTTGGGAATAATTTGTTCAATTCTGCTGCCTTAAGGAAGGATTGAGATTGATACAAGGTCCAAGTCAACTGAGCTACTTTGTTTCGAAGTTCATCACTCAAACGACCGTCATTTACGTGTTCGTAGAAATACTTGATGTATTCTACAGTTGTAACACCTGTTCGATCATTAAAGTCTTGCAAGGCTTGAAGTTGTGATTCAACCGCTGCTAAAGCAGCCTCATCTTTTGCCAACTTAGCTTCCTGGAGTCGAACGAGAAGGTCTTTCTTAGGAAGTCCATAAGAGTCTGTATCCAGTGTATTGATTTTATCAATCAAAGCTTGATATTTCTTATCTAGAGCGCTCGTTTTAACAGGCTTGACACTTTCATCAATATGGATATATTGCTTATCAAAGAGATCCAGTGTTGCAAGATAACCTGCTGTAGAGTTAGTTGCCAGTTTCTTCATGTTTTCAGTAAACTGACCTAAAGCTAATTCAATCTGTCTTTGTTCGATAGGCTTGTCTTTATAGATGTTTCTGCTTTCAGCTAGAAGTTGATCTACTTTTGCCAAGACTGCCTTCTCATCAAAAGCTCCAGGTTGGTAGTTAGATTGAAGAGCTGGAATTTTATTTTTCAAAGCTACTTCATAGCCCTTGGTTTGAACCTTGATGTAGTGATTGTGGTCGCCATGAGGGATCACAAAACTACCATTTTCTACCTGCAAACTATAAGGAGACACACCATCACGTAAGGCAGTGGTATAGAGTTCATTTAGGAAATCAAGTTCTGGATTTCCAGTTTGAAGAGGAATCCGAACGTGTTCCTTACGAACAGCGTAAGGATGAATATGAGTTGGATCGTAAGCTTGGTCTGGATTTCCAAAGACAAAGAATCCGTTTGAAATCCTAATAGCTTCAAGTGGAACTCCGTATGTTTTAGAAATATAAGCAATTTTTTCTTCATCACTAGCATCTCTTGAGAAAGACTCTACCGTTTTAGCAAGAGGTTTTACAGGCTCTGCATCATGATGTGTTTTCAAATGATCCTGAGCTGCCTTAATTTGCTCTGCTGTCAAATCTTTCTTGAAGAAATAATGATTGTGGTCTCCGTGACTCATGACAAAACCTTGCTCATCCTCACTGATGACACGATCGGCATCAAAGCCATGATCATGGCCTTCATCATGATGGTGTCCATGATGATCTTCGTCGTGATCGTCATCATGTGCTGGTGTTGTTGTATTTACCCCTTTCAAGTGGTCTTGCGCAGCCTTAATTTGGTCTGCTGTCAAATCTTTCTTGAAGAAGTAATGATTGTGGTCGCCGTGACTCATGATAAAACCTTGCTCATCTTCAGCAATAATACGATTAGCGTCAAAGCCGTGACCATCTTTTTCATGTTCCTCATGTGAAGTTCCTGGATTGATTGGAAGTGATGGCGAAGGTGTTGCTAGACCGTTGCTCGGAAGAGTCGGTTGACCAATTTGATTCGCCTTAAGGATGTAATGGAAATGGTCACCATGTCTTACAATATAAGCTGTAGCCGTTTCTTCAACGATATCTTTTGGATTAAAAATATAACCATCAGATGCTGAAGAGAGTTCCTTACTTATCGTTGAAGAAGAAGGATTGCTTGAAAGACTTCCTAGACTAGACTCTACTTTATTAGGTTTTTCATTTGTAGAAACTGTAGAACCATTTCCACCGATAGGCACCATTCTAGCAATCTTTTCTTCTAAAGCAGAGAGCTTGCTGTAAGGAATAAAATGATAATGGTCGCCATGCGGAATCGCAACTCCATTTGGTGTACGACTGATAATCTTAGCAGGATCAAAGACCAGACCATCTGATTCACTGTAACGTTGGTCGCTAGGTAAATCATAGAGTTCTTTCAATAGACTTTGGAGATTGTCAACTTTGCTTTCTAGCTTGCTAGTTGATTCTTTTCCTATAGCTTGATTAGTATTATCACTTGCTGTTGAAGAATAGCTTAACTGGCTCGGTTGCGTATTTTTGCCTGCTAGATGAGCTTTTGCTGCTGCTAACTCACTGGCAGATAAATCACTTTTTGGAATGTAGTGATAGTGACCTCCATGAGGAACGATATAAGCATCACCAGTATCTTCAATAATGTCAGCTGGATTAAAGACATAACCATCATCTGTTGTATAGCGTCCCTGAGACCTTGCTACAGCAACATCAGAGCTGACCTTCTCCTTATCTTTGACATGTTCTTGTTTTTGACGATTGATTTCATCCTTAGTTCGAACATTATCAGCATGAGCTACGTCTTTCAAATAGACATAATATTTTCCATCGACCTTGATGATATAGCCACCCTTGACCTCATTGACAATATCAGCATCTTTAAGTTGATAGTTTGGATCCTTCATCAGAAGTTCTTCACTAAAGAGGGCATCATAAGGAACTTTCCCATTATAGTAATGATAGTGATCGCCGTGTGATGTAACATAACCCTGATCTGAAATCTTGATGACAATTTGCTCAGCCTGAATCCCTTCTTTTTGGCTAACCTGATCTGGTGTCAGGTTTTCAGTTTTCTGACTGGACTGGCTGCCATCCACATAAGAGACCCGATTATTGTCCTTATTTTCCTGCGAGCGATGCTGATTTAGCGCATAAGCGCAAAGACTCAAGGATACGATAACAGCTGATCCAGCTGCTATATATTTTTTACTGAATTTCATAAATCCCTCATTTCAATAAGTGATGAAGCTTTTTTAACTTCTTTTGCTTGGTTAAACAGTTTTTTCTAAACTGGTTATTTAACCATTTAATTAACCAGTAAATAGTTTACCTTTTTTAAGCTTATCTGTCAAGATTTTTATAATATTTTAAAAAATAAAAGCCAGTATTGCTACTGACTCTTACATCATTTTGATTTAATAGGATAAACTTATGCTTCTGGTTTCGTCGTTACTGACTCACTACCTTTTTAACAAAGCAAGTAATTTTTCTGCTTCTGCCATGATACCATTATTATCCATGGTTTGGAGACTCAAATTATTTCGTAAACCAGATAGGCTCTCTGTCACATTGTCTTTCAAACTAGCATCTGTTACTTTAGCAAGTAGAGCTTCTACTTCTTTGAGTTTGGCTTCTACTTTTTCGGTTTCTACTTGAGGTACTTCAGCTTCGTCTGTTGTATCTTTAGATACTTCTTCTGTCTCGTCTTCATCAGTGCTCGGTTTATAAAGATTATCTACTGAAGGGGTTGAACCTGTATGATTTTCTTTTTCATTGGATTCCGGACGGGTTGACTCGTCTGATTCATGATGATTTTCCTTATCTTCATCAGATTTACTGTCTTTGTCTGCCTTATTTTTACGAACATGGTCGCTGGCATTTCCCCAGCCATTATCTGAGTGAGGACGTTCTTCAGGATGTTCAACATAATATTTTACAGTCGCAAAGAGATCCTCAAGGCTATAACCCTTAGGTGCTTCATAGAGTCCTTCATCAAACCAACCAAATTTAATGTTATGGTAATGGTCGTAATGAGGTATAATTAAGCTACCATTTTTAACTTCAACAGTATGTTGTAGATTGTAAGGAATATGATCAAGTGGGACCTTCTTAGCTGCTTTCACTTTATTATAGATTGCTTCTACTCCTTTAACCTCAGTATTTCCTGAACCCTGATTCTCTGTTGAAGGAGGTGTCAAACCTTTCTCTTTAGCATAAGCCTGAGCTGCCACTCTTTCAGCTTCAGACAAACTCTCTTTCTTAATCCAATGACTATGGGTCATATGCGGAGTTACATAAGCATCTCCCTCATCACTGGTAATATCACGAATGTCAAAGATATATCCATCTTCTGTTGTATACTTACCTGCTAATTTCGCTAATTTAATTTCATCGTCTGTATAAGCAATTTGAGCATTTGGTTTTCCAAGTCGCTCAGGATGGGTAATTGGTGCTAGGAATGCCAATAAATCATCTACTAATTTTCCTTTATTAGCAGATTCATCATTCAAGCGTTCTGCTAATTTGTCTAAGGCTTGGAAATCAGAAGTACGACCCTTATTTTCAGACAAGGCTTTATGAGCCTCGGTCAACAATTTATATGCTTTATCATAAAATTCTTTATCACGAGGAGCGACATTTTCTTTCTTCGCAACTAGGGTATGCGTCTCTTGAGTTTTCTTAGACAAAAGATTTTCAATAGCATCAATCTTATCCTTGGTCAAATCTTTAGCTAGAACATAACGACTGACTCCCTTATCCTCAAAAATATAACCGTCGCCAACTTTTCTAACAACCTGGTTGACATCAAGTTCAGTCTGTTTATTTTCCACTGGTGCCAGAGGTTTGGTAGTAGGGGCTGACTTCAGAGGAGTAACACTTGGCAAGACACTGTCATTTTGTCCCTTGATAGCTATCATACGAGCCAATTTTTCTTCCAAAGGGGACATTTGTGAATAAGGAATAAAGTGATAATGGTCTCCGTGAGGCACAGCGACACCGTTAGCTGTACGTTTGATGATTTGTGCCGGATCAAAGACGAGTCCATCAGATTCTACATGTCGTTCTGACAAAGGTTTGGCATACAATTCACGTAAAAGTGCTGGAATATCTTCCCCTTGATCCTGATGATAAGTTGGAGTGACAGTCAAATTAGGAGTCTCTGTCAAACTTGGTTGGGCTGGTTTTGTATCATTGCTATTTGGTTTACTTGAGCTTGTAGAAGAATGAGAACCCTGTTTACCATTCCAATAAGCTTGAGCAGCAGCCAGTTCTCCTGCTGACAAATCACTCTTAGGAATATAGTGGAAGTGATTGCCATGGGGAACAACAAAAGCATCTCCTGTATCTTCAATCACATCTGTCGGACTAAAGACATACCCATCATCTGTTGTATAGGCTCCTCCAGTTCCTCGATTTGTTGCCGGCTTATTGAGATTAAAGTTTGGTTTAATGGTTGAGCTTGGTGTTGAACTTGGTTTCTCAGGACTACTTGGTTTCGTACTGTCAGAATGACCTTGAACTGGCTGATCTCCAATTGGCAGATTTCGAGCCAATTTTTCTTCCAGCGGTGACATTTGTGAATAAGGAATGAAATGGAAATGATCTCCGTGAGGAACTGCCACACCATTGGCAGTACGTTTTGTAATCTGTGCTGGGTCAAATACTAATCCATCAGACTCCACATGACGTTGGCTAAGTGGCAAAGCGTACAATTCTTGAAGGAGACTAGCTAAATCCTCATTTTGACTCTCAGGAGCTGTTGCAGGATTTTGAGGAGCCTCAGATTGACTCGTTCTCACACTAGATCTTGTTTCTCCCCTGCTTGAACGGTATTCAACCGTACTTAATTGGCCACCTTTTCCAGATAAGAAGGCTTGGGCAGCAGCTAATTCACTGGCAGACAAATCACTCTTAGGAATATAGTGGAAGTGATTGCCATGAGGAACGATATAGGCATCACCCGTATCTTCGATGATATCAGATGCATTAAAAATATAACCATCATCCGTTGTATAACGTCCCTGAGCTCTGGCTGCAACAACTGCCTGATCGTTAGAACCGCCACCGTGATTACTACTGTGTTCCTGCTTCTGACGTTTAATCTCTTCTTTTGTCCGAATATTATCCGCGTGGGCAGCATCCTTGAGGTAAACATAGTATTTCCCGTCTACTTTAATCACATAGCCACCCTTGATTTCATTGACAATGTCTGCATCCTTCAACTGATAATTCGGATCTTTCATCAGCAGTTCTTCACTGATGATAGCATCATAAGGAACCTTACCATTATAGTAATGATAATGGTCTCCATGAGAGGTTACATAACCTTGATCAGTGATCTTGATAACGATTTGTTCGGCGTTGATTCCCTCTCTCTTACTGACTTCATCTGGTGTCAAGTTCTCTGCCTTTTGGCTTGGTTGGTTGCCATCGATGTATGAAACACGGTTATTTTCTTTTACAGTTTGAGCTTGATGCAAACCTAGTTCATACGCACAGACACTTAAAACAAGTGCAGCTGTTGACCCAGCTAGATATTTTTTATTGATTTTCATTCTTGCCTCTTTTCTTAACGCTATTTGATTCACTATAAAATAATAAACCAGTTAATTAACTAGTTAATAGTTTACTCTTTTTAGTATTGCTTGTCAAGAATTTTTCGTATAAATAGTGAAATGAAATAAAAACCAAACAAATTGATTAGGGAATTATCATAGATTGAGATAAGATGTGACCAAATTTATTAGGAAACTCAAATTAATTTCTAGAAATGTTTTAGTAATTACTACGTACTTTTGTAGATTCAATCTATTATAAAACCAATTTCTAACAATGTTTTAGAAAACAAAATGTAGCATTCTAACTTCAATTCGATATACAGAATAAAAAGGACGTTATTCTATCCAAAAATAGAACAATGTCCTTTCAAGTAGATTATTATTAGTCAAAATATTCTAAGGTTTTATTTGCTTAAGAGTTTTAATATCATAGGTTACTAAATCCCCATTCTTATTATAAAACTGAACTCCTTCTGATGAAAAAATAAGGTATTTAGAATCAATTTGAGCAATTTGTGCTATTTGGTTTATATGATTTTTTAAAGTATCCTTATCTAATCCATAATCTGGTATATCATCATAATCATTTTCTTTATTTTCTGTATGTGATTTTTCTTCTTCACCAACTTTTTCGACTGAAGGATTGCTGCTAGTCGCATCTGCCTCATTTTGATATTTATTATCCTTTGGTTGTTCATCAACCTTATTTGAATCCGTTGCATCTTTCTTTGTTTCCGATTTCTTATCTGAAGAAACTAGATGTGAATCAGAAGAACCATTTGTTGTTTCTTTTCCTTCATTTCTTTTAGCTATCAACTCTTGAGCTTGTTTCCACTCTTTCTCTGATAAGTCAGACTGAGTGATACTTCTCAACGAGCCACCGCTAGCTTTTGGAATACTGAAAGATTTATCTGCCCAAATATAGGTTCCCTTTGCCAATACATCCTGAGGATCAAAAATATATCCATCAGGTGTTGCAAACTTGCCTTCTTTAAGTGCTTTCTGAACTTCTTCCGCAGAATGGATAATTTGCCAGTTCTGCATTCCAGGACGTTTTTCAAGAGGAGTTACATTAGCAATAACAGATCCAGCATCATCATGACCTGGTTTTGACCAAACTTCAGGACGCACATCAGGATGTTGCATTACATATTTTATAGTTGCTATTTGCTCACTATTTAACCAAGAATAAGGTACGACGTGAATGTGATCGATATGCGGAATAATGAAAGAAGTTCCAGTATCATACGTAGTATTGGCTGCATGCATAGGCAAGCTAGATACATCAACAGCTAATCTTGGTTTAATTTCTGTCTCTACAATGTCATAACGATAATTATCTTTATCTTTAAGCATTAGTTCCTGCTCAGAAAAAGCTATTTGAGTAAGATCGAGCTCTTCACGTGAATAAAAATAATCTTTACCACCTTCATTAATTATATAACCAACTTTACTATTTCTAGAAATTTTATTAGTTACTTTTTTATAATCAAACTTTGGTCTTTCCTTCTCATCTGAGTGAACTAAAGAAACGATGTCATCTGGATTTTTACCAGTTTCTTGAATCCATTTAGCAACTTCATCCAATTCGAATTGTTCTAATTCACCATATCCCATATAATGGAAATGATCTCCGTGTTTGGCAATAACACCTGATTTATCAACAGAATCGATTGAATCTTTGGTAAATATGTATCCATCACTCGTATCATAAGGTTTACCATCTAAACCTTTTCCATAAGCTTTGATTGGTTGTCCTAAGAACTTATGAACTACTTCTTTTGATACTAAAGGTTTAATATCTTTACCAATTTGATTTAATCCATTTTGCCCTTTTAACGGAATAATTCTAGCAATCTTCTGCTCTAAATCAGACATTTGCGAATAAGGGATAAAGTGATAATGGTCTCCATGAGGCACAGCAACACCGTTAGCTGTACGTTTGATGATTTGTGCTGGATCAAAGATTAATCCATCAGATTCTACATGGCGTTCCGACAAAGGTTTGGCATATAATTCATGTAAGAGTGTTGAAATGTCTTCCCCATGATTTTGATGATATGTTGGGGTGACAGTCAGGTTTGGAGTCTCTGTCAAACTTGGTTGGGCTGGTTTAGCATTATCACTACTTGGTTTACTTGAACTTGTAGCAGCATGTGAGCTCTGCTTCCCATTCCAATAAGCTTGAGCCGCAGCCAATTCTCCTGCAGACAAATCACTCTTAGGAATATAGTGGAAATGATTGCCGTGGGGAACAACAAAAGCATCTCCTGTATCTTCAATCACATCTGTCGGACTAAAGACATACCCATCATCTGTTGTATAGGCTCCTCCAGTTCCTCGATTTGTTGCCGGCTTATTGAGATTAAAGCTTGGTTTAATCGTTGAACTTGATGTTAAACTTGGTTTCTCAGGACTGCTTGGTTTCGTATTATCAGTATGACCTTGAACTGGCTGACCTCCAATTGGCAGATTTCGAGCCAATTTTTCTTCCAAGGCAGACATTTGTGAATAAGGAATGAAATGGAAATGATCTCCATGAGGAACTGCCACACCATTGGCAGTACGTTTTGTAATCTGTGCTGGGTCAAATACTAATCCATCAGACTCCACATGACGTTGGCTAAGTGGCAAGGCGTACAATTCTTGAAGGAGACTAGCTAAATCCTCATTTTGACTCTCAGGAGCTGTTGCAGGATTTTGAGAAGGCTCAGATTGACTCGTTCTCACACTAGATCTTGTTTCAGCTCTGCTTGAACGGTATTCAACCGTACTTAATTGGCCACCTTTCCCAGATAAGAAGGCTTGGGCGGCAGCTAATTCACTGGCAGACAAATCACTCTTCGGAATATAGTGGAAGTGATTGCCGTGAGGAACAATATAGGCATCACCCGTGTCCTCAATGATATCAGAGGCATTGAAGATATAACCATCATCCGTTGTATAGCGTCCCTGCGCTCTGGCTGCAGCAACAGCATTATCTGTACTTGTATTATGATTATGACTGTGTTCCTGCTTCTGACGTTTAATCTCTTCTTTTGTCCGAATATTGTCCGCATGAGCCGCATCTTTAAGGTAAACATAGTATTTCCCGTCTACCTTAATCACATAGCCACCCTTGATTTCATTGACAATGTCTGAATCCTTCAACTGATAATTCGGATCTTTCATGAGGAGCTCTTCACTGATGATAGCATCATAAGGAACCTTGCCATTATAGTAATGATAATGGTCTCCATGAGAGGTCACATAACCTTGATCCGTAATCTTAATGACGATTTGCTCAGCATTGATCCCCTCTCTCTTACTGACTTCATCTGGTGTTAAATTTTCTGCCTTTTGACCAGCCTGATCACCATCTATATAAGCAACTCGATTAGACTCTTTCTTAACTTGACCAGCTTGATAACGACCAAGTTCATAGGAACAAACACTTAGGGCAAGAACTGCCACTGAACCTGCTAGATATTTTTTATTTATTTTCATTCTTTCCTCATTTCAATTCTTCCGCTAGAACACTCATATTTTCTTCAAGGTTTTCTAGATAAGTCTTGTCATTTTGTGGGTCTGCTTCTAAAGGATTTAGAGTTTTAAGACCCACACCTGTTGATTTGACAAGAGTTTCAGCTACTTTTGAAGAAGCGTTACTTTCTGTAAAAATCGTTTTAACTTTATAGGTTTTAACGAATTCCTGAATTTCTGTTAGTTGTCTTGGACTTGGTTCTTGTTCAGGAGAGATGCCTGCAATACCAAGTTGATTAAGTCCAAATCTCTTCGCTAGATAAGAAAAGGCTGTATGTTGTGTTACAAATGTTTTCTGAGTCGCTTTTTCAAATTTAGGCTGGAATTTCTTAGTCAATTCTTGAGCTTTTTTGATAAAGGCCTGCGCATTTTTCTGGTAAGTTTCTTTGTGCTCACTATCAACCTCTGAAAGTTTATCAGCAATAATCTGAGCTTCTTCACCAGCTTTTTCAGGATCTAGCCAAGTGTGAGGATCATAGAGCGTTTTTTCATCAACTCCATCCCCTGCTTCCACATCTTCTAGCCCTGGGACGCGGTCTAAAGTCATTCCCTCTGAAGCCTCTAAAACCTTAACTTTAGATTTTTTTAGATTGGGATCTAGACTTCCTGCCCAAGATTCGAGCGTATGAGAATGATAAACAAAGACATCTGCATCATAGATGGCCGCGATGTCATTTGCTGAAGGTTCAAAGGAGTGAATTCCGCTACTTGACTGAATCATTCGAACATCATTCAAGTCACCAGATACTTCCTTGACCATAGCATAGATAGGATAAAAACTGGTCACAATTTTCATCCCTTTCCCTGTCTGGCTTTCCTTTTGACCACAAGCACCTAAACACAAAAGAAAGATACTTAACAATACTAAAAATAAACTTTGTTTCTTCATGGATAACCCCTTAACTATTTAATTAACTGGTAAACATTCTACTCCTAAAAACTTAATCTGTCAAGCTATTTTAAGAAAAAAATTGAAATTTCTTTCACATATAAAAATCTGCTAAGTTTTAACAACTCAACAGATTCTCAATTTATATACTCAATGAAAATCAAAGAGTAAATTAGGAAGCTAGCCGTAGGTTGCTCAAAACACTGTTTTGAGGTTGTAGATAAGACTGACGAAGTCAGCCACATATATACGGCAAGGCGAAGCTGACGTGGTTTGAAGAGATTTTCGAAGAGTATTATTCTTCTATGGTAGAATGCTTATAACCATAAGTAAAGTAAATAATACTTCCTATCAACAAAGCAACTAGGAAAGCAACCCAGGTTTCCACATTATACTGCAACATGAAGGATAAACAAATGATGATTGATAAAATTGGTAACAGGGGTACCAAAGGTGTTTTAAATTCCCCAGCTTTGGGCATTCCTTTTTCTTTCCGTAAGCTAATCAAGCCATAAGCAAGCATAATCAAGTAGGCCAGAGTACAAATATTTAAGAAAGCTGCAATACTAGCTAGTGGGAACATTCCTGCTGCTACTGCTGAAGCTAGACCCGTCAAGATAGTAGCATTTTTTGGTACCTTGCTAGTCTTCGTTAGTTCTTTAAAGGCAGCAGGCATCAATCCATCACGCGCTAAACTGTAAATCATACGCGATAGGGCATAAGTCATTGAGATACAAACCGTAATCAAGGTCAAGATAGCCACCAATGACACATAGTTGGCTGCCCAACTAATCCCAACGCTACGAAGGGCAAAGGCAACGGCATCATCAACATTTAGATGACTATAGTGAACCACACCAGTCAAGACAAGTGTCACCAAGGCATAGAGAATAGTTACGATAGAAAGCGATAAGACAATCCCTCTAGGAATATTTTTTTGAGGCGTCTTGACTTCATCTACAGCCATAGAGATGGATTCAAATCCTAAAAAACCGAAGAACATCAAGGATGCACCAGCCATAATACCAGTACTAGCACCATAGATTTGTCCAAAACCATAAGGAGCAAAATTGCTCCAATTATCAAGCTTAATATTCCAAATTCCTACTAAAACAAAGAGAGCTAAAGCGGAAAATTTCAAAATAACCAAAATAGAATTAAAGCGTAAAGCTGCCTTGGCATTTAGTAAAACAAGCGATGTCACCAAGACCAAGACAATAATAGGCAATAAATCAACAAATGTACCTGCTTGAGGATTAAAGGTACCATTTAAAGCCTGAGGAAGGGCTATCCCGTATTGAAAGAGCAAGCCTTTAAAATAAGCTGCCCAACCCGAAGCCACACCAGATATGGCTGTCATGAATTCCATCATGGTTAACCAGCCAGCCAACCAAGCTGGAAATTCTCCTAAAATAGCATAGAGATAACTGTAGGCACCACCTGTAGCAGGTACTCGCGAAGCAAATTCTGCAAAAAAGAGGGCTGATAATCCCACACACAAGGCAGAAATCACGATTGAAATCACTAGGGCTGGACCAGCTAGAGTTGAGGCTGCAGTACCTGTTATTGTAAAGACGCCTGTCCCTACCATGGCTCCGATACCCAGCAAAATCAAATCCCATAACTTCAAATGTCTGTGCATCTCCGTTTTATCCAAACTTACATTCTTTGTTCTAAATATATTCATATTTCTTCTCCAAATAAAATGATGATTCTATTTTACCATAAATATAGGATATTTGTGAATATTTATAAAATAATTTTCTAAAAAAATCTGACTACATATTGTAATCAGATTTTTATCTATTCTAGTTCATTTCTTTAAAGGCTGCTTCTGCATCCGCGTTGCTGATAACACCAAATTGAATCTTTCCAATCTTTCCTTGGCTATCAATTAAATATTCTGTAGGAATGCTTCGAATTTGATAAGCTTGAAAGGTGGTTGCTTTGGTATCATACAGAACTGGGATATCCTTATAACCTTGATCTTGGAACCACTGTGGGAATTGCTCAACAGTTTTTTCACCTTGAATTCCTGGTGCAATGACACTAAGAATTTCAAAATCTCGATCTGGTTTTGCAGCCAATTCCATCAACTCAGGCATACTTTTCTTACATGGACCACACCAGGAAGCCCAAAACTTCAAGTAGACTTTTTTACCCTTATAATCAGATAACTTAACTTCTTTACCATCCATGGATTGCAAGGTGAAGTCTGGAGCATCTTTTCCAACAGCAATTTGTTGTACGGACGTTTGTTGTTGCTGTTTTGGAGATTGTTGTGGAGCTTGAGTTTTTTTAGTTTCTTCCTCACCACAGGCCATCAATACAACTAATGACAAAAGGCTTAAACCAGCAAACATTATTTTTTTCATCTTTTTCTCCTTTATTCAAAAATTCCAGCTAGAACATTTACTTGTCCTAATAGTAACAAAATTCCCATTAAAATAATAAGGAAACCACCAATTTTCTTTAGTAGCATCATATGACGTTTGATTTTACTAAAATAAGGCATTACTACACCTGAAGCTAGAGCCAAAACCAAGAAAGGAATGGCCATCCCCAGAGTGTAAATAAGAGTATAGATAGCTCCTTGCCAAGCACCATTGCCTCCAGAAGCCGCAAGCGCTAAAACAGAACTTAAAACCGGACCAATACAAGGCGTCCAACCAAAGCTAAAGGTAATACCAAGTAAAAATGCTGACCAATAACGATTGGATTCTGATTTCTTAAAAGTAAAGCTTTTTTGAACCTCTAATTTCTTAAAATGAAAAATTTCCATCTGGTGAAGTCCCAAAATGATAATAATTGTTCCCATAACATATCGAAACCAATTTGCATAGAGAATATTACCAAAGTAACCTGCACCAAATCCTAGAATAAAGAAAATGAGAGAGATACCTGCGATAAAGCAAAGTGTTCGAATCAAACCTGACCAGAGAACCTTTCTCCCAAACAAAGAAAAACTTTTTGCGCTTTCCTGATCATCCAATAAAATCCCAGCATAAACTGGCAAAAGAGGAAAAATACAGGGAGAAAAGAAGGACAAGACCCCTGCTAAAAAAACGGAGATTGAAAATATTATCGTTTCCAATAAAGAACCAACTTTCTTAATAATTCATATCCTATTTTACTATAATCAATTTAATTTGTATGATTTCTGCTACGCAAATTAAATTAGCCTGTATTTGAAAGATTTGTTCCGGTATTAGTTCATTCAGATTCTGCCCCCAAAATGCCCCCTATACACAAAAAAAGCCTACTGACCAAGCTAGAAAGCTTGATACAATAGGCTTTTTAAAGGCTAATTATTTAACAGCGTCTTTAAGAGCTTTACCAGCTTTGAATGCTGGAACTTTAGAAGCTGCAATTGTGATTTCTTTACCAGTTTGTGGGTTGCGACCTTTACGTGCAGCACGCTCACGAACTTCAAAGTTACCAAAACCGATCAATTGAACTTTTTCACCAGCTGCAAGGTAATCAGTTACTGCTGCGAATACAGCTTCAACTGCTGCTGCTGAGTCTTTCTTAGTCAATTCTGTAGCTTCTGCTACTTTAGCGATCAAATCTTGTTTGTTTGCCATGTTAATGATTCCTCCAAATTAATTTCTAATTAACAAATATAATCATATCCTAAAATCCCTTATAGGTCAAGTTAAAAACGCTGTTTATTCGCATTTTCTTTATTTTTTTAGGAATGGTAACGTACCAAAATAGCCCATGCATTCTCGCCTGTATGAGTCTGAATAATAGAACCTGTTTCTAAAACAGAAATTGGCTTTTCAACATAAGCTTGTAAGCTTTCTTTCATCTCTTTTGCCCAATCAGCACTACCAGAATATGAAATTCCAATCTCTGCTACAGAACGTTCAGAGAGAGATGTTGTCAACTCATCTAACCATTTTTTAAAGGTTTTAGCTCCACGACCTTTGACAATTGGTTGCAATTCATGGTCCTTCATCTGCATGACAACACGGATATTGAGAAGGGAGCTCAACAATCCAGTTACACGGCCAATTCGTCCACCTTTTACTAGGTTTTCTAGAGTAGAAACACCAATATAGAGCTCCGTATGGTTTTTTACCTCTTCAACGTGAGATAAAATTTCCGCCATATCTTTGCCTTCTTGTGCTAATTTCGCAGCCTCAACAACTTGGAATTTCAAGGCTTGGTCAGTGAAGGAACTATCGATAACTGTCACATCGGCAGTAGACAGGCTGGCACCTTGACGCGCTGCTTCTACAGTCCCTGAAAGAGCATGGGACATATGAATAGCAAGAATCTGGCTACCATCCTTGCATAGGTCTTCAAATACTTCAGCAAAGACACCTACAGGGGGCTGACTTGTTTTCGGAAGGTTCTTACTTGCTTGCATCAACTGAAGAAATTTACCCTCTTCTTTCAAATCAGCATCAGAATAAACAACATTATCAATCATTACAGATAATGGAACAATTGTAATATCTAATTGTTTTACGAGTTCTGGTTCAATAGTAACAGATGAATCGGTTACAATCTTAATTTTTGTCATAGTATCAATCTTTCTATTTTAGGATTCAGATTGGTTTTCTTACTTTTAATTATATCAAAAAAAGATTAAAAATCCTAATGGAGTCAATCAAATTTTCCGTAAAAATTTGATATAATCTACTTATAAGAAAAGAGGTGCCCTATGATTAAAAAAATTTACCCCATTTTAACCATTTTACTAGGTGCTGCTATTTATGCTTTTGGCCTGACTTATTTTGTAGTTCCCCATCATCTCTTTGAAGGAGGGGCGACAGGTATTACCCTCATCACCTTTTATCTTTTTAAAATTCCTGTTTCCCTCATGAACCTGCTGATTAACATTCCCCTTTTCATCCTAGCTTGGAAAATATTTGGAGCAAAATCTCTCTATTCTAGTTTGCTTGGAACCTTAGCCTTGTCCGCCTGGTTAGCTTTTTTTGAGCGTATTCCCCTTCATATCGATCTTCAAGGTGATTTACTAATCACTGCCCTTATAGCTGGGATTCTATTGGGAATTGGCCTCGGAATTATCTTTAATGCTGGTGGTACAACTGGCGGAACTGATATTCTAGCTCGCATTATCAACAAATACACTCATATATCCATGGGGAAGCTGCTCTTTATCTTAGATTTTTGTATTCTCATGCTCATTCTCCTAATCTTCAAGGATTTGAGATTGGTTTCCTACACGCTTTTGTTTGATTTTATTGTTTCTCGTGTCATTGATTTAATTGGCGAAGGTGGCTATGCTGGTAAAGGCTTCATGATTATCACAAAACGTCCTGACCACCTTGCTAAGGCAATCAATGATGACCTAGGAAGAGGTGTTACTTTCATCTCGGGTCAAGGCTACTATAGTCAAAAAGATTTGAAGATTATCTACTGTATTGTCGGCAGAAATGAGATTGTGAAAATGAAGGAAATGATTCATCGAATTGATCCTCAAGCCTTTATAACTATTACAGAAGCCCATGAAATTCTAGGAGAAGGATTCACCTTTGAAAAAGAATAAAAAGAGGTAGTGTAGTGACCTCAAAAGTTAGACTAAATCATCTATCTTTTGGGTTACAGACAACCTCTTTTTCAATTACTCAAACTCTTAAGACCAATTCCGTGCAACTTCTTCATCTGCCTTTAACTGATCCACTAATTGGTCAACTGAGTCAAATTTGGTCATATCTCGAATGCGATCAAGCCAATAAACCATGACGGTTTCCCCATAAATATCTTGATTAAAATCAAAAATATTGACTTCAAAACGTGCTTCTTCTCCATCAAAGGTCACATTTTTCCCGACACTAGCCATAGCACGATACTTCTGTCTTTGAATCTCAACATCAACGACATAAACGCCATCTGCTGGCATATAAGTGCGGTCTAAAAGCACCAAATTAGCTGTTGGATAACCAATCGTACGACCACGAGCATTACCATGGACAACCATACCTCTCGATGGAAGCGGTGCCCCCAAAAGTTCTCCTGCTTCTTTCACATTTCCATCTACAATAGCTTGACGGATACGAGTTGAACTAATCTTTCCTTTCTCATCTTCTACAGGTGGAACAATGATAACTTCTCCATCAAAGTAATCCTTTAAATCTTCTGCTGTTTTTTTGTCAGAACCAAATGTATAATCAAAACCTGCAACAATAATTTTGGCATTCATAGCCTTGATATAAGTTGCAAAAAATTCTTCTGCCGTGAGACTAGCGAATCGGCTACTAAAATCAAGGAGATATAATTCTTCTACGCCTTCACGCTTTAATTTCCTCTCACGTTCAGCAGGGTTCAAAATATGTAAAAACAGATCAGGATGATAAGGCTCTAAAGCAATCTTTGGAGATTCATTAAAGGTCATAACGACGATAGGTAATAAATCTTTTCTCGCAGCCTTATTGGCAATGCGAAATAATTCTTGATGCCCCTTGTGTATACCATCAAAATAGCCGAGAACAACGACTGAATCAGATGGTGTGCCAATATCTTTTTGGTTTTTTATAGGAATAGTAATAATCATAAGATAATTATATCATAGCGATAGCTATTTCTGAACCAGAAAATCTGAAATGTCGTTTTTTTAACCTGAAGTATATCATTTTAGAAGAATTTTATTTTTGATACTCTTCGAAAATCTCTTCAAACCACGTCAGCGTCGCCTTACCGTACTCAAGTACAGCTTGCAGCTAGCTTCCTAGTTTGCTCTTTGATTTTCATTGAGTATGAAATCATAATAAAGAATTAAGAATCTTAAAATCAGAAAAACACATCATATCAGCTGCTTAAAACTTGATACAATGCATTTTATTATGAAAAAATCTACTGGATTTTTATCAAAATAAACTTCCAGTAGGCTTTTCACTTTTTATTAATAAGTTCCTTCTTCACCTTGACTAGTCAAGATAACAGGTCCATCTTTCGTAATGACAAATTGGTGTTCATATTGACAAGATAGACCACCGTCGATGGTCTTATGCGCCCAACCAGTTTTCATATCTGTATCAATTTCCCAGTCACCTGTATTGATCATTGGTTCAATGGTTAAGACCATTCCTTCACGGAGACGAAGCCCACGACCAGCAATACCATAGTTAGGAACCATTGGTTCTTCGTGCATAGTTGGGCCAACACCATGACCAACCAAATCTCGAACTACACCGTAACCACGGCTTTCAGCGTATTCTTGAATAGCCGCACCGATATCACCGATACGATTTCCAACAACAGCTTGCTCAATACCCTTGTACATAGCTTCTTTGGTTACATCCATCAAGTTTTTCACTTCTTCGGACGGTGTACCTACAGCATAAGCCCAACAAGAGTCTGCTAGACCACCAGAGTAGCTCTGGGTGTATTTTTTCATTTGCTCAACATTGTTGAAGTTTAATTTTGAGACATTTAGGTCAGATTTAGAAATAGGGCCTCCCAAAACCATATCAACCTTGAGCAAATCACCATCTTTCAAGATATAATGACGAGGGAAAGCGTGAGCCACTTCATCGTTAAGAGAGCAGCAGGTAGCATAAGGGTAGTCCATAAGAGCACCGTCAACCCCAATCTGAAGCGGAAGAAAATTTTCTTCCTTACAACGACGGCGGACATACTCTTCAACTTCCCACATATCTAGGCCAGGCTTAATCAAATCACGTAAGCCGATATGAATACTTGCTAGAAAATCACCAGCCTTGTCCATAGCTTCGATTTCACGAGCTGATTTTAATGTTATCATTTTTTCTCCTAGTTTCTAATTAATTTTAACAGTCACATTTGCTTTTGAAACAATCTGATGACCATGATAAATATCGTAATCAATAATAGCTGATCGTCTAGTATGGTGGATAATGCGTGCTTGAATGCGCAGTATATCATCTATCTGAACAGCCTGCAAAAAGTAGATTAGCATCTGCTCGATGATGAGATTGCGCCCACTATTAACAACTAAATCTTGGGTCATATGGGTCAGAATTTCTGCCAAAACACCATTAGCCAAAACACCATTTTTCTCTAGCATAAAGGGCTCAACTGTAATGACTACTTCATCATGGTGATAAGAAAGTTTTTGACCAATCTGCTCTGAAAAAGTTGGTAAGGTAGAAACTTGAGAACGGCTCATCTTTTCCATGACATCTCGTCTGGTTACAACGCCAAGCAAAGTTTGATTACTTCGAACAACTGGTACCATTTCAAAGTCTTCTGCTATCATTCGTTGACTTACATTGGCAATATTGGTCGCTAACCCTGTTACGAAGATACTGCGCGTCATCACCTTGTCAATCGTCGTGCTGGGAGACTTGTCTCCTGCGTCACGCATAGTAACAAGCCCAACAACCACTTGGTGTTGATTAACGACTGGAAAACGACTGCTTCGATTCTTACGTACCAAGTCCAAATAATCTTTAACGGTGTCGGTCTCTCTCAGAAAACCATACTCATGACTCGGACGGTAAAGTTTCTCAACTGTCAAAATATCTGTTTTGATTTGGACATTTGACAAGGCTTTGTTTATCATGGTCGCAACAGTGAAAGTATCATGCTTACTTCTTAAAACAGGAATCCCTTTTTGATTTGCCAGTTTAAGCACATCATCATGAACATGAAAACCGCCTGTCACAAGAACTGCATTTTCATTTTCCAAGGCTAACAACTGAATACGGGTTCGGTCTCCGACAATCAAGAGCCCACCATCATGAAGGTAAGACAAGATATTTTGCTCAGTCATGGCACCGATTGAGAACTTACTAAATTCTCTCTCTAAACCTTCTTGCCCAGCCAGAACCTCAGAAGAAGTCACTTCTGCAATTTCTGCAAATGTTAATCTTTCGATAGCAACTTTCTGAGATTTAACACGAATAGTACCACTTCTTGGTCGAGTCTCCACAATTCCACGATTTTCAGCTTCCTTGATAGCGCGATAGGCCGTTCCATCACTGACTCCCAGATGGTTGGAAATGCTACGAACACTAACCCTCTTTCCGACAGGTAATTCTTCCAAATAGCTTAGAATTTCCTGATGCTTACTCATTGAATTCTCCTTTTACATACCGAAATTCAAGATAATCCCGCATTTTTCTTGTGTAGCGATCACTTCCCTTAAACTGACGAATCAAACGGAATCCAGACTTAAGGGCAACCTTTTGACTTGCTTCATTTTCGAGGTGGGTTATAATGGATAATTGTTTTAAATCAAATTCTTCAAAAGAAAGTTGGCAAAGTTTTCTTACAACTTCTGTCATAAATCCTTTTGACCAAGCATCTTTTCTCAAAAAATAGCCAAGCTCTGCTTCTTTTTTGATTTCATCTAACTTCTCAAATTTAATAGAACCAATCATTTGTTGATTTTTCTGGTCACAAATTGCCCACACTCCTAAAGGAGCCTTCATAAAGTAATTGGCCAGTGCATATTGACTTTCTTCCAGACTTGCCTGAGTTGGGAAAATGAATTGTAAATTTTCAGGATTTGAGGCTATCTGGTGGAAGTCTTGACTATCACTAAAAAAGAAAGGACGCAAATACAAGCGATCCGTTTCAAAAAAAGAAAACATTGCTAATTTGGTCCAAATATTCATAAACACCTCTACGGTTTAATCCTCAACAAGTGTAATATCCGCTCCTAGATTACGTAATTTTTCAATAATATCAGAATAACCACGTAAGATAAACTCGATATTTGTAATTTCAGTTTTACCTTCAGCCATGAGCCCAGCAATGACTAGTGCAGCCCCAGCTCTTAAGTCAGTCGCTTTAACACTTGCCCCACGCAAATCACGTCCACCTGTGTACAAAATATGACCATTTGTTGTCGAAATGTCCGCATCCATCTTTGCTAGTTCAAAAACATGATTTACACGTTTTTCGTAAATCGTATCGACAATTGTACCACGACCATTCGCTCTTAGTAAAAGTGGGGTAATAGGTTGTTGCAAATCAGTTGCAAAGCCTGGGTAAGGAGCTGTCTTAATATTGATTGCTTTCAAATTAGACTGCTCTTCGACAAAAATGCTGTCTTCAGATACAGTCATTCTCACTCCCATTTCTTCCAGCTTAGCAATGAATCCTTCTAAGTGCTCGTATAGTACATTATTTATACGAATTCCCTTACCAACTGCAGCAGCTAAAGATATATATGTTCCAGCTTCAATACGATCTGGAATCACCTGATGACGCGTTCCATGTAATCTTTCAACACCATCAATAATGATAATATTAGTTCCTGCCCCACGGATATGGGCACCCATATTATTCAAGAGAGTTGCAACATCAATAATCTCAGGTTCACGGGCTGCATTTTCAATAATAGTACGACCATTCGCTTTAACCGCAGCAATCATCGTATTAATCGTCGCACCGACACTAACTGTATCCATGTAAATACTTGCACCATGGAGTCCTGTATCTTTAGCAGATAACTTCATGTTATCTCCCTCGTAGCTAACAGTAGCCCCCATAGCTTCAAAAGCCTTAAGGTGTAGGTCAATCGGGCGAGGACCAAGGTCACACCCTCCAGGCAAGCCAACTGTGGCTTCACCAAAGCGACCTAAAAGACTTCCATAAAAATAATAAGATGCACGAAGGCTATTGATTTTCCCATAAGGCATTGGAATATTTTGAACACCTCTTGGATCAATCTCCAAGACATCGTCATAACGCTTAACAGTAGCTCCCATCAATTCCATAATTTCGACAAGACTGGCTACATCCGAAATATCTGGAACACAATCCAAAGTCACCACATCATCAGCCAATATAATAGCTGGAATTAAGGCCACAACGCTATTTTTAGCACCACTAATAGTGATTTCACCTTGTAGTGGTAATCCACCATTGATAACAATTTTTCTCATTCTAAGTTTTTAATACTCTTTCAAGATTTCTAATAAGGTCTTTAAAATAAATTATATCATAAATGAAACCTTTTTTCCATCATTTTCAATTATATTAGCTGAATCGGATTTGTGGTTAACTGTCATTTTTTAAAAAGTTATGTCCCTTTTTTGCCCCCTAAATACAAAAATAGCCCTTCGGATAAAATCCGAGGGGCTAGAAACGTTGTTAAATCAACGATTATTTTTTAAGGTTATCTTCCTATTATTAGATACTAAAAAATAGGCCTAAGCCTACTCTAAATCTAACTTGATTTCTGCAAAAACAACTATTTTTGAATAAGTTGAGAAAACATAAAGGGTAACAAAAAGGAACTTAAAATGATGAGTTCAGCAGGCAAGAAACTAGCACGGTCAAACGTGCTTTTTTTATTGCTGATTGCTGATAGGTTCTTTATATGACGTAGAAAATAACTCATATCAAAAAGCACTTAGATTTCTCTAGGTGCTGGAATAGGCGGGACGGGAATTCCCCGCTTTTCAGATACCCCAAGGGTGCGTAGTTCCCGATATTTCTCTACTTCTATTCTTTATCTATATTATACACCTTTTCTAACACTTTTCAACCACAAAAACCCTTAGATTCGTTTCTAAGGGCTTTTAACTAGGTCTGTGATATGTTTTGTTCATATACCAACAAAACACCATCACGATAGCTTTTTAGCTTCTTTTCTACTTCATCAGTGGTTATGCTGGCACTCCTTTATTGAGGTGGTATATCCCAAACAATACAAGCCCCTACTGTGGTCTCTATGTAATTACAAGCCTCTTTCTCACTCTTAAAGGTCATTACTACTTCTTTATTGCCTTTCCTATATTCTGGAACTCTTACTTCATATTCCCCACTCTCAAGCAAGATCAGCCATATAATCGGTGTTATATCTTTAATAGTGTGTTCTTCCAATTTTTGCAGTCTTATCTTTAAACTTCTAACCATTCTCATACCTCGTGTATCATTCTGTCTGACTTATCTAAAAAAGGGGATTGCTCCCCCTTATCAGATTTTAATATTGTGCTTCCATATTCTCATCAAGAAAATCTGAGTTTAAGAATACAATCAACGCATCTACTCTTGCTTTTACAAATTTATCATCATCCATTAATCGTTGGTAATTGATTGCATCAACCCCACGGCTAAACTTAGCCAACAAATCTTTAGTACGCTCACGGTTATCAATTGGAATATATTGGGCGATTTCAACGTTTTTAGGGTTGCCATCTCCCCAGATATCCCCCACGGTACTTCTAATAAGTGACAAAGCTGTCCAATCATCTTTATAGTGGTCTATCAACGCTTTAGCAGTTGAAACTTCTAGCGCTCCACTCTCAAACAGTTTTAAATTATTTTGTAGAACCGCTTGATAGCCTGGATCAGTCAATTTTTTAACTTCATCTTCAGCACGATTTCCTTCGACACTAGACAATAGGTTGTCTGCGATTGTTTTTAACTCATTGTAGTAAGCCCCGTACCAGTTTTCATACTGGTATTTAAGTTCTTCTAACTCGTATGTCTTGCCCTCTACACTCAAATAATTGTTATTTCGGATTTTTTCAATTTTCTCAGAAAGGTTATAAATAGCCCCTTTTAGCGATTCTGTTTTGGCTAATACTGTACTTTTTTTCATCTATTCAGCTCCTTCTACTTACTTATATAACACCATTACACCAGTGATTGCTTCTGTGTTATTGGTAGCCTCTGAATATTTCACGTCCACCACTTGGACAGTTGCCATAAAGTCGTTAATCTTTTTTTCAAATTCTTCTAGTGTAGTAGAGTCCCATCGGTAATAATAAAATAATTTAATTTTCATAGTTCCATTCCTTGTTCTAATCTTTCTATCCGTGTTTGCAAGTCTTCTAATTCCATGCCACGGTATGCCATTTCTAATATTGTTTTAGCTGCCTGTACCCTTGCGTAGGGGCTTTTTTCTGGATCATCTGCCACCTCATACAAGACTTCAACTGCACGCCCACTGGCCTGTAATAATAGGCTTGTCGTTCGTCCTATCATGTCTTGTCTTAGCTTTTGATATTCGCTGAAAAAATTCCTATCTTTAAGATACCTATACGCCGTATTTTTGGCGATTCCAGATTTTTCAATAGCTTTTGTAATGCTCGGTTCACTAATCAAAGCCATCAAAAAGTATTCTTGTTTTGGTTTTAATTTTGCAATAGCTTTCTACCTCCTGTTAGTTTAAATGCTCACATCATCGATAAAGAAAATAGGATTGATACCTTGTGCTTTATACTCTTCTGTAAGTCTAGCAATGTATTCATCGCATTCTGTTGAATCCTTAAAATCCCCACTATTGATAAATACAACCTTGTTACGTTCTCTATTCTTTTGAAATTCTTCCAGACGTTTTACTTTACTTCCTAATCTCATATCCGTTCTCCTTCTGCCAAAACAAAAAAGGACACCGAAAAGCCATTCAGCTTATTCAGTGCCCTCGGTTGTTCCGATAGACTCTATTTCTTTGTTTCAGTTCGCACCAAGTGGGAAAATCTACCATCTTGAAAATGCAAGGTCACACTCCCAAAAGTTGGGGGGGATTCTACTTCTATTCTACCACTTTTTTGGTATAAAATAAACCCTTTTTGTATCAATTCATCTAATTTATCCATGTTGTTTTCCCTCTTTCTGTTTTAAGGGTGTCACTAGTAGTTACACCATTGCAAGGGGGTCGGTACTATCTACCCCATTTTGTTTTTAGTGTTTGTCAGATACTGCTTTTAGTTCGTCAAGTTCTCCAAAGACCTGCTCAAACTTTTCCGCTATTTTAATCACGTTCACATTATTCACCGATGAATTATAGTTCGCATTCTCAATAAATCCATCTAGTACCTCACTGATCCGCTCAATGCTTTCTTCTAATCTAGCCACTCTTTTACAAATGTTCATCGCCATCTGATTTGCTCCTTTATTCTATTTTCCTTTTCTATTTTAGGTTTTGGGCAAAGTGTAGCCGTTTTTTGAATATCTATCGGCTACGCGTTCCACCTTACAGTCCCAAGGGTTTTCGTCTTGTGTAGCCGTGTAGCCGTTTCATCTCAAAAAAAATATATAAATAACGCATTAGGTATTTAATTATATATACTTTTATAAAATATATATTTTGGCTACATTTATATTAAAAAGTCAGTAATAGCAAGGGTTTAGGGGTGTAGCCGTTTTTTTCGTCTTGTCTACACCTCTTTGAAACCCTTACAGTATCAAAGGTTTTCAGCGTAGCCATTTTTTTATCTTTGGGCTACACTGTCTACACTTTATTTTTTTATTTTAGCAAATCCACGCTTGACGCTTTTACCGAATCTCAGCGAATCCCTCGATTCCCAACCGTCTTTGTTTTGCATGAATTTCTTAACCTTGTTTTTATCTTTAGGGTTGGGGGAATTGTTCAAATAAACCTCGGAAAAGAATATATTTACTGCCAACTTGTCCCTTTCCACCAGTTCCCCATACTTTTCAGTATCTAGGGGAATCTCTACACCATTAGCGCCCATATGGTAGCTGTGGTTCATCATGTCGTGGATGTAATAGTATCTAGTCCTGTCTGTTGCTGGGAATTGATACATATTTTTAGGGTAAGGAGTATCTAAATAGCGCTCAACATCCTCAAAGATTTCATCTACAAACTTGTAACGGCTTCTAACCTCGTTTACTAGCTTTTCTTGCTCGTCTGTCAGGTTCAAGACTCGGTTAGCCCTCCAAGCTACCACCATAGCACCCCAAAAGGCTCTACGGTCTTTCTCTGTCCACTTCCTGCCCTTATAGGCGGTATCCTTGTGGACTTCTGCAACCAGAAAGCGCCTTTCTCCTGTCAGGTCGTTCAAATAATCATGGTCATTGGTTGCCCTCACTATAATAAAACTCTTAGGGAGTCGCCTATCACTGGAAGCGTAAGGCGGTCTAAACTCTAGCTTGGTTTCTGTGATGAATTTCTTCAATTCTGAAAAACTAGCCTTTTTACTGGCCACCATTTCATCATCAAATACACACCAGTTTCTCACCATTCTGGCCTTGTCGTCTTTGTCTGTGAAAGTCTCAACGGTTGTAAAATACTTGTGAGTGAATAGCCCCTCAAAAAATTGGGTCTTTCCTACTCCCTGCCTTCCAGTCAAGTCCAGCACAAAGTCAAACTTGATGGTAGGGTCAAACACCTTGGCAACCGCTCCACGGAAAAACAAGTCCATGATAATACGGTTATATCCATCATCCTTAATATTGAGATAATGCCTTAAAATATCAAAGGGATCACGCTGATTCACTAACTCTTTATACTCGCTTTCACAAGATTCCAGATAGTCTTTTAAGGGATTGTAGCTGTGTTCTCCAGCTACCACTTCTAAGATATCCGCTATGTCCGACTTTTTATAGTCCAGCTTATACTTGGTAGCAATATAAGCCCTAATCTCTCTGATGATCAGGTCATCGATTGCACCGCTCAGGATTCTACCGTTTAGCTTCATTGGTCTAGTCACGTCAATTTCATAAGTAAAGACGTTGTATTGTATAGCCCCTTTTAGCTTGCTATCTCCATTCAAAATCTTCTTGAGATTGTCCAAGTTGACTGCAAAGCCATCGCCTCTTGCTTTCTTTGCCAAGTTCAGGCTATTATGTTCCTCGTCGGTCTCCCTTGCTTGGGTCAAGTCCACCACTTCAGGCGGTACTTTCTGCTTATCTTCTTCAATGATTTTATCTACAATGTCATTGCTATTCAAAAGCCACCTCCTTATAGAATTTTGTCGCTACTTCTAGAAAGTAGCTTGCTAAGTCTTTCCGTTTAACGATTGCTGAAAACAAGTCCACTAATTGGCCAAAACTGTACCCATTCACAAATAGCAGTCGGACAAAAAGTGAAGTCTCATACCTGGTATAAATGCCATTACAAATCAGGTCAAAAACCCAGCCTTTTAACTCCACTCCAAGCCCCTGCCGTTGCTCTGTCAATTTGTTTACCTCTAAATCTTTCAGGATCGTCAGCAAGTCAGGACTGGCCAAACCTATTTCTAAATCTCTGGTCAGTTCCCAACCCTCTACTTCCTCACTTTCGTCTTTAACTGCCACATACAAACCTTTGTAGTGAAAAGCCGTCAAGCCCTCGCCTATTGGCTCAAAGTAGATAAATTTGTAGTGATTGCCATTCTTCCATACTTGAGTAGGATTTGACTTGAGAAAGCCAAATAGGGGCATTTTCTCAACGGATATAGTCAACTCTATTATTCTCATTGCACCTCCTAATCTACTGCAAGAAAATTGTAAATATCACTCTTACGGTAATAGATTTTCTTACTGTTTTCAAAAGGCGACTGGAACGATTTTAGACCATGCTCCTGCCAATTATTTAACGTGGTTCCACTAATACCTAACTTCTCTAATACCTCAGGCCTAGAAATCAAGTCCCAGTTGTCATCACGTTGCTTTTCCAGTTCCATCCTTTTAGCTAAGTGATCTCCCACTTTCTCCAGTAATTCAAGTTCTGCTTCTCTTGATAATAGTTGCATATTACACTCCTTTCTAGTTATGAATCTTACCTGCAAGCTGGATATAACGGCCGTAGTAAGGGTTTAAATCCTCGCTAGGTGTTTCTATCGTCTGTTGGTTTTCTCGCTCAAATTGGGCGCTTTTTTTGCGGTCTAGGTGGTTTAGATAAAGCAGTAAGCCAATCAATACCATCATAAAGACAACCGCTTGTGTATTGGTCAAATCTAATTCATTCATCTTATGCCCTCGCTTTGTAATTCTTGATATAGTCCACTTGATCAGTTCGCTCCATCTTCAAAAACTCATCTACCTCTTTGGGTGTTACCTTTCTATCTAAAAAATCAGTGATGAACTGGAAGAGGTTCGGATTTCTATCCTTGATTTCAGCAACTGCTTCATCAAATTCTGCTTGTGTCATGTTGTCTAAGTCTAGTGTCATTGCATTGCCTCCTCAAACTTCTCTATAAGACAACTTTTATTTGCTTTCTGAGTTCCATTTTTAGAGTTAAAAAGAATATCTTTTAAGGTTACAGTAGCCCCTAAATATTCCTTTTCAGCATGTTCTATATACGCCTGTTGGTCTGCTTCGTTGTCAAAAAAGTGCTTAGCTTGGCGTTTAAAGAATGCTTGTCGCATAGCGTCCATTTCAAAAATACCAGGGTTGAAAAACATTCTAGTAGTGCTTTTAGAGACCGCTTTGATTTTATGGCTGTCATTCAATTCAGGAAGTTCAATCCAAAGTAAGCGGTGTAAATTTTCTTTGATAGATGTTAATTGTCCTGATAAGAGTCCTATTCTGAAAAAATCATTGTTTTCGTCTGCTTGGTGTAATTCCATACTAATTCTATCCAAGCTTTTAGCGATAATATCGTATGTTGTTTCTGTCATGTTTTTTACCTCTGTTTCTATGTTGTGTAATTGCCCTAAGGGCTTTTAATGCCTTTTACTATCCAGGATATCCTCACACTCAAAGTTGGGCGATGGAGAGTGCGGGGATTTTGAATGGTTGTTTCTTATACAGTTTTTCTTGCAATGAAGTTCCTCACGCTCAGAAGTTTGCCGACCGAGAGCGTGGGGCTTTTTGAGTTGTTTCTTATAGACGATATCTTCACGCTCAGAGTCGCCAAATTGAAAGCGTGAGAAAGTACCAGTTTAAAGAGTTGGCGCTCTATGCTTTTCAAAACCTTTTCTAATTGCTTGCCTGCCATTAGTTGTTATTGATTGAATAGTTGATTTTTGTTATAATTGAGATATAGAAAAAATATCTATATTCTTGATCCAGTCGCTTGCTTCTGTCGCCAAACGTTCAGCAAGTGACTTTTTTTGTTGTCTTTTTTTTAATTTTCATGTCTAGGTTTTCTATAAATCAGTTGACGATTTTCCACTAATTCAGCAATAAAAGCTAGATTATTAGCTGTCTTTTCTATCAAGTCGTCAAGCACCCCTTTATTTTCAGGTAATGCCATAGCTTCCGCCACACTCACGGCATCATCTAGCCATGTTTTAAATTCTTTAAAGTTCATTTCTTTAGCAGTAAAACCTTCTGGTTTTGATTCCAAATCATCCTCCAATACTTTAAAATGTAAGAATGGTTTTGTTTCGTAGCTTTCGCCTTTTTCGTAAAGTGATTTAATACGGTCAAATAGTTTTGTCAATGCAACGTCACTGGTGTACTCAACAATGATTTCACCATGTCCATTGTAATTTGTCTCTTCAACATCGGTAATCATGCGAATTTCTTCGCCCAATGCTCTAGCGATACCGTGGTTAGTTGTTTGTGCTTGATATACTTGTGTGTTGTTCATGTTGTTTTCTCCTTTATGTTCTAGGTCGGATATTTCTTCCGAGCAGGTCAATCCCCAGTGGTAAAGCACCACATGAGAAATCTGTAAATGTAAAATAGTATTGCGATTGGGTCGCTCCTTTCTAACTATAAAATAGTTCATCTATGGTTATATCTGGTTTGATTTCTGCAACCATTGACTTAATCACTAGACGTTCTTTGTCATTAAAAGCCGTCTTTTTTGTCTCTTTGTTATTATAAGACTGCAAAGAAATATCTAGCTTATCTGCCATCTGTTGCTGAGTTAGTCCAAGCATAACCCGATAGCCTTTTAATTTGCTCATAGGTTTCCTCCCTTCTAAAAATGTCCCTCCATGAATAGATTGAAAGTGTGAAAGGTCGGAGGGTTTGTATCCGATTTGGATAACTACGCGTTTATTATATATCCATTTCTGTTACTTGTCAACTATTTTTTTGATTTTTTTGTAACATTTATTGATACTTTTCTAAAAATTAGATATAATCATCTATGAAAGGTGTGATAAACATGAATAGACTGAAAGAATTAAGAAAACAAAAAGGACTAACCCAACAGGAATTAGCTGATGAAATATCTGTATCAAAAATCACCATCTTAAGATGGGAGAATGAAGAACGTCAAATAAAAACAGAAAAAGCCCAGCAACTAGCTGACTACTTCGGGGTAAGCGTTGGGTATCTGTTGGGATTTAGTAACGATGTAGAAAAACACCCTTTTGAATGGGATGAAATTTCGGAAATTTCTAAACCATATTTGGTAAAAGAACTAAAAAAACGGAGGCAAGAAAGAAGAGAAGAACTAAGAGTTTTAAGAGATTTTGCAAAAAATAATGATTTAACTGAAAATATCAATAATGTAACTCAAAAATTAGGAGATATTGTAATACCTTATCTTGATTTAAATGCGCAATTAAAAGCGAAACAAAAGTTCTCAGATAGTGAGAAGAAAGCATTGGGATACCTTGAAAATCAAGTTTTAAACTTAAACTCAGCATTTTCTCAAACACTCTTGACAATTTTTAAAGGTACGCAATCTATAGATGAGTATAAAAATATGCAAAATGTATTGGATTTCCTTAGAGAATCTGAAGGCAAATAAATCACGCACTAAATATAATCATGGTCAAAGTCGTGGGCATATATAGAGAAAAGTAAAAAAGGGGGTTAAATGACAATACAAAACAAACAGATTTTAAAGGCTTTAAAAAACTTTGAAAAAGTTCATTCTACATTTCCAAAAAATAACAAATTCCGCTTTTTGCCTAATTGGCTAGAAAAAGAATCTAATCTATTCTTATCAGAAACACAAAATACTAGCAAGAGTTACAATGTTCTAAAGCGTGGTTCTTTAATCTTTGTAGATTTTGGAATTAACATCGGATCTGAATTATCAAATAGACATTGGGCTGTAGTCTTAAATAAAAATGATTCCCCAAAATCCAGAAATTTGACTGTACTTCCAATTAGTTCAAAAGAGAAAAAGTTTTCCGTTAAGATTGATGAAGTTATTGAAAGTAAATCAACCCCTTTTCTAATCTCTGTTTTCGCAAAACTTGATTTTGACTATTTTTCAATAATTCACTATATATTGACTGAGATAACCCCTTTTGATTTAGGGGAATCCGAAGATAGATATAAAGAGTTATTAGAGGAATACAAAGATTTCTACAACCCTGAAAAAGCCAAAGAAATGTTTAACGATGGTACAGGTATGGAAGTTTTATCAGCTGCAATAAAAAAATTAAAAAATCTATTTAATCATTATGAAAAATTCAACAAAGTTTCCTACGCAAAATGTGACCAAATAAGAACAATAAGTAAAGATAGAATCATCTATTTAAACGATTTAGATCCTTGTGGAAAAATCAGGGTTAGTAATGAAACTTTAGATAGAATTGACGAAAAATTAAAAGAATTGTACTTAAAAGATTGACAGTAATAAAAGTTTACTCTATAATTAAGTTACTTAGAGGTTTACCCTCATATTTTTAAACTTTGAGCCTTTGCGCTCCAGGGAAGTAGCTTAATTGTTACTTCCCTTTTTTGAGTTGTAAATGCTTGAAATAAACAAAACTCTCCATATTCACCAATAGCACCCCTCTATCCATGGTCTAAAGTGCAAAAACAGGGGAAATTGAAGAATAGAAAGCCGATTTGACAGACTAAAACTAATATCTAAAAGATATAATTCATTAACTTTAAACAAAAAGAAGCGAAAGAAAAATCAATTATTTTGAACAAAAGTGTTGACTAACATTTAAAATTATCATACAATGAAGGTACTTAAGAGAATAGCGCCCGATAATTCTCAGTGAAACGGGATAGCGAAAAAAGCGCCTTCTATGTATTTAGGAGGTGCCTTTTTTTGTCCAAACCATTCAAGACTATACAAGAACAAATAGAGTTATTACATAAACGGGGGCTTGTAATATCTGACTATTCCAAAACAAAAAAGTACCTACTAACAAATAACTACTACAGTATTATCAATGGTTACAGTAAATATTTTACTGATCAACACAATGATTATATACAAGGTGCTAATTTCTCGGAAATTACTTATACATACTTTTATGATAAGGAAATCAAATACACCTTCCTAAAAGCTATCTTAGAAGCTGAGAAACACATAAAATCTATATTAGCTTATGTTTTTTCCGAGGCTTACCCTACTACTCCTTATTTTTACTTAGATTACCAAAACTACGACTACAAGAAAAACAAGAGAACTGTCCCTTTTGTGATTCGTCAAATCGTAAACATCATTGATAAACATAAATCAAGCCGAAAAAGCAATAGCATACAACACTATTTCAATAAACATGATGACGTCCCTTTCTGGGTAATCGTGGATTACTTGACTTTTGGAGATATACTCGCAATATTGAAGAGTTTGCCACTCTCCCTACAAGATAGAATTGCAAAGAAGTCTTACAGTTTTATTAGTGAACACTGCACTATTAAGAAAACTTTTACTAGGGATATGCTAATTTCCTTTGTTGAAAACCTAGCAGAAACTAGAAATGTTTGCGCTCACGATAACCGCTTATATGGTTTCAAGTGTAGAAATAGCTTGAAATATTATCCTGATTTACACGACAAACACAATATAAAGAATACAGACGCAAAAAGTAGTCCTTACCATACCATGATTGCATTACAATGTTTCTTAAGCGCTAATGAGTATGCTAAACTACATAATACGCTCCTATCACGATTTAAAGACTTCTCTAAACATTTGCATACACTCTCTATTGATTTCTTTTTAAACGAACTGGGCTTTCCTCCTAATTGGCAACAATCAAATAAACTCGTTCATTAAACAAGCCCATATAAGCCCCATATCCGCCTTGTTTATCACTCTGGTATTATTTACCGTCTGACTGCTTAAAATCGAAAATAAGGGGGTTCTCGTAGCCCCTCGCATGGTATAACTTCAAAATCTTTCCTAATTGCTTGCCTGCTGATGGAAAAGGAGTAAACCATGAATATTACAGAATACAAAAAGAAAAACGGAACTATCGTATACCGAGCAAGCGTGTATCTTGGAGTTGATAAACTTACAGGGAAAAAGGCTAGAACCACGGTCACGGCCAATACTAAAAAGGGGATTAAAATCAAAGCAAGAGAGGCTGTCAGTGCTTTTGCTTCAAACGGATATACAGTTAAAGATAAACCAACAATCACAACATATGAAGAACTGGTAAAAGTTTGGTGGGATAGTTACAAGAATACAGTTAAACCCAATACTCGCCAGTCTATGGATGGATTGGTTAGAGTGCATTTATTGCCCGTATTTGGCGATTATAAGCTAGACAAACTAACTACGCCTATTCTTCAACAGCAAGTAAATAAGTGGGCTGACAAGGCCAATAAGGGCGAAAAAGGGGCGTTTGCTAACTACTCCTTACTCCACAACATGAATAAGCGTATTTTGAAATATGGCGTAGCTATTCAGGTAATACAATACAATCCAGCTAACGATGTCATCGTTCCACGCAAACAGCAAAAAGAAAAGTCTACTGTAAAATACTTGGACAACAAAGAATTAAAACAGTTTCTGAATTATTTAGATACTCTGGATCAATCAAATTATGAAAACCTATTTGATGTTGTCCTGTATAAAACTTTATTGGCCACTGGTTGCCGTATTAGTGAGGCTCTGGCTCTTGAATGGTCTGATATTGACCTAGAAAACGGTGTTATCAGTATCAATAAAACACTAAACCTCTATCAAGAAATAAATTCGCCTAAATCAAGCGCTGGTTATCGTGATATACCAATAGACAATGCCACCCTACTTTTACTTAAACAATACAAGAATCGTCAACAAATTCAGTCTTGGAAATTAGGCCGAACTGAAACAGTTGTATTCTCAGTATTTACAGAAAAATATGCTTATGCTTGCAACTTACGCAAACGCCTAAATAAGCATTTTGAGAATGCTGGTGTAACGAATGTATCATTCCACGGTTTCCGCCATACACATACCACTATGATGTTATACGCTCAGACTAGCCCTAAAGATGTCCAATACAGATTGGGACACTCTAACTTATTAGTGACTGAAAATGTTTACTGGCATACAAACCAAGAAAACGCAAAAAAAGCTGTCTCAAATTATGAAACAGCCATCAATAATTTATAAAGGGTGTCACGATTAGTGACTACCCTCTTACTATACTTAAAATTACTATCGGGTAACTAAAAGGGTAGTAAAACAAGAAAAAGCACTAAGGGAAAGCGCCCCAAAGTGCTTATTTCAAAGGCTTTATAGCCCCTCATCTCATAAAGAGATTATTTTTTAAGGTTGTAGAATGATTTCAATCCACGGTATTCAGCTACTTCACCAAGTTGGTCTTCGATGCGAAGCAATTGGTTGTATTTAGCGATACGGTCTGTACGTGAAAGTGAACCAGTTTTGATTTGTCCTGCGTTTGTTGCAACTGCGATATCAGCGATTGTTGAATCTTCAGTTTCACCTGAACGGTGTGATACAACGGCAGTGTAACCAGCTTCTTTAGCCATTTCGATAGCGTCAAATGTTTCAGTAAGAGTACCGATTTGGTTAACTTTGATAAGGATTGAGTTAGCAGCACCTTCGGCAATACCTTTTTCAAGGTAAGCAGTGTTTGTTACAAAGAAGTCGTCACCAACCAATTGAACTTTACCACCAAGACGTTCAGTAAGAGCTTTCCATCCATCCCAGTCGTTTTCGTCCATACCATCTTCGATAGTGATGATTGGGTATTTGTTTACCAACTCTTCAAGGTAGTCGATTTGTTCTGCAGAAGTACGAACAGCAGCTCCTTCACCTTCGAATTTAGTGTAGTCGTAAACTTTACGTTCTTTATCGTAGAATTCTGATGATGCACAGTCAAATCCGATAAATACGTCTTTACCTGGAACATAACCAGCAGCTTCGATAGCAGCAAGGATAGTTTCTACTCCATCTTCAGTTCCTTCGAAACGAGGAGCGAATCCACCTTCGTCACCTACAGCTGTTTCAAGACCACGACCTTTAAGGATTTTCTTAAGTGCGTGGAAGATTTCAGCACCCCAACGAAGAGCTTCTTTGAATGTTGGTGCACCAGCAGGTACGATCATGAATTCTTGGAAAGCGATTGGAGCATCTGAGTGAGAACCACCGTTGATGATGTTCATCATTGGAGTTGGAAGAACTTTAGTGTTGAATCCACCAAGGTAGCTGTAAAGTGGGATTTCAAGGTAGTCAGCAGCAGCGCGAGCTACAGCGATAGACACACCAAGAATTGCGTTAGCACCCAATTTACCTTTGTTAGGAGTACCGTCAAGTGCGATCATAGCACGGTCGATAGCTTGTTGGTCACGTACATCGTAGCCGATGATTGCTTCAGCAATGATGTTGTTTACGTTGTCAACAGCTTTTGTTGTACCAAGACCAAGGTAACGAGATTTGTCACCGTCGCGAAGTTCAACTGCTTCGTGTTCACCAGTAGAAGCTCCTGATGGAACCATACCACGTCCGAAAGCACCTGATTCAGTGTAAACTTCTACTTCAAGTGTTGGGTTACCGCGTGAGTCTAGGACTTCGCGAGCGTAAACATCAGTAATAATTGACATTTTTTACTCTCCTTATGAGTTAAATTTTTTACACCTCTATAATACCTTAAAAACCCTCCTTTTTCAAGAAAAAACGTTATCTTTGTGCAAATTTTCCTTAACTTTATAAAGTAATCGCTTTCTTTTGTCTGTTTTATTCCAACTTTTATGATATACTATTTTCATGACAGATTTATCAAAACAGCTACTTGAAAAAGCTCATGGTGGAGCAAAATTAAATCCGGATGAGCAAAGACGCTATCTTGGTACTTTTGAGGAAAGAGTTCTTGGATATGCAGATATTGATACAGCAAATAGCCCTCAGTTAGAAAAAGGCTTTTTATCTATTTTAGAAAACCTTCAGGAAAAAGCAGAACCACTATTTGTGAAGATTTCACCAACTATCGAATTTGACAAACAAGTTTTCTACTTAAAAGAAGCAAAAGAAACTGATAGTCAAGCTACCATTGTATCTGAAGAACATACTTCTTCTCCTTTTGGCCTGATTATCCATAGCAATGCACCAGTTCAAGTAGAAGAAAAGAACCTTCGACTTGCTTTTGCAAAACTTTGGGAAGTTAAAAAGGAAGAACCATCCAAAACATCCATCTGGAAGAAATGGTTTGGCTAAATCTTACTCAGACTTAATAAACGCCCAATATTGGCAGCCGTGTGCTCCAGATAGAGACTGGTATTTTTCAAACTATCTTCTAAAGGTTCACTTTTCTCTAAAATAGAAAAGGCAGCTTGGATATTTTCAAATGGTAGGGAAGGTAAATCTTCAGCAAGACTACCACAAATAGCAATGACCGGAACTCCGACAGGGGTTCTTTTTGCAACACCAATAGGCGCTTTACCTGCTAGGCTTTGACGATCTAGCCTTCCTTCTCCTACAACAACCAAGTCAGCATGTAAAACTTTCTTATCAAAGTTGATTAAGTTCAAGCAGGTATCAATTCCAGACACGATATTTGCCTGAGCAAAGGCACATAAACCGCCAGCAAGGCCTCCACCAGCTCCTGCTCCTTTAATTTCCAATGTTGCAGGTGAGAATTTTTCATAAAAATCTTGGATTGCCTGATCTACGACTGCAAACATAGTAGGATCTAGGCCTTTTTGTTTGCCAAAAATATAGGTCGCACCTTGAGGACCACATAAGGGACTGACGACATCTGCTAAAATACGAATTTGTACATCTTCAGGAATTTCATAGCAATTTTCTGTTGACATAGAAGCTAAGTTTAATAAGGACTGCCCGCAAGCGGGCAAGACATTTCCATCCCTATCATAAAATCGATAACCTAAACCAGCAGCGATCCCAATTCCTCCGTCATTACTGGCCGTGCCACCAACGCCGATATAGATTTCTTTAATCCCTTGAGCAATGAGATGACGAATCAACTCTCCAATACCACAAGTTTGGATTTGAAGTGGATTTCGTTTCTCTAGCGGAATTTTTCCAAGGCCAACCAAGTCGGCAACTTCAAATAGTGCCAGTTGACTTTTTTGAAAATAGCGCATGGATTCTTTTTGTCCAAAAGGTCCTGTCACTTGGATCCATTTTTCTTCAAGGTCAAGAGAATGTCGAATGGAATCTACTGTACCTTCGCCACCATCACCAACAGGGCAGAGGAGGCATTCTACATCTGCTATTGATTGTTGGAAGCCTCTTTTTATTGCTTCAGCTACCTGTTGTGCGGACAAGCTTTCTTTAAATGAATCTGGTGCAATTACAATCTTCATATTTTCCCTCATTCTAAAAAGTCAATCAAAGGAAGTACTTCTAAAAAATCCCTCTTGTCAACATGATTCGGTATTTCTTTTTTGAGTACTTCTTTGGCACAAAAGGCGATTCCTAGTCCCGCCGACTTCAACATTAATAAATCATTGGCCCCATCACCGATTGCAACTGTTCTATCTTTAGGAAGTTTCAGTTCCTTTCTCCATTTTTCCATAGTCTCTTTTTTAACCTCGGGGCTGATAATTTGTCCAACTAATTTCCCTGTTAGAAGACTATCTTTGACTTCAAGTTGATTGGCAGAGAAATAGGTAATGCCGAGGGATTTTGCTAATCTATCAACTATTGGTGTAAAACCACCGGACACCAGACCGACAAGGATATCATTCTTTTGGAGAATAGAGATGAATTCTTGGGCATTTGGCGATAGATGAATAGTGTTAAAGACTTTATCAAAGACCGAAACAGGAAGACCTTCCAACAAGGACACTCTTTTTCTTAAACTGCTTTCAAAGTCTAACTCCCCTCTCATTGCCCAACTTGTAATCTGCGAAATTTCCTCCTCACGACCTGCCTCTCTACCCAACAAATCAATCACTTCTTCTAGGATTAAGGTTCCATCAACATCCATAACACACAAGCCTTTTACTTGAGACATCAGTTCTCCTATCTAAACAGCCTAAAAATCGTATGAAGCCATCATACGATTTTATCTATTAATTAACTAAACTATGGTACAAGTCAAGGTATGATCTGCAGGCTGTATCCCATGAAAAATCACATTCCATAGCTTGTTTTTGTAGATTTCTCCAAACATCAGGATGGTTTCTATACAAGTCCAAAGCTGTTTGGAAAGTCCAATTTAACCAATAAGGAGATAGATTGTCAAAGCTAAAGCCAGTACCTCTTCCCTCGATTGGATTGAAAGAGCGAACGGTATCTCGCAAGCCACCAACTTCATGGACCAATGGCAAGGTTCCGTAACGCATAGCCATCATTTGAGACAAGCCACATGGTTCAAAACGACTCGGCATGAGGAAGAGGTCACAAGCGGCGTAGATTTCTTGAGCTAGTTTGACATCAAAAGTGATATTTGCTGATAACTTGTCAGGATAAATCTGAGCAAACCATGAGAAAGCTCCTTCAAAGGCAGGATCGCCAGTTCCCAAAAGAACAATCTGAACATCTTCTTGCAAGATATGGTGCAAACTTTCCACCACTACATCAAAACCTTTTTGACGTGTCAAACGAGAAACAATTCCCACCAATGGAACGTCAGCTCTAACTGGCAAACCAACTCTCTCTTGTAATTTTGCCTTATTCTGGGCTTTTCCAGACAAATCTTCCTGACTAAAATGATAGTCTAAAAGGACATCCGTCTGAGGATTATACAAATCAGCATCAATCCCATTCACGATACCAGAAACCTTACCAGACTCCATTCGAAGAATCTGATCCAAGTTACATCCAAACTGACTGGTCATAATTTCATGAGCATAGCTAGGTGAAACGGTTGACACACGGTCTGCGTAAAGAATACCTGCCTTCATCCAGTTCAGACAGTTGTTCCAGCGAAGGGTACCGTCAGCATAACGCTCAAAGCCAACTCCAAACAAATCCCCTAACATTCCTTCTGAAAATTGTCCTTGGAATTCCAAATTATGAATGGTTAAAACAGTTTTTATTCCTTGATAGGCTTGAATCCAACGGTATTTTTCCTTCAACAAGAAAGGAATCATTGCTGTATGGTAGTCATGAACATGGAGAAGGTCAGGAATAAAGTCAATTCTTTCCATAGCCTCAATGGCAGCCAGTTGGAAAAAGGCAAAGCGTTCTCCGTCATCAAAATCACCGTAAACATGACCACGGAAGAAATAATATTGGTTGTCAATAAAGTAGAAGGTTACACCGTTTAAGACTGTTTTCTTAATCCCACAATACTGTCTGCGCCAACCAACACTCACCTCAAAATGAAGAACATCTTCAATCTGATTGCCAAATTTAGCCTCTACCATGTCATAGTAGGGTAAAATCACTGCAACGTCATGTCCCGGTTTCACTAGTGATTTGGGAAGAGCGCCAATAACGTCTCCCAAACCACCTGTTTTTGAAAAGGGTGCACCCTCAGCTGCTACAAATAAAATTTTCATGAATGAATATCCTCTGTTACTTTGCTACCTTTCTTAACCACAACTGGATGTTCTGCAGTACCACGAATCACAACGCCATCCGCAACTTCCACACCCTTGTCCAAGATAGCATATTCGACCTGAGCACCTTCTCCAATCACAACACGAGGGAATAGTAAGCTATCTTTAACCAAGCTATCCTTGTGAACATGAATGTTACGTGATAAGACAGAATTAGCCACTTGACCTTCAATGATACTACCAGAAGCAAACTGAGAAGTGCTTACCTTAGATGTGTTAGCGTAGTAAGTTGGTTCTTCGTTCTTAACCTTTGTATAAATCTTTTGGTTTGGAGTAAAGAGAGAGTAGAATTTTTGAGATTCAAGCATATCTTTGTTAGCTTGGTAATAAGACTCTACAGAATGAATATTTGCCAGATAACCTGTGTACTCGTAGGCAAAAGCCCCTTCTTTTGCAGCCAAATCTCGTAAAACATAGCGTAATTTCTCTGGATGTTCTTTTTTAGCTTCTTCTTCTAAACGTTCAATCAACCAAGGTGTATCAACGACAAAGATATCTGTGGACATATTGTAAACTTCATCTGATGATTTGCTATCAAAGAGTTTATGAGAACGGACACGGTCTGTTTCATCCACTTCCAAGATTGCATTTACTTCTGAAATATCTTTCTTAGGAAGTTTCTTATAAACTACAGTGATTGGCTCTTTAGTTGCGTTATGTAGGTGGAATACTTGATTCAGATCAATATTAATCAAAACATCACAGTTGAGTGACACTGTTTGGTTTGAGCCAGAACGTTTCAAATAAGTAAGAAGCTGTTGGTAGTATTCTTTCCCAACTGTACTACTTTCCACACGGGTATTGTAAATACCTAGATAGTAGTGGCTAAGAAGAGTTGACAAGCCCCACTCACGTCCTGAACGAATATGGTCAAAGACTGAGCTAATATTATCTTGTTGGAAAATACCAAAAATACTACGAACACCAGCGTTAGCAAGGCTTGAAAGCGGGAAGTCAATCAAGCGATATTTACCACCAAATGGCAAACTAGCTACTGGACGATGGTCTGTCAGTGTTGACATATCATGAAAACCAACTGTGTTTCCTAAAATGGCAGAATATTTATCAATCTTCATCTGTTGCTACCCCCACTACTTCATCATATCCTACGACTTGTACTTCTTCTGTTCCATCAATTTCGACGCCATCAGAAATAACTGCACCTTCACCAATAATGGCACGTTTAATTTTAGCTCCCTGACCAACAATTGCACCACTCATGATAACTGAATCTACTACTTCTGCCCCTGCTCTAACTTGTGCTCCTGTTGAAAGGATAGAATGTTTAACAGTCCCATCAACGAAACATCCATCTACAACTAAGGAATCTTCCACATGAGCGTTTGCCCCAAGGAAGTTTGGTGGTGAAATTAAGTTTCTTGAGTAAATCTTCCATTGACGATTACGACTATCCAAGGCATTTTCTGGAGAAATGTACTCCATGTTCGCTTCCCAAAGTGACTCAATAGTACCAACGTCTTTCCAGTAACCATTAAATTCATAAGCATAGACACTTTCACCAGACTCAAGGTAATTTGGAATGACATTCTTACCAAAGTCTGACATATCGACATTGCTCTTTTCAGCAGCAACAAGCATATTTCGGAGACGCTGCCAATCAAAGATATAAATACCCATAGAGGCTTTAGTAGATTTAGGTTGAGCTGGTTTTTCTTCAAATTCAACAATGCGGTTATTTGCATCTGTATTCATGATACCAAAACGGCTTGCTTCTTTAAGAGGGACATCTAGAACAGCTACTGTCAAACTGGCATTATTATCCTTGTGAGACTGGAGCATATCATCATAGTCCATTTTGTAGATGTGGTCCCCAGATAGAATCAAAACATACTCAGGATTAACACTGTCGATATAGTCGATATTTTGGTAAATAGCGTGGCTAGTCCCTTCGAACCAACGATTTCCTTCACTTGCAGAATAAGGTTGAAGAATAGAGACACCAGAATTGATACCATCTAGACCCCAACTTGAACCATTCCCAATATGGTTGTTAAGAGCAAGTGGTTGATACTGTGTGATGACTCCAACATTGTGAATGCCTGAGTTGGCACAGTTTGAGAGAGCAAAGTCAATGATACGGTAGCGCCCACCAAATTGCACAGCTGGTTTTGCGATGCTTTGAGTGAGTTTACCGAGACGAGTTCCTTGCCCACCAGCAAGAATCAAAGCTAACATTTCATTCTTCATTTTCTACTCCTTTTTGGTTTTTACTTGTGACAATTTTAGTAGGTTTCAAGCGACGCTTGATTTTCCATACACTTGCTCCCATAGCCGGTAGGGTAAATGTCAAGGTTTGCTCATAATCTTTCCATAGTCCTTCTTGCGTTTGAACAGTTTGATTATGCTCCTTCCAGACGCCTCCCCACTCTTCTAACTCAGTATTCCAAACTTCTTCGTAAATCCCTGCAACAGGAAGTCCGATTGTAAAATCTTTTCGTTCAACTGGTGCCATATTAAAGACACAGACTAACATATCATCCTTTTTACCCTTACGGATGAAGGAAAGAACACTCTGGTCTCGATTATCCGCATCAATGATTTCAATCCCATCATAGCTGGTATCGATTTCCCACAGACAGCGATGGTCTTTGTAAAACTGATTTAGCTGAGAAGTGAAATACTTCATCTTAGCATTCATTGGGTCTTCTAGATTAGACCATTCTAGCTGTTCTTCAGATTTCCATTCCAGGAATTGACCATATTCGCTACCCATGAAGAGCAATTTCTTACCTGGGTGACAAATTTGGTAAGTGTAGAGATTACGCAAACCTGCGAATTGATTATAACGATCTCCCCACATCTTGTGCATCATACTCTTCTTGCCATGAACCACTTCATCGTGCGAGAATGGTAAGAGATAATTCTCCTTGAAGACATACATAAAGCTGAAGGTCACCAGATTAAAGTCGTATTTACGATAGATCGGATCTTCTTCGTAGAATCGGAGGATATCATTCATCCAGCCCATATTCCACTTATAATCAAATCCTAGACCATCTGAATCCTTGGTGTCAGTAATCTGAGTAGCTGATGAACTTTCCTCAGCTATCATCATAACGTCTGGATGAGCTTGTTTAATCACATCATTCAAGCGTTGAAGGAAATAATAGCCCTCGTAGTTGAGATTTCCGCCATCTTTATTAGGCGTCCATGGCGCATCATCATAATCAAGATAGAGCATGTTGCTAACCGCATCCACTCGAATACCGTCCAAATGGTAAAATTCAATCCAATGTTTGATACTTGAAATCAAGAAGGACTGGACTTCATTCTTTCCAAGGTCAAAATTGAGAGCACCCCAACCGTAGTTATGAGCCTTATTATGGTCTTGGTATTCAAAAGTCGGTGTCCCGTCATAATAAGCTAAGGCATCATCATTAATGGTGAAATGACCAGGTACCCAGTCAACAATAACGCCTATATTGTTTAAATGGCATTCCTCAACAAAATCTTGAAACTCTTCAGGACGACCATAGGCATGCTCTAGAGCAAAGTAACCCATAAGCTGATAGCCCCAACTCAAACCGAGTGGGTGAGACATCAAGGGCATAAACTCAATGTGAGTATAGTTCATCTCAACCAAGTAAGGAATGAGTTCATCTTTCAATTGAGCAAAACTATAGGGGCTGCCATCAGGATTTCTCTTCCAAGAGCCAGCATGAGCCTCGTAAATATTGACAGGACGCTCTTCAAAGCTCAAGCGTTTTCTACGGGCTAGCCAGAGGCCATCCTTCCATTTTTTTTCTGGAATATCTGTTAAAATAGCACCAGTCCCAGGTCGTGCCTCATACCTTACAGCCAAAGGATCAATCTTCATCAGCTGATGACCATTTGCACGTGTAATATTGTACTTATAAATTTGGCCTTCTTGAGCAAAACTGGTGAAAACTTCCCAAACACCAAATTCATTCCGTTCCATCGGAATTTGATTTTCAACCCAATTGGTGAAATCCCCTACCAAGTGAACTGCCTGAGCATTGGGTGCCCACACACGAAAAGTATAGCCATACTCTCCATTTTTTTCTTCCCTATGTGCTCCCAGATAATGCTGGAGGTGAAAATTTTCACCTGTCATAAAGGTTTCTAAAGCTTGTTTCTTATCCATACACCCTCCTATTTCTGTAAGCGTTTTCTATAGATTTATTATACTACCTTTTTAGAGAAGATTCAAGTAAATTACGGAATTTGCTAAAAATTCTTTTGAAAGCCTTCAATAAATTCACTGATTTATCCACTTGTAAATCAAGAAAATTTTCAGAAATTATTTGAAAACGAATTGTTTTTTTAATAATATTATCATAAAGTTCGTTATTTAGCTAACAAAAATATAATTTTAAGTAAAAAAATAAACCAGGAAATGAATTTCCTGATTTTATTGTTTTTAAGAGATAAAGTACTGCAAATGAATTTAAATTGTAACTCTATTCTACAAAACTTTAAAGACGCTGGCACTGACGCCACCAACCATGTCTTTATCACTTAAATGGCTATTGGTCACCAATAGTTCTAGATTTCCTGCATTTTCAAACTGGAAGTCTTGCCCTTTAGTATTAAATACAACCAGTAAATGTTCTTCCCCTTGAATCTCATAGACAATCAAACCACTATGTTCGTTGGCTGAATGAACAAAAACATGATGGTAAATCTCATCATAAGTTGGGTAAGAAAAGGCACTGCTTTCTGTCTTCAATCGAATCATCTGACGGATAAACGCAATACTATCTTGACGCTCATTGATCAAATCCCAGTTGACTTGATTCACGCTATCAGGAGCATTATAGCTATTCATAGCACGTTCTCTATCATCATGGGTCAGCTCACCATTTTCACCAGTCGCAACCAGTTTGGTACGACCAAATTCTTGGCCGATTTCCATAAAGGCCATCCCCTGCATGAGTAGGTTCATAGCTATGGCTGTCTCAACCTTGCGCATGATTTGCTCTGAACTTTGGTCTGGATGTAGGGTTGCCAACAAATCGTGAAGATTGTAATTGTCATGGGCCTCTACATAGTTAAGCACTTGGTTTGGATGTGTATAGGTACCTAATTCACGACTGCCTAGAATTGCTTTGGCTAGAATTGGCTCTGTCGCAGCACCGCTGACAAAACCTGATTTAATTGCACCATAAACTTCTCCACCTTTGACAGCATCACGCTGATTGTCATTAAAGAAACCGATATTTGGCATCTGGTAGGCATTGTCTTTCTTAGCCTTATCATAAGGTGCAAGACCTGTTCCCATATCCCATCCTTCTCCATAAAGGATAATGTTAGGGTCGATTTCATCCAAACTCTGACGAATCATCTGCATGGTCTTAACATCATGAATACCCATCAAGTCAAAACGGAAGCCGTCAATATTGTATTCCTGAACCCAGTATAGAAGAGAATCAATCATATACTTGCGGAACATTTCATGTTCACTGGCTGTTTCATTTCCAACACCCGTTCCATTCTGGAAAGTACCGTCTGGATTCATACGATAATAGTAATCAGGGACTGTTGTTTGGAAAGGTGCATCAACAACTGAGAAGGTATGATTATAGACCACATCCATAATGACACCAATACCCGCATCATGATAAGCTTGAACCATGGTCTTCAAATCACGAATGACCTGAGCTGGATCATCTGGATTGGTTGAAAGGCTCGTTTCTGGTGCATTATAGTTTTGTGGGTCATAACCCCAGTTGTAGGTCACATTCCCATCCTCATCGTATTCTTTGTGACGATCTGCAATTGGTTGCAACTGAACATAATTGTAGCCTATCTTCTTGATGTAGTCAAAAGCAGTTGACTGGCCATATTGGTTAACCGTTCCAGTCTGCGCAGCACCCAAGAAAGTTCCTCGAAGATGTTCATCCACACCTGAGGTCGGTGATTTGGTCAAATCACGAATGTGCATTTCACAAATAACTGCCTTACATGGATTTGCCAAGCGCCAAGTAGCATCAGAACCGTGCTTAACCTCAAAGTTTTCAATTTGCTTTTCTTCATGACTCAGGATAGCAGAACGTTTGCCATCAGGACTGGTTGCGATAGTGTATGGGTCGCGAGTAAGACTTTGGTGATGGGGGAATTGAACTTGATACTGATAAGCCTTACCAGTCAAATCTTCCTCAACATCCAAACTCCAGACACCAATAGTATTGTCCTTATGATTATAGGAGTAGCTATTGCCTCTCTCCATATCAAAAGTTTTCCAAACTGGTGCATCATTAGCAGCTGATTCATAAACAACAACCTGCACTTCTGTAGCTGTAGGAGCCCAAAGGGCAAAATGAGCCTGATTGTCCTCTACACGGCACCCCAATTCTCCTTGGTAGCCCCAATGGTGATCAAAACTAGCACTATTGATAGCCTTGTCAAAGGCAAATGGATTTTGATTTTTATAGAAAGGACTGGCAATAGCAGGATTTTCAGAATAATAAATTCTGTCATCACCTTCCAAAATCCAGACCTCTGTTAAGAGGGGATAGTGATTAAAACGGATAGCATATTCTTTACTGGTTTGGCCTGTATGAACCACAAAATTCAAGCTTTCTAAGGCATGAGAACTTGGGTGTTCAAAACTAAATAAGGCACCAAAATAATCTTCTTGGTAAGTAAGCAAATCAATCCGCTGATCCTGACTTTTTACAAAAGAGCAAGTGTCGTATTCTCCATTCTTACGATGGTAATGAATGCGCATAGGGTAGTTATACATTTTTTATTTTTCCTTTTTAATTTGTTTCTATTTCACTAATAAATTTTTGACTAATTTTGTCCCGATTGACAAACTAGTTATACTGTCTAAACTCTGGTTTTAAACTATCATTACAGACTTTCTAGCCAAGCTTCATCTCGAACTTCGATGCCAAGTTCTTGTGCTTTTTGAAGTTTACTTCCAGCATCTGCTCCTGCCACGACGAGGTCGGTCTTTTTAGAAACACTGCCTGTCACTTTGGCACCTAGACTTTCGAGTTTACTTTTAGCTTCTGAGCGCTTGAGACGTTCTAATTTTCCAGTCAATACCACGGTCAAACCTGACAAGGCCGCATCCGCTACTACAGTCTGACCTTTATAGTCCAGATTGACTCCTGCTTCTTTCAATTCTCTGAGGAGAATTTCAGAGCCTTCTGTCGCAAAATAAGTCTGGAGACTCTTGGCAATCACACCACCCAAACTTTCAATACTAACCACTTCGTCTGGATCTGCCTGAGCTAGATTTTCGATTGAATTAAAATGTTGAAGTAAGAGCTGACTAGCCTTGCTTCCGACATGGCGAATTCCTAGTCCAAACAAGAGTTTTTCAGCAGAATTTTCCTTAGATGCTTGAATGGCTTGATACAGTTTAGCAGCAGACTTTTCCTTAACACCCTCTAAAAGGAGGAAATCGTCTTCTTTCAAGCGGTAAATATCCGCCACATCCTTGACCAGATTGGCAGCAAAGAGTTTCTCAACTACTGATGGACCAAGGCCTGTAATATTCATTGCATCACGAGAGGCAAAGTGAATCAAGCCTTCCATGATTTGGGCAGGGCAACGCGGATTGATACAACGCAGGGCCACTTCATCTTCAAAGTGCAACAAGTCAGAATCACAACTTGGGCAGTTTGTAGGGATATCTAGTTTCTCTTCAGAAACCCGTTTTGACTCTACCACACGTAAAACGGCAGGGATGATATCTCCAGCCTTATAGACGATAACCGTGTCGTTTTTACGGATATCTTTTTCAGCAATATAATCCACATTGTGCAGAGTCGCACGGCTAACAGTTGTACCAGCTAGTTGTACTGGTGTTAGATTGGCTGTTGGGGTTACAACACCCGTACGGCCAACTGTCCAATCAACTGATAAGAGTTGAGCTTCTTTTTCTTCAGCTGGGAACTTATAGGCCACTGCCCACTTTGGAGCCTTAACGGTAAAACCAAGTTCTTCTTGACTTGCTAGGTCATTGACCTTGATTACGACTCCATCAATATCATAAGGCAGATTTTCCCGTTCCTGTCCTACTTCTTGGATAAAATTCCAGATTTCATCTATGTTTTCTGCCAAGATTCGCTTAGGATTGACCACAAAACCAAGCTGTTCTAGGTGCTTCAAAACCTTTTCTTGACTATCACGAGTTGAAGGGCTGGCTTCTTGATAGAGGAAAGTGGCAAGATTACGCTTGGCAACTACTGCTGTATCCAACTGTCGCAGGGTGCCTGCTGCCGCATTACGAGGATTGGCAAATTCAGGTTCTCCATTTTCTTGGCGAGCTTGGTTGACTTGGTCGAAAGAAGCGCGTGGCATGTAACATTCCCCACGAATAGTGATATCTAACTCTTCTGGCAAGGTCAAAGGAATGTCCTTAACACGCTTGAGGTTTTCCGTGATATTCTCCCCAACAGAACCATCTCCACGTGTTGCACCAGCAACCAAAATCCCCTTTTCATAAGTCAGTGAGATAGACAAGCCATCGATTTTCAGCTCACAAATATAGGTTGGATGGGCCACCTCCTTACGAACACGCGCGTCAAAAGCTTCAAGCTCCTCACGTGAAAAAGCATCCTGCAAACTATAAAGAGGATACTGATGACTGTATTTTTCAAAACCATCTAAAACCTTGCCACCAACACGATGGGTCGGACTGTCTGCTAATACTTGATCTGGATAAGCAGTTTCTAACTCGACCAACTCACGGTAAAGGCGGTCATACTCACTATCTGAAACTGACGGATTATCGCTGGTATAGTACTCAGTCGCATAGCGATTGAGCAAGGCGACTAACTCATTCATTCTTTTATTCATAAAACCATTTTACCATAAACTAAGCCCTCCTCACAAACGAGAAGGGCGGAAAAAATACTTAGATTGGAAATATTTTTGAAACTCAACAGACTTATATCTCTTTTTTAAAATGAGCTCGTACATAGCCTAGAGCTAAGAAAGATAAGGCGACAACTCCAAGTCCAATAATCAAGAAAGAATAAAGATGGACACTTGGAAGCCAGGTCATTAAACCTGTTGCTATAGGCATAAATAGTATAGCTAAGGTATAAATCGAACTGAGAACTCTACCAAGATATTCACCTTCAACCTTGATTTGTACTTGAGTAAAAAAGTGAAGATTGAAAATCGTCATAAAGAGTTCACAAACGAAATTTCCTGAAAAAGCAAGATAGGAGGGGAGGGTGAATCCCATTATCATCACTCCAAGTCCAGTCAGAGCCAATAAAAACAAAAGCATTTCCATACTGGCTTTAATCTTACTAGCTAGTAGCGCCCCAACAATAGAACCGATAGCCCCCATAGTTAAAATAGTAGCATAGGCACCTTGAACTCCATAGAGCTGATTTGAAAAAGGAAGGAGATAATTAAAGGCTGCGAAGAAAAAATTGACACTTGAAGCCATGACTAACAAAAAGAAGATTTCCTTTTGCTTCAAAATATAGTGAACTCCCTCCTTAATATCAGAAAAAATAACTCTGAATGTGAGTTTCTTCTCACCCATAGTCTTCTCTTCTTTCTTTGGAAGCAAGGCTACCAAGCCAAAAGCGAGGAAAAAACTAAGGGCATCTAATACCAAGGTAATCCGAAGACTTGCAAATTGTAAAACCAGAAAAGAAAGTACAGGGGAACTCACACTGACAACCTGCATCACCAATTCCAAACGAGAATTGTAGAGGACCAGTTCATCTTTCTCCACCAATTCTGTGATAATTGCCTTATTTGCAGGTCTAGAAAAGGCAAAAGCAATCGCCTGAACAATGTTGGCAACAATCAAAGCCCCAATCATCCAACTGTCATTCCTTATGAAAGAAATAGCCAGACAAAGAATCCCACAAATAAGGTCTGTCGTCATTAAAATCTTACGACGAGAAAAACGGTCTGATATAACTCCACCAAAGGGATTGACTAGAATAGATGTGACGAGTTCAGAAATCTGATACATTCCTAAAACTGTCTGTCCGATAGTCCCCATGGACGCCAACCAGACACTATTTCCATAATCATAGAGCATATTCCCTATCTTGTTAACAGCTCCGCGGCTAATCAACTGTACTGCATAGCGATTCATATAAAAACTCCTCTCAAATTTTGAAACTATTGTATCAAAACCGAAAGGAGCTTTTTTCTTTTTCCCTTATTTGGGAAAATTAATTTTTGATAAATTTTTCGTAGTGTTCTTGATAGTAGGCTACTTGCTCTGGAAGACCTAGCACGTCAAAAATATGCATGGCCTCTTGCATCTGCTTACAGCCTTCTTTACACTGTTCTTTTTGATATAAGGCAAAACCTTTGAGGTAATGTAAAATATTTCGTTCATACAGACTAATGTTTTTACCAATAATCTTCTCTGTATAAGTCTCAAAATAACTTGCATTGTCAAAAAAAAGATGCTCTAAACAATGCTGGTAACAATTAAGGGCCAAAATCAACACTAATCTCTTATGGCGACCAATCTCTTGGTAAAATTCTTCCCTCTCCATAACTTCTCTACCAATCCGTGTGACATAGTCTACCTCGTAGAAACTATAGAGGTTACCCAACAGAATCAATTCATACATGGTCCATTCTTCTGTCTTGAAAAGATAATCTGCTACCTTATCCAAATCATCCTGCTTCATATGATAAGTCGAATCTCTTTGACAAATCAGACCTTGCAACAAAATCCAGTTCAGCTCAAAATAAAGGGGATTCGTCGAACTCTTAGCCTTTTCAAGTTGTTCTCTTTGAAGCTTTTGAAAACCTGCAATATCATTTGAATAGTAAAGAGGCACAATTTTTCCCATCATGGCAACATGTTCATGATTATGAAAATTCCTTGCCTTATCCATGAAATTTTCGATTGTGACATGAATATTATTCAAAATCTCAAAGAAACGCGAGACTACTAGGTCAGACTCCCCAAGCTCAAAGCGAGATAACTGAGAGGTAGAGCAAAACTCGCCTGCTGCTTCCTTTAAAGAATAATTTCCACTTGTTCGAAATTCACGAAATACCTTTCCAAGATGTTCCATTTTTTACACCTTCTCTGACAATTCTTCCCACTCAAGCATGGCTTCTTCCTGACGATGGCTGATTTTGTCCAACTCAGCCTGCAATTCCATCAGTTTGCCGGCATCGTTTGTTTCCAACATTTGTTCAGAAATAGCTTGGCTTTGACTTTCTAACTCTTCGATTTCAGCTTCTAGATTTTCGATTTGTCGCATGAGTTTGCGAACTTCTTTTTGACTTTCTTTCTGAGCTTGATAGTCATTGACTGGACTTGAGTCTTTTACTTGATTGTTAGTTGAAGCTTCCTCTATCTGACTGACTTCCATTTCAGCTTTTTTATCAACATAGTAGTCGTAGTCTCCAAGGTAGAGAGTCGAGCCATTCTCAGATAATTCCAAAACATGAGTTGCCACACGATTGATAAAGTAACGGTCGTGGCTGACGAAGAGAAGAGTTCCATCGAAGTCAATCAAGGCATTTTCTAGCACTTCCTTGCTATCAATATCCAAGTGGTTGGTTGGCTCGTCCAGAATCAAGAAGTTGTTGTTTTCCATAGACAATTTAGCCAAAAGCAAACGAGCTTTCTCGCCACCTGACAGCATGCCGACTGATTTTTTAACATCATCTCCTGAGAAAAGGAAGGCACCTAGACGGTTACGAATTTCTACCTCTGGAGTTAATTTAAAATCATTCCAAAGCTCATCTAAAACCGTATTACTTGGGGTTAGTTTGCTTTGGGTCTGATCATAGTAACCAACTTCAACATTTGCCCCAAAGCGCTTCTCACCCTTGATAAAAGGAATCTGGTCTACTATCGACTTGATAAAGGTTGATTTCCCAATACCGTTTGGTCCAACAATAGCAACAGCATGCATTTTACGAAGGTCTAAGTTGATAGGCTCTGACAGGACTTCTCCATCATAGCCAATAGCTGCATTTTCAACAGTCAGAACAACATTGCCCGACGTTTTCTCAGACTGGAAGGTCATGTTGGCTGCTTTCTTACCAGCTTCAGGCTTGTCCAAACGTTCCATTTTTTCCAGTTGTTTACGACGAGATTGGGCACGTTTGGTCGTTGAAGCTCGGACTAGATTACGATTGACAAAGTCTTCCAGAGCAGCAATCTCCTTCTGTTGCTTTTCATAGTTTTTTGCCTCAGTAGCTAGTTTTTGCTCCTTCAACTCGACAAAACGAGAGTAGTTACCCACATAACGATCCAAAGAATGCTTGGTCAAATCCAGCGTAATCGTCGCAACCTTGTCCAAGAAATAACGGTCGTGGCTGACGATAATGAGGGCACCGCTATAATTTACCAAGTAATTCTCTAGCCAGGCGATAGTTTCAATATCCAAGTGGTTGGTTGGCTCGTCCAAGACCAAGAGACTGGGCTTTTCAAGAAGCATTTTGGCAAGTGCCAAACGAGTGTTTTGACCACCCGAAAGCTCGGCAATTTTCATCTGCCACATAGACTCGTCAAACTTGAATCCATTTAAAATCGCTCGAATATCAGCTTCATAGGTAAAGCCGCCTGCTTGGCGAAAATTCTCAGATAAGCGATCGTAATCTGACATCAGTTTATCCAAATCCTCACCAGACTTTTCACCCATCTCCAACTCCATCTGACGAAGTTGTTTCTCCGTCCGACGCAAGTCATCAAAGACATGAAGCATCTCATCGTAGATGGTATTTTCAGACTCAAAACGGCTATCTTGGGCTAGGTAAGACAGAGAAATATCTTTTTTCTTATTGATTTCTCCACTAGTCGGCTCCTCTTCTCCAACTAAAATCTTCAAAAGAGTAGACTTCCCTGCACCATTTTTCCCAACAAGGGCTATCCGATCTCGTTCATCAACCTGTAGGTTAATATTATCAAAAAGAACCTCTCCTGCAAAAGAACGTTCAATTTTATTAGCTTGTAAAATAATCATACAAGTAGTATAGCATGTTTCCCTAAGGCATTCAAGACTTGATAAACAGGCATATGTCACTACTTTTCTGAAAATTATGCTGCCGTTTTACTAAAACGCTAAAAAGTGCTATAATGTGAACGGTTAAAACAATTTACAAAAAGGAGAATGTTAATGTCTTACCAAGAAAATTACCAGAAATGGGTTGATTTTGCGGAGCTTCCAGACTACCTTCGTCAAGATTTGGAAAATATGGACGAAAAAACGAAGGAAGATGCCTTCTATACAAATCTTGAATTTGGTACTGCAGGTATGCGTGGCTTGATTGGTGCTGGTACAAACCGCATCAACATCTACGTTGTTCGCCAAGCTACTGAAGGATTGGCTCGTTTGATTGAATCAAAAGGTGGAAATGAAAAAGAACGTGGTGTCGCAATCGCCTACGATAGCCGTCACTTCTCACCTGAGTTTGCCTTTGAATCTGCTGCAGTCCTTGCTAAACACGGCATCAAATCTTACGTATTTGAAAGCCTTCGTCCAACTCCAGAACTCTCATTTGCAGTTCGTCACCTCAACTGTTTCGCAGGTATCATGGTCACAGCCAGCCACAACCCTGCTCCATTTAACGGTTACAAGGTTTACGGTGAAGACGGTGGGCAAATGCCTCCACACGACGCAGACGCTTTGACTACTTATATCCGTGCAATCGAAAACCCGTTTGCTGTTGAAGTTGCTGATGTGGAAGCTGAAAAAGCTTCTGGCTTGATTGAAGTCATCGGCGAAGCTGTTGACGTAGAATACCTTAAAGAAGTTAAGGACGTTAACATCAACCCAGCCTTGATTGAAGAATTCGGTAAAGACATGAAGATTGTCTACACACCACTTCATGGTACTGGTGAAATGTTGGCTCGTCGCGCTCTTGCCCAAGCAGGATTTGACTCAGTTCAAGTTGTTGAAGCGCAAGCAACTGCTGACCCAGACTTCTCAACTGTTAAATCTCCAAACCCAGAAAGCCAAGCAGCCTTTGCCCTTGCAGAAGAACTTGGTCGTCAAGTTGGTGCAGATGTTCTTGTGGCAACTGACCCTGATGCTGACCGTGTTGGTGTTGAAGTTCTTCAAAAAGATGGTAGCTACCTCAACCTTTCAGGTAACCAAATCGGTGCTATCATGGCAAAATATATCTTGGAAGCCCACAAAAACGCTGGAACTCTTCCTGAAAATGCAGCCCTATGTAAATCTATCGTATCAACTGACTTGGTAACGAAGATTGCTGAAAGCTACGGCGCAACCATGTTCAACGTCTTGACTGGTTTCAAATTTATCGCTGAAAAAATCCAAGAATTCGAAGAAAAACACAATCACACTTACATGATGGGATTTGAAGAGAGCTTCGGTTACTTGATTAAACCATTCGTACGTGATAAAGATGCTATCCAAGCCGTTCTTGTCGTTGCTGAACTTGCTGCATACTACCGTTCACGCGGTTTGACACTTGCTGACGGTATCGAAGAAATCTACAAAGAGTATGGCTACTACGCTGAAAAGACTATCTCTGTTACCCTTTCAGGTGTCGATGGTGCTGAACAAATCAAAGCGATTATGGCTAAATTCCGTAACAATGCTCCAAAAGAATGGAACGCAACAGCTATCACTGTCGTAGAAGACTTCAAGGCACAAACTGCTACTGCTGCTGACGGCACTGTTACAAACTTGACAACTCCTCCAAGTGATGTGTTGAAATACACACTTGCTGACGGTTCATGGATTGCCGTTCGCCCTTCAGGTACAGAACCAAAAATCAAGTTCTACATTGCAGTTGTAGGTGAAACCAACGAAGAATCACAAGCTAAAATTGCTAACATCGAAGCAGAAATCAATGCTTTTGTAAAATAAAATCCTATAAAAGATGAGACAAACCAATCTCATCTTTTTTTCGTATCAAATCTAAGCAATTTTAGAAACTTTATGGCATACTAGACATATCAATGAAAGCGAGGTAATCTCATGGAACAATTTTTAGATAATATCAAAGACCTTGAAGTCACTACAGTAGCGCGTGCGCAAGAAGCTCTTGATAAAAAAGAAACTTCAACCTTCTTTATCGGTCGCAAAACTTGCCCTTACTGCCGTAAATTTGCTGGTACATTGTCAGGTGTCGTAGCTGAAACTAAAGCTCACATCTACTTCATCAATAGTGAAGAACCAAGCCAACTCAATGAGTTACAAGCATTCCGCTCACGCTACGGAATCCCAACTGTACCAGGCTTCGTTCACATTGCAGATGGACAAATCAATGTCCGTTGCGACTCTTCAATGTCAGCACAAGAAATCAAAGAATTCGCAGGATTGTAAAAAAAACCACTCATCGAGTGGTTTTTAAATGGTCAAAATTACCTTTTTTCAATCAAATCTTGTATCATTCGATGTAGTTCTTCTATCTTTTCAGATTGTTTCTCTATTAATATTCTCTGACTAGATAATTCATCTTGAAGTTTATCAAGTTTTATCTGTTCATCTGGATTATCTTTTACAAAAAAGTTTGTCAAGGCACTCGTTAACATTCCTATTGTTCCAATACCGACAAGCATTAATAAGACAGCTAACCATTTACCAAAAATTGAAGTAGGAATAATATCCCCATAACCCACTGTCGTTACAGTTACAAGAGACCACCAAAGACTATCTGAGAAAGATTTTTCTTCAACAACGGATAAAATCGAACTCCCTAGCAATACAATAAAGAAATTGAGATAAAGAATATAAAGTAAGCCATTTGTTCGTAAGAGTTTGCTTACTTTCTTTTCCAGCTTGCCAGTTAATCCAACGATTCTTAAAAGACGAGTCAGTTTCAGTAATTTTGTCAGCCTTGCTAGGCGAAAGATACGTCCTAATCGAAACACTGTAAAAATAGCATTTAAAGGCAGGATAGCTAGCAGATCAAAGATATTTTCAATTATGAATCGCCATTTCCCTTTACTTAAAAAGAACCGCCAACCATAATCTACCACAAACACAAACCAAAGCAGTAAGTCAATAATACTGTATGGAGGATTGTCCAAATCGACCATCTCAGCAAATCCAAGCAAGACTAGAACAACAGATATCAACGCAAGTATGATAATCGTTGTATCATAGTAATCCTTAAATAACCATTTTCTTTTCACACTACTTCTCCTATATCATTTGTAAATATTATACCACACCAAATCTCTACTAGATATATAAAAAAAGAACACCTTCTCAGCGTTCTTTCTATATATCTGTCAATGGTGTTGCGGTATCTGGTGAGGTATCATATACCTTAAAGTCTACTCCTACACCTAAATCCGCTTGTGCTAGCTGATTGACCATAGTCATATGAGCCAATTCCTTGATATTGTTTTCCTTAGATAAATGCCCAAGGTAAATCTTCTTAGTACGATTTCCTAGCGTCCGAATCATAGCTTCAGCACCGTCCTCATTAGAAAGGTGACCAAGATCTGATAGGATTCGTTGTTTGAGTCGCCAAGCGTAAGAACCTGCTCGCAAAATCTCTACATCATGATTGGACTCGATGAGATAGCCATCCGCATTCTCGACAATCCCTGCCATACGGTCACTAACATAACCTGTATCTGTCAAAAGGACAAAACTCTTATCATCCTTCATAAAGCGATAGAACTGCGGTGCGACTGCATCATGGCTCACACCAAAACTCTCGATGTCGATATCTCCAAAGGTTTTGGTTTTGCCCATTTCAAAGATATGCTTTTGCGAAGAATCCACCTTGCCAAGATACTTGCTATTTTCCATAGCCTGCCAAGTCTTTTCATTGGCATACAAATCCATACCATACTTGCGAGCCAAAACACCCACTCCATGGATATGGTCTGAATGCTCATGCGTAATCAAGATAGCATCCAGATCTTCTGGCTTACGATTAATTTCAGCAAGTAGGCTGGTAATTTTCTTACCAGACAATCCTGCATCCACTAAAAACTTCTTTTTTGGGGTTTCCAGATAAAATGAATTTCCACTGGAACCCGACGCTAAAATACTGTATTTAAAGCCTGTTTCACTCATTCTAGTCTTCTACTTCATCCTCCCATACTTCTTCTTTCACTGCATCCTTATCATAAGGGAGCACAATGGTGAAGGTTGATCCCTTACCGTATTCACTCTTAGCCCAAATAAAGCCCTCATGTTGTTTGACAATTTCTTTAGCAATAGCTAGACCTAGCCCAGTTCCACCTTGGGCACGACTTCTAGCACGGTCAACGCGATAGAAACGGTCAAAGATACGAGGTAAATCCTGCTTAGGAATACCCAATCCTTGGTCTGAGATAGATAAAATCATCTGATCATCAGTCGTCTTCATGGTCACTGTGATTTTCCCACCATCTGGAGAATACTTGATAGCATTGTTGAGAATATTGTCAATCACCTGTGTCATCTTGTCTGTATCGATCTCTATCCAGACTGAAGTAATCGGATAATCCCTTACCAAATCATATTTCTTCTCTTCATCTGGTCCCCTCATCTTATCAAAACGGTTAAGAATAAAGGTAATAAAAGCAGTGAAATTAATCATCTCTACATCCAAATGACTGGTTGCATTATCAATACGTGAAAGATGGAGAAGGTCTGTCACCATCCGCATCATACGGTTAGTTTCGTCTAGAGAAACCTTGATAAAGTCTGGTGCGACAGGTTCTGATAAGGCTCCTTCATCCAGGGCTTCAAGATAAGATTTCACACTAGTTAAAGGAGTACGTAGCTCATGACTAACGTTGGAAACAAAAAGCCTCCGTTCGCGCTCTTCCTTCTCCTGCTCCGTCGTATCGTGTAAAACAGCAACCAAACCAGAGATAAAGCCAGACTCACGACGGATCAAAGCAAAACGTACACGAAGACTCAGATATTCACCATTACCATCCTGAGAATCAATCATAAGCTCAGGAATCTGGGTGATCAAATCGCGAAGTTCATACTCATCTTCAATCTTAAGCAATTCTAAAATACTTTTATTAAGAACATCTTCTTTCTGAACACCTAGCTGTTTCTTAGCCATGTCATTAATCATGGTAATCTTGCCACGACGATTGGTCGCAAGGACTCCGTCCGTCATGTAAGAGAGGATACTATGCAACCGTTTACTCTCTTGTTCCAAATTTTCTTGAGTCAAGCGGATTACTTCTGATAAATCATTGAGATTATTAGTAATATTAGTAATTTCAGAGCTTCCCTGCATATCTAATACCTGAGAATAATCTCCTGCAATCAGGTCTTTTACCTTTTGATTGATTTTCTTCAACCGAATATTATCCCGACGATTTTCTAGTAAAAGCAAGGTCACGACTAAAATAAAGCCAAGTAGAATGAGGACAAAGATAAAATCACTAGTTAAAACTGTGTCTTTAATTAGTTTAATCATTATTTCTCATATAATAACCAACACCACGACGTGTTAGAATATACTCTGGACGACTTGGTGTGTCTTCAATCTTCTCACGCAAACGTCTGATAGTTACGTCAACTGTTCGAACGTCTCCGAAATAGTCGTAACCCCAGACCGTTTCAAGCAAGTGTTCGCGTGTAATCACTTGACCGATATGAGAAGCCAAGTGGTACAAGAGTTCAAATTCACGATGGGTTAAATCTAGTTCTTCACCATATTTTTTAGCCACGTAGGCATCTGGTACAATTTCTAAATCCCCAATTTGGATAGGCTGAGGTTTGCTATCTGCTTCCTGCTCATCTACTGGTATAGGTTGAGAACGACGAAGAAGAGCTTTAACACGCGCCTGCAACTCACGATTTGAGAAGGGTTTGGTCACATAGTCATCTGCTCCAAGTTCTAAACCGATAACCTTATCAAATTCACTGTCTTTAGCCGACAGCATGATAATAGGCACACTACTTGTCTTGCGAATAGCCTTCGCAACTTCTAAACCATCAATTTCTGGAAGCATCAAATCCAGAATGATAATATCTGGTTGCTCTGCTTCATATTGATCTAACGCTTCACGACCATTAAAAGCAGTTACAACTTCGTAACCTTCCTTGGTCATATTAAACTTAATAATATCCGAGATTGGTTTTTCATCATCTACAATTAATATTTTTTTCATATGTTCACCTTTTTCTCTACTATTATACCAAAAAAATAGCAAGAAGACACAATAGCTATTCTTTGCTATTGTCTAAGTTGACTTTTGCATAAGCCTGCCAGATTTTTTGTTGGGGTTTGGCAAGTGGATAATTCTTAAACTCTTCTGGTGAAAGCCAGCGAACTTCCCTATCTGAAAAATCATGGAAATCACTCACCTGACCTGCTACAATTTGAACATGCCACTTGCGATGGCTAAAGACATGCTTGACAGTCTCAAAATAAACTTCAAGCCAATCAACTTCTAAGTCATAGTCCTGCTGGAAACTCTCTTCTGGACTTGGACCAAAGTTCACGTTTTCTTCCGCAACCTGATGGAAGAGGTCAAACTGCTCCTCTTGCGGAAACTCATCTACTTCTATCAAGGGAAAATGCCAAAATCCTGCCAACAACTTTTCACTTTCATTTTTTTCAAGTAAAAATTGCCCCTGAGCATTTTTCACAACTAAGGCTTTTAGATAAATGGGAACTGGCTTTTTCTTGGGAGCCTTAATTGGATAACGGTCCATGGTGCCATTCTGATATGCCGCACTAAAGTCCTTCACTGGACTCTCTTCTGGCCTAGGATTTACAGGAGCCTCAATATCTGAACCCAAGTCCATCAAGGCTTGATTAAAGTCTCCTGGCCGTTCGGGATCAATCAGGATTTCCATCATTGCCTGAAAAATTTTTCGATTACTTGGAATTCCAATATCGTGGTTGACTTCAAACAGACGGGCCAGCACTCGCATAACATTACCATCTACAGCTGGTTCAGGCAAGTTAAAAGCAATACTGGAAATGGCTCCTGCAGTGTAAGGACCAATTCCTTTCAAACTGGAAATTCCTTCATAGGTGTTTGGAAATTGGCCACCAAAGTCAGTCATAATCTGCTGGGCCGCAGCCTGCATATTGCGTACTCGAGAATAATATCCCAGTCCCTCCCAAGCCTTCAACAAACCTTCTTCAGGTGCAGTTGCCAAACTTTCCACTGTCGGAAACCATTCCAAGAATCGTTTATAATAGGGAATAACCGTATCCACCCTGGTCTGCTGGAGCATGATTTCAGACACCCAGATATGATAAGGATTTTTACTTCTGCGCCACGGTAAATCTCTTTTGTTTTCATCATACCAACTGAGAAGTTTCTCACGGAAAGAAATGATCTTTTCCTCCGACCACATGACGATACCGTATTCTTTCAAATCTAACATATATCTAGTATAACACAGAAGATTCTAACTGTCCTTCTCCTAGTATTAATACTCTTCGAAAATCTCTTCAAACCACGTCCACGTCGCCTTGCCGTACTCAAGTACAGCCTGCGGCTAGTTTCCTAGTTTGCTCTTTGATTTTCATTGAGTATAAAAAGCCTCTTCCCAGAGGAAAGAGGACTAAATCTTATTGATGAATAGCTTGAGCTGCTGTGATAAGAGTCAAATTGTAAACATCTTCTGCACTACATCCACGTGAAAGATCATTAACTGGCTTATTCAAACCTTGTAAAACAGGTCCCACAGCTGAGAAACCACCGAGACGTTCTGCAATCTTGTAACCGATATTTCCAGCTTCGATACTTGGGAAAATAAATACAGTTGCTTGTCCAGCCACTTTACTTCCTGGAGCTTTTAAAGCTGCCGTTTCAGGGTGGAAGGCAGCGTCAAATTGCAATTCCCCATCTATTTCAAGATCTGGGCGTAGTTCGTGCGCACGTTGTGTAGCTGCTACTACCTTATCAACGTTCTCACCAAAACCAGAACCTTTACTTGAGTAGCTCAACATAGCAATTTTTGGTTCTATACCAAACATTTTCGCAGTGATTGCTGAATTAATCGCAATTTCAGCCAAGGCATCTGCATCAGGATTGATATTGATAGCACAGTCACCAAATAGGTAACGTTCTGAACCACGAGTCATTAGGAAGGCACCTGAAGTACGAGTAACATTAGGACGAGTTTTAATGATTTGAAGGGCTGGACGAACTGTTGCAGCAGTTGAGTGAAGTGCACCTGAAACCATACCGTCAACCAAGCCCATATATACTAGCATTACACCAAAGTAGTTAACGTCTTCACGTAAGAGTCTAGTAGCTTCTTCTTCTGATATCTTACCGTTTCGACGTTCAACGAGCGCAGCAACCATTTCGTCAAACTTAGTGTAGTGGTCAGGGTCGATGACTTCATAACCCTCGTGAATCCCTTCAATTTCAAGGTAAATTTTAATTTTTTCTGGTTTACCAAGCAAGACTGGAATAACATCTGTTTCTTTTACCAAGCGTTTCGTAGCTTGAAGAATACGAGGTTCTTTTCCTTCAGGTAGAACGATGCGAACATTTTTACCAACTAGGTTGGCTCTTAGACTTTCAAAAACTTCCATGAGTTTTCTCCTTTAAAATAATAAATTATACTCTAATATGTTTTATTGAGTATTAGTTGATAACTGTTTAATAAGGTTACTGAAATCATCCGGCAAGGGACTTGATAACTTCAAGTCTTGCTCTAAAAATGGATGATAAAAGGATAGGTAATGGCAATGCAGGGCCTGACGTTGAATACCATCTTCCAGACTACCACCATACAAATCATCTCCCAGCAAAGGAAAACCGATATAAGAAAAATGGACTCGGATTTGGTGGGTTCGACCAGTATGCAGGTGAATATCGACCAAGTGAATATTTCCATAAGAAGCTACAATCTTGTAAGAAGTATGGGCATACTTTCCGCCTTTAGCCACTCGTCTGGTAATAATAGAGTCTTCATCACGCGCAATAGGAGCAATAATTTCACCCTCTGGCTCCAAGTATCCATCACCTTTAACCAAAGCAAAATAACGTTTTTCAATGGACTTTTTCTGCAACTGCTTGTCTAATCGTGCATGGGCATAGCCATGTTTTGCAAAGAGCATCAAGCCAGAAGTGTCCCTATCAAGTCGAGTCACAATGTGAACCTGCTGATTTTCATAGTTTTGCTTGACATAGTAACCCTTGATAAAATTGGCAATGGTATTGGAGTGATTGACACTAGGAATAGAAGCCACTCCATAGGGTTTATTCAAAACTAGAAAATGGTCATCCTCATAGAGAATATCCAATGGGCGCTCGATAGCTTCTAGAGTTTCAAAGCCTTCCTCAGCGGGAATATCAATGATAACTCGGTCTCCAATATCCAATAGATAAGTTGCATTTTGCGGTTGGTCATTGACCAGAATAGCTCCGCCTCGAAACTTAATCTTGGCCAGAAGTCCCTTAGAAACCTCGTGCTTTTTCAAAAAAGTCTTAACCTTGACATGCTCATCTGCGATAAATTCAAACCTCATTCATCCACCTCGCCAATAAAAGCATCCTTAACACGATTCCAGAAACTAGTATGGCTAGGTGATGCGACAAAGTGAATCTTATGATGGTCGATTTGATACTCAATTCGCTCAATATTGCGGAAGGAATAAACGCTATTGTCAACCGAAATGGTATGGTAATCGTTTCTCGTTGGAATGAGTTCAATCTTATCCTTCTTAGGCACAATAATAGATGAACCCAGGGTTCGATAAACACGATTGTTAAGGCTGGCAATTTCTGTCAACTGCAGAGCTTCAATGGTAGGGTGTAAAACAGCTCCACCAAGAGACTTGTTATAGGCTGTACTACCAGTCGGTGTCGAAACTGTTAGACCGTCTCCACGAAAACGTTCAAAGGGGACACCATTGATTACAATATCTGCTACCATTGTTCGATCCGACCTTCGGATACTAGCTTCATTTAGTGCTCTGAAAATCTTCACTTCACCATTTTCAAGAAAGACCTTTACATTCAGAACAGGGTATGATACCCTTGCTCCAGTATCTAGCTGCAAATTAGTCACTAGCTTGTCCAACTCAAAATCACGATAGTCTGTATAGAAGCCCAAATGTCCAGTATGAACTCCGATAAAGCGGACCTTATCAAGTTGATTTTCGTACTTATGAAAAGCCGACAAGAGCATGCCATCCCCACCAATGGAAATAACGATATCTGGATTAGTATCATTGAGTATAAACTGATTTCTCTTCAAACGATCTCGCAATTCATACAAAACCCTTTGACTCTGCGGTTTCCTATTTGCTATCAGGTCAATTCGTTTACCTGTATTCTTCATCTGTATCGTCACTGTTTCCTACACCATCATTTAATTTTCTACTCAAAGGATCAAAAAGTGCCTGGGCTTCTTGGATATCATCACGAATTTTACCCATTTCTTCATCCAACTGATGGGCAATTTTGGCAGTAATTTCCAGTCGCTTCTTAATCTCCTCTGGGAAATCCCCTTGGTACTTGTAGTTGAGAGAATGTTCTATCGTTGCCCAGAAATTCATGGCCAAAGTACGAATTTGAATTTCTGCTAAAATGGTCTTGGCTCCATTGATGGTGTCAACCATATATTCTACTACCACATGATAGGAACGGTAGCCTGAAGCCTTTCGATGAGTAATGTAATCTCGCTCCTGTACGATCCGCATATCCTGACGTTTGCGCAAAATTTCCACTACTTCCTTAACGTCATCTACAAACTGGACCATCACACGCAAACCAGCAATATCCTGTAAATCGTGTTCTAATGTCGCATAAGTAATACCACGTCGAGCCATTTTTTCCTTGATACTTTCAATTGGCTTGACTCGACCAGTAACAAACTCAATCGGAGAATGCTTATTTTGCTTGCGATATTGCTTACGAATACCACGAAGTTTAATTTTTAACTCACCAACAGCTTGAATGTAAGGATCTAGAAATTCTTCCCATTCTAAGGTCATATATTCTCCCTTGTTCTCATATTATCCTTTAAAAATATCTTTGATTTTTTCTCCAGATTCATATACAATAAATACAAAGCTATTATACCATAAATCCGCTTTCATAGATAAAGAAAAGGTAAGAAAATTGAAACATTTAGAAATTGAATTGAAAACACTATTAAAAAAAGATGAATACAATCGTCTAAAAGAGCAGTTCACAGGTGTTACCCCTGTTCTTCAAAAAAATTACTACATCGACACGCCTGATTTTGAACTTAGAGAAAAGAAAGTTGCTATGCGTATTCGAACCTTTGAAGACTGGGCGGAATTGACACTCAAAGTCCCGCAAAGTGTTGGAAATATGGAGTACAACCAAAAATTGCAGCTAAAAGATGCTGAAGATTATCTGAGCAAGGAAAATCTTACTCAAGGGCTTGTGCTAGATGAATTAGCAAAACATGATATCCAAAGTAAAAAATGGCAAGTACTTGGTTGTCTAACAACGCTTCGCTATGAAATGAAAACAGCTATTGGCCTCATGGCACTAGATGAGAGTCAGTATTTTGATATTATAGATTACGAATTGGAGCTCGAAGTGGAAGATCATGAGCAAGGCAAACAGGATTTCCAACAATTTTTAGAGAAAAATCAGATTTCTTATCAAAAAGCTCCTTCAAAATTGGTTCGATTTATCAAAAGCATGAAAAATAGCTGAAATAATCTCCATTTTTTGGTAAAATAGAAGAGATAAAAATACACGAATCCCAGTTCATATATGTATGCAAAACATATATAACTAGGATTTATGAAGTTTACAGAGGACGGTCTATAATGTCAGATAGAAAAAATATGAAACTTTTCGCACTCAACTCTAACCAAGAGATTTCACAAAAAATTGCTCAAGCTGTTGGTGCCCCACTTGGAAAACTGTCATCACGTCAATTTTCAGACGGAGAAATCCAAGTCAATATCGAAGAAAGTGTCCGTGGTTATGATGTTTACATCATCCAATCAACAAGTTTCCCTGTTAACAACCACCTAATGGAATTGTTGATCATGGTCGACGCCTGTGTGCGAGCAAGTGCCCACAGTATCAACGTTGTCCTTCCATATTTTGGCTATGCACGTCAAGACCGCATTGCTTCACCACGTGAGCCACTTACAGCTAAATTAGTTGCCAATATGCTGGTTAAAGCTGGTGTTGACCGTGTTCTTACGCTTGATTTACATGCTGTTCAGGTTCAAGGTTTCTTTGATATTCCTGTCGATAACCTCTACACAGTTCCCCTATTTGCAAAACATTACTGCGATAAGGGCCTACTTGGCTCAGATGTTGTTGTCGTTAGCCCTAAAAATTCAGGTGTCAAACGCGCTCGTAGCTTGGCTGAATATCTTGATGCTCCTATCGCCATTATCGATTATCCTCAAGACGATGCAACTCGCAACGAAGGTTATATCATTGGTGATGTTGAAGGTAAAAAAGCCATCTTGATTGATGATATTTTAAATACTGGACGTACCTTCGCTGAAGCTGCTAAAATCGTTGAACGTGAAGGGGCTACAGAAATTTATGCTGTCTCTAGTCACGGTCTCTTCGTCGAAGGAGCTGCTGAACTTCTTGACAATACCAGTATTAAAGAAATTCTTGTGACTGATTCAGTAGCAACAAAAGAAAAAACTCCTAAAAACGTATGCTACATCACTGCTAGTGAGTTAATTGGTGACGCTATCGTACGTATCCACGAAAGAAAACCAGTCAGCCCACTCTTTGCTTACAACAAAAAGAAATAAGGTGATTCTTTGATTTATTTGGACAATGCTGCAACGACTCCTATGTCAGCAGTTGGTATTTCAGCTATGACCAAGGTTTTACAAGAAACCCATGGCAATCCATCTAGTATCCATGGGCATGGTCGTCAAGCTGGTAAGCTTTTGCGAGAAGCACGTCAGGAACTCGCCCAGTTATTGGGGACAAAACCTCAACATATCTTTTTCACTTCTGGGGGGACTGAAGGAAACAATACTGCCATCATTGGCTACTGCCTTCGTCATCAAGAACAAGGAAAACATATCATCACAACTGCCATTGAGCACCATGCCGTCCTTGAAACCATTGATTACTTGGTTCAACACTTTGGGTTTGAAGCAACCATTATCCAGCCAGAAAATCAAGAAATCACCGGCCAGCAAATTCAAAAGGCCTTACGTGACGATACGATTTTAGTTTCTACCATGTTTGCCAATAATGAGACAGGAAACCTACTTCCCATTGCTGAAATTGGCCAAATACTCAAGCAACACCCTGCTGCCTATCATGTTGATGCAGTTCAGGCTATTGGAAAAATCCCTATTCATCCAGAAGAATTGGGCATTGATTTTCTCACTGCTTCTGCCCATAAATTTCATGGTCCTAAGGGAATCGGCTTTCTCTACGCATCTAGCATGGACTTTGATTCCTACCTCCATGGTGGAGACCAAGAACAGAAAAAACGTGCAGGTACTGAAAATCTAGCTGCCATCGTAGGCATGGTTGCAGCCCTAAAAGAAGATTTAGAAAAGCAAGAAGAACATTTCCAACATGTACAAAATCTAGAAACTGCCTTTCTTGCGGAGCTTGAGGGAGTTCAGTATTACCTGAATAAAGGACAACACCATCTTCCTTATGTTCTCAATATTGGATTTCCTGGTCAGAAAAACGACCTTTTACTCCTCCGTCTAGATTTAGCTGGAATTTCAATCTCTACTGGCTCAGCCTGTACGGCAGGCATTGTCCAATCCAGCCATGTTCTTGAAGCCATGTACGGGGCAAATTCAGACCGCTTGAAGGAATCCGTTCGTATCAGTTTGTCTCCACAAAATACTGTTGAAGACCTACAAACCCTCGCAAAAACCTTAAAAGAAATTATCGGAGGTTAGCCATATGGCATTTGAAAAAACCATTCAGTTAAAAAATTGTCGTTACGACTACACTCTTAGCCCTTCTGTTAAAAAGTTTACCCTCAAGGACAATACTTTTTTTGAGACAAAGGTTGGTAACTATGAACTGACTCGCTTACTTGAAAAAGTTCCAAACAGCGGTGAAGGCTTCCAACTCAAAATCATTATCAATAAAGAGCTAACAGGGGCTAAAATCAATATCACTGACAAGTTTGGGCTACGTCTGGTTGATATTTTCAAATCAGAAGACCACCACATTCATCAGGAAAAATTCTACTTCCTCATGAATAGTTTAGTAGAACGTGGTGTCTTTACAAAATCTGAAAGATAGGTCCTATATGTTTGAACTGACCTATAAAGACAGCTATCATGTAGAGCGTACTCTCAAGTATGAAGATTATGAAGCTCTCATGCTGGCTTTGTCAGGATGTGTGACCCTACCAGATACACTTTATGTAACTTCTTTGACTTTTGAGGGGCAAGAAGTTTACCAGGGTCTAGTCGGAGACCTCTATCGTTTTCTATCTCATGCAGAATTTTTACATCAAAACTAAGAATTTTCTTAGTTTTTTTCTTATTTTTGTTGATTTTCTCACCATGTTTCTATAAAATAGAAGAATAGAAAGGTTGTGATTTTGTGAAAGATAAACAGTCTGCTATTCCAAAAGCTACAGCAAAAAGACTCTCTCTTTACTATCGAATTTTTAAGAGATTTCATGCAGAAAAGATTGAACGTGCCAACTCGAAACAAATTGCAGAGGCCATTGGTATTGATTCAGCGACAGTTCGTCGTGATTTTTCCTATTTTGGTGAACTAGGTCGTCGTGGATTTGGCTATGATGTAAAAAAACTCATGACATTTTTTGCCGATTTGCTTAATGATAACTCTATCACCAATGTCATACTAGTGGGTATTGGAAATATGGGCCATGCTCTTCTCCACTACCGCTTCCACGAGCGTAACAAGATGAAAATTATCATGGCCTTTGACCTAGATGACCATCCTGAAATCGGTACCCAAACTCCTGATGGGATTCCCATTTACGGAATTTCTCAAATCAAGGATAAAATCAAAGATGCTGATGTTAAGACTGCTATCCTAACTGTCCCCAGCGTCAAGTCACAAGAGGTTGCCAATCTCTTGGTGGATGCTGGCGTAAAAGGAATTCTCAGTTTTTCACCAGTTCATCTGCATTTACCAAAAGACGTGGTCGTTCAGTATGTCGATTTGACAAGTGAACTCCAAACCCTCCTCTATTTCATGCGCAAAGAGGATTAGAAAGCGAAAATCATTTTATGAAAAAACCAGTTATTGGGATTACAGGAAACGAAAAAACTCATCCAGATGATAACATCATGATGAGCTACGCGGCAAAAGGCTTTGTTGAAGGAGTTAAAGGCGCTGGAGGGATTCCCATCATCCTACCGATTGGTGATCAAGAAATGGCTAGCCACTATATCAGTTTGATTGACAAGCTCATCTTGACAGGTGGGCAAAATGTTGATCCAAAATTCTATGGTGAACCAAAAACCATTGATAGCGATGACTACCACCTTCAAAGAGATATCTTCGAACTGGCCCTCATTAAGGAAGCTATCAAACAGAAAAAGCCAATTTTCTCCATCTGTCGTGGTACTCAACTCTTTAACGTTGCCATGGGTGGAACTCTGTATCAAGATATCGAAGACCATTGGCAGGATCGTTCTGCTGAGTACACAACTCAACGTTTGGTAACAGAACCAGATACTGTTCTTCGAGAAATCTATGGGGAAATCTCTCATATCAACTCCTTCCACCACCAGAGTATTAAGGATTTAGCACCTAACTTAAAAATTGCAGCTCATGATCCTAAGGATGGTATCATTGAAGCTGTCATAAGTACAGATGATGTTGCCTTTCTCGGTGTCCAGTGGCATCCAGAATTTCTATTTGAAAATCGTCCCAAAGATAAAAACCTCTTTGACTATGTCGTAAATGAACTTTAAATTAAATCTGTTTTTTCACGATAACTAAAGTAATTAGAATGAGAGACAATCAAATGGTCCAAGAGGACAATCCCCATCAGGTCGCAGGCTTCTTTGACAAGTTTAGTAACATGATCATCATTTCGACTAGGTGCTACCGCTCCCGAAGGATGATTGTGAACCAAAATGAGAGAAGTCGCCATATGCTTGATAGCATAGTGAAGAATCTCTCGCGGCTCAGCGATACTACGAGTTGCAGAACCGATAAAAATGGTCTGTTGATGGATGATTTGATTTTGAGTATTGAGATAGAGCGCCACCAAGTGCTCTTGTTTTTTATGTCCCAACTCCTGTTGCATCTTCTTGGCTAACTTTTGACTGCTGAGAATACTTTCCATCTCAAGGGTTTCGTGTTTATGGATACGATGCCCCAGTTCAATCATAGCTTGCAATTCTATAGCCTTAACTCGTCCAATGCCAGACAGACTCTGCAATTCCTGCAGGGTCATTTTTTTTAAATCCGTTAAGTTTGAAAGATTGCTCAAGACTTTCTGGGCAATTTCAAAAACGCTAGCCTGACGTGTTCCTGTCCTGAGTAAAATAGCTAGCAACTCTTGATTACTGAGCGCTTCTACTCCTTCTTGTGCCAGTCTTTCTCTTGGCAATAGTGAATCTTCTTGAAATGAAATACTGTACATAAAAATCCTCCTCACTTTATTATTCGTGAGAAGGATGAAAAATTAGATTTTTTTCTCAATTGGGGCTACACTAGCTAAAAGTTTTTTCAAACCTACCTCTGGGAAATTGATTTTTAATTCCTGAGTAGCTCCGTTACCTGAAACTTCCAGAACAGTTCCCTCTCCCCACTTCTTGTGGAGAGCAATATCACCAATGGACCAATTTGCTTCACTAGACGCTGATTTTGCGCCAGCTGCAAATTGACCAAATTGGAGACCGCTTGATTGGATAGTTCTTGGGGCAGCACTACGTTTACGGTCTTGAAGTGCTTGCGCAAGACTCATACCTTGACCGAAAGCAAGACCACCACTGCTATAAGACGCTTTAAAACTTGTATTTGCTGGACGGGCTAGGCCTTGATACTCAAGCAAGTCTGAACTGATTTCGTTAATAAAACGAGTCGGACGATTGTAGTTGGTACGACCAAAAAGCAGGCGCGAATTAGCATTTGTCAGATAGAGAATTTTCTCTGCACGCGTAATTCCTACATAGGCCAGACGGCGTTCTTCTTCTAATTCATCTGGATCCTCAGCCGCACGACTAAGCGGGAAGACATTTTCTTCCATCCCAATCAAAAAGACAACTGGAAACTCGAGACCTTTGGCAGCATGCAGGGTCATCAGGGTCACTTCTGATGTCTCCTGACTACCTGAATCTGTGTCGGCAATCAAGGCCAAGTCATTTAAAAAACGACTCAGTTTGTCCAGACCAGTTTCCTCTTCTGACACATCAGAGGTGTCATCAAAGTTTTTCGTCACAGAAAGGAACTCTTCAATATTTTCAACCCGAGCCTTACTCTCTAGAGTCGCTTGGGCATTTAGAATATCGACGTAACCTGTTTTTTCAAGGACAGCCTCAACCAACTCTGTAATATTTAATTGATCTAGCTGCTCTCGTAAATCTAACATCATATTGGCAAAATCCCAGATAGACTGGGCTGCTTTACCCTTGATACCAGACAACATGATATTGGCTGAAGCATCTAGCATGGACATGTCCTGCATATTCGCAAAATCACGGATTTTCTCAACCGTACCTGGCCCAATTCCACGTTTAGGCTCGTTGATAATACGCTCAAAACTGATATTGTCACTCAAATTAGCAATGAGGTTGAGGTAAGCGATAATATCTCGGATTTCCTTACGGCTGTAGAACTTAGTTCCTCCAACCATGGTATAAGGAATATTTGACTTGAGCAGGGCTTCCTCAATAGTACGAGACTGGGCATTTGTACGATAAAGAACTGCAAAATCCTTGTGAAGGAAGTTTTGGCTGCGACCAAGTTCATCAATAGTTTTGGCTACAAATACAGCCTCATCTAGCTCATCATTGGCACGATAGTAAACGATTTGTTCCCCATCAGCGTTTTGGGTCCAGAGATTTTTAGGACGGCGGTTTTTATTGTTTTTAATGACCTCGTTAGCCGCTTGGAGAATAGTTTTAGTTGAGCGGTAATTCTCCTCCAACAAAACAACCTTGGCTTGGGGATAATCTTTCTCGAAATCCAAGATATTCTGCATGTCAGCACCACGCCAACCGTAGATAGACTGGTCCGCATCCCCAACCACACAGATATTTTTAAAACGGGAAGCCAAGAGTTTGACCAATTGATACTGGGCATGGTTGGTATCTTGGTATTCATCAACATGGATGTATTGAAACTTCTGCTGGTAGTAGGTCAAGACATCAGGATTCTGATCAAAGAGACGCAGGGTCAGCATAATCAAATCATCAAAGTCAACCGACTCCGACTGACGAAGCTCTTTTTGATAAGCAGTGTAACACTGGGCCACGATTTGCGTATACATATCGCCAGCTTGAGCAGCATAAGCTACATCATCAATCAGGTCATTCTTAGCATTGGAAATGGTCCCTAAGATGCTTCGTTCATTCCATTTTTTAGGATCCAGGTTCAACTGTTTGAGAATGCGTTTCATGAGAGTTCGCTGCTCCCCTGGATCCACTATAGTAAAATTACGGTTATAGCCAATATGGTCCGCATCGCGACGCAAAATACGAACACACATGGAGTGGAAGGTCGCAATCAGACAGTCCTGAGTGGCTGGATTGAGGCTATAAGCACGCTCTTTCATCTCACGCGCAGCCTTATTAGTAAAGGTAATGGCCAAGATATTCCAAGGATTGACCAGCTTTTCATCAATCAGATAAGCAATGCGGTGGGTCAAAACTCGGGTCTTTCCAGAACCAGCCCCCGCCATGATCAACAAGGGACCTTCTGTCGTTTGCACCGCCTCAGCCTGACGGTCATTCATTCCATTTAATAATGCGTTCATCTTCTCTTCCTTACTCTTGAAGTCAATATTTCTATTATATCAAAAATCAAGGAAAATATCTTTAACTAGACTGGTTGCGTGTAGAAGACAACTCCTTATATCTAGATAAAAAATGAGCTTGGATTAAAATCTCCAAACTCATTTAAAGTCAATTGCAATATACTAGAACAATCCTAGGACAGTTCCATCGCTTTCAACATCCATGTTGAGAGCAGCTGGTCGTTTTGGAAGTCCTGGCATGGTCATGACATCACCAGTTAAGGCAACGATAAAACCTGCACCTAATTTTGGTACCAATTCACGAATGGTAATTTCAAAGTTCTCAGGTGCTCCAAGTGCATTCGGATTATCTGAGAAACTATATTGAGTTTTTGCCATACAGATTGGCAATTTGTCCCAACCGTTTTGAACAATTTGAGCGATTTGCGTTTGAGCTTTCTTTTCAAAGTTCACTTTGCTACCACGGTAGATTTCAGTAACAATCTTTTCAATCTTTTCTTGGACAGAAAGGTCATTGTCATACAAACGTTTATAGTTAGCTGGGTTTTCAGCGATGGTCTTGACAACCGTTTCAGCAAGAGCCACGCCTCCTTCTGCGCCATCAGCCCAGACACTAGCCAACTCAACTGGAACATCGATTGAAGCACAGAGTTCTTTCAAGGCTGCGATTTCTGCTTCTGTATCAGAAACAAATTCGTTAATAGCTACGACTACTGGAATACCGAACTTACGGATATTTTCTACGTGGCGTTTCAAGTTGGCAAAACCTGCTCGAACTGCTTCTACATTTTCCTCTGTCAAAGCATCTTTAGCAACCCCACCATTCATCTTAAGGGCACGAAGGGTTGCAACAATAACTACAGCATCTGGCGAAGTTGGCAAGTTTGGTGTCTTGATATCAAGGAATTTCTCAGCACCAAGGTCTGCACCAAAACCAGCTTCAGTAACTGTGTAATCAGCCAAGTGAAGGGCTGTTGTAGTTGCCAAGACAGAGTTACATCCGTGAGCAATATTGGCAAATGGACCACCGTGCACAAAGGCAGGTGTTCCGTAAATTGTCTGAACCAGGTTCGGCTTAATCGCATCCTTCAAAATCAAAGCTAAGGCACCTTCAACCTGCAAATCACCTACAGAAACAGGTGTACGATCATAGCGATAACCGATAACAATATTAGCCAAACGGCGTTTCAAGTCGTCGATGTCTGTTGCCAAGCAAAGAATTGCCATGATTTCGGAAGCGACGGTAATGTCAAAGCCATCCTCACGAGGAATACCATTTAGAGGACCACCAAGTCCAACGGTTACATGACGAAGGGCACGATCATTCAAGTCCACTACACGTTTCCAGAGGATACGACGTTGGTCAATTCCCAGCTCATTCCCTTGGTGCAAGTGGTTGTCAATCAAGGCAGAAAGAGCGTTGTTAGCAGTTGTAATGGCATGCATGTCTCCAGTGAAGTGGAGATTAATATCTTCCATTGGCAGAACTTGGGCGTACCCACCACCAGCAGCACCACCCTTAATTCCCATTACTGGACCAAGAGATGGTTCGCGAATAGCAATCATGGTTTTCTTGCCAATCTTGTTCAAGGCATCCGCAAGACCAATGGTAATAGTTGATTTTCCTTCACCTGCAGGTGTTGGGTTGATGGCAGTAACCAAAATCAATTTCCCAACTGGATTGCTCTCAACTGCACGAATTTTATCAAAGCTGAGCTTAGCCTTGTATTTTCCATACAACTCCAAATCGTCGTAAGAAATACCAAGTTTCTCTACAACATCAACAATTGGCTTCAACTCAATACTCTGTGCGATTTCAATATCTGTTTTCATTCAAAACTCCTCTAACCTCTTATATGATAATTCATTATAACACAAAACAAGATTTTTAACATCCTAAAACTCTCTAAACGTTCGTAAATATCCCTATTTTTAAGGTTTTTAGAGTTCTTTCTTAAATTTTATATGGCTTTATAGTTTAAAACTATAGTAGATTCTTTTTATTTTCTATATATATTCAAGCGCTTTCTTTTGCTTATTATTTTTTTTTTGGTACAATAGTGCTATGAAAATTTTAGTTACATCGGGCGGTACCAGTGAAGCTATCGATAGCGTCCGCTCTATCACTAACCATTCTACAGGTCGCTTGGGGAAAATCATCACAGAAACCTTGCTTGCTGCAGGGCATGAAGTTTGTTTAATTACGACAAAACGAGCTCTGAAGCCAGAAGCTCACCCTAATCTAAGCATTCTAGAAATTAACAATACCAACGACCTTCTACTGGAAATGCAAGAACGGGTTGCAGATTATCAGATTTTGATTCACTCAATGGCGGTGTCCGACTACACTTCTGTTTATATGACAGGACTTGAGGAAGTTCAGGCTAGCTCCAATCTAGAAGAATTTTTAAGCAAGCAGAATCATCAGGCTAAGATTTCTTCAACCGACGAGGTTCAAGTCTTATTCCTGAAAAAAACACCCAAGATCATCTCTCTAGTCAAGGAATGGAATCCTGCTATTCATCTGATTGGTTTTAAACTACTAGTTGATGTATCTGAAAATCATCTAATTGACACTGCTAGAAACAGTCTTATCAATAATCAAGCAGACTTAATCATTGCAAATGACCAGACTCAAATTTCAACAGACAAGCATCGTGCTATCTTTGTTGAGAAAAATCAACTTCAATCAGTTAATACTAAGGAAGAAATTGCAGAACTCCTCCTTGAAAAAATTCAAGCCTACCATTCTTAGAAAGGAAAACTATGGCAAACATTCTCTTGGCTGTAACAGGGTCAATCGCCTCTTACAAGTCGGCAGATTTAGTCAGTTCTCTAAAAAAACAAGGTCATCAAGTCACGGTTTTAATGACTCAGGCCGCTACAGAGTTTATCCAACCTTTGACACTACAGGTCTTATCACAGAATCCTGTCCACCTTGATGTCATGAAGGAACCCTATCCTAATCAGATTAATCATATCGAACTTGGAAAAAAGGCAGATTTATTTATCGTAGCCCCTGCAACAGCTAACACAATTGCAAAGCTAGCCCACGGCTATGCTGACAACATGGTAACCAGCATAGCTTTAGCCTTGCCCAAAAATATTCCTAAACTAATAGCTCCTGCTATGAACACAAAAATGTATGACCATCCGGCAACTCAGACTAATCTGAAAACATTAGAAACATACGGCTATCAGCTGATTGCTCCTAAGAAATCCCTACTAGCTTGTGGAGACCATGGACGAGGAGCTTTAGCTGACCTCACAATTATTTTAGAAAGAATAAAGGAAACTCTCGATGAAAAAACGCTCTAATATTGCACCTATTGCTATCTTTTTTGCAACCATGCTCGTGATACACTTTCTGAGCTCGCTTGCCTTTAACCTTTTTCCATTTCCAATCAAACCGACCATTGTTCATATTCCTGTCATTATTGCCAGCATTATCTACGGTCCACGAGTTGGGGTTACACTTGGATTTTTGATGGGGCTTCTTAGCTTGACAGTTAATACGATTACGATTCTACCTACAAGCTATCTCTTCTCACCATTTGTACCAAACGGAAACATATACTCAGCTATCATTGCCATCGTCCCACGTATTTTGATTGGTTTAACTCCGTATCTAGTCTATAAACTAATGAAAAACAAGACTGGTCTGATTTTAGCTGGTGCCCTTGGTTCACTTACCAACACAGTCTTTGTACTTGGTGGAATTTTCTACCTTTTTGGAAATGTTTTTGATGGTAATATCCAAAAACTCCTAGCAACTGTTATCTCAACAAATTCGATTGCCGAATTAGTCATTTCCGCAGTTCTAACCCTAGCCATTGTTCCAAGATTACAAACTTTGAAGAAATAAAAACAATCTCCGCTTTCAAGCTTGAAGGTGGAGATTTTGTTCTGTACATTTTATTTTTTAGTAAAATTTTTACCAGTAAAATAGATTGAAATAAGATACTAACAAATATATTAGGGAATTCAAATTAATTTCTAGAAATATTTTAGCATTCATGATGTACTCTTCCAGTTTCAAACTACTATATTTATACTCAATGAAAATCAAAGAGCAAACTAGGAAGCTAGCCGCAGGTTGCTCAAAACACTGTTTTGAGGTTGTGGATAGAACTGACGAAGCCAGCTCAAAATACTGTTTTGAGATTGCAGATGGAAGCTGACGTGGTTTGAAGAGATTTTCGAAGAGTATTAACTTAAAAATGACCTATAAACCTAAGTAAATCCTTGCTTTATTGTCTATTTTATTGTACTATACTAGTGTATATACAATAAAAAGGAGATTCTTATGAATACACGGAAAAAGACACAATTTATGACAATGACTGCCCTCTTAACGGCTATTGCGATTTTGATTCCAATTGTTATGCCTTTCAAGATCGTCATTCCACCTGCTTCCTATACTTTAGGAAGCCACATCGCTATTTTTATCGCTATGTTCTTATCGCCCTTGATGGCTGTTTTTGTCATCCTAGCCTCTAGTTTTGGATTTTTAATGGCTGGCTATCCCATGGTTATCGTTTTTAGAGCTTTCTCTCATATCTTTTTCGGTACATTAGGAGCTCTTTACCTACAAAAATTCCCCGATACACTAGATAAACCAAAAACTTCCTGGATTTTCAACTTTGTTTTGGCTGTCGTTCATGCCCTTGCTGAAGTATTAGCCTGTGTCGTTTTTTACGCAACTTCCGGTACCAATGTAGAAAACATGTTTTATGTTCTCTTTGTGCTAGTTGGATTTGGCACAATTATCCATAGTATGGTTGACTATACATTAGCACTAGCTGTCTATAAAGTGCTTCGAAAGCGCCGTTAAAAGGAAAAACTATGACAAAAGATCGCAAACAAGCCCTGCTCCAACTCTTGAAAGAAGCTCCTAAAGCCCTCAACGGCCAAAGTTTGGCTGAACATTTTCATGTCACACGTCAGATCATTGTACAAGACATTGCAATTTTGAGAGCCGATGGCGCTCCTATCCTATCAACTAATCGTGGCTACATCTATAAGCAAGTTGATACCAATCCTTATGTCCATAAACTTTTCAAGGTGAAACATGAAGTTGAAGAAATCGGTCAGGAACTTCTTGCTATCGTAGATAATGGAGGGCGTGTTCAAAATACCTTGATTGATCATCCTGTTTACGGAGAAATTGAAACTCTACTCAAACTTTCTTGTCGCAGAGATGTGCAACATTTTCTAGAACAAGTCGAGCATTCTGACTTTAGACCTCTGTCTGAATTAACAGATGGCATCCATTACCACCTAGTCGAAGCCGAAACACAACAAGACCTCCACTATATTGAGGAGGCCTTGGACAAGCTAGGATATTTAGTAAAAGACTAGAAGATTTTCTTGTCCCAGCCATCTTCTGTACGATGGCGGTAGAAAAACTCTGATTTGTCAGGAGCTTCCATCATTTCCATCAAGGGTAACATATCATAGGCCAGATCCAAGTTTGGAACCTGGTCTTTTTGTACCCAAGAAACTTCTCCCTCTTCTGAAGATTGAAGGGTTCCAGTAAACTCTGTCGCCTTATAACAAAAGACAATGTAGCGCCCACCTGTATCCAGAGGCCAGTTCTTGATACCGACAAGTTGAGGATTTTGGATAGTCAACCCTGTTTCTTCATAGATTTCACGAATGACAGACTCTGCGAAAGCCTCGCCATTTTCTACATGGCCTCCTGGAAAGGCATAACCAGACCAGCGATTGGTTTCAGGAGAGCGATATTGCATAACCACGCGCTGGGTTTCGAGATCTTCAATCAGACAAATGTTTGTTAAAATCGTTAATTGGGAACGGGACATATTTTCTCCTTTAGGTAATATTCTAATCCAACGCCTTCACTTCCAACATCATATCACGTATTTGAGCAGCTAACTCGAAATCAAGCACTTCGACGGCTTCTTGCATTTGTTTTTCTAGTTTCTTGACGAGTTCTTTACGCTCTTGTTTGTTGAGGCTATTGATGTCGACTTCCTTGTCCTCTTCCTTAGCAACTGCCTTGGTCACAGCAATCAGATCACGGATTTCTTTCTTAATGGTTTGTGGAACGATACCATGTTCTTCATTATAGGCCATCTGGATTTTCCGACGGCGAGCAGTTTCATCAATGGCACGTTGCATAGACTGAGTCACAGTGTCCGCATACATGATGACATGGCCTTCACTGTTACGGGCAGCACGTCCAATGGTCTGGATGAGTCCACGCTCGTTACGGAGGAAACCTTCTTTGTCAGCATCGAGAATCGCTACGAGGCTCACTTCAGGAACGTCAATTCCTTCACGGAGCAGGTTGATTCCGACCAAGACATCAAAGACACCCAAGCGTAGGTCACGAATTATTTCCGTCCGCTCCAAGGTCTTGATATCCGAGTGCATGTACTTGACCTTGATGCCCATTTCCTTGAAGTAGTCGGTCAAGTCCTCTGCCATTTTCTTGGTCAAAGTGGTGATAAAGGTACGCTCATTCTTCTCAACACGGGCATTGATTTCACCTAAGAGGTCATCAATCTGTCCCATAGTTGGACGGACTTCCACCTCAGGATCCAAGAGTCCCGTTGGACGAATGATTTGCTCAATCACTGTCTCGGTCTGTTCATTTTCATAGTCACCAGGTGTCGCTGAAACGTAAACAATCTGATGAACGTGACTCTCAAACTCCTCCCGACGGAGAGGTCGATTGTCCAAGGCTGACGGCAAACGGAAACCATAATTAACCAGCATTTCCTTACGAGAGCGGTCTCCATTATACATACCTTTTATTTGTCCCATAGTCATATGACTCTCGTCAATCATAATCAAAAAATCATCTGGAAAGAAATCTAAGAGCGTATAAGGAGGCTCACCTTCGCTACGCCCATCCATGTGACGTGAATAATTTTCAACCCCGTTGGTATAGCCCATCTCACGTAACATCTCGATATCATACTCTGTCCGCTGTTTCAAACGTTGAGCTTCAAGCAATTTACCTTCCTTTTCAAAGAGAGCTAACTGCTCTTCCAATTCGGTCTGAATCTTGGCAATGGCAACTTCCATGTGGTCATCATTGGTCACAAAGTGAGTGGCAGGGAAAATCGCCAGATGATCCACTTCTCCCAACACCTGACCTGTCAGAGCCTCAACTTCACGAATACGGTCAATTTCGTCACCGAAGAACTCTACTCGAAAAGCGTGTTCATCTCGGGAAGCTGGGAAAATCTCCACCACATCTCCACGTACACGAAATCTTCCGCGTTGGAAATCAATATCATTTCGCTCAAACTGGATGTCAACTAAGTCATTCAAGAGTTTATCACGAGAAATTTCAAGACCTGGACGGAGACTAACAACACTATCAGCGTATTCCTTGGGCGAACCCAAACCATAGATACAAGAGACTGAAGCCACGACAATAACATCATTGCGCTCCAAAAGAGCTGAGGTAGCTGAGTGGCGAAGCTTGTCAATCTCATCGTTGACAGAACTATCTTTCTCAATGTAGGTATCACTAGAAGGGACATAGGCCTCAGGTTGGTAATAATCATAGTAAGACACAAAGTACTCAACTGCATTTTCAGGGAAAAATTCCTTAAACTCCCCATAGAGCTGTCCTGCCAGAGTCTTATTGTGGGCGATGACCAGAGTTGGTTTATTGACTTTGGAAATGACCTGACTCATGGTATAGGTCTTCCCTGTTCCGGTCGCCCCCATCAGAATCTGAGCTTTTTCTCCACCCTCGATATTATCAACCAACTGCTCGATAGCTTGGGGTTGGTCTCCTGATGGTTGATATTTTGATACTAGTTTAAATTGATTGTCTGTAATGCGATTGATCATAAGAATCCTCTCTCCATGTGCTATTCCTATTTTAGCATACTTGTAGCATTTTCACGAAGAAAAGGACGGACCGAAGTCACATCCTTTCATTTTCTTTCTTTAATTGATAGGCGAGATAGACAATCATCAGTAGCAAGATCAGACTTGTCATAACAGAACCTTCAATCCCAAAAAATCCTCCTGATAACCAGCCTTGATTGCCTTGTGGTAAAAAGGTCATCAATGACGTTCCTGATGGTTGACCACTAACTAATACTCCAAAGAGGTTGCCCTGTGCGAAATTCCAAGCTCCATGAATACCTGCAACACCCCAAACTGTATCAGTTTTAAGAAGGTAAAGAGCCATGGCAACTCCGAATAAAAAGAGATTCACTAGAGATAAAGGTGTAAGACCAGAATTCCCAGCATGAAGCAGGGTAAAGAATAGGCTAGATATAAGAACAGCAAGTTTTAGATTGGTTCTTGAGGCCAATTGAGGTAGGAGCCAAGTACGGGCTACCACTTCTTCTGTTGTCCCCTGTAAAATCCAAAATGGAATGGTAAAAATGACAAAGACAAGCGAATAAGGATCTAAGTGAATGGACTCAAAACGATATTGACCTAAGGCTACCAAACCTAACAAGGTTAGAAGAAAAAGTGCCAAACCTAAGCCAAATCCTTTAAGAAGATTGCTGAGGAAATTCTCTCTATAAAATCCCAAGGTTCGAATAGGTCTTTTCTCAACTTTTCTAGTCCATCTGAATACAGTGTTGAGAATAAAACCAAAGGCCAGTAATTCTAAAATTAAATGAAAGTCACTTGTTTTATTCATCAAGCTCTGATGCAAGGCCTGCAAGTAGGTTGCAATATTTTGACCAGCCACTCCAAAATTTCTAGCAAGTCCGATGAGAGCTAACAAGATAATACCATACAAAGTAAAAGCCACAAACTCTCCTATGAAGACAAAAACAAAGGCTAACAAGGGGCTTGTGTAAATATTTAAACTCATTTTTGAAGCTTGGAAGTCTTTAAATATCCTTTTGTTCTTCATGTTCCTGTCCTCTTTTCTTCTATTATATGCTATTATTATATCACTTTATAGTAGCAATTCAAGAAAGAAGCAAAGGGTTTTTATGTTATATCTTCTAACATAAAAATCCCTAGATTTGCATTTTTTTAATTTTTCTGATATAATGGGAAAATATTCGGAAAAGGAGACTAAAAATGAAGAAAAAATTTCTAGCATTTTTGCTAATTTTATTCCCAATTTTCTCATTAGGTATTGCGAAAGCTGAAACGATTAAGATTGTTTCTGATACCGCCTATGCACCTTTTGAGTTTAAAGATTCAGATCAAACTTATAAAGGAATTGATGTTGACATTATTAACAAAGTCGCAGAGATTAAAGGATGGAATATTCAGATGTCATATCCTGGATTTGATGCAGCGGTCAATGCGGTTCAAGCTGGTCAAGCTGACGCTATCATGGCAGGGATGACAAAAACTGCAGAACGTGAAAAAGTTTTCACCATGTCTGATACTTACTATGATACAAAAGTTGTCATTGCAACTACAAAGTCACATAAGATTAGTCAGTATGACCAATTAAAAGGTAAAACTGTTGGTGTTAAAAACGGAACTGCCGCTCAACGCTTCCTTGAAAGTATTAAGGATAAATACGGCTTTAGTATTAAAACATTTGACACTGGTGATTTGATGAACAACAGCTTAAGTGCTGGTGCCATTGATGCTATGATGGATGACAAACCTGTTATCGAGTATGCCATTAACCAAGGTCAAGACCTCCATATTGAAATGGATGGTGAAGCTGTAGGAAGTTTTGCTTTCGGTGTTAAAAAAGAAAGCAAATACGAGCACCTGGTTACTGAATTTAACCAAGCCTTGGCTGAAATGAAAAAAGATGGTAGCCTTGATAAAATCATCAAAAAATGGACTGCTTCATCATCTTCAGCAGTGCCAACTACAACTACTCTAGCAGGATTAAAAGCTATTCCTGTTAAGGCTAAATACATCATTGCCAGCGATTCTTCTTTTGCACCTTTTGTTTTCCAAAATTCAAGCAACCAATTTACTGGTATTGATATGGATTTGATTAAGGCAATCGCTAAAGACCAAGGTTTTGAAATTGAAATCACCAACCCTGGTTTCGATGCCGCTATCAGTGCTGTTCAAGCTGGACAAGCTGATGGTATCATTGCTGGTATGTCTGTCACAGATGCTCGTAAGGCAACTTTTGACTTCTCAGAATCCTACTACACTGCTAATACTATCCTTGGTGTCAAGGAATCAAGCACCATTGCTTCTTATGAAGATTTGAAAGGAAAGACAGTTGGTGTTAAAAACGGAACTGCTTCTCAAACCTTCCTAACAGAAAATCAAAGCAAATACGGTTACAAAATCAAAACCTTCGCTGATGGTTCATCAATGTATGACAGTTTAAACACTGGTGCTATTGATGCGGTTATGGATGATGAGCCTGTTCTCAAATATTCTATCAGCCAAGGTCAAAAATTGAAAACACCAATCGCTGGAACTCCAATCGGTGAAACAGCTTTTGCTGTTAAAAAAGGAGCAAATCCAGAATTGATTGAAATGTTCAACAACGGGCTTGCAAACCTTAAAGCAAATGGAGAATTTCAAAAGATTCTTGATAAATACCTAGCTAGCGAATCTTCATCTGCTTCAACAAGCACTGTTGACGAAACAACTATCTGGGGCTTGCTTCAAAACAACTACAAACAACTCCTTAGCGGTCTTGGTATCACTCTTGCTCTAGCTCTTATCTCATTTGCTATTGCCATTGTCATCGGGATTATCTTCGGTATGTTTAGCGTTAGCCCATACAAATCTCTTCGTGTGATCTCTGAGATTTTCGTTGACGTTATTCGTGGTATTCCATTGATGATTCTTGCAGCCTTCATCTTCTGGGGAATTCCAAACTTTATCGAGTCGATCACAGGCCAACAAAGTCCAATTAACGACTTTGTAGCTGGTACCATTGCCCTATCGCTCAATGCAGCTGCTTATATCGCTGAGATTGTTCGTGGTGGTATTCAGGCCGTTCCAGTTGGCCAAATGGAAGCCAGCCGAAGCTTGGGTATCTCTTATGGAAAAACCATGCGTAAGATTATCTTGCCACAAGCAACTAAATTGATGTTGCCAAACTTTGTTAACCAATTCGTTATCGCTCTTAAAGATACAACTATTGTATCTGCTATCGGTTTGGTTGAACTCTTCCAAACTGGTAAGATTATCATCGCCCGTAACTACCAAAGTTTCAAGATGTATGCAATCCTTGCTATATTCTATCTTGTAATTATCACACTTTTGACTAGACTAGCGAAACGCTTAGAAAAGAGGATTCGTTAATGGCAAAATTAAAAATTGATGTAAATGACTTACATAAGCAATATGGAAAAAATAAGGTCCTAAAAGGAATTACAACTAAATTCTACGAAGGAGACGTTGTCTGTATCATCGGTCCTTCAGGTTCTGGTAAGTCAACCTTCCTTCGTAGCCTCAACCTTCTAGAAGAAGTTACTAGCGGTCACATCACTGTGAACGGCTATGACTTAACTGAAAAAACAACCAACGTTGACCACGTCCGTGAAAATATCGGAATGGTGTTCCAACACTTCAATCTCTTTCCACACATGTCTGTATTGGACAACATTACCTTTGCTCCTATTGAGCACAAGTTGATGACTAAGGAAGAAGCTGAGAAATTGGGAATGGAATTGCTTGACAAGGTTGGGCTAGCAGATAAAGCTAATGCTAATCCAGATAGCCTATCAGGTGGTCAAAAACAACGTGTGGCCATCGCTCGTGGACTAGCAATGAATCCAGACATCATGCTCTTTGATGAACCAACTTCAGCCCTTGACCCTGAGATGGTTGGAGACGTACTGAACGTTATGAAGGAATTGGCTGAACAAGGCATGACTATGATTATCGTAACCCATGAGATGGGATTTGCTCGTCAGGTTGCCAACCGCGTTATCTTTACTGCAGATGGTGAATTCCTAGAAGACGGAACACCTGATCAAATCTTTGATAACCCACAACACCCACGTCTGAAAGAGTTCTTGGACAAGGTCTTAAACGTCTAAACTAAAACTGTAAGGATTTCCTTGCAGTTTTTTTCTATCTCGTATTGGATTTTTTGATTTTTCGGAAAATTATGTTAGAATTAAGTTTATGAAATGAGATTTCCTCATACCTAGCAAGACTAGGAATAAAAATAGAAATTAGGTAGCTAGATGTCATCTAAGGTTATTGTTACAATTTTCGGTGCGAGTGGAGACCTGGCTAAACGCAAGCTCTACCCTTCCCTTTTTAGACTTTATAAATCCGGCAATCTTTCCAAGCACTTTGCAGTTATTGGAACTGCCCGTCGTCCTTGGAGCAAGGAATATTTTGAATCTGTTGTAGTCGAATCTATCCTTGATTTGGCAGATAGTACCGAACAGGCTCAAGAGTTCGCTAGCCACTTCTACTATCAAAGTCATGATGTCAATGATACAGAACACTACATTGCTTTGCGTCAATTGCAGACTGAACTAAATGACAAGTACCAAGCTGAACACAACAAGCTCTTCTTCTTGTCTATGGCACCTCAGTTCTTTGGAACTATCGCAAAACACCTCAAGTCTGAAAACATTGTGGATGGTAAAGGTTTTGAGCGCTTAATCGTTGAGAAACCATTTGGAACAGACTACGCAACTGCAAGCAAGTTAAATGACGAACTCCTAGCAACATTTGACGAAGAACAAATTTTCCGTATTGACCATTATCTTGGTAAGGAAATGATCCAAAGTATCTTTGCAGTTCGCTTTGCAAACTTGATTTTTGAAAACGTTTGGAACAAGGACTTTATCGACAATGTTCAAATTACCTTTGCGGAGCGCTTGGGTGTAGAAGAACGTGGTGGCTACTATGACCAATCTGGTGCCCTCCGTGACATGGTACAGAACCACACTCTACAACTGCTTTCCCTCCTTGCCATGGACAAGCCAGCAAGCTTCACAAAAGATGAGATTCGTGCTGAGAAAATTAAGGTCTTTAAAAAACTCTATCATCCAACTGATGAAGAACTTAAAGAACACTTTATCCGTGGTCAATACCGTTCAGGTAAGATTGATGGCATGAAATACATCTCTTACCGTAGCGAGCCAAATGTAAATCCAGAATCAACAACTGAAACCTTTGCATCTGGTGCCTTCTTTGTAGACAGCGATCGCTTCCGTGGTGTTCCTTTCTTCTTCCGTACTGGTAAACGTCTGACTGAAAAAGGAACTCATGTCAACATCGTCTTTAAACAAATGGATTCTATCTTTGGAGAACCTCTTGCTCCAAACATTTTGACCATCTATATCCAACCAACAGAAGGATTCTCTCTTAGCCTAAATGGGAAGCAGGTAGGAGAAGAATTTAACTTGGCTCCTAACTCACTTGATTACCGTACAGATGCGACCGCAACTGGTGCTTCTCCAGAACCATACGAGAAATTGATTTATGATGTCTTAAATAACAACTCAACTAACTTTAGCCACTGGGATGAAGTTGGTGCGTCATGGAAATTGATTGACCGTATCGAAGAGCTCTGGGCTGAAAATGGTGCCCCACTTCATGACTATAAAGCTGGAAGCATGGGACCTCTAGCTAGCTTTGACTTACTTGAAAAATTCGGTGCCAAATGGACTTGGCAACCAGACATCGCCTATCGTCAAGATGGTCGTTTAGAATAAAAAAATCCTGCAAGTTTGTACCTTGCAGGATTTTTGCTTCTGATTAGATTAAGCCTTCCAAGAGACCTTTCATAAAGTTTTCTGAGTTAAACTCTCCAATATCATCAATTTTTTCACCAAAACCAATCAATTTTACAGGAATATTGAGTTCTTCACGGATGGCTAGAACAACACCACCTCGAGCAGTTCCATCAATCTTAGTCAAAACAATTCCTGTCAAAGGGGTAATTTTTGAAAATTCTTTGGCCTGCACCAGGGCATTTTGACCTGTTGATGCATCCAGAGCCAAGAAAGTTTCATGCGGCGCTTCTGGCACAACACGTTTGATGATACGACCAATCTTTTCCAACTCAGCCATGAGGTTATCCTTATTTTGCAAACGACCAGCAGTATCAATCATGAGAATATCGATACCTTTAGACACGGCACGTTCCATGCCATCAAAGACTACACTGGCTGGGTCAGCTTTTTCAGGTCCAGTCACAACAGGAACATCAACACGACGGCCCCATTCAGCAAGTTGGGCTACTGCACCCGCACGGAAGGTATCTGCCGCAATCAGCATGACCTTCTTACCAGCTTGTTTGTAGCGGTGGGCTAATTTTCCGATAGAAGTTGTTTTCCCAACACCATTAACCCCGACAAAGAGCATGACTGTCAAGCCATCTTGAAAATGGATACTTTCATCGTAGTTACCGTCTTTCTCATAGAGCTCAACCAATTTCTCAATGATGACACGGCGCAGTGCATCAGGTTTCTTTGCGTTTTCAAGCTTGGCTTCGTAGCGTAACTCCTCTGTTAAGTTAGAAGCGACTTGGACACCAACGTCACTCATGATGAGCAGTTCTTCCAGTTCCTCGAAAAATTCTTCGTCAACAGAGCGGAAATTAGCAAAGAAGGCATTCAAGCGAGCTCCGAAGCCTGTACGAGTTTTCTTAAGACTGCGGTCATATTTTTCCTGAACAGTTTCTTCTGCTTGAGGCTTTTGTGCTTCAAGCACTTCAGAATTATTTTCTTCTACATTTTCTAGGAACTCAGTATTCTCTTCCTCTGGGACTTCTTCTTGAGAAACTTCTACAACTGGCTCTGAATCCAGACTTTCTTCAACTGTGTCTTGATTCTCCTCTTCTTGGAACACAGCTTCTTCAGAACTTTCAACCTCTGCTTCTTCCTGAGAAATTTCCTCAGCTTCTGTAAGAGAAGATTCAACATCTTCAGACAAATCAAGATTTTCCAGAGCTTCTTTTACAACTTCTTCTATTTTAGGTTCTTCTTTTTTTCCGAATAGACGGTCAAATAATCCCATATCTTAGTTCTCCTTTAGCACATATTCTTCGATAGCCCAAGCGACAGCCTCTTCATCGTTGGTCATTGGCGTCACTATATTTGCGACTGCCTTGACTTCAGGAACAGCGTTTTGCATGGCAACACCGAGCCCTGCCCATTCAACCATAGAAAGGTCATTGGCCTCATCACCACAGGCCATGACTTGACTTTGGTCAATTCCAAGATGGCTGATTAGTTTTGCCAAACCTGTTGCTTTATGAACATTCTTTGGTGACCACTCTAGCAACATTTCACGTGATTTAAAGATTTCATATTGGTCAAACAATTCTGGAGAAATCTTCTGAATAGCTGCATCCAAGAGTTCTTGAGCAAAGGCAGTCACGCATTTATTGTAGGTCATTTGACTAGACAGGTCTTCAAAGTCAACTGGAACAAAAGTCAATGCTGGATTGAATTTGGCATAAAGACTTTCTTGGTCCGATTGGATTTGATAAACTGTTCCTTCTGAGATGGCATCAAGAGGCAGTGATAATTTCTCTGTTTCTTCATACAAACGTGCCACATCATCATATGAAAAGACTGTTTTATCAAGGATTTCACCTGTATTCTTCTGAACCAAACCACCATTAAAAGTAATCGTATACTCATCTTCCTGACCGTCAGTCCCTAGCTCATGGAGAAAGAAATCCATAGCTTTTAAGGGACGACCAGTTGTTAATACGACCTTGATACCACGATCACGCGCTGCTTTCAAGGTTGCCTTAGTACGATCCGTCAGCTTTTTATCAGTAGTCAGCAAGGTCCCATCCAAGTCCAATGCAATCAATTTTATATCTGTCATTATAAGCCCTCCATATAAGCTATAACCGACTGGTTTTTATGGTGACCAATCACAGTCTCTGCTAATTCTAAAATTTCTGGTCGTGCATTTTCAGGAGCTACAGGATGTCCCACAACCTGCATCATATGCAAATCATTTAGATTGTCTCCAAAAGCCATGACCTGATCCATTGTGATACCAAGTTTTTTAGCTAATTCAACAATGGCCACTCCCTTATCGACATAGTCCAGCACGATATCAATGGATTCAAAGCCAGTTGTCATAGCCTTAACACCAGGGACATTTTCATTGACCCAAGCTTCCCCAGCTTCCAGCGTTTCTTCTGTGAAGTTGGTTGTAAATTTGAAAATGTCATCTGTGATATCTTCCAAACTCGCTATTTTTTGAATGTTTTCATTATAGTGCTGACTCTCTTTCAAATAAGTTTCATCAACCGTATCCAGAACATAAGAGCCCTTCTTACCCGTCAAGAGCAGTTTATTGATATCTACATAAGGTGAAGTTTTCAGCTTTTCAAAAGTTGATAGATAAAACTCACGAGACATGGTCGCTTCATACAAGTCTTGACCTTTATATTCGACCAAACTGCCATTTTCCGCAATGAAAATAATATCATCACGAACATCAGCAAATAATTTTTCTAAAGACAGAAATCCTCGACCCGAAGCCACCGCAAAGTAAATCCCTTTTTCCTTATAGGAAGCCAAGAGAGATTTAAGGCGGTCCATATCAAAGCACCCATTTCCATCTAGGAAGGTTCCGTCCATATCCGTTGCTACTAGTTTAATTGTCATCCTTCAATACTTTCTAAATCTTTTAACTTCACCGAAACAATTTTTGAGACACCTGATTCTTGCATAGTCACTCCATAGATAGAATCAGCCGCTGCCATGGTTCCCTTACGGTGGGTGACGACGATAAACTGGCTGTCCTTGTCAAATCGATTGAGGTAATCTCCAAAACGTTTGACATTGGCTTCATCTAGCGCAGCTTCCACCTCATCCAAGATGACAAATGGAATGGTCTTGACACGGATAATGGAGAAGAGCAAGGCAAGAGCCGATAGAGCTTTTTCACCACCACTCATCAGATTAAGAGACTGGATTTTCTTACCTGGAGGTTGAACAGAAATCTCAACCCCAGCTGTCAGCAAGTCTACCTCAGTCAAAATGAGGTCCGCTTGACCTCCACCAAACATCTGCTTGAAGGTCACTTTAAAGGACTCACGGATAGCTTCAAAGGTTGATTTAAAGCGTTCCTTGACCTCATCATTCATCTCTGTAATGGTCTCAAGGAGCAGATTTTTCGCTGACAAAATATCATCTCGTTGGCTATTTAGGAAATCCAGGCGGCTGTGAACTTCTTCGTACTGGTCAATAGCTTCTATATTGACAGGACCTAGTGAGCGAATAGCCTTCTCTAAGTCCTTAACCTCTTGCTCTGCCAGATTGAGGTTTTCCAATTCATGTGCCTTTTCTAGTGCTTCAGTATAGCTAATCTGATACTGGTCTGTTAATTGACTTTGTAAATGGCGTAAGTGCTCGCTGACCTTTTCTTTCTTAGCTTCAGCACGTGTTTGCTTGCGAATCCACTCCTCATTCTGTTGGCGAGCCTGGTCCAAATGACTAGCAATATCATCCAGCTGACCTTCAATATCATCCAACTCAAACTGCTTGCGAATCAAACCTTGTTGGAGATTTGTTTTCTGGTTTTTAGCTTCTTCAGCCTGTTGACTGAGCAGTTCTGTATCAACCTTCTCAATATTATCAACCTTTTCTTGAAGAAGGCGTTGGATTTCTTCTTGCTCAATATCCAGATTATCCAATTCCTTGCCTAAACGTTCAATATCCGCAACTTCGTAACGTTTTTGCCCTTGCAGTTCTGTCTTAAGCAAGCGAGCTTGCGCTACCTCTTCTTGCAAGTTCTGATAACGTTCTTGGATGGCATTTTTGTTAGACTTAATCTCTTCAATCTCAGCTTCCAGATTTTGCTTGTCACTGGCGATTGTAGCAAGGCGCTCTTGGCATTTTTCCTTATCTGCTTGCCAATCTCCCTCAGAAAGACGATTTAATTCCTCTTCTTGGAGTTTCCAAAGAGTTTCCAGTTCTTCAACTTGCTGACTGGTTTGCTGATAAGCGAGGGACAAGGCTTGCTCCTGAATACGAGCCTGCTCCCCCTGAGATTTGATGGCTTCTAAACTTTCTGTCAATGAAGCCATCTCATCTTGCAAGGTCTTCAAAGTCGTCTCTTCTGAACGCAAGCTTGCTTCTTCTTCAGCAATTTCTTTTTGTAATTGCTCCAGTTCTGGCTTGATGAAGATGCTGTTATTCTGGCGGTTGGCTCCACCTGCATAGGAACCACCTGTACGAAGTTCTGTCCCATCCAATGTCACCATGCGAACCTGATAACGAACCTGACGCGCTGCTGCACGCGCATGCTCTACAGTATCAAAAATAGCCGTCGTAGCTAGCAAGTTCTTGAAAATAGCTTCCAGTCTAGTATCAAAAGTAACCAGCTCATCAGCCATCCCAAGGAAACCTGGACTTACAGCAATAGCATCTTGGTTCTGACTAGAAATTGTACGCGCCTTAATAGTGGTCAAAGGAAGGAAGGTTGCACGACCAGCCCTGTTTCGTTTGAGGAAATCAATCGCCTTGGTTGCCGCGTTTTCATCTTCTACAATGATATGCTGGCTGCTAGCTCCTAGGGCAATCTCTAAAGCAGTTTGATAATGCACATCAAAGGTCAGATGCTCACTAACTGCTCCAATGATCCCACCAAGACGGTCTTTTTCTTGGAGGACACTCTTGACACCTGCATAAAAATTGCTATGATTTCTCAGGATGTTTTCCAAACTTTGGGCTCTAGCCTGCTTGTTTTTGAGATTATCCAGACGGTCAAAGAGTTGACTTTGTTGAGCTTGATAGGAAGTTTTCTGCTCCTCTTGCTCCTTGGCACAGATTTGATAGTCGGCCAATAATTTCTGAACTTGCTCCTTGGCAGTTTCAAACTCTTCTTTTTGCTGACCAGCCTTCTCTTTAGCTGTAGCCAACTGTTCTTTCAGCTTTTCTAATTGATCTGCTTGTTTTTGAGAAAGCTGACGACTATTTTCCAACTCATTCTCAATACGGGTCAGTTGGTTTGAGACATCCGCTTCTTCTTGTAAAAGGGCTACAAAGCGTTCACGTAAGAGCTCAATCATCTGATCAGGATCATCTGAAAAAGCTAGTAATTCAGCCTCTAAACGATTGAGTTTTTGATTATTTTGGACTAGATTTTCTTCTAAGAGGGCTAAAGAGCTTTCTTTATCAGATTTTTCTTTGCTAAGTGAATTTCTCTTATCCTCTAAAGCAGCCAAACGGGCGTGTGCTTCCTGTTGATTCAGGGCTACTTGCTCGGACTCCAGTTTTGATAGAGCTAATTTTCTCTCTAAGTCACTAATCAAACTGGTCAAATCCATCAAACTGCCTTGATCTTTAGCCATTTCAGTCTGTAAATCTTGGCGTTGCTTTTTAAGAGTTTGATTTTCTTCTTCTAATTTTTCACGCTTTTGGTAGTAGCTAGTCAATAGTTCCTGAACCTGAGCCAACTCTTCTTCTGTCGATTCTAGTTCAACCTTATTTTCCTTGATTTGAGCAACCAATACATCCAAGTATATCGCTTTGCGTTGACCATCCAAATCTAGAAACTTACGAGCATTCTCAGCTTGCTTCTCAAGAGGCTTGATTTGATTATCCAACTCGTAGATAATGTCCTCTAAGCGGTCTAGATTATCCTGAGTTTGCTGTAGCTTGCTTTCTGTTTCTTTTCTGCGAGTCTTGTATTTTAAAACTCCTGCAGCTTCTTCGAAAATAGCACGGCGTTCTTCAGGCTTGGAGTTGAAAATCTCCTCAACCTTCCCTTGGGAAATGATGGAGAAAGAATCTCGTCCCAAACCTGTATCCAAGAAAAGGTCATGAATATCACGCAGACGGACTTTCTTGCCGTCAATCTTGTATTCGCCATCTCCACTACGATAGATATGACGCTCGACTCTGATTTCTTGACCAGCATCCTTGATAAATCCATCATTATTATCCAAAGTCACAGCTACAGAAGCATAATTGAGCGGTTTGCGACTTTCAGTTCCAGCAAAAATGACATCGGGCATCTTGCCCCCACGGAGACTCTTGACACTAGACTCTCCCAAAGCCCAACGCAGACTTTCTGTAATATTGGACTTTCCAGATCCATTGGGTCCAACGACTGCCGTCACACCTTGATCAAAGACGACCTTGGTCTTGTCAGCAAAAGACTTGAATCCCTGAATTTCGATTTCCTTTAAATACATGAATCCAGCCCTTTCTCAACGGCATTTTTGGCAGCTTCCTGCTCTGCTAGTTTCTTAGAACGACCTTGACCTTGACCAATGCTCTTACCTTCGACAAGAACTTCTACATCAAATACCTTATCGTGGGCAGGACCCGTTTCAGAAATTACCTGATAACGAATAGCCACATCTCCATTGACCTGAAGTAACTCTTGGAGATGGGTTTTGTAGTCTGTAATCATCTCAAACTCGCCTGCTTCAACCTTAGGAATCATGACTTGATAGATAAATTCCTTGACCTTGGCCACATCCTTGTCCAATAGGAGGGCACCGAGGAAGGCTTCAAAGGCATCGCCAAGAATGGTGTCACGATTGCGCCCCCCAGATTTTTCTTCCCCCTTACCTAGCTTGATAAACTGATCAAACTGGCAATCACGCGCAAAACCAGCCAAACTCTCCTCACGGACAATCATGGCACGGAGTTTAGACAGGTCACCCTCAGGCTTTTTAGGATACTTTTTATACAGATATTCTGAAATCAATAACTGTAGAACAGCGTCTCCTAAAAATTCCAAGCGCTCATTGTGTGAAATTTTTAAGAGGCGATGCTCATTGGCATAACTCGTATGAGTAAAGGCAGTCTCCAGTAAGTTTTTGTCTGCAAATTCGATTGCAAAATGGTTCTTTAGTACAGTTTGTAATTCTTTCATACCAACCTCTTTCTAACTGATAACAGTCCTTTTTATTATATCAAAAAAAGCCCCCTGAGTCACTTTAAAATGAGGTTTTCAGTTTTTGGGTTAAACTTGGAAAAAGATAAAGAAAAAAGCCCTACTAAAGGCTTTCTTAGGATGTTTACATCCACCCTGAGGGAATCGAACCCCCATCTCAAGAACCGGAATCTTACGTGATATCCATTACACTAAGGGTGGAAACTTGTTTTATTATAACAGAAATTTGCTCTAATAACAAGTTTTTTTCTAGTGAAATAGGCCGTCTTAGTGGGAAGCATCCCCATTCCAGATGGAGTTTTTCACGATAACATAATCAACGTGTTTAAGGTCAGCAACCTGACGTCCACCTGCATAAGAAATAGCACTTTGAAGGTCTTGTTCCATCTCAGTCAAAGTATCTTGCAAATGACCTTTGGCAGGAAGTAAGATGCGTTTGCCCTCCACATTTTTGTAAGCACCTTTTTGATATTGTGAAGCTGAACCATAGTACTCTTTGAACTTTTCACCATCAACTTCAATCGTTTTCCCTGGACTTTCAATATGTCCTGCAAAGAGGGAACCAATCATGACCATGCTGGCACCGAATCGGATAGACTTGGCAATATCACCATGAGTACGAATTCCTCCATCTGCAATGATTGGTTTACGTGCAGCCTTGGCACACCAACGGAGAGCAGCCAACTGCCAACCACCTGTACCAAAACCAGTCTTGACCTTGGTGATACAAACCTTACCAGGACCGATTCCAACCTTAGTAGCATCCGCACCAGCATTCTCCAATTCACGCACAGCTTCTGGTGTTCCCACATTTCCAGCAATAACAAAAGTATCTGGCAATTCTTTCTTGATGTGTTGAATCATAGAAATCACGCTATCCGCATGACCATGGGCAATATCAATCGTGATGTACTCAGGAGCATCAGCCTTGAGCTGGCTAACAAAATCATACTCATAATCCTTAACACCGACAGATATAGAAGCAATGAGCCCTTGATCATGCATGCGTTTAATAAAAGGAATGCGTCCTGCCTCATCAAAACGGTGCATAATGTAGAAATAGCCACCTTTAGCTAATTGCTCTGCTACATTTTCATCCAAAATCGTCTGCATATTAGCTGGCACAACAGGTAGTTTAAAGGTGTGATTTCCCAGAGCGACACTTGTATCTGCTTCTGCACGGCTTTTAATGACACATTTGTTTGGAATCAATTGAATATCTTCGTAATCAAAAATTGGAAATTCATTTAACATATCGATGTCTCGTTTCTTTTATAATGACCTACCTATGCTTGCGCATCACTACGTCTTTTCCGACGTTTCCTTAATTTATTATAAAACAAAGTACAGTTTTTGTCAAATAATTTTATAATTTCAATTATATTGTTCGGATTTTACTTGTGCAAATAATAAAAGAAAGAGGAGAGGTTATTGTCTCCCCACTTCTTCTCTATCCTAATAATACTCGCCCTGACGATAGTCCCATGAGTTAAAGGTGTCTGACAGGTGCATCATAATCTTATCAATGTCAAGCCCTTTGCGGATTACAACTGGAGCTGGTGAAGTTGAGCGTGCTCCTCCTTGTTCAGGGATGAGTTTACCGTCTTTATCAACCATAGAGACCATCACACCTTGCTCGTAGCGAGTTTCAATCGTTTTGTCAGGTTGGATGGATGCCACGTAGTCGTCTGCTTCAATGACAAGGTCCACTGCTCCTTCGATACGTTCTCCGATTCCTTCTACCTTACCACGGTTTCCTTTTCCAGATGGATTTGCAGATGATGCGTAGACCATCTTTCCTTCTTCCCAAAGTTTGGCAGCCAATTGTTCACCAGCTTTCCCAAATTTGATAACGAAACAGCTAGTACCACGCACGTCCGTCATCAGTTCTTCACGGCCATCCCCATATGCTTTGAGTTTTTCAAAGGCTTCTGGTTTCCAAGGAAGGATACAACCAAGAAGAATATCTTCATCCCAATGTTTTTGGTAGAAGGCTTCAATTTCTGGGTTAAGTTGTGCTAAAGCACGAAGCTCATCCATGCTACCGCAGAGAACAACACCTGGTTTGTTACGGTTACGTTCCTTGGCTTCAAACTTGCGTTCAAGACCAGCCTTGTCACTGGTCATGATGATGTAACCAACTTTGGTAGGGCAAACGATACATCCGCCCTCACCTTTTAAAATATCATAGCCTTCTTGTGAAAGTGTTCCGTTCCATTGAATGTGTTTTGTCATAGTTCTATTTCCTTTTCTATTTTTCTTCTAATCCTGCCAGTAGGTTGGTCGTTGTTTTTCATAGGCAGCAATCAAATCTTCATACTGCAAGGTAATACCGATATCATCCAAACCATTTAAGAGCTTGTGTTTCCACTCGCTATCGATTTCAAAAGTGAATTCTCCAATTGGTGAGATGATTTTTTGTTGTTCCAAGTCCACAGTTACCTGGTCACTTGGTTTTAGCTGGGCTAGTTTCTCTCTAACCTCTCTGGGCTGAACAATAGGTAACATGCCATTATTGAGTTCATTATTGTAATGAATGTCACCGAAAGATCCTGCAATCACGACCTTAAAACCATAGTCTGCTAAGGCCCAAGCTGCATGTTCCCTCGAAGACCCTGCCCCAAAGTTATCCCCTGAAATGAGAATACTGGCTTTCCGATATTCAGGTCGGTTAAAGACAAAGTCTGGGTCCTCAGTATACTTGTCATCCAGATAACGCCAAGCATACATGAGGTACTTACCAAAGCCTTTTTTATCAATTAACTTGAGAAACTGCTTGGGTAGGATTTGGTCAGTGTCGATGTTATCATTCATGAGAGGAACAGTCGTTCCCGTATAAACTGTGAATTTCTCCATATCCTCTCCTTACTGGGCCTCTGGCATTAGCCGAACATCTACGAAGCGCCCGGCGATAGCTGCTGCAGCTGCCATGGCTGGACTGCAAAGATGAGTCTTAGCGCCAAAGCCCTGTCTGTCTTCAAAGTTACGGTTACTGGTTGAGGCGCAATGCACGCCATCAGGAACCTTGTCAGGATTCATCCCTAGGCACATGGAACAACCCGGGTCTCGCCACTCAAAGCCAGCATCTAGAAAGACCTTGTCCAAGCCTAATTTCTCAGCAGCTCGTTTCACAGGACGAGAGCCCGGAACCACGATAGCCGTTAAGTTGGGTGCTATTTTCTTCCCTTTAACAAATCGCGCAGCCAGTTGCAAGTCGCTGAGACGAGCATTGGTACAAGAACCGATAAAGATATAGCCTAGTTCAATATCAGCTGGCTTTTGACCAGGCTCCAAGTCCATATAATTGTAGGCTCGCTCATCATTCATATCCTTAATTTCTGGAAAGCTACTGTCAAAGTCAACGCCCATAGCAGGATTGGTTCCCCAGGTCACCATGGGAGCCAATCCTGAGACATCCATCTGGATAACCTTATCATAAATGGCATCATCATCACTGACAATTGTTTTCCAATCCGCCACAGCCTCTTCGAAGTCCTCAGGAACACATTCTCGTCCCTTGAGATAGTCATAGGTAGTCTGATCTGGATTCATGATTCCCATCTTGGATCCAAACTCGATGGACATATTGCAGATGGTCATTCGTTCTTCCATGTTCAGTGCATCAATCGCTTGTCCCCTATATTCCACCACATAGCCAACACCACAGGCAACGCCGTACTTGGCAATCAAGGCTAAAATATAATCCTTAGAATAAACTCCTTTTTGAGGAACTCCAGTGAATTCAACCAACATTTTCTTGGGTTTGACCTGCCAGAGGGTCTGGGTAGCGAAGACATGCTCAACCTCACTAGTCCCAATCCCAAAGGCGATTGCTCCAAAAGCTCCGTGAGTTGCCGTATGGCTGTCTCCACAGACGATGAATTTTCCTGGTTGGGTCCGTCCTGTCTCTGGCCCCACCATATGAACGATTCCTTGCTTTTCGGAACCGTGGGCCGCATGTTCAATCCCAAACTCCTCAACATTTTCAGCTAGCTTATCAATTTGAGCCTTGGAAATGACATCTCTAATATCGTAGATATTGACCGTCGGGACGTTGTGGTCAAAGGTTCCAAATGTCAAGTCTGGCCGTCTCAATCTGCGTCCTGCGTCTCGTAATCCTTGAAAAGCCTGAGGACTGGTCACCTCGTGAATATAGTGCTGGTCCACATACATGAGTTGGGGTTGCCCCTCTTCTCCTGTGATGACATGGCGGTCCCATAATTTATCAAAAATCGATTTTCCTGCCATCCATTACCTCCAAATAAAATATAAGGCTACTAGTGTGGTCACCATCCCAAGAAACCAAACTGTTTTAAAGTACCATTTTCTAGTCTTGTGGTGAAAAGTAACTCCTGCTAACCAGGCCCCAAAACCACCACAAGTAAAGGCTAAAATGAGTAAGATTTTCTCTGGAATGCGCCAAGCTCTTCTCCTTGCCTTGGATTTGTCAATGCCATAAATAATGAAAATCATGACATTCCAAATCAAGAGGACTAGAGTAATTTTTTCGTCTAACTTCATAACCTTGCGATAATAGCTTCTGTCATTTCCTTGGTAGAAGCCTGTCCTCCTATATCTCTCGTTAAAATTCCAGCTGCCAAACTTGCCTCAACAGCATGCTCGATACGCTCTGCATCCTCATAACGTCCAAAACTATCTCTCAGCATCATGGCCACTGATAAAATCATGGAAATAGGATTGGCAATTCCTTGACCTGCAATATCAGGCGCTGAACCGTGAATTGGCTCATAGAGGCTTGGTCCATTTTCAGAATGACTGGCTGATGGCATAACCCCAAGTGTGCCAGATAGAACGCTTGATTCATCCGAGAGAATATCTCCGAAAAGATTCTCCGTCACGATGACATCAAATTTAGCAGGATTGGTAACCATAAGCATGGCAGCTGAGTCCACCAACTGGTGTTCCAAGGTCACATCTGGAAAATCCTGTGCGACTTCCTCAGCTACTCTTCGCCAGAGTTTTGAGGTCGCTAGAACATTTTGCTTATCGATACTGGTAACTATTTTTCTCCGACTCCTTGCGGTTTCAAAGGCTTTGCGAATAATTCGCTCCACTTCCTCATAGCTGTAGTCGTTGATATCACGCGCTTTACGATCTTCAAGAATATGATCCCCAAAATAAATCCCGCCTGTCAACTCACGCACCACGACAAAGTCTACACCAGCAATTCGTTCCGGTTTGAGTGGTGACAAATGCTTGAGACTATCAAAGATTTTTACAGGGCGAATATTAGCGTAAAGATTGAGTTCCTTACGGAGAGCCAGCAAGCCTTGTTCAGGCCGAACCGCTGCTCCATCATACCGAGGACTACCGATAGCCGCTAGGAGAATGGCATCTGCTTCTCTACATGCTTTGAGGGTTTCATCAGGTAAGGGATGCCCTGCTGCATCAATACCTGCACCTCCAAAAGGTCGTCTGTCTATTTCATAGACAAAGCCTGTTTTTTTAGCTAGAGCTTCTAAAACCTCTAAACCAGCCTCCATGATTTCTGGGCCAATTCCATCCCCTGCTAGGGCTACTATTTTCTTTGTCATAGTATTCTCCTTTACACACTAGGCATATCGCGATAGGAAACGCTACGTCCCATCTCACCTGCATTCTCTTTTTGAACAAAAGTATTAGCATTGATATAGGCAATAGCAGAAGCCTTCAACACATCGAAATCAAGACCTGATGCATTAAAAATAGTTTCTGTATCTCTATTTTCAACAGTGACCAAGACCCGAGCTTGGGCATCGATTCCATCTGTTACCGCATCGATAGTGTAGGACACCAAGCGAACAGATTGATTGAAGAATTTGTCGATAGCATTGAAGATAGCTTCAACAGAACCTTGCCCTGTCGCATTAAATTCGACTTTCTCACCATCAAAATTAGCTAATCTAACTGTCGCTTCAATGTCATTTTCAGAATGAGTTTGCAGTTTTAAATCATCAAAGTGGAAGCCTTCTGGATTTTCAACCATGGTTCCAGCTACCAAAGCTCGAATATCTGCATCTGTGATTTCTTGTTTCTTGTCGGCCAGTGCCTTGAACTTAGCAAAGAGTGGCTTGATGTCCTCTTCTGTAAAGTCTAGGGCTAATTCTCTTAGTTTCTCGACAAAGGCATGGCGACCTGACAATTTTCCAAGAGGAAGACTATTACTCTTAACACCTACCAATTCAGGGGTGATGATTTCATAGGTGAGAGGATTTTTAAGTACTCCGTCTTGGTGAATACCAGATTCGTGAGAGAAGGCATTGCCACCAACGACGGCCTTGTTTTTAGGAACTGGAATTCCTGAGAAGCGTGAAACCATTTCTGACGTATTAATCGTTTCATTTAGGACAATACTGGTTTCTGCTTGATAGTAATCTTGGCGAATATTGAGGGCTACTGCTATTTCTTCCAAAGCAGCATTGCCAGCTCTCTCCCCGATACCATTGATGGTTCCTTCGACTCGTCCTGCTCCATTCTTAACAGCAGCAAGGCTATTAGCTACTGCCATTCCGAGATCATCATGACAGTGAGGCGAATAGATAATCTGACGGTCGGTTTTAACATTGTCAATCAGATACTTGAAGATATTCCCATATTCCTCTGGCGTGGTAAAACCTACCGTGTCAGGGATATTGATATAAGTCGCCCCTGCATCGACCGCTGTTTGAACAACTTGCAGGAGGAAATCCAACTCTGTTCTAGTCGCATCTTCTGGAGAGAATTCGACAATCTCAAACTTAGAACGAGCATAAGAAACATGCTCCTTAATAGCTTCTAAAATCTCTTCCTTGCTCTTATTGAGCTTATACTTGCGGTGAATCGGACTGGTAGCGATAAAGACGTGAACCTGTGGATACTTGGCATCCTTGAGGGCTTCATAACAAGCATCAATATCAGACTTGACAGAGCGAGCCAAACCAGTCACCGCTGTTTTCTTCAAGACCTTAGCAATCTCCTGCACTGCCGTAAATGAATCAGGACTCGCCGCCGGAAAACCGGCTTCAATGGCTGAAATACCCCATTTCTCCAGCTGTCTTGCAATGGCAATTTTTTCCTTGATTGAAAAGTTAACACCCGGTGTCTGCTCTCCATCCCGAAGGCTGGTATCTAGAAATTCAACTGTTCGCATAAAATTTCCCCTTTTCCAAATGTGGTTTTAAAAAAACATCTCGCTCAGAAACCCAAGCGAGATGTTGATTTACTCCCGCTTGGTAAGCCAAACAGGACTAATGCATTATGCACTAGCCCGAGTACCTCAACAACAAAGCAAATTGATTAAACTTAGTTGTTTTCATGTTTGACTTTCTCCTTCGTTTGATATCTTGTTTAGTATTTTAGCATAGGCAAAAGTAGTTGTCAAGAAAAAATCCAATATTTTCTGAAAATTTCTTCAGTAAAGAATATTTTGCTAATTGAAATTACTTGAAAATTATTGAAATGTTTCATTTTTTAATAGTTAAATTCCAGCTTCTTTCTATCAATTCCAGTACTTCTTCATCTGATAAAGTATCATCAAGCGCCACACTAATCCAGTAGCGTTTATTCATATGAAAAGCTGGATAAATGCCCTTGTGTGAAAGCAAATCAGCTACTTGGTCATGTTTGAGATTGACTGCTTCCACTTGACCTTCTCTTCCCTTTTCCAACTTATCCCAAGAGATTTTCATCAAGACGGCATACCACTTTGGGTTCCCTTCATGTCTTAAGACTGCCGTATCAGGCGATTTCTCCCACAAGTACTCCAACTGATTACCATACTTTTCCTGAACTTGATCCATGATACGCTTAGTCTGAGGACAGATATAATCCTGTACCTCAAAACAAGCCTTTCGAATCTGGTAAAGAATCTCCAGACAAGCCTCACGGACATTTCCGACAAAACTTCCCCTCATACTTCCCATATGAACTTGAGGATAGAGGTCATCGGTTTCCTGGTCAAAGACTTGAAAGCTCACATTATCAGTAGTGACGGAGACTGTCATGATAAAGTCATCCTGCAAAATCATGCAGCTATAAGTCCAAACTCCCCTACTTTCTACAAAACCATAAGCATGGGCTTTTTCTTGGTTAAATTGATAGGATTTAAAAATTTCAAACATAAGTGAAAACTGCTACCAAAAGCTAGCAGTTCCTTTCTATTTTTTAAAAGACAACCTTGGTTCCATGCAATTGTGTCACACCTAGCTGGTCGATAAAGGTTTGACGGTTGTCCAAGTCAATCCCCCCACCAGGTAGAATTTCAATTTTACCTTTAGCATGCTCCAAAAGTCTGTGATAGTGAGCAAAACGTTTTTCTAAGGAGTCGCCAGACACACCAGCACGAGTTAAGATACGAGTTACTCCAGCTTGGCTGAGCCAGTCAATAGCTTCCAGTTGATCATCATCACTCAATTCATCAAAGGCCATGTGGAAGACAATTTCCATTCCTTTTGATGCAGTAATTAACTTTTCAAGATTAGGTTTATCCAACTTCTTATCAGCAGTTAAAGCCCCAAATACAACTCCTTGACTGCCAGATTGAGCAGTCAAACGAATGTCTTCTAGCATAATAGCAATTTCTAGGTCATTGTAGACAAAGTCGCCACCACGTGGACGAATCATGGTCATGATGGTCGTATCGTAGTTAGCTGCCAATTCAACCGCTGCCTTGGTCACTCCATAGCTGGGCGTTGTCCCACCAACTGCTAGATTGTCACAAAGTTCGATTCGACGAGCTCCAGCCTGCATCGCTTTTTCAAGCAAGGTCACATTTTCAGCACAAAATTCGTAAATCATTTGATTCTCCTTGAATATTACTTTGAATTTATTATATCATATTATTTTGAATATGCTTTCATTTATATCAAGGAAAATAGTTACTATTTTTTATTCTTTGTCCGGAATGACCTTGAAGAGATAATAGGTGATAAAGATGGTCAAAGCTCCCAGACCGATTTTGACTGGTAAGAGAGGGGCAAAATAAATAGAAATTCCCATCAAGATGTAGATAGATACGATGATTTTTTTCTTTCGTTCACGCGCAATGGACTTGGTCTCGCGAAAATCAGCTACATAGCTCTGATAGAGCTTGGTATGGTAAAGCCAATCTTCGAAGCGCTTGGAACTTCTGGAGAAACAAGCAATAGACAGTAAAAGAAAAGGTGTTGTAGGTAACAAGGGTAAGACAACCCCAACAATAGCCAAGGCCAGTGATAAAAAACCAATTATCAAATAGATAAGACGCATAACTTCTCCTAGTTAAAATAATCTCCTTCTAGTTTCGCATACAATGATGAATTTTGTCAAGTTCTAACCCAAAAGAGCCTGAAATTCACTTTCAGGACTCTCTTCTTATTTAATCTTTTCTTCCTCGTAGTCGCCTTTGCTACAAACAACCTGCTTACCACCACCACGGACTTTTTTCTCCATGAGGAAGTTACCACATTTTGGACAGTCACGACCAACAGGCTTGTCCCAAGAGGTAAATTCACATTCTGGATAGCGATTGCAACCATAGAAGAGGCGATTACGTTTGGTTTTTCGCTCAATGATTTGTCCCTGATGACAACTTGGACACTCAACACCAATCTCTTTCACAATTGCTTGGGTATGACGGCAATCTGGGAAATTGCTACAAGCGTAGAACTTACCAAAACGACCAAGTTTAATGACCATTGGACTGCCACACACTTCACAGTCAAATCCAGCTGGTTCATCCTTAATCTGGATTTTTTCCATTTCTTCTTCAGCCTTAGCGACTTCTTTAGAGAATGGTTTATAAAAGGCATCAATGACCCGTTGCCACTGTTCTTTTCCGACTTCGACATCATCCAGTTTGCCTTCCATTTCAGCTGTAAAGGTCACGTTTACGATATCTGGGAAATATTCAACGATGAGCTTGTTAACAATTTCTCCCAACTCTGTCGGTTCAAAACGTTTGGCTGTAAGGCGAACATAATAACGTTTCTGAATAGTTTCAATGGTCGGTGCGTAGGTTGACGGACGTCCAACCCCATTTTCCTCCAAGGTCTTGATAAGGGTCGCTTCAGAATAGCGAGCAGGCGGTTGAGTGAAATGTTGCTCTGGTTTGCTATTGACCTGCTTGACCACATCGCCAACAACCATATCTGGTAACATCTTATTCTTGTCAGAATCATTATAAATGGCAAGATAACCATCAAACTTAACCTGACTACCATTGGCAGCAAATTGAACCCCATTTTGAGACAATTTAACAGCCATGGTATCAAAGACAGCAGCTGTCATCTGGCTCGCCACAAAACGATTCCAGATAAGAGTATAAAGCTTGAGTTGATCCTTATCCAGATACTTAGCAATACTTTCAGGTGTATTGAAAACGCTAGATGGACGAATAGCTTCGTGGGCATCCTGAGCTCCTGAAGCATTTTTGACCTTGCTACCATGCTTAGAATACTTGCTACCAAAACGATCCGTAATGAAACTTGCTGCTTCATTTTGCGCTACAGGGCTAATACGGGTCGAATCGGTACGCATATAGGTAATCAAACCTTGAACACCAGAACCGATATTAATCCCTTCATAGAGCTGTTGGGCAACCATCATAGTCTTTCGAGTACGGAAGTTAATTTTATTGGCAGCGTCCATCTGCATGGATGAAGTGGTATAGGGTAAAGGAGCATTTCGTTTGCGCTCTTTCTTATCTACCTGATCCACTGAAAAGTCTTTACTAGTCAGACGAGACAAGACTTCCTTAACATCATCATTGCTAGTCAGTTTCAACTTTTTGCCATCTACTCCATAGAAGGATGCCTGAAATTGTTTGGTTCCCTTTTTAAAGATAGAATCAATGGTCCAGTATTCTTCTGGCTGAAAGGCATTGATTTCATTCTCACGATCAATGATTAACTTGAGCGCAATAGACTGAACGCGACCTGCTGACAAGCCCTTCTTGACCTTTTTCCACAAAATAGGCGAAATCGAATACCCTACCAAGCGGTCCAGGACACGACGAGCCTGTTGGGCATCGACCAAGTCCATATCAATCTTACGAGGTTCTTTAAAAGCATTTTTGACCGCATCCTTGGTGATTTCATTGAAGACCACACGGTTGGCATCATTTTCATCCAAGTTGAGAATATGGGCCAAATGCCAAGAAATCGCTTCTCCTTCACGGTCCGGGTCACTCGCCAGGAAGACTTTATTAGCTTTTTTGGCTTCTTTTTTCAAGTCATTGATGAGAGGACCTTTTCCTCGGATATTGATATATTGCGGTTCATAATTGTTTTCAATATCGACGGACATACTGGATTTTTTCAAATCACGAATATGCCCGACACTGGCTAAAACCTTGTAGTTTCTGCCTAGATATTTCTCAATCGTTTTGGCCTTAGCAGGCGACTCCACGATTACTAGATTTTTTTTAACTGTTGATTTTTTCTTTTTTGTTGCCGTAGCCACAGTATCACACCTTTTCAAAGTAATAAACTTTATAAAGTGTAAACCATTTTGCCATAACTGTCAAGACTTAGCTCCTATATATAGAAGAAAAGTTGGTTTAAAAAGAGAAATTCGTCTTAAAATTCAAATTCCGCAAGTACATCTTGCCCACTGGTGACCAATTTTGCCCCTTCTTGAATCAAATGATGGCAACCGTCTGATAATCCATCTAAAATGCTACCAGGAATGGCAAAGACATCGCGCCCTTCTTCCATTGCTCGCTCACAGGTAATGAGACTACCTGAGCGCATCTTAGCCTCTGCTACAATCACACCACGGCAAAGTCCAGCAATGATGCGATTACGGGCAGGAAAATGAAATTTCAGAGGTTGTTCACCAGGTCCATACTCACTGAGAACCAGATGCTCATTGCTGATATAGTCTTGCAAACGTTTATTGGCTTTAGGATAAAACACATCTAGTCCTGTTCCAATCACTGCAATAGTTTTTCCGCCATTCTGAAGAGCTGCCATATGAGCTGCTGTGTCAATGCCCCTGGCTAATCCACTGACGATAACCAGTTCATTTTCCAATCCCTGAATGACTTTTTCAACTGACTTAGCTCCCTGTTTGCTGCAAGAACGACTCCCCACGACCGCTACCTTCGGGAATTTCAAGAGGTCCAGATTTCCCTTGTAAAATAAAAGTACAGGCGCATCATATATTTCACTCAAATCCCAAGGGTAACAGTCATCTAAAATAGAGAAAGATGGAAATTTTTGAAACTCCTTCTCCAAATGCGCATCATCTATCTGAAAGTAACGTTCCATAAAAACAGCTGGATTTCGGCAACCTGAAATTTCTGCAATATCACCCAACAAAAGTTCCTGATCGACATTTTCACCGTATTCTAGGACATTCAAAACCTGTTGATTGGTCAAACCTGATTTTTTTAACTTATAGATTTCATAGTTTGTGATTTTCATAAATATCTCCATTTCTTTTTCTACTCATCTATTTATTCGTAAAAAAATCAAAAAAACATCCGACTATTTTAGTCAGATGTTGAAATCTTTAATTTTCGTTTTTAAGAATTTCTTCTAATTTATGGTAGTCTTGGACACTATCGATTTCATAGATGCTATTCCCTTCTAATTCTTCAACATAGACATCCAGTTCTTTGATATTATCCTTAACCATATTGTCCCAGTATAAATCGACAAATTCACCACTTGCATAAGCCTTATCAATAAAACTGACAATTTTTTCTGCAGTTGGAGCATCCCAGAAGGATACACCACTAAGGATGCGACCTGCCTTACTATCAACAGTAATGTCTTGAACCTTATAGTCATCTCCATAGATCAAGAACCATTCATTGGTACAATCTTCACGATAGACACTAAAATAAGTCGAACGAGTCAAATCATTGCGGAACATATTTTTAAAGAGATAATTGTCGGCATCAATAACATAACTGTTAGCCAATTCTTCTTTTACAAGATAGAGAGAGTAAAAGTTATTGTAGTCAGCGTATTTATCATTGAAGACGAGGCGAACCCCATATTTTTCTTTCAAGTAATCGAATTGTTCTTTAAGGTAACCAACGATGATGATGATGTCATTGATTCCTTTTTCTTTTAAAAACTCAATTTGGTATTCAATCAAGGGTTTTTGATTAACTTGAACCAAGGCTTTAGGGGTATTTTCAGTCATAGGACGCAAGCGAGTTCCCAATCCCGCTGCTAAGATAATGGCTTTCACACGAATCTCCTTTATTCCTTAATAATAATATAAACTCCAGCAATGACGACAAGTGACGTAATAATGGTCAGCATATCTAGCGGTGCACCCAAGAAAACAACTGCAAACAAGACTGTCCAAACTACATAACTCACGTTCAAACCTGTAGCCTTGGCTGGTTGCAAGCGATTGATAGCGATATAATAAGCCAAGTAAGAAATCATATCAAAGGCTGCAAAGACAATCATAAGACCTAGCAATTGTCCATTGTCCACTTCTGCAAATGACTGATGAGAGAAGAGCACAATCACAAGATAAGACAAGAATGAAGTCACTTGACGAATCAAGAGGGCTTCGATTTCACTCAATTCACTTTCCATGGCAAAGGAGCTAAGAACACTCTCACTTCCCCATGCAATGGCACAAACCAATGCACAGAGAATACCAATATAGAAGGAATTGACCTGTTCAACCTTATAGGTCTGGGCAATAATCCCTGCAATAATCAAGACAATCCCAAATACAGTATTTTTCGAAATCTTGTGCTTCAAAAAGAAGAAAGCCAATAAAACTGAAACTGCAGGGTAAATAGCAGATACCGATGAAGCTAAGGAACTTCCGATATACTTAACCGCATAAAGATTTGCCTGCATACCGATAGGGCCTGCTAGCAAGGCTCCGATGATAACACTAACATTGCGAATATTTAAGAAAATTGAGAGACGAACTTTTCCTTCTTTTACTAAAAGAAAAGCTAGTAAGATAAAGATACTCAAGAAATCGTGAGCAGCGGCCACCACAAAGGGCGACAAATCTGTAAAAATCGAAAAGATATAAGCACTAATCGTTAGACCTAAACCCCAGAAAATACCTGAGAGTAGACCAAAAGAAACTCCATTTTTATTTTTCATCTGAACCTCCATAATAAGCCAAACCTTTAACAGCTCTTTGGTAACGACTCACACCATAGTCACCAAAATCTGCACCTTGCTCTTCTTTGTAGACTGTCCATAGACTCCAAATAGCATCTTGTAAAATTTTATAAATGGCAATCTTTTCACGAGAGACAGGTGTTTGCTCACTCTCATAGTGAGACAAGAAGGCTTCTTCCTCTTGACGAGTGAATTCAGACTCTAAAAAGAGGGCTGCCAAATCCCACATTGGATCATTCATTGATGAATATTCCCAGTCAATTAGATAAAGTCGTCCTTTAGGTGATTCGATAAAGTTTTCAGGCACCAAATCGATATGACAAGATTTTCTGTCAACGCCTAAGTCAGCCAGTCTTTTCTCTAAGGAGAAGACTTCTTCTCGAACAGCTTCATAATTGACATAAGGGATTTTATCTTCAATCAAGGATTCGTATTTTTTGATTTCTTCAAAAGGAGCAAATTCTCCCCTTAATTCCTTACCAGAGGCATGAATCGTTTGTAAAATTGAAGCAATTTTATCAAACTTGGTCTTGATTGACCTTGAATCCAGCGTAATCGCAGATTCGATATACTCATTTACTTTGATACCAGCTTCAATATCAAAAAGATAATTTTTTACATCTAAGTCTAAATCCTTTAGTAGTTCAAGATTGTACTTTTCATCTTTACGATTAATAAGCTTTTCTGTCCCTTTACCAAAGAACTTAACAATGTATTGCTTATTTGTTGTTTTGACCAAATAGTTTTGATTGGTCATTCCCCCCAGTTGTTCAACACTGAGGACTTCCTCTTCTTCACTAAGTAGGGAAGAAATTTTTTCTTTAATGATTTTCTCCACAATTAACCTCCAGCACTTATACTTCCCACTTAAACACAGTTTTAAAGGCTGTGTTTAAATCGGTCGCAAAGACACGGTGAATATCTTTAATTTCTCTTACAGGTTCTTCTAGATAAAGGATATTTTTAAGACGATTGGCAAATTTCTTGACTTCCATCATTTGGATGGCATTTTCAAAATCAATGCGACCAGAACGAGAGGAACCAACCAAGAGCAAGCCCTTTTCTAGGGCATCGCGTGTATTGAGATTGACTTTATACTCGCTAACACCCATCATGAGAATCGTTCCCTGAGGACGAATGTAGCGAATCAAGTCATTAATGGCTGGTCCAGTACCATCACCACCACAACACTCAAAAGCATGGTCAAAGGCCAAGCCTTCAGGAATATTATCAGTAATATAACATTCTTTAGCAAAAGAGAAGAGTTCCAATTTTTCCCAGTGACGACCAATAACCACAATCTCTGCTTCTGGCAAAGTATAATTGATAATATTGGCAACCACAAAAGCTAAACTTCCATCTCCGATAACGGCGATTCGGTCCCGCTTGCTATGAGCAAGGGTCAATAGACGATTCATAGCGTGCATGCCGACACTGACAAACTCTGTAATGGCTGCAACCGTATCTTCGATAGCATCATAAGCCACCACACGATCTTTAGGAAGAGAAACAAATTCTCTCATAAAGCCATCAAAGCCACTAGACAAGAAATGGGTCCCTGTCATGTAGTTCTCATAGAATTCTTCATCACTCTGCATAGGAGGCTGATTGGGAATCATGACAACTTTTTGACCAACTTCGTAGGTTCCTGTAGGGTCAGAAATAACGGTTCCACATGATTCGTGAATCATTGCCATTGGAAGCTTTTTATTCAAAATCTTTGGGTCACGTTTTCCTTGATAGTAACGCTGATCCGCATGACAGACAGCCATGTAATTTGGGCGAATGAGAATATGATTCTCTTGATCAATAGCCTCTTCCTGGTATTTGACGTTGATAAACTTAGGTTTAGTCAGTTGATAAATTTGATTAATCATATCACTAGTCTTTCTCAATCATACTTTTTGCAATCTTCAAATCTGTCACTGTTGTGATTTTTAGATTTGAGTATTCACCTTTGGCCAAGGCTACATCTTTTCCTTTAATGACGAAGATTTTACATGCATCTGTCAAGATTTCCTTCTCTTCAGCAGAGAGAGAACCATAAAGGTCCATGAAGTCCTTGCAACGGAATGTTTGAGGTGTTTGCCCTTGATAGAGATGAGCACGATTTGGAATATCTGTAATGAATTGACCGTTAGTGCTTTCAACGATAGTATCAACAGCTTCTACCACTGTGTCCACTGCGTCATGATTTTGAGCAAGTTGGATATTGTCCTGAATCATGCGAAGCGTAATAAATGGACGAACAGAATCGTGTGTAACAACGATATCCTCTGGAGTAAGCGGACGATAAGCATCGATAGCTTCAATGATTTTCTCAATACTCGTATTACGGTCAGCACCACCTTTTGTAATGATGATACGTTCCTTATGAAGGGGCAGATATTTATCTACAAGATCCTCTGCATGGGAAACCCAGTCTCCGTGAACACCAACTACAATTTTTTCAATACTTGGTTCCAATACAAATTTTTCAATTGTATGAATCAAAATAGGTCGATCACCTAGCTCTAAAAATTGTTTTGGCAAGTTACTGATTCCCATGCGTGTGCCAGTTCCACCGGCAAGAATTCCTGCATAAATCATCTATTTTCTCCTTTGTCTTACTAAAAAACTTATTCTCTCTATTATACCACAATCTAGTCCTATCATGAAAGAAATACCGGTCCTCCCGTTCTAGAATAGGAGGATTAAGCAGTTCTATTATTCAAAGAAACAGGATCATTTCTAATAATGACTAGGAATTCTGTAGTCATTACTAATAAATGGCTGTGAAATTTTAGAGTCCTTTAGAATAATATAATTTCCTTAAAAAAAACTTAAAATAAAACTTTGAGACATCGAAGTAATTACTTGACTTACTACCCTTCATTTCTTATTAGCTAACTTTATGATATAATGAAAAACGAGGTAAATTGAATGAAAAGTATAAAATTAAATGCTCTATCTTATATGGGAATTCGTGTCTTAAATATTATTTTTCCCATTCTAACTGGAACCTATGTCGCGCGTGTCTTGGACCGAACTGACTATGGTTACTTCAACTCAGTCGACACTATTTTGTCATTTTTCTTGCCCTTTGCGACTTATGGAGTCTATAACTACGGTTTACGGGCCATCAGTAATGTCAAGGATAACAAAAAAGATCTGAATAGAACCTTCTCCAATCTTTTTTATTTGTGCATAGCTTGTACGATTTTGACCACCGCTGTCTATATCCTAGCCTATCCTCTCTTCTTTACTGATAATCCAATTATCAAAAAAGTCTACCTTGTCATGGGGATTCAACTCATTGCCCAGATTTTTTCAATTGAATGGGTCAATGAAGCTCTGGAAAATTATAGTTTTCTCTTTTACAAAACTGCCTTCATCCGTATCCTGATGCTGGTCTCTATTTTCCTGTTTGTCAAAAACGAACATGATATTGTTGTCTACACACTTGTGATGAGTTTATCGACACTGATTAACTATCTGATTAGTTATTTTTGGATTAAAAGAGACATCAAACTTGTTAAAATCAACCTAAGTGATTTTAAACCACTCTTTCTCCCGCTGACAGCCATGTTAGTCTTTGCCAATGCCAATATGCTCTTCACTTTTTTAGATCGCCTCTTCCTCGTTAAAACAGGGATTGATGTCAACGTTAGTTACTATACCATGGCTCAACGAATTGTGACCGTTATTGCTGGTGTTGTAACAGGAGCTATCGGAGTGAGTGTGCCTCGTCTCAGTTACTATCTAGGAAAAGGCGACAAGGAAGCCTATGTCGCACTTGTTAACAGAGGCAGTCGAATCTTTAACTTCTTTATCATTCCACTGAGTTTTGGACTCATGGTTTTAGGACCAAATGCCATCCTACTTTACGGTAGTGAAAAATATATCGGAGGCGGTATCTTAACCTCTCTCTTCGCTTTTCGTACGATTATCCTGGCACTAGATACCATTCTTGGTTCACAAATTCTCTTTACAAATGGCTATGAAAAGCGTATCACCGTCTACACAGTCTTTGCTGGATTACTTAATTTAGCCTTGAATAGTCTTCTCTTTTTTAACCAAATCGTGGCTCCTGAATACTACTTACTCACAACTATGCTATCTGAGGCCTCTCTACTTGTCTTCTATATCATTTTCATCCATAGAAAACAGCTTATCCACTTGGGACATATCTTTAGCTATACTGTTCGATACTCTCTCTTTTCACTTTCCTTTGTAGGAATTTATTTCCTGATTAATTTATTGTATCCTGTATATATGGTCATTAATTTGCCATTTTTGATTAATACTGGTTTGATTGTCTTGCTATCAGCCATCTCTTATATTAGTCTACTTGTCTTCACAAAAGATAGCATTTTCTATGAATTTTTAAACCATGTCCTAGCCTTAAAAAATAAATTCAAAAGATCATAGGAGTTTAGAATGAAACAACTAACCATTGAAGATGCCAAACAAATTGAATTAGAAATTTTGGATTATATTGATACTCTCTGTAAAAAGCACAATATCAACTATATTATTAACTACGGGACTCTGATTGGGGCAGTTCGACATGAGGGCTTTATCCCTTGGGACGACGATATTGATTTATCCATGCCTCGAGAAGACTATCAACGATTTATTAACATTTTTCAAAAGGAAAAAAGCAAATATAAGCTCCTATCCCTAGAAACAGATAAGAACTACTTTAACAACTTTATCAAAATCACCGACAGTACGACTAAAATAATCGATACTCGAAATACGAAAACCTATGAGTCAGGTGTTTTTATCGACATTTTCCCTATGGATCGCTTTGATGATCCTAAGGTCATTGATACTTGTTATAAACTGGAAAGTTTTAAACTTCTGTCTTTCAGTAAACACAAAAATATTGTCTATAAGGATAGCCTTTTAAAAGATTGGATACGAACGGCCTTTTGGTTGCTCCTTCGACCTGTTTCTCCTCGTTACTTCGCACATAAAATAGAGAAAGAAATTCAAAAATATAGTCGTGAGAATGGTCAATATATAGCCTTTATCCCTTCTAAATTTAAGGAAAAGGAAATCTTTCCAAGTGGTACTTTTGATAAAACAATCGATTTGCCCTTTGAGAATTTAAGCCTTCCCGCACCTGAAAAATATGATACTATTTTGACACAATTTTATGGGGATTATATGACCTTGCCACCTGAAGAAAAACGCTTCTACAGTCATGAATTTCATGCCTACAAATTGGAGGATTAGGATGCAATATTTAGAAAAAGAAGAAATTAAAGAAATTCAACTAGCCCTGCTAGATTATATTGATGAGACTTGTAAGAAACATAATATTCCTTATTTTCTCAGTTATGGAACCATGCTTGGAGCTATCCGCCACAAAGGCATGATTCCCTGGGATGATGATATTGATATTTCCCTTTATCGTGAAGATTATGAGCGCTTATTGAAGATCATTGAGGAAGAAAACCATCCACGTTATAAGGTTCTCTCCTACGACACTTCTTCTTGGTACTTCCATAATTTCGCATCGATTTTGGATACTTCTACTGTTATCGAAGACCATGTTAAGTACAAGCGTCATGACACCAGTCTCTTTATCGATGTCTTCCCAATTGATCGCTTTACAGACTTGAGCATTGTCGACAAGAGCTATAAGTATGTGGCTCTTCGTCAACTAGCTTATATCAAAAAATCACGAGCAGTTCACGGCGATAGCAAATTAAAAGATTTTCTTAGATTATGTAGTTGGTACGCTCTCCGATTTGTCAATCCTCGCTACTTTTACAAGAAAATTGATCAACTAGTCAAAAATGCTGCAACCAACACTCCTCAATATGAAGGAGGAATCGGGATTGGTAAGGAAGGAATGAAAGAAATATTCCCAGTTGATACCTTTAAAGAACTGATTTTAACTGAGTTTGAAGGCCGTATGTTACCAGTCCCTAAAAAATATGATCAATTTTTAACACAGATGTATGGTGATTATATGACACCACCATCAAAGGAACTGCAAGAATGGTACAGTCATAGTATTAAAGCTTATCGCAAAAATTGATTGAGGGTGACTATATAAACTACTAAGATAGAGGTTATTCAAAGACGTAACTTTAGTAGAAAATGAAATAAATATTCCCACAACAAAACGCATAATCTCAAGGTTTTTCAACACCTGATATTATGCGTTTTATAATTCTATCTTATTTTTCTATATTTAAATCGCTTCTGTAACAAAACTACGGCTTTCCAATACTTTGAGCATGGCGTTAGCTGTATCTAAGGCTGTAAAGAGGGGCACCCCGTGTTCAATGGCTGAACGGCGAATTTGTTCACCATCTTCGTCAGCAGTTCGTTTTGTTCCAACTGTATTAATGATAGCTTGAATTCTTCCTTTACGAACAAAGCTTGGAATATCCTTATCGTCATCACCAATCTTACCAACAGGTTGGGCTTGCAATCCATGACTGGCAAAGAAGGCTGCTGTCCCTTCTGTCGCGAGGATTCCATAGCCAATATTTTGGAAACGACGAGCCAAGTTCAAGGCTTCTTCTTTGGCATCATCAGCGATGGTAAATACAACGTTACCAAAAGTTGGCAAGTGTAAGTAAGAAGCTTCAAAGGCCTTATAGAGAGCTTTTTCCAAAGTCGTATCAGAACCCATAACTTCCCCTGTTGACTTCATTTCAGGACCAAGTAAGCTGTCTACTTTAGCTAGTTTGGTAAAGGAGAAGACAGGTGCCTTGATATGAACGCGGGTGCTTTCAGGGTAAAGTCCATCTTGGTAGCCAATTTCTTCAAGTTTTTGACCAAGAATGAGCTTGGTTGCTACTTGAGCCATAGGGATATTGGTTACCTTAGATAGGAATGGAACCGTACGGCTGGCACGTGGATTGACCTCAATAACGTAGACCTTTTCATCCTTGATAACAAACTGGATGTTCATCATTCCAAGGCAGTTAAGGCCGATTGCAAGACGTTTAGTATAGTCTGCGATTGTTTCTTGAACCTTTTGAGACAAGGTTTGTGGAGGGTAAACAGCCATGGAGTCACCTGAGTGGACACCGGCACGTTCGATATGCTCCATAATACCAGGGATAAGGACATTTTCACCGTCTGAAATGGCATCAACTTCGCACTCTTTCCCAACGATGTATGAGTCAACAAGAACTGGGTGGTCTGGACTAGCCTTAACAGCAGTTCGCATGTAAGAACGAAGGTCTTCTTCGTTTTCAACGATTTCCATGGCACGTCCACCAAGTACATAAGATGGGCGGACAAGAACTGGGAAGCCAATCTTGCGAGCTGCAAGAACTGCTTCTTCTTCATTGGTAGCCGTTTGTCCTGGTGGCTGTGGAATATCCAAATCTTTAAGAGCTTGCTCAAAGAGGTCACGGTCTTCAGCTCGGTCTAGGTCGGCAACCTGTGTACCAAGGATGGTCACACCTGCTTTTGCCAATGGCTCCGCAAGGTTGATGGCTGTTTGACCACCGAACTGAACGATAACACCTTTTGGTTGCTCCAAGTCGATGACATTCATAACATCTTCGAATGTCAATGGCTCAAAGTAAAGCTTATCTGATACAGAGAAGTCTGTAGAAACGGTCTCTGGGTTTGAATTCATGATGATGGCTTCATAGCCAGCCGCCTGAATAGCCTTAACTGAATGAACAGTTGCGTAGTCAAACTCGACCCCTTGACCGATACGGATTGGACCAGAACCTAGGACAAGTACAGATTCTTTATCGGACTTGATAGACTCGTTTTCCCAACCATAGGTTGAATAGAAATACGGTGTTTCTGAGTCAAACTCTGCTGCACAAGTATCGACCATCTTATAAACTGGAACAATCTTGTTTTCCAAGCGAAGTTGACGAACGTGATCAGCAGTCGTTTCCCAGAGTTCAGCAATCTTACGGTCTGAGAAACCATTGAGTTTGGCTGTTTTCAAGACCTCTAGATCTTGTGGATGAGCGTCCAATTCTTGCTCAATTTCAAAGATGTGCAAGAGTTTATCCAGATAGAAGATATCAATCTTAGTCAATTCAGCAATTTCTTCTGGTGTGTAACCACGGCGAATAGCTTCTGACACATAGAAGAGACGGTCATCTTGGGCTTTGACAACTTTTTCAATCAAGTCATCATCTGAAACAGATGCAAGTTCAGGCATTTCATTGTGGTGCACCCCAATTTCAAGGGAACGACAAGCCTTAAGGAGAGATTCCTCGATGTTACGACCGATTGCCATGACTTCTCCAGTCGCCTTCATCTGGGTACCAAGACGGCGTTCACCTTTTTCAAACTTATCAAATGGGAAACGAGGAATCTTGGCAACCACGTAGTCGAGGGCAGGTTCAAACATGGCATAGGTTGAACCTGTGACTGGGTTGATCACCTCATCCAAGGTCAAACCTACTGCAATCTTAGCAGCCAACTTAGCAATTGGGTAACCTGTCGCCTTAGAAGCAAGTGCTGACGAACGCGACACACGAGGGTTTACTTCGATAACATAATACTTGAAGCTGTTAGGATCAAGGGCTAGCTGAACATTACATCCACCTTCAATCTTGAGGGCACGAATAATGCTCAGGCTCGCGTCACGTAGCATTTGGTTTTCATAGTCTGACATGGTTTGCGCAGGGGCAAATACAATGGAATCCCCTGTGTGAATCCCAACTGGGTCAAAGTTTTCCATGTTACAAACAACCAAAGCATTGTCAGCTGAGTCACGCATCACTTCGTATTCGATTTCCTTGAAACCTGCGATTGAACGCTCAATCAAACATTGGGTGACAGGTGACAATTTCAACCCATTTTCAGCGATTTCACGCAATTCTTCCTCATTGGCACACATACCACCACCAGTACCACCAAGTGTAAAGGCTGGACGAACGATGACTGGGTAGCCAATTGTTGCTGCAAAGGCAACTGCTTCTTCTACTGTATTAACAATTTCAGATTCAGGAATTGGTTGCTCAAGTTCCTCCATCAATTGTTTGAAGAGGTCACGGTCCTCCGCTTGGTCAATAGCAGATAATTTAGTTCCCAGAAGTTCCACTCCAAGCTCATCTAGGATACCATTTTTAGACAATTCCATGGCCATATTGAGCCCTGTCTGACCACCGAGTGTTGGTAGCAAGGCATCTGGACGTTCCTTACGAAGAATTCGTGTCACAAACTCAAGTGTAATCGGTTCAATATAAACCTTATCAGCAATTTCCTTGTCCGTCATGATAGTTGCAGGATTTGAGTTAACCAAAACAACCTCATACCCTTCCTCTTTCAAAGACAAGCAAGCCTGGGTCCCAGCGTAGTCAAACTCAGCAGCCTGACCAATAATAATCGGACCAGAACCAATCACCATAATTTTTTGAATATCAGTACGTTTAGGCATAGTTTATGATACAAAGCCCGTAAAGAACACAGTGAAAATAGGAAACTAGGTGCAGACGCCTTTAGCGTCAAGACGATGTTTATCTTTTTCACACAGTTCTTAGGGCGTGTTCACTTCCGCGAACAATGTATCTTCTCCTTTCTATTCGTCGCCTCTCAGGGCGACATTAAATAAGATACAAAGGACGAATAGAAAACGATTGAATTTTAGAAAACCAAAGAAGGATTGACAATCCAAATTGGTTTCTCTAAATTCCGAGTTTTCCGTCCGTGTTCAGTTACATAAATTCTCCGACGAGCTTTTACTCGTTCTTAGTTTGATTGTTTAAAAGCTTCCATCATCTCGATAAACTCGTCAAATAAGTAGCTTGCATCGTGTGGACCAGGGGCTGCATCTGGATGGTATTGAACAGAGAAAGCAGGTTGGTATCTGTGACGCACACCTTCAACTGACTTATCATTGATTTCTTCATGGGTAATGATCAAGTGCTCTGGCAAATCCTCACGGCTGACTGCATAACCATGGTTCTGACTTGTAAAATCCACACGTCCTGTAGCAATTTCACGAACTGCATGGTTAAAGCCACGGTGACCAAACTTCATCTTGTAAGTCTTTGCCCCGTTTGCCATAGCAAAGAGTTGATGTCCCATACAAATACCAAAAATTGGAATTTTTCCTTGCACACCGCGAATCATGTCAAGTGCTTGTGGAACGTCTTCTGGGTTACCTGGACCATTTGACAACATAACTCCGTCAGGATTGAGATGGAGAATTTCTTCAGCCGTTGTCGAATAAGGAACAACTGTCACGTTACAGTTGCGTTTAGAAAGTTCACGTAGGATTGAGTGCTTGAGACCAAAGTCCACTAACACCACGCTTAAACCAACTCCTGGAGCTGGATATGAAGTTTTAGTAGAAACCTGTTTGATATTGTCTGTCGGCAAGACTGTTGCTTGGAGCTGATCCGTCACATGATCCATGCTGTCCCCAACATGGGTCAAGGTTGCACGCATGGTACCATGTTTACGGATAATCTTGGTAAGAGCACGCGTATCAATCCCTGAAATACCTGGAATTTTCTTGGCTTTCAAAAATTCATCCAGCGTCATTTGGTTGCGCCAGTTGCTTGCTCTACGCGCTTCTTCAAAAACAACAACTCCCTTACAAGTTGGAATAATGGATTCGTAATCATCACGGTTGATTCCATAATTTCCCACCAAAGGATAAGTAAAGGTCAAGATTTGTCCATTATAAGACTGGTCTGTAATGGATTCTTGGTAGCCGGTCATCCCTGTATTAAAGACGATTTCGCCTGTTACATCAATATCTGCTCCGAAGGCCTTGCCTTCAAAAACTGTGCCATCTTCTAATACTAGAAGTCTTTTTGTCATATTTTCACCTCTCGTGGACGCTCACTGGCGTCTTTTAACGTCTTGTGTTTTAGTTGGCGTTTCTACTCGCCAGTACGGATTCTAAGATTGCCATTCGAACAAAGACACCATTGGTCATTTGTTGGACAATCCGTGATTTTGGTGCTTCAACCAAGTGGTCTGCGATTTCTACATCACGGTTGACTGGAGCTGGGTGCATGAGGATTGCTGTTTCTTTCAAACGATCGTAACGTTCTTGAGTCAAGCCATGTTGGACATGGTAGTCTTCTTTTGAAAAGACAGCTCCACTTTCATGGCGTTCATGTTGCACACGGAGAAACATCATGACATCAACCTGATCAATGATTTCATCAATAGTTGCAAACTGTCCATAGTCTGCAAACTCTTGACTTCTCCATTCCTCAGGTCCAGCAAAATAAAGTTCTGCACCTAAGCGTTTCAAAATCTGCATATTGGATTTGGCAACGCGTGAATGGTCCAAGTCACCTGCAATCGCAACCTTGAGACCCTCAAAGTGACCAAATTCCTCATAAATAGTCATCAAATCAAGCAAGCTCTGGCTAGGGTGTTGACCCGAACCATCTCCACCATTGATGATGGAAGTCGTAATCGTGGGACTCGCAATTAACTCTCTGTAGTAATCAACCTCTGGGTGGCGAATCACACAGACATCCACTCCTAAAGCAGACAGAGTCAGAATGGTATCATAAAGTGTCTCCCCTTTATTAACTGAACTAGTCTTCACATCAAAGTCAAGTCGTTCCAGCCCCAATTTAATCTCTGCCACTTCAAAGGACTTATGCGTCCGTGTAGAATCCTCAAAGAAAAGATTGGAAACAATCGGGTGGTCTTCATAGGGAAGCTGAGCTCCGTTTTTAAACTCAATTCCTCGCTTGATCAATTTCATCACTTGATCAACAGTGAGGTCTTCCATAGACACCACATGGTTCAATGCTTGTTGATTTTCTGACATGGCTACTCCTTTAGCTTTCTAAGCTTCTTCAGTAATCAGAACTCTGTCTTGGCCATCAAGTTCTGCCATCTCTACGATGATTTCTTCAGAACGACTGGTTGGGATATTTTTTCCAACGTAATCTGGACGGATTGGCAATTCTCTATGTCCACGATCGACTAAAACTGCTAAACTCACGCGCGCAGGACGACCATGACCGACAATATTATCAATAGCAGCACGGATAGTACGACCTGTATAAAGCACATCATCCACCAAGATAACTTCACGGCCTGTCACATCAACAGAAACCAAAGAAGTATCTTCTCCACTTTTAACATCATCACGGAAAGGTTTTGTATCCAATTCCACAACAGGAACTGAAAGATTTTCTAACTGCTCCAAGCGTTCTTGGATTCGGTGGGCGATAAAGACACCACGAGTTTTAATACCAGCCAAGACGATTTTGTTCAAATCTTTGTTACGTTCGATAATCTCGTAAGTAATACGCGTAATCGCTCGTTTGACGGTCAATTCGTCTACAACTTCTTTTGTCTTCATGACAAACCTCCAAAAAGAAAAGTCTCCTTAAACAAGGAGACTTGAAATGTATAGCTAAGTAAGCCCTACTGCAAACAGTATAGACTTCACCCTACTACTTAATCGTTCTCCTTGCCTGCCTCACGGGACAGGTTTAAAGGAATATTTAGTTATCAATTACTATAGCACAAAGCATGCTTAAAATCAAGCAAAAACTTTGGAAACCCCATTTTATAAATTGCTAAAATCATATAACTGTGGGTACTGGTCACACTCTGGATTTTTAGGATGGCAAATGGCTCGTCCAAAATAAATCATGGCCTGATGGGCTGCTAACCATTTTTCAGGTGGTAAAATATCCATAACCCTCTTTTCCACCTCAAGCGGTGTCGCTGATTTTTTGACGATATCGTGGTGTTTGCAAATACGCTCCACATGAGTATCTACTGCAAAAGCTGGAATCCCAAAACCCACACTCATGACAACATTGGCTGTCTTGCGACCAACACCTGCCAAACTCTCTAATTCCTCACGTGTCTGAGGGACTTGACCATCAAAATCGTCTAGTAACTGTCGGGCACATTTTTTAAGGAATTTAGCCTTATTTCGATACAGTCCCAGGCGAGAAATGTGTGAGGCAATCTCACCCTCTGTCGCCACAGACATGGCTTGTGGCGTTGGAAAGGCAGCAAAGAGACCTGGTGTGGCCTTATTTACTGCTGCATCTGTCGTCTGAGCTGACAACATGACCGCAACTAAGAGTTCAAAATGATTGGTAAAATCAAGACTAGGCTTAGCATCTGGAAAAAGAGCAATGATTTCTTCTAGCACTTTTCGTGCTCGTTTTTTTGACAAAACCATTAGTCGTCCCCATCAAATAGTCCTTGTAAGCCAGCAAAAGGACTGTTTTCTTCTTTCTTAACTGCTTGTTGAGCTTGGTATTCTTCCTCTGTCATGATTTGCCAGTCATTTCCTGACACAAATCCTTGACCAGCTTCTTCTTCAGCTGTCAAGACCTTGATAGGGATATTAAGCAGGATATTGTCTGACACGCTCTCAGCAAGGTCAAGTTCTCCATTTTTGATAGGCAAGACCAAATCATCATCTAGAACTTCTTGATCTAGTTGGTTAGTTGCGCCTTCCATGAAAACTTCCGTGACTGGATAAGATTCAACTAACTCAACTGGCTCCATACTGCGACTTGAAGCAAGAACAATGGTATAAGATAGTTGATAATCTAAGAAATACATACGGTCTTCATATTGTACTTTCCCAACTGCAAGGATATCTTTTACATCTAAAATTTCTTGATTACCTGCACGCAGGTCATCAACTAGATCTAACGTTTGTTCAAAGTTCAAACCTTCAGACTGCTTACGAATTTCTTGAATATTTAATTTCATACTTCCTCCATAAAGATTTACTCTCTTGATTATACCATGAAAAGGCTACAAATCAGCCCACCAAACTTTGGAATTAAAATTCGATTTTTTAACATATTCACTATTATATTTTTGTTTTTTAGTGCTATACTATAGGCAAGAATACATTAGAGCAAGGATGATGCTCACATGGAAGACAAAGAACTCATTACTAATGCTTACCACACGGATTTTAGAAATTAGAATTTCCAGTTTTCTGTTGACAAAATTTCCTTAAAGGTATAGTATAAAGATACTAATACTCGGAGGTAAGGGAGACATGAACAACTAAGTCTATCAAATAAAGAACCTTTATTTAGTAGATCTTGTTTTTGTCTCTTTTTGTGTGCTCTTTTATGCTCTTTTTTCTGGCATTTTATACTCAATGAAAATCAAAGATCAAACTAGGAAGCTAGCCGCAGGTTGCTCAAAACACTGCTTTGAGGTTGTAGATAAGACTGACGAAGTCAGTTACATATATCTACGGTAAAGCGACGCTGACGTGGTTTGAAGAGATTTTCGAAGAGTATTAATAGAGTTTTTTTTGATATAGACTTTGGCTCTACTAGGTAAAGTAGAGCTTTTTGTTATGTAGTATCGACATTCTAGAAAGGGCAACAATATGATAAAAATCAATCATCTGACCATCACTCAAAACAAAAATTTACGAGACCTTGTAGCCGACTTAAGCATGACCATCCAAGATGGGGAAAAGATAGCTATTATTGGCGAAGAAGGAAATGGTAAATCAACCTTGCTTAAAACTTTAATGGGAGAAACTTTGCCTGATTTCGCTATCAGGGGAGACATTCAATCTGATTATCAATCAATAGCCTACATTCCTCAAAAGCTCCCCGAAGAGCTGAAAAAACAATCCCTACACGACTACTTTTTTTTAGATACTATTGATTTAGATTACAGTGTCCTCTATCGTTTAGCTGAGGAATTGCATTTTGATAGTAATCGTTTCGCAAGCGACCAAGAGATTGATAGTCTATCAGGGGGTGAAGCTTTGAAAATTCAGCTCATCCATGAGTTAGCCAAACCCTTTGAGATTCTATTTTTAGATGAACCTTCAAATGACCTAGACCTTGAGACGGTTGATTGGCTAAAAAGTCAGATTCGCAAGATTCGGCAAACCGTTATTTTCATTTCCCATGATGAAGACTTTCTTTCTGAAACGGCTGATACTATTGTCCACTTGCGACTGGTCAAGCACCGTAAAGAAGCGGAAACGCTAGTAGAGCATTTAGACTATGATCGCTATAGTGAGCAGAGAAAGGCTAATTTTGCCAAACAAAGCCAGCAAGCTGCTAACGACCAAAGAGCCTACGATAAAACCATGGAAAAACATCGACGAGTCAAGCAAAATGTAGAAACTGCGCTTCGAGCTACTAAAGACAGTACTGCTGGTCGCCTATTGGCTAAAAAAATGAAAAATGTTCTCTCTCAAGAAAAACGCTTTGAAAAGACAGCGCAGTCCATGAACCAAAAGCCACTTGAAGAGGAAGAAATCAGACTTTTCTTCTCAGATATACAGCCACTACCTACTTCTAAAGTATTAATCCAACTGGAAAAAGAAAATTTGTCCATTGACGACCGAGTTTTGGTTCAAGAACTACGACTAACTGTCCGTGGCCAAGAAAAAATTGGTATCATCGGCCCAAATGGTATTGGAAAATCAACTCTGTTAACCAAGTTACAGCAACTTCTTAATGATAAAAGAGAGATTTCGCTTGGTTATATGCCACAAGATTACCATAAAAAACTGCAATTGGATTTATCCCCAATCGCCTATCTAAGCAAAACTGGGGAAAAAGAGGAACTGCAGAAAATCCAATCTCACTTAGCTAGTCTCAATTTCAGTTATCCAGAAATGCAGCATCAAATTCGCTCCTTATCTGGTGGACAACAGGGAAAACTCCTGCTTTTGGATTTAGTCTTGTGCAAACCAAACTTTCTCCTTCTGGATGAGCCCACACGAAACTTTTCTCCAACTTCTCAACCCCAAATCAGAAAACTCTTTGCCACTTATCCTGGTGGACTCATCACTGTTTCACATGACCGTCGTTTCTTAAAAGAGGTCTGTTCAATCATCTATCGCTTAACAGAACATGGTCTGGAGGTAATTAATTTAGAAGATTTATAAATTTGCAACATAGCAAAAATCCAGAGACGACCTCTGGATTCTTTTTACATATGTTTTAAACGTTCGATCCGTTCTGAGATAGGTGGGTGGGTATAAAATAGTTTTTGGAACCCTCCACCTTTCTTAGGATCATTGATATAAAGTGCACTGCTGGCATCATCGACAAGACGACTCATTGGTTTACTATTGTCTAACTTACGTAGAGCATTGATCATTCCTTGCGGATTGCGCGTCAACTCAACACTGGAAGCATCAGCTAGGAATTCCCTCTGACGAGAAATAGCGAGTTGCACCAAGGTTGCAGCGAGAGGCGCCAGAACAATAGCTAGTAGTGAAACCACGAGCATAATGATTTCTAAGCCATTTCCATCCCGATCATCATCACTTCGTCTGCGACCTGCGCCACCCCACCACATCATACGACCTGCCATACTAGAAAGCATAGTGATAGCACTGGCCAGGGCAACAGCAATAGTCGAAATACGGATATCGTAATTACGAATATGACTGACTTCATGTCCCATAACAGCTTCTAGCTCCTCACGATTCATGATAGCAAGGAGACCTGACGTCGCAGCAACCGCCGCATTTTGAGGGTTAGAACCTGTCGCAAAGGCATTTAAGGCTGGATCATCAATGATGAAAACACGGGGCATAGGAATCTGAGCAACCATAGCCATATCTTCTACTACATGGTAGAGGTCTGGTGCCGTTTGCTCATCCACCTCACGCGCTCCATTCATGGACATGACAATCTCTGTTGATTGAAAAATCATAGACAAGGCATAGATAAAGCCGATAATCAGTGCGATAACCAAGCCACCAAGCCCCGATCGCATAAAGAGGTAACCAACTGCATAGCCAACAAGAGCTAAGAGTAGGAAAAATACCAGCAACAAAATCCAGGTTTTTCGTTTATTGCTTGCAATTTGATCAAACAACATCTTAGTCACCTAAACCGCTAAAATCAACTTTAGGAACTGCCTTTTCCTCTTCTGGTGTTTGAAGGAAATCTGCTGCTTTAAAGCCAAACATTCCAGCGATAATATTGCTTGGGAAAGTTTCTAATTTTACATTGTAGTTGCTGACAACACTGTTATAAAGCTGACGAGAGTAAGAAATTTTATTTTCTGTGTTTGTCAACTCCTCTTGCAATTTAACAAAGTTGGCACTAGCTTTCAAGTCTGGATAGCTTTCTGCAACTGCAAAAATACCTGAAACTTGACGAGTGAGGGCATCACTAGCTTTCATAGCTTCTGCTGGTGAAGTCGCTGCCGCCACTTGGTTACGTAGTTCTGCCACCTTTTCAAGGGTAGAACCTTCATATTTGGCATAACCTTTTACAGTCTCAATCAAGTTTGGCAATAGGTCATTTCGACGTTTCAACTGAACATCAATCTGACTCCAAGCCTCCTTTGTTTGCATACGATTCTTAACCAAACCGTTATAGCTAACAATCACAAAAATAACAACAAGAGCCAAAACTCCAAGAATAATCCAAGTCATGATATAAGTCCTTTCTACTTTTAGATTAGTACCAGTATATCAAATTTTTAATGATTGTGGTAAAATAAGATGATACTAAAGAAGGAAATAACTATGAAACCAGAAACATTTTACAACCTGCTTGCCGAGCAGAATCTTCTACTTTCAGACCAGCAAAAAAAACAATTTGAACGTTATTTTGAACTCTTGGTCGAGTGGAATGAAAAAATCAATCTAACAGCTATTACAGACAAGGATGAAGTTTATCTCAAACATTTTTACGATTCGATTGCACCCATTCTGCAAGGCTTGATTCCCAATGAAACTATCAAACTTCTTGACATCGGTGCTGGGGCAGGCTTTCCTAGTCTACCAATGAAAATCCTCTATCCTCAGTTAGATGTGACCATCATTGATTCTCTCAACAAGCGCATCAACTTCCTCCAACTGTTGGCTCAAGAACTGGATTTAGACGGTGTCTACTTCTACCATGGACGTGCAGAAGACTTTGCCCAAGACAAGAACTTCCGTGCTCAGTATGATTTTGTAACGGCTCGTGCGGTTGCCCGTATGCAAGTCCTATCTGAATTAACTATTCCCTACCTTAAAGTTGGTGGAAAACTATTGGCACTCAAGGCCAGCAATGCGCCTGAGGAGTTATTAGAAGCTAAGAATGCCCTCAACCTCCTTTTTAGTAAAGTAGAAGACAATCTCAGCTACGCCCTACCAAATGGAGATCCGCGTTATATCACAGTGGTAGAAAAGAAAAAAGAAACGCCCAACAAATATCCAAGAAAGGCTGGCATGCCCAACAAACGCCCGCTTTAAATTTTTAAGTAAAAAAATATTTACAAAGTTTGTAATTTTTGCTATACTATCACAAGCAAAGGTTTTTAATGTCATCCCGTGAGGTGACGAAGACGCAGAAATATTTGAAACTCTTTAAAGTCTAGATTTTAAAGAAGTCTTACTCTGAGGGCCTATTGCTGTAAAATAATGGGCTCTTTTTTGGTGCCCAAAAGTGAGGTTTATATGAAACAAGAATCAACTGTTGATTTGTTACTAGACGTTGACCAACGTCCTTCAGCTGGAAAAGGAATTCTCCTTAGTTTCCAACACGTTTTCGCTATGTTTGGGGCGACTATCTTGGTACCATTGATTTTGGGAATGCCTGTATCTGTTGCCCTTTTTGCTTCAGGTGTTGGAACACTCATCTACATGATTTCAACTGGTTTTAAAGTTCCAGTTTATCTAGGTTCTTCATTTGCATTTATCACAGCAATGTCACTTGCTATGAAAGAAATGGGTGGTGATGTATCTGCTGCTCAAACAGGGGTTATCTTGACTGGTTTGGTCTATGTCCTTGTGGCTACAAGTGTTCGTTTTGCAGGTACAAAATGGATTGATAAACTCTTGCCACCAATCATCATCGGACCTATGATCATCGTTATCGGTCTTGGACTTGCAGGTTCAGCTGTTACCAATGCTGGTCTTGTAGCTGATGGAAATTGGAAAAATGCTCTTGTAGCAGTTGTTACTTTCTTGATTGCTGCCTTTATCAACACAAAAGGAAAAGGCTTCCTACGAATCATTCCATTCCTCTTTGCCATTATCGGTGGTTACCTCTTCGCACTGACTCTTGGTTTGGTTGACTTTACACCAGTTCTTAAAGCCAACTGGTTTGAAATTCCTGGTTTCTACTTGCCATTTAGCACAGGTGGTGCCTTTAAAGAATACAATCTTTACTTTGGTCCAGAAACCATCGCTATCTTGCCAATCGCTATCGTAACAATTTCTGAACACATCGGAGACCATACTGTTTTGGGTCAAATCTGTGGCCGTCAATTCTTGAAAGAACCAGGACTTCACCGTACTCTTCTTGGTGACGGTATTGCAACTTCAGTTTCTGCCTTCCTTGGTGGACCAGCCAATACAACTTACGGAGAAAATACAGGGGTTATCGGTATGACTCGTATCGCTTCTGTCTCAGTTATCCGTAACGCTGCCCTCATCGCGATTGCCCTTAGCTTCCTTGGTAAATTCACTGCCTTGATTTCAACTATTCCAAATGCTGTACTTGGTGGTATGTCAATCCTTCTCTATGGAGTTATCGCCAGCAACGGTTTGAAAGTCTTGATTAAAGAACGTGTTGATTTCGCTCAAATGCGTAACCTAATCATCGCAAGTGCTATGTTGGTCCTTGGACTTGGAGGAGCTATCCTTAAACTTGGTCCAGTTACACTTTCAGGTACTGCCCTATCAGCCATGACAGGAATCATCTTGAACTTGATCTTGCCATACGAAAATAAAGACTAATACTCTTCGAAAATCAAAGAGCAAACCACGTCAACGTCGCCTTGCCGTACTCAAGTACAGCCTGCGGCTAGTTTCCTAGTTTGCTCTTTGATTTTCATTGAGTATAAGAGTCTAAATACATCAAAAAAACGAGCATTTCTAATTACGGAAGTGCTCATTTTTCTTATTTCTAAAAAAGGAAAGCCCTGCGGCCTTCCTTTGTCTTACTTACGTTTCTTCTTCGCTTTTTTCATTTTATTCGCCATGCGTTTCATGGATTGTTTCATAGCAAATTCACCGATTTTACCTTTGAGTCCTCCACCAAACATCTGGCTCATATCTGGCATTCCTGCTCCTCCGAGAGCTGACAGGTCAGGCATACCGCCTTGTCCCATCATTCCTTCAAGGGAAGACATATCCATTCCTCCCATATTTGGCATATTTTTTGGAAGGTTATTTGGATTGATTCCCATTTGCTTCATCATCTTGTTCATGTCCCCAGACATAACACCTTGCATGAGTTGTTTAGCCTGGTTAAAGTCTTTGATGAATTTATTGACTTCGACAAAGGTATTTCCAGAACCAGCAGCAATACGACGGCGACGGCTTGGATTTAACAAATCTGGATTTTCACGTTCTTCAGGTGTCATTGAAGACACAATGGCACGTTTGCGCGCAATCTGGCGCTCATCCACCTTCATGTTTTGAAGGGCTGGATTGTTTGCCATACCTGGAATCATCTTGAGCAAGTCTTCCATCGGCCCCATATTTTGCACCTGATCCAATTGATCAATGAAATCATTGAAATCAAAGGTGTTTTCACGCATCTTCTCAGCCATTTCAAGGGCTTTTTGCTCATCGTATTCTTGAGAAGCTTTCTCAATCAGAGTCAGCATATCTCCCATACCGAGAATACGGCTGGCCATGCGGTCTGGGTGGAAGGTTTCAATGTCGGTAATTTTTTCACCAGTACCAGTGAACTTAATTGGTTTTCCAGTAATGTGACGAACAGATAAGGCAGCACCACCACGAGTATCCCCATCAATCTTAGTAAGGATAACCCCAGTCACTTCCAACTGAGCATTAAACTCACGCGCAACATTGGCCGCTTCTTGACCAATCATGGCATCAACGACGAGCAAAATTTCATTTGGTTGAGCCAAGGCTTTCACGTCACGAAGCTCATTCATCAAAAGCTCATCAATCTGCAAACGACCTGCTGTATCAATCAAGACATAGTCATTATGATTGGCTTGGGCTTGTTCCAAACCTTGACGAACAATCTCAACAGCTGGAACTTCTGTCCCTAGAGCGAAGACAGGCACATCGATTTGTTGACCTAGAGTTTTCAACTGGTCGATGGCAGCAGGACGATAGATATCCGCCGCAATCATCAAAGGACGGGCATTTTCTTCCTTCTTGAGTTTGTTGGCCAATTTACCTGCAAAGGTTGTTTTACCAGCCCCCTGCAAACCGACCATCATGATGATTGTAGGAATCTTAGGAGACTTGATAATTTCTGCCGTATCAGAACCTAGAACGGCTGTCAGTTCCTCATCAACGATTTTGATAATCTGTTGCGCTGGATTAAGGGTATCAATGACCTCATGCCCGACTGCACGCTCACGAACTTTCTTGATAAAGTCCTTTACAACAGGCAAGGCAACGTCGGCCTCAAGCAAGGCCAAGCGAATTTCTTTGGTTGCCTCTTGGACATCAGATTCAGAGATTTTTCCTTTTTTACGTAGATTTTTAAAGACGTTCTGCAAACGTTCTGTTAAACTTTCAAATGCCATTTTTCTTCCTCTTATTCTCTATTATCAATGCTTGTTAAAATTTCTATCTGCTCCTGCAGAAAGTCATCCTTGGGATAGCGCTCCAAAATCTGATCAAAAATCTGACTACGGACAATGTAGTCCGAGTACATGTGCAATTTCATCTCATAATCTTCCAGAATCTTTTCTGTCCGCTTGATATTATCATAGACAGCCTGACGACTGACACCAAATTCCTCGGCAATTTCAGCAAGGCTGTAATCATCAGCGTAGTAGAGCTCGATATAATTCATTTGCTTATCTGTCAAAAGCGCCGCATAAAATTCAAAGAGCGCATTCATTCGATTGGTTTTTTCAATTTCCATAACTTTTATTATACCAAAAATTAGCCCAATCTACCACATTAGCAGGCTAATCCAAGAAGATATCCAGGGAAATTTGAAAAAGACATGAGACTAGCCCCAAGTAATTTCCAATTGATAGCTGGCGAAGGGTTGTCCCTCTTGATTTTTTAGTTGATAGTCTAAATGAATCTTTTGACCATCCACTTCATAGCGACTGGTTTGGATAATAAACTCCTGCATGCCCATAGGTGTAGGAATATAGGCCAAACTATCACTATCCTTTAGGAAGCGCATAATGGTCTTGGGATTGGAAAAACGGCTCATCACAAGTTCTTGATCATGAAATTTAATAACCACTTTTTCCTTTTCCTCATTATAGAAAAGCAGGTAGCTATAACCTCCCTTTTCATGCACTTCCACGTCATAAAGTTGGTCAATCACTTCCAACTGCTCATCAAACTGAATCGTATTTCGAATCCGAATCTTCACATCAAGTCCTCTTTCTTGTCTCTTGTCCTACTATTTTACCAAAAACTCTAGCTTTTTGCTATAATGGTCATATGAACGAAAAAGTATTCCGTGACCCAGTTCACAACTATATCCATGTAAATAATCAGGTCATCTATGACTTGATCAATACAAAAGAATTTCAACGTCTGCGCCGTATTAAGCAACTAGGAACTTCCAGTTATACCTTCCACGGTGGGGAGCACAGCCGCTTTTCCCATTGTCTTGGAGTCTATGAGATTGCACGACGTATCACGGAGATTTTTGAAGAAAAATATCCTGAAGAATGGGATCCTGCTGAGTCTCTCTTGACCATGATCGCTGCTCTGCTACATGACCTTGGGCATGGTGCCTACTCCCATACTTTTGAAAATCTCTTTGATACAGATCATGAGGCCATTACTCAGGAAATCATCCAAAGTCCTGAGACAGAGATTCACCAAGTCCTGCTACAAGTAGCACCAGATTTCCCAGAAAAGGTAGCCAGTGTCATCGACCATACCTATCCTAACAAGCAGGTCGTGCAACTCATTTCCAGTCAGATCGATGCGGACCGTATGGACTATCTCTTGCGCGACTCCTATTTTACAGGAGCATCTTATGGAGAATTTGACCTGACACGGATCCTCCGAGTGATTCGTCCTATCGAAAATGGGATCGCCTTTCAGCGCAATGGCATGCACGCTATCGAAGACTATGTCCTCAGTCGCTACCAGATGTACATGCAGGTCTATTTCCACCCAGCAACACGGGCCATGGAGGTCCTCCTTCAAAACCTTCTCAAACGGGCTAAGGAACTCTATCCTGAAGACAAGGACTTCTTTTCACGAACTTCTCCACACCTCCTGCCTTTCTTTGAAAAAAATGTGACCTTGTCTGACTATCTAGCTCTGGATGATGGTGTGATGAATACTTACTTCCAGCTCTGGATGACCAGTCCTGACAAGATTCTCTCAGACTTGTCGCAACGCTTTGTCAACCGCAAGGTCTTTAAATCCATTACCTTTTCACAAGAAAATCAAGACCAACTCGCCAGCATGAGAAAATTGGTTGAGGACATTGGCTTTGATCCCGACTACTATACTGCCATTCATAAGAACTTCGACCTCCCTTATGATATCTATCGTCCCGAATCTGAAAATCCACGGACACAGATTGAGATTTTACAAAAAAATGGAGAACTGGCCGAACTCTCTAGCCTGTCTCCTATCGTCCAATCTCTTGCTGGTAGTCGTCACGGAGATAATCGTTTTTATTTCCCAAAAGAAATGTTGGATCAAAACAGCATCTTCGCAAGCATCACCCAGCAATTTTTACACTTGATTGAGAACGATCATTTTACCCCAAATAAAAACTAGAAGAGGAAATTTATGAGTATTAAACTAATCGCCGTCGATATCGACGGAACCCTTGTCAATAGCCAAAAGGTGATTACTCCTGAAGTCTTTTCTGCCATCCAAGATGCCAAAGAAGCTGGTGTCAAAGTCGTCATTGCAACTGGTCGCCCTATCGCAGGAGTTGCCAAACTTCTAGATGACTTGAAATTAAGAGATGAGGGTGACTATGTAGTAACCTTCAACGGTGCCCTTGTCCAAGAAACCGCTACTGGTCATGAGATTATTAGTGAATCCTTGACTTATGAGGATTATCTGGATATGGAATTCCTCAGTCGCAAGCTCGGTGTCCATATGCACGCTATTACCAAGGACGGTATCTATACTGCCAATCGCAATATCGGAAAATACACAGTTCACGAATCAACCCTCGTCAGCATGCCCATCTTCTACCGTACACCTGAAGAAATGGCTGACAAGGAAATTGTCAAATGTATGTTCATTGATGAACCAGAAATCCTCGATGCTGCGATTGAAAAGATACCAGCCGAATTTTACAAACGCTACTCTATCAACAAATCTGCTCCTTTCTACCTCGAACTCCTTAAAAAGAATGTGGACAAAGGTTCAGCTATTACTCACCTAGCTGAAAAACTCGGATTGACCAAAGATGAAACCATGGCTATTGGTGACGAAGAAAATGACCGTGCCATGCTGGAAGTCGTTGGGAATCCCGTTGTCATGGAAAACGGAAATCCAGAAATCAAAAAAATCGCCAAATACATCACTAAAACAAATGACGAATCTGGCGTTGCCCATGCCATCCGTACATGGGTGCTGTAAAAGTGAAGAATATACGAAAACCGCTCGGCTGAGCGGTTTTTGATGTCTAATTACTGCCCCCTGCAGGAATCGAAAAACAGGACTCAAACCCTTGATTTAAAGGCTTTTCTAACTTACTTGGTCAATTTTTGGTCAAAAATTTCGCTTACTTTTTTTCAAACTCACTCCGGCAATTCCACCTTCAAGCTCATATCCGAAAGTACAGCGAATCACTTCCTTTAGTCAAACATATAACTGAACAACATTGTTTATCTTCCTGCACTTTCATATTTTTTCAATCCTTTTCTAAAAATTGTACGACTGATAATAATCAAAAAAACTGTAAAAACTATTTGATAGAAAAATAGGTTCAATGTATCTTTCCCTAAAAATATTAATACTGCAGGATTGGCAATTAATAAATTGGGAACAAATAACATAGTGATCAATCTGTTAATACCTGTAAAAATATTATATGGATACTTAGAAATTCCAATATAATTCAAAAATACATCTACTTTTGAAAATTTAGTTGGAAACCAAAATGAACTAATCGTTATTAGAAACCAAATTGAATAATATATAATACAACCACACATTAAAGAAAGGATATAAAATAATATTTTTAATGAATTTAAATGTACATTTAAATTTCCATAACTTATAAAAATGATCGCAAGACCAAAAAAAGTATTCACGAATTGAACTAAATTAAATGATCTAAAAATATAGAACAACTGAGTATCAAACGGCCTCAATAAAATTTGATCCAAGTTACCACTCAAAATATCTGATTCTAAAATTCCCATACTTCTAATTAACAATCCCATCATAACTCCATCTACAATAGTGTAGGAACCTACCAAAAATAAAATTTGATAATAGTCCCAACCATTAAAAGAGTCTATGTTTAAGAAAATCAATCTAAAAAATACAATAGGTAAACCAATCCACAGTATCGACGAAAATAGACCACAAAAGAAGTCAAAATGAAAATTCATATCAGATTTAAAACCAAAATGAAGTAGCCTAAAAATTACTTTTATTCTAAACATTTTATCCTCCCACATTTGAGAAGTGCTCCACTCCTTTTCTCAATATGAATCTTGATATAATATAAAAAATGATGCACCAAATCAATTGAATACAAATAATTCTCAAATAGTCTATTAATTTATATGTATCATTACTAAACATCTGAAGCGGTTCATATACTAAGTATTTAAAAGGTAATACATCTAAAAACAGACGAAAATTATTTGAAAAAAAACTTAAAGGCAATAATATTCCTGATAAAAACTGAATTACTATTTCTTTAACAGTAAGGACAAAAAATATATTTTCTAACCAAAAAGAAAGCATACCTACACAACATGATATTAAAAACCATAGAACCATAGATAGAATAATTGCAATACTTCCTAAAATAAGAATTTCAATGGTTAATAACTCATTCTTGTAATAAACACTGGAGAATAAAATGACAGGAATGATGATAAATAATAAATGAGCAAGCCTATCTCCAAGCATTTTACAAAAATAATACTTATAAAAAGTAACAGGTTTTATTAATATGCTAAAAAAATTTCCTGAATGAACATCGTCATTGATTTCCCAATCAACTGGATAAAAAACAAAATATGAAAAAATTATAGTCCCCAAATAGTATTGAACCATTGAGGTAAAATCATATCCTGCTATATTTATCTGGTTACTCTGATATATATACGTCCATAAAAATACTGATATCATAATTTGTATACTTGCCTGTAACATTAACAATAGTACACTTGATTTATAGTTCAAAATAGATCGAAATGATATCAGAATAATAGACATTTCTTTTTTCAATTGTGCTCCTTATTTGTAAAATAGTTTTGTAAAATAATTTCTTCTAAAGAAAGATTTGATATTTCAAAATCTTCTATATCTACAAGCTTATTGATTGATTCTAATGTCTCAAAGACAAAATCTCTAGGTATTTTTAGTATACATTCCGATTTTGTTTGAGAAATGACTACTACTCCTTTAACAGAGCATAACTCTGGTACCAAATCTAATGTCATTTTTATCTTTAAATATTTAAAATCAGAAAATTTAGATAAAATAACATCCATTGACTCCTGCAAAATAATTTTTCCTTTGTCAATGACGATTAATTCGTCACAAACAGACGAAATATCATCCATATCATGACTCGTTAAAATAATAGTAGTATGACATTCTTCATTCATTTTCTTTAAAAATGTTCTGATATCTTTTTTAGACTGTATATCTAACCCTATAGTAGGCTCGTCTAAAAATAATATTTCCGGACTTGTTAAAGATGCCGCGATAAACTCCATTTTCATTTTTTGTCCAAGAGAGAGGGTCCGGACCTGCTGGTAAAGCTGATCTTTTACATTCAACAAATTGCTTAATTCCTGAATTCGTTCTTGTAAAATCGCCGGTTCTACCTCATATAAAGTACCAATCAATTGAAAATAATCCATAGCCGAAACATCTTGAAATAACTGTAATTTATTTCCTACTACTATTGAAATTTTTTTTCTAAAATTTATACTTCTTTTAAATGGAATTTCTCCATTCACTTCTAATTTTCCGGAACTAGGATAAAGAGTCCCAGTCAACATTTTAATCGTTGTGGATTTACCAGCTCCATTACTCCCAATAAAGCCAACTATACTCCCTCTCTTAATCGTAAAACTAATATCTTGAACAGCTCGAATCGTTATTTGATTACGTTTCAAAAATCTCTTGATAAATGGGAGTCTTGAATCAAAATTATAAAAATTTTTAGATAAATTCTGAGCATTAATAACTATTTCACTCATATATCTCTCCTTTCGATAAAATATATTTACTTGTACTTTTTCCATACTTTACCAAAATGCTAAAGATTGAGCTAAAATCTTCGGGATGGGTAAAATAATAGATGTTAAATATATGTCTTCGTGTACTTCTGTTATTAAATCAATAATCCTCTGACTACTCTTAGAAGATATCAAAAATTCCGACCACAACGTTTCTTATTGATTTTATAACGGTTATAGTAATCATACATTTAAAGATTCAAATTCCATAATCCATTCCTTGCTATTCATAAATTACCTCCATTTTTTATAGTCAGTCTAATATCTACAATTTTCTATATAATATTATTGTATCATTATTTTATATATTCGTATATAAATAAGACAATATTCCTCATAACTAATTTACATTAAACAGAGATAAATCAGTCAAAAATTAATTATTTAACTAACATAGCGAGCATAAATAACTTATACCTATAAAGACTTACTCCTATGATCTACTTAACCTCATAATCATCAAAATCAAAACAAATATTTAGTCAAATTTTGGTCACACTTTGGTCAAAAATTCCAAAAATACTAAGTTATTTTAAATATTCTCCTTTTTTGTTAAAATTTCACCAGTTTCAGCATATAAAGGTAAATTATATCTTCTTACTTTTTTCCAAAACAGCAACAGCCTTATCAGAATATAAAACCATAGCTTCAATCCTCTTTTACATCATCTTCAATATCTAGTTTCACTTCAAAAGGAATACTTCTAGTTAAAACACATTGCTTCAAAAATAACTTTACAGCAGTTGTCATATCTAAACCTAATTCATTAAAAATTGCAGTTGCTTCTTTTTTTAAATCATCATCAACTCTAACAGCAATTTGTGGCATAGTATTTTCTCCTTTTTATTCTGTATGTCTATTGTATCACTTCCAGACAGACAATTTAAATTTTTATACATATTAAATACAAAATAAAATAGACCAGCTTCCTGATCTACTTTATTCTATATTCATAAAAATCAAAACAAATTTTTGGTCAAATTTTGGTCAACGTTTGGTCAAAAAAACAAAATATACTATACTATTTTAAAAAACTAAATTGTGATGATTGCCTATAAATAAAGACTTTGAATATTCTTTATGTTTCTTTACGCTTCTTAAAATGCCCCCTGCCGGAATCGAACCAGCAACTACTCCTTAGGAGGGAGTTGTTATATCCATTGAACTAAGGGAGCTAGATAAAAACTCTGCTGAAAAAGCAGAGTTTTTTAGTCGAATTAACGACGGATTTCTTTGATACGAGCTGCTTTACCTTGAAGAGCACGCAAGTAGTACAATTTCGCACGACGTACTTTACCGTAACGTACAACTTCGATTTTTTCAACACGTGGAGTGTGGATTGGGAAGATACGCTCAACACCTACACCGTTAGAGATTTTACGAACTGTGTAGTTTTCTGAGATGCCAGCACCTTTACGTGCAATAACAACACCTTCAAAAATCTGGATACGTTCACGGTTACCTTCGACAACTTTCGCGTGTACACGAACAGTGTCACCAGGACGGAATGATGGGATATCTGTACGAAGTTGACCTTCAGTCAAGCTTTGGATTAATGGATTCATTTTATTCTCCTATCTTTGTCAATCTTGAGGAATCTTCCTCAGCGGATAAACTGTATTTTTGTGCGTCCATTACACACAATATACAGTTTACCAAATTTCTACAAAAAAGTAAAGAATTTTATAGCAGAATTCCTAAAAAAATCGCAACTAAACCACCTAGGTAGGTTAAGGCTAGGTAGCTATAAAATACCTTCTTATCACTTAACAGTCTTTGGAGTTCGTCATTCAAGGTCGAAAAAGTCGTTAAACCGCCACAAAATCCTGTTGCTAGAATAGCATAGACTTCCTTAGATTCCACATGATTGTAGAATAATCCAATTAAAAAACAACCCAAAAGATTGGCTATGAGCGTTCCGAGTGACAATTTAGAAGCTTGATTATAGCGGGAAAAGAAATAACGTACTAGAGCTCCGAAGCCACAAGCAATTGCAAGATAAACGATTACCATTTCTTCCTCCCTAGAAAATAAGCCAAGAGTAGACCTCCACCGATGCTCAAAAGTAAATACAGGACTAAACTAAGATAACGCCCTGTATCAAGCAGTTTCACAGCATCAAGCATGAGACTGGAAAAAGTTGTCAGCCCCCCACAAAAACCAGTCCCCAGAGCTAAAATAACGCCTTTACTGGTTCCCTTATAGACCAAATAGCCCTTGACAAGATAAGCCAAGCAGAAAATTCCCAGATAGTTGACAAAGAGAGTGCCCCAAGGAAAGTCAGGACTGGCTGGTAACCAAGTGGAAACTAGGTAGCGAACCAATCCACCCATCATGGCAGCTAGAAAAATCCCTAGCGGATAAAATTGTTCTTTTTTCATTTGATATTTTGATCCTGATAATCACGCGAACGTTTGAGTATGTCCGAAAAAGTCGCTACAATCGTCTCCTGATAGCGCTTGTCTTCTACACGACTTCTGACCTTTTCAAAAATAACTGCTTCTCTCTTGGTATCTAAAATCGGTTTCCCTGAAGCCTTCTTATAAGCAACAACACCTTCAACTAAGTGCATTCTCTCTTCTAACAGTTTGACAATTTGGTCATCTATTTGATCAATTTCTTGACGAATAATATCTAAATCCATAGTGTCTCCTCCTTTATTTGAATTATTGTATCAAAAAGCCACCAAATAGGCTAGTAAAATCCCAAGTCACGGTAAGAAAAATGCACTGATTGATTACATCAGCGCACGTTTATGCTTATCCTACTTTAGCAGCCAATTCTTCTGCGAATTGTTCCAAGCGTTCAATGTCTTCTTCTTCGGCAGAAAGATCAACTTTGACACACTCTGAACCTTTTTCTGCCCCTGTTGACACAAAAACACGGTCAAAGTCATCAACAGCCTTACAGAATTCATCGTAGAAGGTATCTCCTGAGCCGACCACTCCGTAGATTTTGCCATTCAAGTTGAGATCTGCTAGGTCTTCGTAGAAGTCCATCATCTCATCTGGCAATTCTCCATCACCATAAGTATAGGTCGCAACGATAGCGATGTCTGCTTCCAAGAAGTCTGAAGCGTCAACAGTTGTACATTCATCAACATCGACATCCAAGCCCAAGTCACGTAATTTGTCTGCTACAATATCTGCAATTTCTTCAGTATTACCGGTCATACTGGCAAATACAATTTTTGCTAATGCCATATCGTCCTCCTCAATTTATCTTTCTCCATTATATCACATCTTTTTCATTTTAAAAATAAAAATTCTTGTGCTACAATGAAATGAGAAAGAATTGAGGTTATTTATGGATATTTGCCATCAAATTTTAGAAAAAATTAAAGAATACGATACGATTATCATTCACCGTCATATGAAACCAGACCCTGATGCCTTAGGAAGTCAAGTGGGCTTGAAAGCTCTTCTCAAACATCATTTCCCAGAAAAAACTATCAAAGCCGTTGGTTTTGATGAACCAACTCTTACTTGGATGGCTGAAATGGATCTTGTTGAAGATAGTGTCTACCAAGGGGCACTTGTCATTATCTGTGATACGGCTAATACTGCTCGTATCGATGATAAGCGCTATCGTCAAGGTGATTTTCTCATTAAGATTGACCACCATCCAAATGATGATGTCTACGGTGATCTATCTTGGGTAGATACTAATTCAAGTAGCGCTAGCGAGATGATTACCCTATTTGCCCAAACAACTCAACTGGCCTTGTCAGATCGCGCTGCTGAGTTGCTCTTTGCAGGAATCGTTGGTGATACAGGTCGTTTCCTCTACCCTTCTACCACTGCACGGACCCTCCGCCTGGCTGCTTATTTGAGAGAACATAACTTTGACTTTGCGGCTCTCACTCGTAAAATGGACACTATGAGCTACAAAATTGCTAAACTTCAAGGCTACATCTATGACCATCTGGAAGTGGATGAAAATGGTGCAGCGCGAGTTATCCTGAGTCAGGAAGTCTTGAAACAATTCAATGTAACCGATGCTGAAACTGCAACCATTGTCGGTGCACCTGGACGTATTGACAGTGTCAATCTCTGGGGAATTTTTGTGGAGCAGGCTGATGGCCACTACCGTGTTCGCTTACGCAGTAAAATTCATCCTATCAATGAAATTGCCAAAGAACATGATGGAGGAGGCCACCCTCTAGCAAGTGGTGCTAATTCCTATAGCCTAGAGGAAAACGAAATCATCTACCAAAAATTAAAAAACTTACTTAAAAACTGATAAAATACTTGCCAAACTTTTTAGAATCTGATAGACTAGTATGGTAACAATCTATGGCTCGCAAAGAGACCATGGCAGAAAGGAAATATTGCAAAATGAAAAAAGATATCCATCCAGAATATCGCCCAGTTGTCTTCATGGACACAACTACTGGTTACCAATTCCTTAGCGGTTCAACAAAACGCTCTAACGAAACAGTTGAGTTCGAAGGCGAAACTTACCCATTGATCCGTGTGGAAATTTCATCAGACTCACATCCATTCTACACTGGACGTCAAAAGTTCACTCAAGCAGATGGACGCGTGGATCGTTTCAACAAAAAATACGGTCTCAAATAATGATAAAAAGAACAGTTTCGACTGTTCTTTTTTGTTTCTTGAAATCAACTGCTGTTTTCATGTTCCAGACTCAAAAAAACTTTGCACTCTCGATAGCCACACGATGGCCTTCAGAGTACAAAGTTTTTTATTAGACTTCCTGCGAAACTAGAATTCTAGTTCACAGTTGATAATTCCAGCAATCAAATTCATTCGTAATACAAAGCGTTTACGTTGATTTCGATAGGTTGTTGAAAACATTTTAAACGTTTTTCCTTTGGCAAAAATATTCTCAACCTTGATTCTCTCTTTAGATAGTACATGATTATAGGATTTATCTTCAAGAGTTAGTGGCTTCAGTTTGCTTGATTTCCTCGGAGTTTGCGCTTGTGAATACATCTTCATGATCCCTTGATAACCACTGTCTGCTAAGATTCTACCAGCTTGTCCAATATTTATGCGACTCATTTTGAACAATTTCATATCGTGGCAATCGTTACAGACAAAGAGAGCTTTATCGAGTAGAGGGCAAGGAAGGTTGTTAGAAGTAGAGTCTCTAACTTGTCTGTTTCGCTTGACTTCTTTAGAAACAGTAGTCGGATCTTTTAGAATGGATTGCCCGATAGTTTTGAAGGTTTCACCGCGCTCTAAGCCTAATTGGATATCATTACGTTCTGAAAGGGTCAGGTGTTTATGTTTTGTCATAGTGGACCTCATTTCTAACTCAAATGTCTCATACTTAATTCCACCATAAAAATCCGTTTTAGACTAATTTCCACTTCGGCTAGCCAAGTGGAAGTTGCTTTGAGAAGTTACCCCAAGCACAATTCTTAGATTCACTCTGAAAAAGATTAGACTTTTAACCACAAAATTGATAAAATAAAAAAGAAAATAAGATAAAAGGAAACTGTAAATTACCATGATGAACATGCAAAACATGATGCGTCAAGCACAAAAACTTCAAAAACAAATGGAACAAAGCCAAGCTGAACTTGCTGCTATGCAATTTGTTGGCAAATCTGCTCAAGACCTTGTTCAAGCGACCTTAACAGGTGACAAAAAAGTTGTCAGCATTGACTTCAATCCAGCTGTCGTTGACCCAGAAGATCTCGAAACTCTTTCTGATATGACCGTTCAAGCCATCAACTCTGCTCTTGAACAAATCGATGAAACTACCAAGAAAAAATTGGGTGCTTTCGCTGGAAAATTGCCATTCTAAGCATAAGAAAAACAAGTATTCAAGAGAATACTTGCCTATCGTGGGAGGAACAACTGTTCCTCTTTTTACTTACTAAAAATTAAAGAATTCCATGGCCTGTTTGAAAAGCAATTCAGTATACTCTGGGTCTTCTTGGGCAATGGTAACTTGATCTTGAATCATTTCCAAATCATCCGTTATCATGCCATCAGCTCCCAAATGAACGGATTTATCAAAGGACTCTGAACTGTTGATGGTCCAAACGTACAATTTCTGATCGGTATTCCAAAGTTTATTGACAAAATTTTCATCCAAGGTTGAATACTCCATGGTGTAACCTGTGGCTTTTGTTCTTGGAAAAATACTATTATAAGGCAGGATGAAATAGACTGGAATTTGTGAATCATAGGCTAGCACCTGATCAATCACATGGTAGTCTAAAGATTGCATTTGGTGACCATTCTGCTTAAGAACTGTTCCATATTTTTCCATAAATCGTTTCATCATATCTGGGCTATCTTTTCGACTGGTTTTAATCTCAATAAGAAGTTTTTGATGTAATTCATTGGCTTTATTGAGATAATCATCAAAACTAGACACCTTGCTATGATAACCATTTTCTGAAATATCAAGTTTGGTTAATTCTTTCAAAGTTAGATCCTGTGGATTGGCATTAACTCCTGTCAGATTCTTGATATTGGCATCATGCATCATGACAAACTGGCCATCTTTTGTTTCCTGAACATCTGTCTCAACGAAATCTGGAGATAACTGAGCGGTTTTTTCTAGTGATTGGACGGTATTTTGCACACCATTCTTATTGGATACTCCCCTGTGAGAAATGATTAAAGGTTTATTGGCGACTGGAGCTTCTAAATAAACATAACCCTCAAGAGTGAAAAAGATACAAGCACAGCCCATCACTCCCCATCTCATCCAGTGGTCTTTCTTTCTCCTTGGTGTGATTTCTAGTTCTTCTCCTGTTAAGAAGGAAACAAACTTAATGAGAAAGTAAGTCAAGGCCATATAGTGGAAATTCTTAATCAAGACAAAGTTGATAATTCCCATCACAAGAGATTCCTTATGGGTCAAACCATCCATCAGTGCCTGACTTGCCAAGATTGGAATCAATAAAAGAATGAAAAATAGGTAGGTTTTGACGACAATCCAAAGCAAGTTCCAAGTATAAAACCAGGAGTGCTTTCTTGTCTTCTCTAGACTGTATCTGACTGCTTCTTTGACTGTCTTCTTCTCAAATAAAAGCTGAGGTAGGGCAAACATGAAACGCACTGAAATATAAAATAGAAGTAAAGCTAGAATAGTAACCACTATACCTACTAGCCAATACTTGTCTTCCACATAATCAACGATAAAGTCCGGAATGACAATTTTATTTAAGTAGTAAATCTTTAAAATCTTTCGAATCACTGGAAAGAGCATCATGACATAAAAGAAGATAAAGGTTATCTTGGCAAGCGTGACTTGCTTCATAAACAAGAAACTTTGTCGAAAGACCTTGCGACTGTACTCCAACAAGGTCCTCTTTTCATGACATAATAAATGCCGAGCACCAATAAAGAGAAGTCCTATCTGATAATAGGCGATCAGTAAATTAACGATTACCAGAATAAATAAAGCAAGACTAACAAAGGGAGAACCCGTTATAATGGCAAAAATATTGTTGTAGGATAGAAAGAGATAACCTGTCTGACGGAGCAAAAGTCCAGCAATCCAAGAATTTGATGGTAACCAGACAAACTCAATCATCATGAAAGTCAAGAAAAATAGAAAAAGTATTTTATCTAGATTAAAGTATATCTGCTTAAAACCTAGATTTTTAGGTTTTTCAGGTTTCATAGGCACTCCTAGTCAAATAATTGAGACAAGTCCAAGCCTCCAAAAGGATTGTTTGAAAGACTACTTTCTGTCTCTAACAATTCTCTAGCTTGATCCGACTCTAGGAAGGACTCGTAAACACGCGCTGTCATCCGTGCATCCTCTAAGCTATTATGAGACTGACCTTGAAATCCAAGAAACGAGGCAACGGTTTGCAATTTGAGATTGGCAATACCGTGTAAATCCGAACTCCGACGTTCAAAAGCTTCATCATACAAGTCCACCTTGTACTGCTGGCTATAATCTAAACCATGCTCTGCTAGAATAGGCAAATCACTTTTAGCAGCATTGTAGCCAACCATGGGTAAAGAACCCACAAAATCTTGGAATTCTTTTATGACTTCCTCCACTGGAGGAGCATCTTTTAAGGTCTCGGCTGTAATCCCAGTCAAACCATTGATAAAACTTTTTAGAGGCACACTGGTATGAACATAGGAATCATAGGTATCGATTTCCTGACCATCTCTAAAACGCACTGCCGATACTTGAATCAAGTGTGTTTGCCCTTCATGCTGATTAAATTCTAAATCGAAAGCAATGTAATCTTCTAATCGTTCCATTCTATACTTCTCCCATACGGTTATTTTATACTCGATGAAAATCAAAGAACAAACTAGGAAGCTAGCCGCAAGCTGTACTTGAGTACGGTAAGGCGACGCTGACGTGATTTGAATTTGATTTTCGAAGAGTATTACTTGAGCAACTATACTATTTAGAAACAAAAGAAGCCATCAGGTTAGCATTTAACCTAAACAGCTCCTTGATTATCCTCCAAATAAACGAGCAAAAAAGCCTTTCTTAGTTGATTGGACTTCTTCTTTTGCTTGGTCCAGCTCTAGCTTAAGATTTTCTTGATCCTTCATGGCTTGAAGGGTCAATTGTTGCTGCTGATCCAGTTGTTTGTCTTTCTCAGCAATCTGACGGTCTTTGATACGCATCTGCTCGTCTTTTTCTGATAACTGACGATCCTTGGCTTTTAATTGTTCATAAAGACGGAGAATTTCTGCATTCTTCTCATCAACTAGAATCTCCATCAGTTCACGTTGCTTGACATCTTCACTGACAGGCTCATCTTCAAAAATCGTTTTTTTATAGATTTCTTCTAGCTTAATCAAGCCACTTCTGGTAACTACCGTTACCCCTTTGTCATTTTTATCTGTGTCTTCTTCTGGTAATTCTTTGACACGGTTATTGATTGCTTGGCGAGATAATCCTAGGACCTCTGCAATCTCACTGACGGTCATTTCAATACTCATAATATCCTCTGAAACGTTTTCTAGCTTTTCTTTACTTAAATCTTATCATAAGCTAGAAAAACTGTCAAATTTCCGCTTAAGCTAAGGCCTTCAAAAAGGCTAATAAGACTTGAGCAGAGCGACGTCCAGCTTCGATAATAAACTCATCAAAAGAGATGTTTGCTTCATGGTTGGCATTGTCACTCATAGCTCGGATGACTAAGACTGGAAGATTAAGGGCATGAGCTGCTTGAGCAATAGCTGCCCCCTCCATCTCAACAGCTAAAACTTCTGGGAAATGGAACTTAATCGCTTCTATCTTATCATTTCCAGCAACAAAACTATCTCCTGTAGCAATCAAACCAAGATGCCAGTTTTGATCCAATTGAGATAAACTCTCTTGGATTTTGGCAACAAAAGTTTTATCTGATTCGAAATAAAGTGGTTGTTGCGCCATTTGTCCATAAGCATAGCCAAAAGCTGTGACATCCACATCATGATAGACTAAGTTGTCAGCAATCACAACATCCCCAACAGCAATACCTTCTGCTACTGCCCCAGCTGATCCTGTATTAATAAGAGCATCCACCTGGAAATGATCAGCCAAAATCGCCACACTCATAGCAGACATGACCTTACCAATTCCACTTTCTACAAGAACGACTTCATGCGAGGCAATGGTTCCTGTATGATAGGTATTGCCTAAAACAACTTGCTCCTGAGCATTTTCTAGATGCTGGACCAGATAAGCCAGTTCTTCTGGCATAGCCGCAATAATTCCTATTTTCATTTCAATTCCTTTTCGATTACAAAAGTTTCATTGCTAAGACAAGCAAAATCAAGAGAAAGATGACTGCAAATAAGATTTTATTCAGTTTAGAATTGAAGACATTTCTCTTAGTATTTTCAATGCGACGGCTTTTATGAATAGACGGTTCGACCTGAATCTTCAAGGTTTCCTGGCTAAAACCATGATCCTTAGGATTGGCATAACCAAAACTGGAAGAAGAGGTTGGTAAAATCTTAGTCTCCTCATCATCTAGCAAAGGGGGACCTGAAATTTTTTCGCCTCTATTAGCCCTTTCAATCATTTCATCGGTTAATAAAGGTTTACCCATACTGACCTCCTCTATTTTTTGTGCAATTCCCAGTATTGAACAGCCATAATTGTCTTGGCATCACAGATATGACCTGATTGGATTAATTTCTTGGCTTCTTCTAAGCTCACTTCAAGGACTTCCAAGGTCTCATCCTCATCCTGCGGACGCGGATTTTCCACTTTTGTCAAATCACTGGCTAGGTATAATTTTAACTTTTCATTACAAAAGCCAATGGCTGAGTAAAAGTCATACAAAAGTTCTAACTTCCCTGTATAGGCTGTTTCTTCCTCTAATTCACGAAGGGCTGCTGCTACAGGGTCTGTATTTTCTCCTACTTCTAATTTTCCGGCTGGAATTTCGTAAGAGACAGCCTCGATGGCCTTGCGGTACTGCTTGACCAAGATCAGTTTTTGCTCATCCGTTACTGCTAAAACACAGACAGCTCCATTGTGGAAAATTAAATCTCGTTGGGCAGTTCCTTTACCTTCTGGTAATTCAACCTGATCTTGTACCAGTTTAAATATTGGTCCTTGATAGATTTCTTTACGGCTAAGTGTTTTTTCTTCAAATTCCATGATAGGCTCCTACTGATTCTTAGGATGATGAGGAAGGCGAGTTGCATATTCGTCTTTATTGACCTGACGACCACGACCAATGGCAATAGCATCCGCTGGAACGTCTTTGGTAATAGTTGAACCAGCTCCAACGAGGGAATTGTCACCAAGTTCTACTGGCGCAATAATGGTTGAATTTGAACCAACAAAGACATTGTTACCGATGACTGTCTTGTATTTGTTTTTGCCGTCATAGTTGACTGTAATGGTTCCAGCACCAACGTTAACATTACGACCCACTTCACAGTTTCCGATATAAGTCAAATGACCAACCTTAGTATTCTCGCCGATAGACGAACCTTTCACCTCAACAAAATTGCCAATATGGACTTGGGTACCCAGACTTGAACCTGGACGAATGTGGGCATAAGGTCCGACAGTTACGCCGTCTGCAACACTGCTTTCCTCAATCATAGAATTGGTAATGACAGCTCTTGCTCCGATAGTGCTATCCACCACATAAGTTCCATTTGTCAAAACAGTCTCAGCGCCAATTTTCGTTTGCCCTTTCAAGGTAACGTTGGCTTCAATTTGAACTTCGGGAGCAATCTCAACATCAATATCGATATAAGTTGCTTCTGGATTGACAAAGCTAACACCATTGACCATGTGCTGTTGATTGATGCGACGACGCATCACTGCTTCAGCAGTCGCAAGAGCCACACGGTCATTTACCCCAAGACTTTCATCAAAATCTTTCAAAGTATAAGCGCCAACTTTTTCACCAGCTTCACGGAAAATGCCAATGACATCTGTAATATAGTATTCACCTTGAGCGTTATTGGTATTAATATTTTTCAAAGCCTCAAACAAACGCTCGTTGTCAAAGACGTAAGTTCCAGTGTTGATTTCCTTGATTTGTTTTTCAAAATCTGTAGCATCCTTCTGCTCAACAATACGAAGAACCTCAGCATTGTCATTACGAACAATTCGTCCATAGCCAAAAGGATTATCCGTTTCAGCAGTCAAGATAGTGGCCACATTTTTATGATTGATGTGGAAATCAATCAAGTTTTTCAAGCTTTCACCTGTGATTAAAGGAGTATCTCCTGCAATGACCAAGGTGTGACCTGACAAACCTTCTAAGATAGGCTCTGTCATCATAACTGCATGCCCAGTACCCAACTGTTCAGATTGAGTCACAAATTCTGTCTGTCCAGCCAAGACCTCTTCAACCAATTCCGCCTTGTGTCCTACAACTGTTACTGTCTTTTCAGGTTGGATAGCTCCCACACTACGGAAAACATGTTCCAGCATAGAAATACCCGCAACCTTGTGCAACACTTTTGGCAAATCAGATTTCATGCGAGTCCCTTTACCCGCTGCTAAAATAATGGCATAATTTGACATAATCTTCTCTTTTCTCTAGAAATTCCCTTTTATTATACCATATTTCAAATCATTCCGCGCTCTTGAATGAAAAAATGCTCTAAAGTCCTTTCCTTAACCCATTTTTTGAGTATTTTTTTTGATTTTTTCCCATTTTTAAGGTAAAATTATGAGATATGAGAAAGAAAATTAATCCGCTTATTTTGTTTGGTTTTTTTGGGATTATGATTTTCATTTTAATCCTGAATCGCCCTCGTTTTGAGGACCATCCTGTAAAAACAAAGTCAAATATCGCGCAAGTAGAGACACAAGCGCTACACAATATAGATAAACCAGTAATTGATGTTTCTGGTTGGCAACGTCCTGAGGAAATTAATTACGATACTCTGTCTCAAAACATTTCTGGAGCTATCGTTCGTGTCCATAGTGGCGCTCAGTCTTCAAAAGAAAACGATGCTTCCTTTGTTAATGGGGTAGATAAGGCCTTTAAAACCCATATTACCGAGTTTCAAAAACGAAATGTCCCAGTTGGTGTCTATGCCTTTGTGGCTGGAAAAAGTGTCCAAGAAATGGAAAAGGCCGCTGAAGTTTTTTATAATGCTTCATCTCCATACAGCCCTAGCTACTATTGGCTAGATGTGGAAGACAAAACCATGTCCAATATGAACGAAGGGGTTGAAGCCTTTCGAGCAAAACTAGAATCGCTAGGTGCAAAAAACATCGGAATCTACGTTGGGGTCTACTTCATGGAAGAACACAGTATTGATACAGACAAGTTTACCTCTGTTTGGATTCCTTCCTATGGTTCTGACTCAGGATTTTACGAGGCAACTCCTAAGACTGATTTAGATTACGACATCCATCAGTACACTTCTAAAGGAAAAATTGCTGGCTTTGATCACGATTTGGATATCAACGTTATCTCTTCCTTAAAAAACAAAGAAGAAACCTTTAGAAAACTCTTTTTAAAACCTTAAAAGCATTTGTTTATCATTTGCTTTTTCTTTTTGTGTTTGATTGTGATACAATATAATAAGGATTTTTTGAAATAGAAATAGTTGGAGGAAAAATATGCTCTCATGGTTAGCACGCCTTATTAAAGGGATTGTCATTGCTCTTGGATTTATCCTACCGGGAATTTCCGGAGGGGTTCTAGCAGCAATATTAGGAATTTATGAACGAATGATTGGTTTTCTGGCTCATCCCTTTAAAGACTTTAAAGAAAATGTTTTGTACTTTATTCCAGTTGCCATCGGTATGCTTCTGGGAATCGGCTTATTTTCTTACCCGATTGAATACTTGCTTGAAAATTATCAGGTCTTTGTCTTATGGAGCTTTGCTGGTGCCATCATTGGTACAGTTCCTAGTCTCCTCAAGGAATCAACTCGAGAATCTGACCGAGACAAGATTGATTTAGCTTGGTTCTGGACAACCTTTATCATTTCTGGATTAGGACTCTATGCCTTAAATTTTGTTGTTGGAACCTTAAGTGCCAGCTTTCTTAATTTCGTCCTAGCAGGCTCACTATTGGCCCTTGGTGTATTGGTTCCTGGCCTCAGCCCATCAAATCTACTTTTGATTTTAGGCCTCTATGCTCCTATGTTGACTGGTTTTAAAACCTTTGACCTCTTGGGAACCTTCTTCCCGATTGGAATTGGTGCAGGTGCAACTCTCATCATTTTTTCAAAATTGATGGATTATGCCTTAAACAACTACCACTCACGCGTCTATCATTTCATCATCGGTATCGTCCTATCAAGTACCCTTTTGATCTTGATTCCAAATGCAGGAAACGCTGAAAGTATCCAATACACAGGCCTTTCACTTGTCGGTTATGTCATCATCGCCTTCTTCTTTGCGCTGGGAATCTGGCTTGGTATTTGGATGAGCCAATTGGAAGATAAGTATAAATAATGGCAAAAAAAGTTAAAGTCAAAAAAACATTAGTAGAACAAATCCTGTCTAAAGCAGGTATCCCACACCAGGGGATTCAAATCAATGCCCTGGAAGGAGAGCTTCCTCAAGGTTATGAACGAGACCAGATTTTCAAAACCTTGGCTCTTTTGGGTGACAAAACCGGACCGATTATAGGAATTGTCCCTATCACTCAACACTTGTCGGAAAAGAAACTAGCCAAAATTTCTGGCAATAAAAAAGTGAGCATGATTCCCCAAAAGGACTTGGAAAAAACAACAGGTTATATTCATGGAGCCAATAATCCCGTCGGAATCCGTCAAAAACACAATTACCCCATTTTTATCGATAAAATTGCTTTAGACTTGGATCAAATGATTGTCTCTGCTGGGGAAGTTGGTCACAGTATTATCGTCGCTCCACAAGACTTGGCTAACTTTGTAAAAGCTGACTTTGCAGATATCTTGGAGGGCAGCCAAGAATGAAACTCTACTTTGTCCGCCACGGTCGTACCCTCTGGAACCAAGAAAGTCGCTTTCAAGGTGCTAGTGGAGATTCACCCCTTCTTCCTGAATCTATTAACACTCTAAAACGACTTGGCCAGTATCTCAAGGAAATTCCTTTTGATCAGATTTATTCAAGTGATTTACCTCGAGCGGTCAAATCTGCTGAAATTATCCAAAGTCAACTCCAGACCCCCTGTCCTTTAGAAAGTGTTCCTAATCTCCGTGAATGGCAGCTTGGGAAATTAGAAGGTTTGAAAATCGCAACCTTGGAAGCAATTTACCCGCAACAAATCAAAGCTTTCCGATCTAATCTTGCCAAGTTTGACACTCAAATGTTCGGAGCCGAATCCCTCTATAGCACCACACAACGGACCATCCAATTCATCAAATCCTTAAAAGATAGTCCGGCTGAGCGTTTTCTAATTGTCGGTCACGGCGCCAATCTTACTGCCAGTCTTCGTACTCTCCTAGGCTATAAAGAGCCTCTTCTTCGTAAAGATGGCGGTCTAGCAAATGCCAGCCTGACCATTCTAGAAACCCATGATTTTGAAACATTCACTCTCGATACTTGGAATGATACCTCTTATCAATAAAGAACTTGATTTTAGCGTCAAGTTCTTTTTAGTTTTTAAAGATTATCCGTGAATTTCTTGGATATTTATGATAAAATGAGAGTATCGCAAAAAAATGACTCATCGTATTCAATTTTGAGTAAAACTAGGAGGATCCCATGTCAACAGAACATATGGAAGAACTAAATGACCAGCAGATCGTTCGCCGTGAAAAAATGGCTGCGCTCCGTGAACAAGGAATCGATCCCTTCGGAAAACGCTTTGAACGTACTGCTAACTCTCAAGAATTAAAAGACAAATATGCTGACCTCGATAAAGAACAATTACACGACAAAAACGAAACAGCTACTATCGCAGGACGCTTGGTAACCAAACGTGGTAAAGGAAAAGTTGGTTTTGCCCACCTTCAAGACCGCGAAGGTCAAATCCAGATCTACGTTCGCAAGGATGCTGTTGGTGACGAAAACTATGAAATCTTCAAAAAAGCAGACCTTGGTGACTTCCTTGGTGTCGAAGGTGAAGTGATGCGTACAGATATGGGAGAACTCTCTATCAAAGCTACTCACATCACTCACTTGTCTAAAGCACTTCGTCCACTCCCTGAGAAATTCCACGGTTTGACAGACGTTGAAACAATTTACCGTAAACGTTACCTTGACTTGATTTCTAACCGTGAAAGCTTTGAGCGTTTTGTCACTCGTTCAAAAATCATTTCTGAAATTCGTCGTTACCTTGATCAAAAAGGTTTCCTTGAAGTGGAAACACCTGTTCTTCATAATGAAGCTGGTGGTGCTGCTGCCCGTCCATTTATCACCCACCACAATGCCCAAAACATTGACATGGTGCTTCGTATCGCGACTGAGCTTCACTTGAAACGCCTTATCGTCGGTGGTATGGAACGGGTTTATGAGATTGGTCGTATCTTCCGTAACGAGGGAATGGATGCTACTCATAACCCTGAGTTCACTTCTATCGAAGTTTACCAAGCTTATGCAGACTTCCAAGACATCATGGATTTGACTGAAGGTATTATCCAACACGCTGCTAAATCAGTCAAAGGCGACGGCCCAGTCAACTACCAAGGAACTGAAATCAAAATCAACGAACCATTTAAACGTGTTCACATGGTTGATGCTATCAAAGAAATTACTGGTGTAGATTTCTGGCAAGATATGACTTTGGAAGAAGCTAAAGCTATCGCTGCTGAGAAGAAAGTTCCTGTTGAGAAACACTACACTGAAGTTGGTCACATTATCAATGCTTTCTTTGAAGAGTTTGTTGAAGAAACCTTGATCCAACCAACCTTTGTCTATGGACATCCAGTAGCTGTATCTCCACTGGCTAAGAAAAATCCTGAAGACGAACGCTTTACTGACCGTTTCGAGCTCTTCATCATGACTAAGGAGTACGGTAATGCCTTTACTGAGCTCAACGATCCAATCGATCAACTTAGCCGTTTTGAAGCCCAAGCTAAAGCTAAAGAACTTGGTGACGATGAAGCAACAGGTATCGACTACGACTACATCGAAGCCCTTGAATACGGTATGCCTCCAACAGGTGGTTTGGGAATCGGTATCGACCGTCTCTGCATGCTCCTCACTGATACAACTACTATCCGTGATGTATTGCTCTTCCCAACAATGAAATAATACTCTTCGAAAATCAAATTCAAACCACGTCAGCGTTGCCTTGCCGTACTCAAGTACAGCCTGCGGCTAGCTTCCTAGTTTGCTCTTTGATTTTCATTGAGTATAATCACTTATCCTCTGGTACTTGCCAGAGGATTTTTTTGATGCAAAAAGAGACTGAGGTAACACTCAATCTCTACTTTTCACTTCTTTGGTTGCTACATCTTCTCCAAACCACTTTTGGCTGATTTCTTGGAACTTCCCTTCTTGGTAAAGTTGAACAAAAGCTTGGTTTAAAGCTTGGAGTAATCTTTTGTCAGCAGGTCTGACACCTACAGCAAAAGATTCACTTTCAAATCCTGCTGAAAAGACATTATAGTCATTTAATATTCCTTCAGACTGAAGATAATAATTGGCATACACTCGGTCAATCAACAAGGCATCAATTCGGTCATTTTTCAAATCAATCAAGGCCTCATTAAAACTCTGGTATTGATTGGCCTTCTGGTCTTTGACACGATTTTTCAGTAAATCTGGCTGGGCTTCAAAGTCTAAATAACCAGAGGAACCTGCTTGGGCTCCCAAGGTCTTATCCTTCATATCCTCTACTGAATGAATTTGCTGGCTTTTCTTCGCAACCAGAACTTGCTGATTTTCCATATATGGAATGCTAAAGGCAACTTTCTCTCGGCGTTCATCAGTGGCAGAATAGCCATTCCAAATGGCGTCTATGGTTCCATTTTGCAGTTCCGTCTCCTTCATATCCCAGTCGATTGGCTGAAATTGAACCTTAAAACCCAATTTTTCAGAGACAGCTTGTGCTAAGTCAATATCAAAGCCTGTATACTGTCCATTCTTTTCTTCAAATCCCATAGGTACGAAGGTATTATCAAAACCAATAGTAATAGTCCCCTGCTCTTGATATTTATCCCAGTTATCCTGCTTTGGATCACTAGCCTTCTGAGTACAAGCTGTTAAAAAGAGTGTCAGGAGAGAAACCAATACTAAAGCAATTTTCTTATTAGTCATTGACACCTCCTACTTGGGCTCAACCTTGAGAATCTGATCTGCGATATTTTCAGCGAATTGTAAGTCGTGGGTTACCACAATCTGTGTCATCCCAAGTTCCCTATTTTGCAGGAGCAGTTTTTCCACTTCCAAGCGCAATTCTGGATCTAGGGCAGAAGTTGGTTCATCGTAGCCAATGATTTCTGGGTCAATCATCATAGCACGCGCCAAGGCCACCCGCTGCTTTTGCCCACCTGATAGTGAGAAGGGATAAGCATCTGCATGTCCTGCCAGCCCTAACTGTTCCAAGAGTCCACGCGCCTTCTTCTCAGCCTCCTCCTGCTTCATTCCCATGGTTTTTACAGGAGATAAGGTCAAATTGTCTAGAACTGATAAATGAGGGAAAAGTTGAAAATCTTGGAAGACAAATCCCAGTAGATTTCGCTTCTCCAATTCATCCAGTTCTAAAGATTCTCCATTATAAAAGATTTGCCCAGAATTAATAGTTTCAAGACCTGCAAGCATACGTAAGAGAGTTGTCTTACCTCCACCAGAAGGCCCAACGATAGCCAGGATTTGCTTTTCAGGAATTTTTAGACTGAAATTAGATAAAATTTGCTTTTCACCAAATCCCTTATTGATATTTCGTAATTCTAACATGGCAACCTCCTATCTATAGTAACTGTACTTCTTCTCAACTTTTTTGGCAAGAATGGTTACAATACCAATCAAAATCAAGTAAATGGCTCCTGCCAAGAACATAGGAACCAGACTAGCATCACGGTTGGCAGCTGTTCGACTCGCCAAGATAAGGTCTGAAAGTCCTAGAGCATAGACCAGAGAGGTATCCTTGACCAAACTCATGACTTCATTAAAGACACTAGGAAGAACAATCTTGGTCACCTGAGGCAAAATAATATAGCGAACTGTGTCAAAATGACTAAACTTCAAAACCTTAGCAGCCTCATATTGACCTTTAGGAATGGTATCAATTCCCCCACGAAAGATTTCAGCAAAGTAAGCCGCATAATTCAAAACAAAAGCAATAATGGCCGCAGGAAGGCGGTCCAAACGAATCCCAATACTTGGTAGAACATAATAAATAAAAATCAATTGCAAGAGCAAGGGCGTCCCCCGCATAATACAGATATAAATATTAATCAGATGATGGAGGAGCTTCCAATGGACTTGTAAGGCAAAGGCAATCAAAATGCCCAAAGGAATTGAAAAAATCAAGACCAGTGCAAAAACCTGCAAAGTCATGCTTGCACCTCTCAATAAACTCGGTAATATCTCAAACAAATAAGACATACTGCACCTCCTAAAAATAATTGTTCCTATTATAGCATAAATAAACAAAATAACCAATAATTTTTGTAAAAAAATTCTATTTGAAAAAGAAAAACTATATCTATCATAAATGATAAGATACAGTTTTAAAAAATATATTCTTACAATCTCTCAATCAGTTCTTGCATTTGCACATCATCTGGAACTAGTTTTAAGTAAGTTTGAGCATTGACTTTTGCTTCCTCAAAGTAGCCTAATTCACGCAAGAGATAGATATAATGTTCCAGAAACTCGGGATTGTCCTTCAAATCTCCTGCCAACTCTTGGTAAAGCTCATAGGAAGTATCCAAATCGTCCATCTCTTGATAGGAACGGGCAATCATCCACTTGGTCAAGAGATTTTCTGGCTCATCACTTTGTAAGTCTAGAATATCCTCATAACGTTCCTGTTCTAAATAAATAGTAGCTAAACGGAGTAAGATTTCTTCCATATCCTCAGCGTCTTCTTTTGCAGTAAGGAGATAGTTCTCTGCTCCACTAGTATCATGCAATTCATAAGAGAATTGTGAAGCAGCCAGTAAGAGGCGAGTTTCAAATGGATTTTTCTCCAAACCCTGCTTAGCAATACGTAGGGCTTCTTGAACTTGATGTTCCTTATGTAAGGCCTGACTATAGCCATACTCATAGCCTTCAAAGTCAGAAGAAATGGTATCAATCTGCTTAAAGTAGAGGACAGCTTTTTGATATTCTTCTCGATCAAAGTAAAGACTGGCCAACTCAAAAGCTGTTAGGTCATCGTATTCTAACTCCAGGGCTTTTTCTAAAAACTCTGTGGCCGTTTCAAATTTCCCTAACTGAGCATAGGCAAAACCAATCCGTTGATAGGTGGAAATGCCTGTTTGCTCATAAATAGTACGATTATCTAACTGGGCATAGCCTTGAATAGCCTCTTGGTAATTTTCCAACTCACTATCCAACTCTGCCAAGCCCAATATCAATAGAGGATCCTCTGAATAGGTCAAAGCCTCCAGCAGTTTCTCACGCGCCACATCTGTCAAACCTTCCATCTGATAAAGATCCGCTTTCAGAGCCAAAGCCGAAATATACCAGTCACTATCAGCTTGGATTTCCTCAAGATAAGCAAAGGCTTCTTCGATTTGACCATCCTCGCTAGCAATAGCTGCTAGATTCAGATGAACCTCTGGAAAGTCCTCTACGATTTTCAGGTAAATTTCCTTGGCCTGAGGATAAAAACCAATCCCTTCAAGATAGGTGGCTAACTCATACAAAAGGTCACTTGGATCATTTTCTAAAGATTTGACGAAATAGTGCTCTGCCTTTGTTAAATCTTGTTCCTCCAAAGCCTGTAACATCTGTTGACTATTGTTCACTCTCAACTTCCTTTCCCTCTAGTTCATATAGGCCACTAACTACCTTATACCATTCAAAAATCGCTGAAATGACAACTTTAGCAGAGGCATAAACTGGAATACCAAGCAAGACTCCCCAGATACCAAACATGGATCCTGAAGTTAACAAGACAAAAAGAACATTAATAGGATGGATGTTTAATTGACTTCCCAAAATCAATGGAGAGACAAAACGGCCTTCAATAGTTTGTTCTACGATAAAGACAATCACTACTTTCAAAAGCATGACTGGTCCAGCAATCAAGCCCAATACGAGGGCAGGAAGCATGGCTAAGAAGCTACCAAGATAAGGAACCAGATTTAAAATACCAGCAGTAACCCCAAGCGTAACCGCATAGCGTAGACCGATAATCTTGAAAAAGATGATAAACATTACCGCTACAATAATAGCTACTGTTACTTGCCCTCGAACATAATTGGACAACTGTTGATTCACATCTGACAAAACCTGTCCAACAGGTTCCTTCAATTTCGTCGGCATGAATTGGGTTAAATAGTTACGCAAGCCTTTCCCATCACGCAAGAGATAAAAGAGCATGAAAGGAACGATAATCAAAGCAACAATCACTTGAGAAGTTCCACTAATAAAGGCGCTCACCCAGTTGACTGCCTGAGAAGAAACTTTACTTGCCCAAACTGTAGCTTGACTAGAGAAGTTTGTCAAAACTTGTTCTAACTGAGGCCTGAAATCATCTGGTAAATGCTTGGTTACCAAATCATTAATAACCCTGTCAGCATCTTCTAGGTAGATTGGTACATTTCTTGCAAATGTTAAGACCTGACGTTGCAGATTTGGAATAGCTACTGCCAAGCCCCAAATGATAAAGAGAGCGATGATGACAAAGACAATAGTGATAGCTATAACACGATTAACCTTATGCTTCTCCATCCAATCAACAATAGGATTTAACAAATAATATAGCAGTCCAGACAGAATGACAGGCAACATCACAACTGCCAAAAAGTCTAAAACAGGTGAAAATAGAAAACTAATCTTACTTAAAATAAAAAGATTCAGTCCCAATAATAAGGTTACCAAAAATACCGTAATGGCCTTGTTATCCAAAAACCACTTGAAAAACCAAGATAGGCTAAAATGTTTCTCTTTTTGTTCCATATATAATTCCTTTCTGTCGTTCTCTCATTATACCATTTTTAGGCCAAAATAACTCTTTTTTAAAGTGCTTACATGGAGACAGCGACATAAAAAATCCCCTCAAAAGAGGAGATTCGATTAGTCTTGAATATGACGGTCTAAGTTTTTCTGATAATCAGCATTGGATTTAGCTTTTTCATCAGCGAATTTCTTGCGGAACTCATCCATTTCTTTAGTAGTGACAATCTTATCTTGGAGTTTAAGGTATTTATAGCTATGTTCACTGGTCTTATCACCTACCCAGCCACCTGCACCAGTACCTAGAACTTTCTTCGTTACGAGCATTTGGGCACCATCTGAGTGTACAGGAATCACCAAGGCACTATCCATTAACCAAGCTTGAGCTTTGGCATATTTGGCATATCGGTTTGCAAGATTTGTTTTCTCACCACTAGCATCCGTAATTAACTCTTTAAACTTATCTAAACCAACTGCTTTGATTGCTGAGCTGTCTGTACCTGGTGCTACACCTAAGGAACCAAGAAGATTTGGTCCAGATGTTGGATCAAATATATCTAGGTAAGTTGATGGATCTGCGTAATCAGGTCCCCATCCACTATTTGCATTAATATCCCAGTCAGTATTAGTATTAGAAGTAGCTAGAATTGTCATACTTGCCAATTCATCGTCAGAAACTTGTTGAATATCAACTACAACATTATCTGCTCCAATAGCTTCCTCGACGGATTGTTTATAAGATTGAGCTTGACGTACAAACTCTGGACGAGTAGAAGATACTGGAATATCTAAATGAATAGGGAACTGTACTCCATCAGCTTGAAGAGTTTTCTTAGCAGCTTCAAATTTAGCTTTAGCCTTATCTACATTATGAAGCGAATCTTGGGCATCATCAAGATTGACATCTTTCCATACACTATCTAACTTATCCAATTCTGCTTTAGCTACTTGCCCAAATGACTGTTCTCCTACTTGTACAAATGTTGGAGGGGTGAAACTTGTACGTAATTTACGCGGTGCTACTTCGTCCCCAAATACTTGAGAAAGAGCTGCTTTACGATCTGCAGCAAAAGCCAAGGCTTGACGGAAATCTTTGTTCAGCAAGGCCTTCTTAGTAGATGTTTTTTCTGCATCACTTGTTTTAGCAGTGTGATTGTAAGCAACACGATCAATATTCGTAGAAATATAGAAAGTAGTTCCTAATTGTTGACTATAGATAATATTATCTTTGTATTTTTCTTTTAAGCGTTCATAGTTAGCAGAGTTTTTAAAGAGAGGTGCTGCTGGATAATGACCTTCATCAAAACCACGTCCAAGAGAGTCTGCATCCTGACCATCAAAGTAAGACAATTTAATATCATCAATAAAGACATTTTGTTTATCCCAATAATTTTGGTTTTTGGTCATTTCAATAGAAGACTTAGATGTAAGACCTTTTAGAAGATAAGCCCCATTGTAAAGAATGCTTGTTACATCAGTCGCCTTACCAAAGTCATCTCCTTTAGAAGATAAAAAGTCTTCGCTAACAGGAGCAAGAACTCCCATTGTTGTCTTTGAATTCCAGAAAGATTCTGGATGATTTAAAGTATAGACTACAGTATAATCATCCGTTGCTTTTACACCAACAGTAGAAAAATCCGTTGTTTTCCCATTCACATAATCATCTAATCCTTTAATAGAATCCTGTACAAGATAAAGTGCCTGTGATTTCTTATCTGCTGCGTGTTTTAGACCAGTCACAAAGTCTTGAGCCTTAACTTCTCCATATTCTTCGCCTTCATTGGTATACCACTTGATACCTTGACGAATTTTGTAGGTATAGGTCAAACCATCTTTGGAAACAGTCCAATCTTCTGCAACTGATGGTACTAGATTCCCATATTGATCATTTTCCAGTAGTCCATCAATGACATTACCAGTAATCTGTTTTGTACCCTTAGTCGAAGAAACTGTATAATCCAGAGTCGCAGGATCTGATGAAAATACATAGGCATAAGTAACTGGTTTAGTTGCTTCCTTATTCCCATTACCAGATGAACACGCTGCTAGAACGGCAGTAGACAAAACGGCAATTCCAGCCGCTAAAAAAACTCGTTTTTTCATAGTCAAACTCCTTTGATAATTTGATAGATTTATTATAGCACTTTTTAAAAGGAAATCAACAATAAAAATAAAATATTATTATATTTTATAGTTTATTTGTACCTGCTAAGGACTGCTTCAACTCCATTTTTGTGATATAATAGTCTTATCTTTATATAGAGGTAAAGTTATGAAAGAAACTGTTTATTTTGGAACTTATACACGTCGTACTTCCCAAGGGATTTACAAGGCAGACTTTGATACAGAAACCGGTCAGCTTTCAAATCTAGAACTTTTTGCACCTGAACCTAGTCCAACCTACCTTGCCTTTGACCAGCACCAACATTTATACACTGTTGGTAGTCAAGACGATAAGGGAGGAATTGCAGCCTATCAAACTGACGGGACTTCATTAAATCATGTCGTTGAAGAGGGAGCTCCCCATTGTTATGTTTCCGTTGATGAAAAGCGTAATTTGGTCTATGCAGCCAACTACCATAAAGGACAGGTCCTTGTTTATAAACGTCAGGAAGATGGCAGTCTTCTACTTAGCGATGTGGATCAACACAGTGGCCAAGGTCCACATGAAAATCAAGCTTCGCCCCATGTTCACTTTACAGACTTAACACCTGACCACTATCTAGTGACCTGTGATTTAGGAACTGACCAAGTCATTACCTATGACCTTGATCAAGAAGGGAAATTATCTAAACTCCATACCTATCACAGCCAGCCAGGAGCAGGCTCACGCCATATCATTTTCCATAACCACCATAAAATCGCTTATCTGATTTGTGAACTAAATAGCACTATCGAGGTTCTAATCTACGATGGTGTTGGCGAATTTGAGCGCATGCAGGTCATTTCAACTCTACCAGAAGGTTACGAAGGTTTTAATGGAACTGCTGCTATTCGTCTCTCTAAAGACGGTAAATACCTCTACGCTTCTAACCGTGGTCATGATTCTATCGCAGTATATACAATTCTTGCAGACGGTAGCTTAGAGTTGTTAGAAATCGTTCCGACTCATGGTAAGACTCCACGTGATTTTGATTTAACACCAGACCAAGAATTTGTCATTGCTGTCCATCAAGATTCTGACAATGCAACCGTCTTTAAACGCAATCCTGAAACTGGTCGTCTTGCAGAACTTTCCAACGACTTCCATGTTCCAGAAGCAGTCTGCATCAGTTTTGCTCCCTAAGAAAACATAAAAAATGAACTTGGTAACTCAAGTTCATTTTTTCTTATAGTCTTTTTCCGACATTGATACGATTAATAGCACGTTGCAAAGCAATCTTAGCACGAAGCTCTTGATCAATCAAGTGTTTTTCGTGGGCTTCTTCGATTTCTCGCTCCGCACGAAGCTTAGCACGTTCTGCACGGCTAACATCGATATCACGAGCACGTTCTGCAGAATCCGCAACGATTGTGATAGTATTATTGGCAATTTCAATAACACCTCCGTTTACTGCAATCCAGTTCACGTGATCTTCATCATCAATACGTTTTACCTTTACTTCATCAACTGCTAAAACCGCAATCATATTTTCATGTCGTGGCAAGATCCCCATCTCACCATCCAGAGTTCGAACTGATACATAGCTGGCATGGTGATCATAGACGAGACCATCTGGTGTCACGATCTGGACAGTTAACTGAGCCATAGATCACCTCTTAAAATCCCATTTTTTCAGCTTTTGCAATCACATCTTCGATAGAACCTACACCACGGAAGGCATCTTCTGGTAACTGGTCATGTTTACCATCAAGGATTTCCTTAAAGCCACGAACAGTTTCAGCAACTGGAACATAAGAACCTGGCTGACCAGTAAATTGTTCCGCAACGTTGAAGTTTTGTGACAAGAAGAACTGGATACGACGGGCACGAGCAACCAAGGTCTTTTCTTCATCAGAAAGCTCATCCATACCAAGGATAGCAATGATATCTTGCAATTCATGGTAACGTTGAAGGACACGTTTTACTTCAGCAGCAACTGCATAGTGCTCTTCTCCAACAATTTCAGGTGCCAAGGCACGTGAGCTTGAAGCAAGTGGGTCAACGGCTGGGTAGATACCCAATTGTACCAGCTTACGTTCCAAGTTGGTTGTTGAATCCAAGTGAGCGAAGGCTGTTGCTGGCGCTGGGTCAGTATAGTCATCCGCTGGCACATAGATAGCCTGGATAGAGGTTACAGAACCTTTTTTGGTTGATGTGATACGCTCTTGCAATTGACCCATTTCCGTAGCAAGTGTTGGTTGGTAACCAACGGCTGATGGCATACGACCCAAAAGGGCAGATACTTCTGAACCAGCCTGAGTGAAACGGAAAATATTATCGATGAAGAGAAGCACGTCTTGGCCTTCTACATCACGGAAGTATTCAGCGATTGTCAAACCAGTAAGGGCAACACGCATACGTGCTCCTGGTGGCTCATTCATCTGACCAAATACCATGGCTGTTTTCTCGATAACACCTGATTCTTTCATTTCCCAGTAAAGGTCGTTCCCCTCACGAGTACGTTCCCCAACACCAGTAAATACTGAAATACCACCGTGTTCTTGGGCGATATTGTGAATCAATTCTTGAATCAAAACGGTTTTACCAACTCCGGCACCACCGAAAAGTCCGACCTTACCACCTTTAAGGTAAGGGGCAAGAAGGTCGATAACCTTAATCCCTGTTTCAAGGATTTCAGAAGAGGTAGACAACTCATCAAAAGTTGGAGCTTTTTTATGAATTGGCTGACGCTCTGCGTCTTCTGTAAAAGGAGCTTCCAAGTCAATAGTATCTCCCAAAACATTGAAGACACGTCCCAAAGTTTCTTTACCTACTGGTACAGAGATTGGACGACCTGTGTCCAATACTTCCATTCCACGAGTCAGCCCATCTGTTGATTCCATGGCGATAGTACGAACCATACCATCTCCCAACTCCAAGGCTACTTCAAGGACGATTTTTGTTTTTCTTTCGTCATTTTTGTAGACGACAAGTGCATTATTAATCTCAGGAAGCTTTTCCCCTGCTGCAAACAAGACGTCTACAACGGGACCGATAACCTGAGCAATTTTACCTGAACTCATCTCCTTCTCCTATTCTATATAAGATACTGTCGGTTCCTAGCTCAACTAGGTCCTAAGTTCATTTTCATACGAGCTGGACTAGTGCCTATTCTAAGGCACTAGCTCCTGCTACGATTTCTGTAATTTCTTGTGTAATCGCCGCCTGTCTGGCACGGTTATACTGAATTGTCAAATCATTAATGACTTTCTTAGCATTATCTGTCGCTGTTTGCATGGCTGTCATACCAGCAGCATTTTCAGCTGTCTTGGCATCGATAATAGCCCCGTAAATCATACTTTCTGCAAACTGAGGCAACAACTGCTCCAAAATTTCTTCTCGGCCTGTCTCCAATTCAAAAGTCAAGCTGTAGTCTTCATCCGCTTCATTTGGATCCAAGTCAACAATCGGAAGCATTTGTTCCACACGAATTTGACTGGTTAGCGTATTGACATGGTGGTTGTAACAGACATAGAGCTCATCAAAAAGTTCATTTTGGTACATTTCAACAGTTTTTGAAATAATCTTACGAACTTGATCAAAGCTAGGCTGATCTGCCAAGCCACGTAATTCATAAAGTGGTTGAATACCGCGAGCCTTAAAGAAATCAGCTCCCATTCCACCAATACAGATCATTTCAAAACCTGTACCGTCTGGATGGTATTCTTCTTTCAACTCCATAACGGCTTTCAGAATAGAAGAATTATAACCTCCAACCAAACCGCGATCTGAAGTGATGATGATATAGCCTGTCTTCTTCACAGGACGGCTAATCAACATCGGATTGGTTGAACCACCAGCTCCATTACCATGAAGAATATCTGTCAAGAGCTTACGAACTTTTTGAGCGTATACTTGGAAGTTGCGAGCAGCTTCTTCAGAACGACCAAGCTTAGCAGCCGATACCATTTGCATGGCATTTGTGATTTGACTCGTATTTTTTGTTGAGGCGATTTTTGTTTTAATATCATTTAGAGATACTGCCATCTGACACCTCTATTCTTATTGGAAGCTGGTTTGATTGAGAAACTCTGTAATCGCAGCATCCAAGACTGCTTCTTCTGGCAAGTCTTTTGTATCACGAATGGTTTCCAAAATCTCTGGATGTTGAGCGTCAAAGAAGGCATGGAACTCTTCCTCGAAACGAACAATATCATCTACTGGAACAGTATCCAAGAAACCATGTGTCAAAGCATAGAGAATGGTTACTTGTTTCTCAACAGGTAATGGTTTGTGAACAGGTTGTTTCAAAACTTCAACTGTACGACGTCCACGGTTCAATTTAGCCTGTGTTGCCGCATCTAAGTCAGAACCAAATTTAGTGAAGGCTTCCAACTCACGGTATGAAGCAAGGTCGATACGAAGTGTACCAGCAACCTTCTTCATGGCTTTGATTTGTGCAGAACCACCTACACGAGATACAGATGAACCCGCATCGATGGCTGGACGAATACCTGCATTAAAGAGCCCATCGCCAAGGAAGATTTGTCCGTCAGTGATAGAAATCACGTTGGTTGCGATATAGGCTGAGATATCTCCTGCTTGTGTCTCGATAAACGGTAGGGCAGTGATTGATCCACCACCAAGTTCATCAGAAACTTTAGCTGAGCGCTCAAGCAAACGGCTGTGAAGGTAGAAAACATCCCCTGGGAAGGCTTCACGGCCTGGAGGACGACGAAGCAAGAGAGAGAGTTCACGATAAGCTACCGCTTGTTTTGATAAATCATCATAAACAATCAAAACATGTTTCCCTTGGTACATAAATTCTTCCGCCATTGCAACCCCAGCATAAGGAGCTAGGAAGAGCAATGGAGATGGTTGTGAAGCAGAAGCTGTCACAACGATTGTGTAGTCCAAGGCACCGTACTGACGAAGTGTTTCTACTTGCGTACGAACTGTTGATTCTTTTTGTCCAATCGCGACATAGATACAAATCATATCTTGACCTTTTTGGTTCAAGATTGTATCAATCGCAATGGTTGTTTTCCCTGTCTGACGGTCACCGATAATCAACTCACGTTGACCACGACCAATCGGTACAAGGGCGTCAATAGCTTTCAAACCAGTTTGCAATGGTTCTGATACAGACTTACGTTGCATAACACCAGGAGCTGGTGCTTCAACTGGACGAGTTTTATCAGTGTGGATTTCTCCAAGACCATCAACTGGACGACCAAGTGGATCCACAACACGACCAATCAGACTTTCACCTACTGGGACTTCCATGATTTTACCTGTACGGCGGATTGTATCACCTTCACGGATATCCGTAAAGTCACCTAGGATGATAATACCGACGTCTGTTGACTCCAAGTTTTGAGCCATACCATAAGAGCCGTTTTCAAAAATCAACAACTCTCCACTCATGGCATTTTCAAGACCGTGAGCACGCGCGATACCGTCCCCGATATAGGTTACAACACCTGTTTCAGTCACATCAAAATTGGGTTTGAAATTTTCAATTTGTTGCTTAATTAAAGCGCTGATTTCTTGTGCGTTAATTGACAAAAGAACACCACTTTCTATTTCAAATTTTCTTTAACAACTTTAAGTTGTTGTTTAATACTCACATCAATTGTCTTGTGATTGGCAAAAATGACAAAACCACCAATGAGACTTTCATCGATTTGTTCTTTTACACTCCTTACTTTCAGAGACATTTTCTTCTCAATCAAAGGGAGCAAGCGACTCTTTTGTTCATCAGTTAGAGGATGAGCAGAAGTAATCGTCACTTCAAATCGATTTGTTTCTTTTTCAAGTCGGTTCAAGCAATCTACGAGCACATCATAAAAGAGATTTGCTCTGTGATTGTAGATAAGAACCTGGATCAAGTTTTGCAATAAAGGTGACACAGAGTCTTGGAAGAAAGAAATTGTTTTTTCCTTGTCAGACTCGTCTACTGCCACTTTTTTTAAAAAAGAAGGTAAACCTGTTTCTTCAGCAACTTGCTTGATTTGAGTCAAGTCTGAAAAAATACGGTCTTCTTCTCCTTTTTCAAGTACCAATTGGACAAAAGGCATGCTGTATTTTTCAATTACCTTTACTGTTTTCTTGTCCATTAAGCTTCTCCTAGCTGATCGATATACTGATCAATGAGTTCTTTATGGGCATGACCATCAAGGTTTTGTGAGATGATTTTACCAGCCAAGCTGATTGTCAAATCTGCCACCTCACCCTTAACGCTTTGTAAAGCCTCAGCTTTGTTTTGAGCAATTTCTTGGTTTGCTTTTTCTTTTAAGCGTCCTGCTTCTAGTTTAGCATCTGCTAAAATACTAGCCTTACTTTTCTCAGCTGTTTCTTTCGCATTCTCAATGATTGTCTTAGCTTCTTTACGGCTACCAGCCAATTCATCTTCGCGTTTTTGAGCCAATACTTCTGCTTTTTGACGGGCTTCTTCGGCTCTGTCAATATCTGAAGCAATTTTTTCAGCTCTTTCTTCGAAAATGCTTGTAATATTAGACCATGCAAATTTTTTAATCAAGACTAGCAAAAGGATAAAAGAGCCAGCGATTAAAATAAAATTACCAATTAATTCACCTACTGTTACGTGCATCAGTTACTCCTTTCTACTCTTCATCATTAATTTTATTTCCTAGGTACATAGAGGATAATAGTGTAAAGACATAGGCCTGTACACAAGAAATGAACACGGAAAATGCAGTCCAAACTAAGTTTGTCCCAAATGCGATTGGATACCAAAAAATAGCCTGATGTGAAAGTAAAAGAAGCAAGCTTGTCATTACTTCACCTGCAAAGATATTCCCAAAAATCCGCAAAGCAAGAGAAAGGAAATTCGTGACCTCTTCAAGTAGATTCATCGGTGTCATAAATGCAGGAGTTACAAAACCTTTTAGGTATTGTTTAATCCCACGACGACGAATCCCCTCAATGTGCGCCATCACAATAATACAGAAAGACAAGACAAGGTCAAATGAAAGATTTGCAGTTGGCGATGTCCAAAGGTTTGTCCCATCTGTTGTTTGAAGTTTCGCCATCAAACCAAGATTATTGGCGATGACCATAAAAAGAAATAAACATAAGTAAAAGAGTGAGTAATCTTTTATGTAGTGGGAACCAAGGTTAGGTTCTGTAAATCCAATTACAAAATCATAGAGATACTCTAGTACATTTTGTTTACCTTTGGGTTTTAATGTCATATTACGACTTGCCCAATAGATAAATGCAAAAATCAGAAACACAGACAGCAAAGTCAAGGCTGTCAAAGTTAAATCAAAGGTAACAGGACCAATATTGATGGTTGGATTGATACTTTCTTCCATCTAACATTCTCCCTTCTCCAATTTATATTTCGTTATTTAATAATAAATGAGAAGACAAGAGTTACGAAGAAAGTTCCTTCAATAAAGGCAACCCCTAAAAACATCAAGCTACGAAACTCAGCGATAATATCTGGTTGGCGAGCTACTGATTTCAACAAACCATTCATCAATAACCCTTCACCAAGAGATACACCCATACAGGCAAGACATAGACCGAAAAATGTTAAATTCATGATGAATTCTCCTTTTAATTAAAATTTACTTACTTAGTTTAGTCCTAAAAATTGGATTTGTCAACTTTTTACCAACATTGAAAGCGTTTAACGGAAATTATTTACAATTTTACTATTTTTGAGTCTATTATATAGAAAACTTTGGAAATAATTTGTAATAAATCCGTCCATTATCTAGACCTTTCTGAAAAATGATGAAAAAATCCGAGATGAAATCTCGGATGGAAATAAATATATTTTCTTTAACTTCTTTTCTTTTAGTGAGCAGGATTAAAGGGAAAGCAACGAGAAATCTTTCAGCTCCTGCTTGCTTATTAAGCCCGAACTGTGACACTGGTTCCATCTTCCTTATAAAGATTGATGAGTCCTTCTTTTAATGCACGAACCATGTCTCCTGCTTGAACAGGTTGTGGAACCTTGATTGTCAATAGCTCCATTGGATTTGGAGCGCGGTCGATTTTATTGCCTTTGGCATCGTGCAAATCTTCGATATACGTTTCAAAATGACGAAAACCTGGGCCATAAAACTCAACTTGATCCCCTTCGTTAATGACATTCCGTTGACGAATGGTCGCTGTTTGTGTCGCATCATCATAAGAAACCACTTCAGCGACAAACTTGTACTCAGGAATTTTACGGCGAGCACCAAATAACTGCTCATTTTCAGATGGTGTGCCGTAGTAGAAACCTGTTGCCAATTCACGTTGAGCAACCTTCCACATCTCATCCACCAAGTCTTGCTTGATTGCTTCAAACTTCTCTGGACTTTCTAGATAAGCATCAACCGCTGCTTTGTAGCAGTTGGTTACTGTTGATACATAGTGAATAGACTTCATACGTCCTTCGATTTTTAAACTGTCCACACCATTTTCAATCATATCTGGGATATGGTCAATCATGGACATGTCGACGGCTGACATTGAAAATTCTTCTGGAATTTCACCTTTAAGACTCTTGCGTTCTTGACCAAATGGCATATCGTAAAGATCGTATTTCCAACGGCAAGACTGAGAACATCCACCACGGTTAGCATCCCGCATACTCATGTGGTTTGAAAGTGTACAACGACCAGAGTAAGAAATACACATGGCTCCGTGGACAAAGGCTTCAATCTCAACATCTGTACGTTTGCGAATTTCAGCTAATTCTTCCATTGAAACCTCACGCGCCAAAACGACACGAGTTAAGCCCAGTTCTTTCCAGAACTCAAGAGTTTCATAGTTAGTGGCACTTGCTTGGGTAGAGAGGTGAATTTCAAGACCTGGCGCTTCAGTCGCTGCAATCATAATCAAGGCTGGGTCAGATACGATAACTGCGGCAATCCCGATGTCACGCAACTTACGGAACCATTCTCCAGCACCAGCTTCGTTTCCTTCATGCATAACCATGTTAGCAGCCACATATACCTTGGCACCGTACTTGGCAGCAAACTGGACTCCTTCTTCCATCTGTTCAAAAGTAAAGTTTCCAGCACGGCTACGAAGACCATAGGCCTGACCACCGATAAAGACAGCATCTGCTCCATACTGAACAGCTACTTTTAGCTTCTCTAAAGTCCCTGCAGGTGATAAAACCTCAGGACGTTTTAATGTTTTTGTCATGTTTTCTCCTATTTGCAATATAAAAGTTTGACGTTTTTCCTTCTCATTTTATAGCAAATAAGTTATAAAATCAAGCCTAGAAAGATTGTTTTGACAATTCTAATCTTTTAAGCTTTACATAATAACTATTAAACTATCGAAAATTAACCTAGTTTTAACAAGTGGTCAAAAAGTCTAGGAAAGCAAAAACCAGTATCCAAAGATACTGGCTAGTCAAAATACATAAATGAGTCCTTAGATGACTATTCCCACTCAACAGTTGCAGGTGGTTTACTTGTAATATCGTAGACAATACGGTTCACATGATCCACTTCGTTTACGATACGTACTGAGATTTTTTGAAGAACTTCCCATGGAATTTTGGCAAAGTCAGCTGTCATACCATCGATAGAGGTGATAGCACGGATTGCAATTGTGTAGTCGTACGTACGACCGTCACCCATAACCCCAACTGAACGAACACCTGTATTAACTGTGAAGTATTGCCAGATATCGCGGTCAAGACCAGCTTTAGCGATTTCTTCACGAAGGATAGCATCTGATTCACGAACGGTTTCTAGTTTTTCTTCAGTGATTTCACCCATGACACGGATCGCAAGACCTGGGCCTGGGAATGGTTGGCGCCATACGATGTGGTCTGGCATGCCAAGCTCTGTACCAAGGGCACGAACTTCATCCTTGTAAAGAGTATTGAGTGGTTCTATCAATTCAAACTGCATGTCTTCTGGAAGACCACCAACGTTGTGGTGTGACTTGATCGTCTGAGCTGTATCCGTACCAGACTCAATCACGTCTGTGTAAAGAGTTCCTTGAGCAAGGAATTTCACATCTTTGAGCTTGCTTGCTTCGTCATCAAAGACATAGACAAACTCATTACCAATGATTTTACGTTTTTGTTCAGGGTCAGAAACACCAGCAAGTTTGTCAAGGAAGCGTTTTGCAGCGTCTGCTTTGACGATATTCAAACCAAACTTACCACCAAGCATTTCCATAACTTGGTCTGCTTCACCTTTACGAAGAAGACCGTGGTCTACGAAGATACAGATCAATTGATCGCCAATCGCTTTTTGGAGAAGAACTCCAACAACTGAAGAGTCAACACCACCTGATAGACCAAGAAGGACACGTTTATCACCGACGGTTTCACGGATTTTTTGGATCTGCATATCAATGAAGTTATCCATTGACCAATCGCCTTTAGCCTTACAGATGTTAAGGGCAAAGTTACGAAGGATATCATTACCGTATACAGAATGACGAACTTCTGGGTGGAATTGGATACCGTAAATGTGTTTATCTGGATTTTCGATGGCTGCGTATGGGCAGTCAGCTGATGTACCTGTACGAACAAAGTCAGCAGGAATCTCAGTAACTGCATCACCATGGCTCATCAGAACAGTCTGTTCATCAGGTGTTGATTCAAAAAGCGCTGATGGTGTGTGAGTTAGGGTTGATTGACCGTATTCACGATTCCCGGCATCACCTGCAGGGACAACCTTTCCTCCAAGTTTATGGGTCAATAACTGCATACCGTAACAGATTCCCAAAATAGGAATGCCAAGTTCGAAGATTTCTGGGTCAATATCGAATGAACCATCTTCGTATACAGAGTTTGGACCGCCTGAAAGGATAATTCCTACAGGATTGATTTCACGAACTTCAGCAGCTGAAATTTTATGGCTCTTTAGTTCTGAAAAAACACCAATCTCACGGATACGGCGTGAAATCAGCTGGTTGTATTGGCTACCATAGTCCAGTACGATGATTTTTTCTACGTCTTGCAAATCAGTTGAAATGTTGCTCATCTTTTTCCTTTCTCAAAAGAAATATCTTTTTTCAATATTCTATCACAAATAAGGTCGAATTACCAACTAAACAAGGCGAAGATTGACTTTTTCTTGTTTATTAGGGTACAATAGAGAAAAGATAGAAATGAAGTGAAAATATGCTACCTGCTTATATGAAAATCCATGATCAGATTAAAAAGGATATTGACGATCACCGTTGGGCCATTGGTGAGAGGTTGCCGAGTGAAAGAGATTTGGCTGAACAATTTGAGGTCAGCCGCATGACCCTCCGCCAAGCTGTATCTCTATTAGTCGAAGAAGGCGTTTTGGAACGCAGGGTAGGGAGCGGCACCTTTGTGTCCAGTACTCGAGTACAAGAAAAGATGCGAGGGACAACCAGTTTTACTGAAATTGTTAAGTCCCAAGGCAAAGTTCCCTCTAGCCAACTCATTTCCTACAGAAAGACCATTCCTAACGAGCAGGAAGTTGCCAAGTTAAGAATTTCTCCAACCGAAAACATTATCCGAATGGAACGGGTTCGCTATGCCGACAAAGTTCCTCTAGTTTATGAAGTTGCTTCTATTCCTGAAAAATTTATTAAGAACTTTAAAAAAGAAGAAATCACCAGTCATTTCTTCCAAACTCTACAAAAACATGGCTACCGTATTGGTAAATCACAGCAGACTATTTATGCTCGCCTCGCTAAAGAAAAGATCGCTCACTATTTGGAAGTTGAAAAAGGTCATGCTATTCTTGGGCTGACTCAGGTTTCCTACCTAGAAGATGGTACTGCATTTGAATACGTAAAAAGTCAATATGTAGGCGAACGTTTTGAATTTTATCTTGAGAACAATTAGATTACTACATAAAAACTCTCTGTCACGGACAAAGAGTCTTTTTTATTTTTCTAAGAGTAAATCTTTCAAAGAAATCAGAGTTACTGCAAACAATATCATTGCCATACCAAGAAAATCAATGGGATAAAATTGTTCATTCATTATTAAGAAGGCAAAGAAAACCGCCGATATTGGCTCAATTGAAGCCAACAAGCTTGACTTGACCGGTCCTATCAGACTGGCTCCTTTTAGAAAGGCTGTATAGGCAAAAACAGTCCCGATAAGAATAATGCCCGCAAAAGCGAGGAGAAAATCAAGACTAGTTGGGATAGCAGTCTGTAGAATTCCTGTAAAAGGAAGGGCGACCAAACCTGCTATGACCATTCCCACACCAATAACCAAACTACTCCCCCACTTCTTAATCAAGGCTATGGGCAAAATGATATAAAGTGCGTAAGTCAGAGCAGAAAAGAGACCCCAGAACAGACCTGCAGGTGTCATAGATAACTGGTCCAACTGCCCATGAGTGGCGATCAGGAAGGTCCCTCCAATGGCTAATATGATGGAAACAATCTCTCCAAGCGTCGGCGCCACCTTATCCTTGATACAGCTATAAATCAAAATCCCGACAGGACAAACATACTGAAGCACCGTCGCGGTTCCTGCATTGGTTTCCTGAATAGCAGTTAGATAGGCAAATTGATTGAGGAAGAGGCCAATCAGAGCAAAAATAAGAAGAGACAGCAAACTTTTTCTATCCTTTAAAAAGGCTAGCATTTTATCCTTTGCAGTAGCATAAGCCAAGAGCATGAGAATCCCGCCAGCGATTAAAAGTCGTAAGTTAGTTAAAACTAAAGCCGAAATTCCGTGTGCCATCAGGTATTGGCCACTCGTTCCTGACAAACCCCAAGCAATACCAGCCACAACTGTTAATAGAGTCCCTTTTAAACTATTTGACATGTCTCTCCTTACTCTTCTTTACGAATCAAGTCCATCACTTGATTACGGTCTAAAATCCATTGAGCACGCTCATCCTTTTCATAGGTACGATTCGATAGGAAAATAGCCGCTTCTTGCTTCTGACGATTCCACATGATAAAGGTACCTGTATAACCCGTATGGTCTAGCCAATCTCCTTCCAAATTCCATGCCAAAGAACGTTCCTTGTCATCCAAAGGAGAAAAATTTTGACTCAAATCTCTTGCAAAATCATCTGCTAAATAGTGTTCTAAAAAGATTTGTAAATCCTTTACAGTCGAAAATAAACCAGCACTACCAGCATGTCTGCCCAGAAGACGAGCCTTGGGATCATGCACTAGACCTGCTTCCACACCTCTGACTGTTGGAACAGCAAGTTTAACAGGTCCAAACTGGGTTTCCGTCATTCCCCACGGTTTCCAGACTTGTCCTTGTAAAATCACATCCAGGTCTTGATTAAAAATTCTTTCCAAAATAAAACCCAACAGCAAAAAATGGACATCCGAATAAAGAAAGGCTGGCTGACTTCGTCTATTGAGATGAAACATAGCTTTCTTTAATTCAGGGGCTGTTAAAAGATCACGATTAGGAATAAAAGGATCAAGGTCTGTTGCATGAGTCAAGAGCTGGCGAATAGTGATGTCTGGATAATCACTCTCAGCTAAAAAATCTGTTACCGGTCTGTCAATATCTAATTGATCTTTTTCCCACAAGAAGGTAAAAACTGTGCCAACCCCAACAACCTTGCTGACACTGGCTAGGTCATAAACTAGTCCTACCTCTGTCTGCAAGCCATGTCCTGGGTCACTCTGGCCTAAATAGAACTCTGTCCATTGATTGTCCTTAAAATACGCAAAAGAGGCTCCTGGATAAATCCCTGCCTCGATTTGTTCTTCTATTTTTTTAATAATCTTGGTCCACTTCATACTTCTTCAAACCACAATTCAACATTATTTCGATCTTTACCAAGGAAGAATTTTTCAGACCTAGGAATAAAATATTCGGTAGACTCAAATCTCTTGCGAAGACTTGCTATGTCTAGTTCATTGACCAAGAACTTGAGCATAGATAAGTCCCAGGTAACCATATTATCCACAGTCAAATCCTGCCCCTGAGCTGGGATAAAATCAAGTGAAACCCCAACTTCAGATACTTCCAAGAAACTTTCGATATCAGTTGGGAGGTGTAATTCCATAGAAATCTCAAATTTACTTAAAGAAATTGATTCCAAATCTGTTTGAAATTCAAGCTTTTCTCCTACTTCTACTAGACTTGCTCTGTCATCTTCTGCGTGAATCAAAATCAAATCATCTTCTGGAGAGTAAATTTCAAAAGCGTAGCCATTTTGCCCCTTGTATAATCGATGAATCGAATCTGTTTTAGATAAGAGGCCTTCAATTTCTAAGGGATTTTCCACCTTGACAATCAATCTAGCTAATTTTTTTCTCCCCTCTACCTTACGAGTACGCATACTTGGAGCTTCTTCTAAAACCAGCTTTTCTAGACCTGTTTGATCCCCTAGTGACAGAAAGGCCGACTCTTCTAACAAGGCCTTCATGCCAAGGGTTTCAATATAAAATGTTTCATTTAATTTTCTATTATTAACTTTTAAAGTAGGAATAATCCGTACAATCTGATTTACATTCATAAACTCCTCCAACTCTTTTATTTTAAAGGATTTTAGAATTTTTTACAAGATATTATGCTCAAATTTACCGATTTTTCATAAAAATTTCATCTAAAAAACCGAGGCTTTCCTCGGTTTCAATTTCTTATAGGTAAAGGAATTTGAAGATAGCTACTGCCGCAATTGCTGCTGCGATAGGTGCTACTACTGGTACCCAAGAATACCACCATTTTGAATCGCCTTTGTGCTCACCAAGAACTGATTTTGGAAGGAAAGCATGAAGGAGACGTGGTCCCAAGTCACGGGCTGGGTTCAAGGCAGGTCCTGTAGGTCCACCAAGTGATGTTACCAAGGCCATAACAAGGAATCCAAGTGCCAAGTGAGCAATTCCAAGACCAGATGTCATAAATGGTGCTACTTGTTCTTTAGCTTGGTCAAGTGCTGCTGTTACTTGTTCTTGAGGAATGGTTTGACCTTGAGTCGTTGCTTGTGCAACTTGAGCATTAATAGCTGCTTGTGCTTTTGATACTAGTTCAGCACCAAAGAAGTTTTTAGTCAATCCAAGAGCTGCAAAGAACAGAACAAATGAACCAACAAACTCGTTTACAAAACCGTTAACAGTTGCGGCAAAGCGTGATTCTTTTGTACCTTGATCCAAACTTGAAATTGTTGAGAAAGTACCCAAAATGTTGTTTGGGTTTTCAGTTTTCAAGTAGTATGGGCGGTGTGTTACCACAACCAAAGCTTGACCAAAGATAGCACCCAAAACTTGTGCAAGAATATAAGGTGCTACTTGTGCCCAAGGGAAGAGACCGCTGATTGCAAGTCCAATAGTGAAGGCTGGGTTGATGTGGTTACCTGATACGTTACCAAACATCAAAGCTGGAATCATAACCCCCATACCGTAACCAACAGCGATAACGAGCCAGCCACTTTGGTGACCTTTCGTACCTTTAAGTTCAACGTTAGCAACTGCACCATTACCAAGAATGATCAAAATAGCAGTGGCCAAAAATTCAGTGGCATATTTAATTGCCCATGTGAAATCCATTTGATAGATTCTCCTTAAAATTTTTTAGACAATCCTTATTCTATCAATTTTTATATCTTTTAGCAACAGGTTTTCTAAAAGAATATATGAGAAAGCGGTTTTATTTCTTATAAAAAATAACGAGAGTTCTTATTCTTTACGTTGTCCGAAATCTGCAATCATCTGCTCCATTTCTTGTCGACTCGGAGTTGTCAGCATATAAAGATAATCTCCTTGAAGTTCCGCAAAGGCCGCTGGCATGATTTTTTTAACCTTGAACTGCTGACTATATTTGGCAAGCAAATCCTCCTCAGAATAAACATAGTGAGCATTTGCACGACGTGATGTAGCCAAACAATACTGAGCTTCAAAATCTGACGCTGGGAACTCTTCTCCTGCGACAATGGCTGCATATCCACGATAGAGGTCCAAGGAATGGGCAAAGTTATAAACATCAATGGTGAAACCACCCGCAGGGCGATTATTGTACTCGATGGCAATATAATCATCCCCTTCACGGAAGAACTCAATATGGAAGAACCGTTCTTTCATACCAAATTCTTTGACAATTGCCTCACCATATTTACGTAATTTAGGATCCATATCCTTGAGAACGTAATAAGAATTGTCCATCTTGTAAATCATGAGATCAAGCGGTGTATAGGCGTAGTCAAAAGTTGTTGAAAAAACAATCTTTCCATCCTTGTCCACTAGACCATCAAAGGTGCAAATTTCGCTAGAGGTGACAAATTTCTCAAAGAAATAAACGGTTGAATGGTCCCACTCAGCCTTGAAGTGATTGATATCGTCTTCTGTCTCAAGCTTAAAGGTGGCCGCTGCTCCCACTCCATTGTCAGGTTTTGCAATCATTGGAAGGCCGATTTCGTTCACTGCTTGATCAATATCTGCTTCCGTCTTGATAACAGCTCCAGGTACCACAGGGACACCTGCTTTTTTGAAGAGTTTCTTCATTTCAGACTTAAATTTCGTCTTTTTGAGATCCTCTGGTTTGGCACCAAAAACATTGAATTGTTCTCTGAGGGCTGCGTCCAACTCTAACCAATATTCATTGTGGGATTCGATGCGATCAATTGGGCCATGTTTATAAAAGAGAAAAGCAGCTGCACGTTTGACTTCATCTATGTTCTCAAGGTTATCTACACGGAAATACTCGGTCAGGCTATTGCGTAAAGGTTCATCCAATTGCTCGTAAGGTTCTTGGCCAATTCCCAAGACTGTGATGCCTTTATTAGCTAGCTCAATTGTAAACTGTTGAAAATTTTGCGGATAGTAGGGAGAAATAACAAGGTAATTCATAGGTAACTCCTTTTATAAATAGAGATTTCCAAGGAAATAAGGCATTTGTTTGCGCCACCATTCCCAGTCGTGGGCGACATCGTGTCCCCATTCAGCAAACCAGGCTGGAATTTGTTTCTGGTCAAAGGCTTCTTTGAGCTTGTAGAAAGACGGTAGACCGTCTTGTTCCCAAGCACCAAGCCCCGTACAAAGCACAATCTCTGCCTGACGATAACGGTCAATAAACCAGCTGTCGTTCTGATTCCAAATATAATCTACTGGCGAGTTTTGATAAATAGCATCGTCATTGTAGTAATCGCCGATAAAGAAACGTGCGTCGTAAACACCACTAAGAGCAATCACCTTAGTAAAGACATCTGGATGCTGGAGGAAGAAATTGACTGCATGGTAGGCGCCCATTGAGCAACCTGTCGTCATCATGCCATCAAACCAACCTGTCTTATGCTTGATAAAAGGAATGGCCTCTTCAATCACATAGCGTTCATAGGCACGGTGCATTTCCGCTTGGTCGTGACCATTTTTCCAAGTGGCCAACCAGCTCTCACTGTCAACACTGGATAGGGTAAAGAACTGGACACGGCCTTCGTCGATAAAAGAAGCACAGGCATCAATCATGCCAAAATCATAGTATTCGTTGTGACTACCACCTGATGAAGCAAAGACCACAACTGGAATCCCAGCATGTCCATAACGGTTGAGATACATTTCACGGTTGAGGTGACCACTCCAGTGGCTGAGTTTTTCAATATGCATTGGCTTTCTCCTTTTCTAACTTACCATTTCTCTGCAAAAAATCTCAGACAGTCTGGTAAATTTTCCGACCAAGGGATTTCACTATGGATGGCACCAGACTGAACTTTTAAGACCAGATTATCTAAGTGTACCCCACCTGCTATCAAATCATGGTAATACCGAAGAGACGAATCGATATAGGCTTGTTTGATATTACCAGCCATCAGGGTCTTGTCTGTATCATCTGCTTCTTCCGTTCCCACATAGATGAAGATGCGCTGGTCAGGCGATAGTTGCTGGCGCTCGATATAGCGGTTAAAGGCCTCTTGGTGAAGCCAGTTTGCAGAAGAAAAAACGCCTAGACAACCAATTTGATCTTGGTATTCCAAACCGATAAACTGGGTAATATTGCCTCCTAGTGAAGACCCAATCATAGCCGTATGCTGGCGGTCAGCTTTGGTACGGTAGGTCTCATCGATAAAAGGTTTGACCACCTCCATGACAAACTCGGCATACTCCACACCCTTACCACCAAACTGCTGCCCTGGGATAGGAGATTCTTGTAACTTCCAAGCCGCATACTCATTCATCCGCCCCATGCCATCATTGTCAATGGCAACGACAATCATGCGACTGATATCAGGATTTCGTTTAATGGCTGGGATAATCTTCCATGAGTGACCAATAAAGGATTCTTTACTATAAAAAACATTTTGCCCATCATGAAAATAAGCCACAGGATAGGAACGATCCATGTCTTTCTCATAATCTTTAGGCAGAAGAACACGCACACGACGCTCCTTACCAGTATAAGGAACCTTAAGTTTGTGTTCTTTCATTTTTAAATAAAAGTAGGATTGATTCATTGTCAGAAAACTCTCTATATTCAAAATTTTATCTCATTATATCATAAAAATAGAAAAAAAGTCAGTTTTGCTTCCATTTTTGGATTAAAAACTAACTTTTTCATTTATTTTTCTGAATTCTTTTGGATTTTCTGAATTAGAGCAGATTGTCAATCAAGTCATCGACTTCATCTTTTTCAGCTTGAGGTGTAATCTCAGTAATCATAATCCCTGCCACCGCTCGCTCAACTAAGCCCTTAACATCCATCCGTTTTTCATACTGCTCTGCATTTTTAATTTTAGGATTGGTCTTAGGACGGTCAGGCGCAAAAATCGTACAGCAGTCTTCAAAAGGCTGGATTGAAATGTCAAAGGTATCGATTGCTTGGGCGATATCAATGATTTCCAACTTATCCATAGTAACCACGGGACGAATGACTGGAGTGCTGGTCACAGCGTTGATAGTCTGCATGCTTTCCAAGGTCTGGCTAGCTACTTGACCAAGACTTTCCCCATTGATGATAACCAAACCATTTCGTACCTCACGAATACGGTCAGTAATTCGCATCATAAAACGGCGTGTCAAGGTCATAAGATAGGCTTCTGGCGCTTTAGCCTTGATTTCCTCTTGAATCTCTGTGAAAGGCACTTCGATAAACTGGATATTGCCCCCAAACTTGGTCAATTTACGAGTTAAATCTTGGGCTTTTTTAAGAGCCCCTGGACTAGTATATGGTGGGCTGGCAAAGTGAACTGCCTCAATATCTACCCCTCGTTTAAGAGCTAGATAACCCGCCACAGGTGAATCAATTCCTCCTGATAACATGAGCATGCCTTTACCAGAACTTCCCACAGGTAATCCTCCTGCTCCACGAAAAGTTTCATAGGAAATATAAGCCGCTTCCTCACGAATCTCAACCTGAAGATTAATATCTGGATTTTTCATCTGAGCTTTCACGTTTGGAATAGCCTTGAAAACAGCACTACCAAGAGTTTGATTGAGTTCACGACTATCAAGTTCAAAGGTGTGGTCGCTACGCTTACCAGTGATTTTAAAGGTCATCCCTTCCTTGTAAGTTTCTTTCATAATCTCTTGGACAGCAGACTTAAGAACATCCACAGACTTTTCGACTTTATAAACGGGAGAGAAGTTTTGAATTCCAAATACTTGTTTGAGGGATTCTGCTACTGCGGTGTAATCAGCTCCATTCAGGTAAGCGTGGGCACGGTCGCGATCTGCGGTTACCTTAACTTGGGGATAGATAGACAAAACGTCTGAAATATTATGACGAAGTTTATTGATGAAACGCATACGATTTTTGTGTTTGGTTGACAATTCTCCGTAGCGAATCATAATTTCTGAATACTGCATAAATGCTCCTATCTTACTTTTCTAGTTTGATTATAAATTAATTTTAGCTTGGTCAAAAACTGCTCGACCTGACTCATATCATTTTCAAGGTCTAGGCTAAGACGCACAGCTGACTGGGCCTTATCTTTGTCCACTCCCATGGCAATCAAAGTGCCTGCAGGTTTTCCTGCCTTGGATGAACAAGCTGAAGTGGTGGAAATAAAAATATCATAGTCTTCAAAAGCGTGAACAACGACCTCTCCTCGAACCCCCTTAATTCCAAAAGTCAGAATATGAGGGATAAATTCTTCCTCATCTGAAAAGACAAAAATATCTGGATAGTCAAGAAGTGCTTGACGAATCACTGCCTTCATCTGCCCAGTCTTACTAGTAAAGATATCTAGCTTTTCCATAGATAAACGGAGAGCCTTGGCTGTCGCTGCAATTCCTGCCACATTTTCAGTTGTCGAACGATAATCTCGCTCCTGACCACCACCTGTTAAAAGAGGCGTAATCTTCTTGCCAGACTTGATATAGACAAAACCAACACCACGGACACCATGAAATTTATGACTCGAGAAGGTCGCAAAATCCACTCGTTCTGTCAAATACTTTTCAGTTGGAATCTTAGCAAGTGCCTGAACCGCATCAACATGGAAGGAAATAGTCGGCTTATCTGCCAAGAGTTCTGAAATAGCCTCAATAGGTTGGATAGAGCCGATTTCATTGTTCACAGCCATGACAGAAATTAGGATTGTATCAGGTCGTATCAAACCTGCTAGCGCCTCAACATCCACAAATCCTTTGTTATCAACTGGAGCAAAATCTACTTCAAATCCTTGAGATTTCAACCAGAGGGATGATTCCTTGACTGCTGGATGTTCAATGGCTGATACGATGATGTGCTTGCCAAACTGAGCTTTTTCAAAGGCCACCCCCTTAATGGCCCAGTTATCCCCTTCTGTTCCACCAGATGTAAAGAAAATTTCATCGCTTTTCTTACCGATTAAATCTGCAATCTGTTGGCGGGAAGCATCTAAGATTCGTGTTGCTTGGTCTCCCAAACGATGGAGACTAGATGGGTTTCCTAAAATTTTTGAAGCCACCTGCATATAGGTTTCAAGAGCTTCAGGATAGGGCTTGGTCGTCGCCGAATTATCAAAGTAAATCATGTTTTCTCACGCTTTCTAAAATCACTCCTTCTATTGTATCATGAAACGGAGCTTGCGACAAGAAAGGGCAATTCCTCTTTTTTTAAGATTTTTTTAAAGAAATGCGGTATAATAAACTTTAATTAAAGGAGAGAATGTATGTCTAATTATCGTAGAACTTCAAAACCAAAAACAGAACACATCAAAAAAGGCTTCACGGTCTTTCAAAAAACCGTTGCTACTATTGGTAGTATCCTAGGCTTGATTACCGCAAGTATCACGATCATGAACGCCTTGGATAATAACAAAAATACTAAAAAAGAACCTACGACAAGCCAGACGACAACAATTGTCAAAGAAATTCAAAAGGAATCCCCTCAGGAAAACACTAGTCCCAATAAGGAAAACAACACTTCTCAAGAAAAAACACAGCAAGAGGAAACACCAAAAGCTAGCGTCAAGGAAGAGAAAAAAGAAGAGCAGAAAACAGCAACTCAAGACTCTACTACACCTGCCACAAGTAAACCTACTACTGAAAATGAAAAACAGTCCAATACCTCAACTTCGGAAAATAAAACTAATCAATAATCACTAAAATAGCTTCCCTCCAAACTTGGAAAGAAGCTATTTTTTATTGTTGTAATACTTTTCTTGGTTTGGTACCTTCAGCTGGACCAATGACACCTGCCATCTCAAGTTCTTCCATGAGGCGGGTCGCACGGTTAAATCCAACTGATAAACGACGCTGAATCATGGATGCGCTGGCTTTCTGGGTCTCAATGACTAGAGCCTTGGCTTCTTCAAAAAGCGGATCTCCACCAGATTCACCATCTGAAAATTCTCCTTCATTTTCAGAAACCTCACCTGGATCAAAGCTCTCATCGTAGTCTGCATCTGCCTGAGCCTTGATATAGTTTACGATGCGTTCGACATCATCATCCGAGATAAAGGAGCCTTGAAGACGAACTGGATGATTTTCATCAATCGGTTTAAAGAGCATGTCTCCTCGACCAAGTAGTTTCTCAGCTCCATTTTCATCTAAAATAGTACGGGAGTCTGTCCCTGATGATACCGCAAAAGCCACTCGAGAAGGAACATTGGCCTTGATTAAACCAGAGATGACATCAACGGATGGACGCTGAGTTGCAAGAATCATGTGGATACCTGCAGCCCGCGCCTTCTGTCCGAGACGAATGATAGCATCTTCCACTTCCTTGCTGGCCACCATCATGAGGTCAGCCAACTCATCCACAATCACGACAATGAGCGGTAGCGGAATCTGCTTGTACTCAGACTGAGCATTGAACTCTTCTACCTTGGCATTAAAACCTGCAATGTTACGAACTCCCACCTTGGCAAAGAGTTCATAACGATTTTCCATTTCATCCACAACCTTTTGCAGAGCCTTGCTAGCCTTGCGTGGATTGGTCACGACTGGAATCAAGAGATGGGGAATATCATTGTAAACAGATAACTCAACCATCTTGGGATCGACCATCATAAATTTAACTTGGTCTGGTCTCGCTTTCATGAGAATGCTAGCAATAATACCGTTAACTGCTACTGACTTCCCTGATCCCGTTGAACCTGCGACTAGCAAGTGGGGCATTTTAGAAAGGTCAAAAGCTCTTGCGGTTCCATTAACAGCCTTCCCTAAAGGAATTTCCAAGAGATTTTCTGCTTTCGTTTGAGATTGTTCCCAAAGTTCACGGAAAGACACAGTGGCAATCTCAGAGTTAGGCACCTCAATTCCGACAAGGGATTTCCCAGGGATTGGTGCTTCGATTCGGACATCCTTGGCCGCCAAAGCTAGAGCGAGGTCATCTGCGAGATTGGAAATGCGGTTAACCCTTACACCAACGGCCGGCTTGACTTCATACTTGGTCACTGATGGCCCAATTTCAGCCCGTTCAACTGTTACCTTGATACCAAAGCTAGCAAAGGTTTCTTCTAGGATTTTGATGTTTTCACGAACGATTTTCTTCTCTTTAGACTGGTCTTTTGGTTTATCTGGGGCAAAGAGTTGTAAGCTTGGAAGTTTGTATTCGAGGGCTTCCTTAGCTGAAAAATCGACCTGAACATCTTCATCATCAGAGCCATCTTCCTGTTCAGGGAATTCAAGTTCAGCTTGAGGCAGGATGATTTCTGGTTCCACCCACTCCTCTTCTGGAATAGGTGGAAGACCCTGAACAGCTTCCTCTGTCAAAATTTCGCCTGTTTCCATATCAACAGGAGGCAAATCGAGTAAGGCTTTTTCAGCTTCTTCTTGTTCTAATCTAGCCTCTTCCTCAGCCTTTTGGCGAGCTTTTTCTTCTTGTTTGACAAAGCGTTCCTCTTTTCGACGCTCATGCCCTTCCCGCCATTTGGCAAATCCTCTACTGAAAAATTCAGCAACATCATAAACAGACCAAGAGCTGACGAGGAGAGCCCCCACTAAAATCAAGATAACTCCAATAAAGTAAGTACCGATATTTGAAAAAAGAAAGGCGGTTGGCATATAAAGAGCGACCCCAATTAAGCCCCCTCCAGCAAAACTGGTCGTTCGAAAACCAGTCAAATCCGTCACAACCTGAGCCATGGTTCCTTTTAAGACCGACTTATCCAAACCATATTGCCAAACTAAGTAGGCCTCAAAAATCAAGAGCAAACCAGCAAATATGGTGAAAAAGCCAGATAAGAGTCCTTCCTGTTTTCGTATCCACTTGAAAAAGAAGAGATAGATCAAGAGGGCAAGTATTGCTAGATAAGCTAGACTACCCACCAGCAAGCGAATTAAATTGTAAAGGGTTATACCTGCAGCCCCTAATTTGAAGGCTGCGAAAATCAATAAAAGCGCGATTCCTAGCGAAATCAACATCCGTTGAATCGCTTCTTTTCTTTCGAGTTCTGCTTTAGACGGTCTCCGTCTTGTTTTACTTGTATTCTTGTTTGCCATTCTTCTATTATACCATATTTCACAGGCATTTCGGAAAGAGAAAAAGACTGCACCAAACGGTCCAATCTTTTCATTTTCTATCTAAGTTTTATGCTTGAGGTTTGCGTAGGTAACCATAGACAACACCACTTACGATTGCTCCTACTAAGACAGAAACGAGATAAAGAAGGGCATTTGAAGTAAGGGCGATCACGAAGATTCCTCCGTGTGGCGCCATGAGTTTGATACCAGTAAGACCAACAAGGCCACCTGCTACTGCTGAACCAAGAATGAAGCTTGGGATCGCACGAGCTGGGTCAGCGGCACCAAATGGAATCGCTCCCTCAGTGATAAATGACAAGCCCATGATGATGTTAGTCAAACCAGAGTTGCGTTCTTCCTTAGTAAATTTGTCTTTAAAGAGAAGGGTTGCGACAAAGATTGCAAGTGGTGGCACCATTCCTCCAGCCATAACTGCTGCCATAGCCACAGAACCACCTGAAGAAACAGTTGCTGCAAGCGTACCTGTACCAAAGACATAGGCAGCTTTGTTAACTGGTCCACCCATGTCAACAGCCATCATTCCACCAAGGACGATACCGAGAAGGACAGCTGAACCGCCTCCAAGACCGCCAAGGAAATCATTCATAGCAGTGTTAATTGCTGCCATTGGGATGTTAACAGCTAGCATAACAAATCCAGTCAAGATTGTTCCAAGAAGTGGCAAGAGAAGGATTGATTTTGCACCTTCAAGTGAACGAGGAACTTTCACGTATTTCTTAATAGCAAGAACCAAGGCACCAGCGATAAATCCACCAACAAGGGCACCTAGGAAACCAGATGAGACACCTGCAAGAGTTGACGTTGCTTCACCACCTGCGGCATAAGGAATTTTACCAAAGGCAAAACCTTCTTTGGCAATAGCACCAGCCACGAAACCTGCTACCAAACCTGGTTTTTCAGCGATAGAGTAGGCAACATAACCTGCAAAGACTGGGAGCATCAAACCAAAGGCAGCACCACCAATTTTCATGAACATAGAAGCTAACTCATGGTAAGAACCAAGATTGCCAAGGTTTTCATTTGGAACACCCAAAGCACCGTCAATCAAGAAGGCAAGGGCAATCATGATACCACCACCGATAACGAATGGTAGCATTTGAGATACACCACTCATCAAGTGTTTGTAGAAGGCACCACCAAGGCTTTGTTTTTCGTTAGAGGCTGTTGCAGCTTTTGCCCCATTAGCGGCACGGTAGACTTCAGCATCTCCTGAAAGAGCCAAGTTAATCAATTCTTCCGTCTTACGGATACCGTCAGCAACTGGACGATTAATCAATGGTTTGCCATCGAAACGATCCATTTCAACAGCCTTGTCTGCTGCGATGATAACAGCTTTAGCCTTACGAATGTCTTCCGCAGTTAGTTGGTTACCAACACCGCTAGCACCGTTAGTTTCGACCTTAATTCCAACCCCCATTTCAGCAGCTACTTTTTGAAGGGCTTCTTGGGCCATATAAGTGTGGGCAATACCTGTCGTACAAGCTGTAACAGCCACAATAAAGTCACCAGAGTCATTGGCAGGTGCTTGAGCAGGTTCCTCAGTTTTTTCTGAAGCTTGGTCAAAAAGTTCAATGACTTGGTCAGCTGATGTTGCTTGACGAAGTTTATCAGCAAAACCATCTTTCATCAAGTATTGAGACAATTCTGCCAAGGCTGCCAGGTGAGTGTCATTAGCACCTTCTGGAGCTGCAATCATAAAGAAAAGGTCAGTTGCTTGTCCATCCAAGCTCTCATAGTCAACACCCTTATTAGACTTGGCAAAGAGAACTGTCGCTTCTGTTACAGCAGCGTTTTTGCTGTGAGGCATTGCGATACCATCACCCAAACCTGTAGAAGTCAAAGCTTCACGCGCTAAAATTCCTTCTTTAAAGGTTTCAAAATCTGTTACATATCCGTGGTCTGTCAAGCTTTTAATCATCTCTTCAATGACAGCTGTTTTTTCAGTCGCCTGCAAATCCAGCAACATGACATCTTTTCTCAATAGGTCTTGAATTTTCATCTTTTTTCTACCTCAACTTTTTCATATGTTTCTTTAATAAATTCTGCTGTTGCCAAGTCATCCGAGAAGGTCGTTGCCGTTCCACAAGCTACTCCCCATTTGAATGCTTCTACTGCATCTTTTGATTTGACAAATTCACCTGTAAATCCAGCAACCATAGAGTCACCAGCTCCGACTGAATTTTTGACTGTTCCCTTGATTGGTTTAGCGAAGTAAGTTCCCTCAGATGTAACAAGAAGGGCACCGTCACCAGCCATAGAAATAATCACGCTTTGAGCACCTTTAGCCAGCAACTCACGAGCATATTTTTCAATCTCATCCAAACTTTCAAGTTTAACCCCAAAAATTGCTCCAAGTTCATGATTATTTGGTTTGACCAAAAGTGGCTTGTAGGCCAAACTATCAATCAAGGTCTGTCCTTCAAAGTCACAAACCACTTGCGCACCCGTTTGACGCGTCAAGGCAATCAAATCCTTATAGATAACATTGCCTAGATTTTTAGCACTTGAACCAGCAAAGACAACTGTATCTTCTGCTGTTAAACTAGACAAAATAGCTTTCAACTCTTCTAACTGGGCTGGTTCGACATTTGGACCCGTTCCGTTGATTTCTGTTTCTTGGTCTGCTTTGATTTTAACATTGATACGAGTATCTTCTGCTACTTGGACAAAACGTGTTTCAATTTTTTCCTCTGCCAAAGTATCTGTGATAAATTTACCAGTAAAGCCACCAATAAATCCCGTCGCTGTATTTGATATATCCAAGCGTTTCAAGACACGACTGACATTGATTCCTTTCCCACCAGCAAACTTATCATCACTGTCCATGCGATTGACACTACCGACTTGGACTTGGTCCAAACGCACGATATAATCAATGGATGGATTGAGTGTGACTGTATAAATCATACTTCTATTACCTCCGTTTTCTCCTTAATAGCCTGCAAGAGCTCATGCCCTGGACTTGTGATAACAATAGCTCGTTTGAGTGGTGCTACCTTAGCAAAGCAAGTTTGTCCAATTTTAGACGAATCCACCAAGACATAGGTCTGTTTGGCATTCTCTAAAATAGCACGCTTCACAGCCCCCTCCTCCATATCAGGAGTCGTATAATAGCCATCGTCGACACCATTCATCCCGATAAAGGCACGGTCAAAGTGCAATTGGTTAATCTGGTTAAGAGCAACGCCCCCGATGCTAGCATCTGTCGCCATCTTGACACTTCCTCCAACCATGACAGTTGGAATCTGCTTTTCAACCAACTGAACGGCATGGTGAATCGAATTGGTCACAACAGTAATATTCTTATTGACCAATTCATGAATCAAAAAGGCAGTTGTTGTTCCAGCATCGATAAAGATGACATCTTTTTCTTTAATGAGAGAGGCTGCTTTCTGAGCCAGCAACTTCTTCTCTTGAAGGTTTTTGACAGATTTTTCTTGAATGGTTTCTTCTTCCTGCAAGGAGTGGGGTAATTCTGCTCCACCATGCACACGACGAAGCTTGTTTTCTGCTTCCAACTCATCCAAGTCTCTTCGCACCGTTGATTCTGATGTCTCTAGCAAACTAACTAATTTTTCTAGAGAAACTACATGATGTTGATGTAACTCCTCTAAAATCAATTGTTTACGTTCTGTTTTTAACACTGAACCACCTCCTGTTATCGTTTACACTATTCATTCTATCATACTTTATTTCAAAGTCAAGCATTTTTTATCATTTTCTTTCAAATTCTATCATTTTTCTTATTTCTAGAATTTTTATTGCAAGATAAGAGCCTTTATGGTAGACTATTTGAGTAAGTATTGGAAGATTACTCAAGAGGCTTAAGAGGCCGTGTTGGAAACGCGGTAGGCGTGTAACAGCGTGCGTGGGTTCGAATCCCATGTCTTCCGTAGAAAAGAAAAATTATTTTGGGGATGCGACAAACGTTGTATCCTTTTTTTATCCCTTTTTGAAAAAGAGGGTCTGCTTTAGGGTCTGTTTGTGACTCCTTTGTTGTATCCTTTTTTCGCAAAAGAATGCAAAGGAATACCAAAGACAAAAATAAAAAACGTTGATTTAACAACGTTTTACCAAAGAATGCAAAGGAATAATGGAGCCGGTGGGAGTCGAACCCACGTCCAAACACCTGCCAACATATTTATCTACAACCATAGGTTATGTATTATTTTAACAGTCCCTCGACACATAACTCAAGCCTAGAAACTGCGAGTCTATCAATCTCTTATCAAGCCACTAGACAAGACTTGATCGTATCTCGTTAATAATAAGACCTGTCATTGAACACGAGCAATCCAAATCGGGTCACGCCTGCTGGTTTTTAGGCAGCTAGAGCGTAAGAAGTGTTATTTTTTGCAGTTATATTTAACTGAGCGTTTACGTCGCCACACGAGTCGCAAAATATGCCTCATAATGCCTGTCGAATCCGTAACGACCCCAAAAGACAATAAAACCATTATACCTTATCTAACTCAAAAATGCAAAAAGGAAATCAACTAACTAAAAAAGATAGTCTTTCAAAGTTTCTGACAAAACCTGATAACCGGCAACACTGAGGTGCAATCCATCAGTAGTATAGTCTTTTTTGAGTTGGCCTGCTTGGTCTGTCAAACAATCAAATACTGGCACAAATTCCACCTGCATGTAGGCAGAAGCAAGCTCTTTATAGGCTTGATTCCACTCCTGTATCTTTTCATTCGTGCGGATATAGACTGTCTGCTTGTACTCCTCTCCCTCATTGACTGGCAAAATGGAAAGCACTTTAATCTCAGTCAATGGATAATCGCGAGCAATGGATTGTATGATAGCTTCGAGATTATTGAGAACCTCATTCACAGGCACGTCTTTTCCGATATCATTTGTCCCAATCAGAAGGACAATTTTATCTACCGCTCCACCGTAAAGATGCGCATCTAGATTCTCTAGTAAAAGCCCTGTTTGATAACCTCGAATGCCTCGATTGACAATCATCTTTGCAGTCCCAAACAACTCCTGCAGAGGGTAATACTCAACAATGGAATCACCAATAAAGAGAATATCTGGCTCTAGAACAGAAACCTGATTTAAGTGACGATACTTGGTTTGGATTTTTTCTTGTTCCTTTAGGAGCCAATTTTCTAATAACTGTACTGCCACTTCATTCTCCTTTTTCTAACCAGTTTTCCAAGACTTGATAAACTCCTCCTTGGCTGTTGGCTGGGGCTAGAGCAGTAGCCACAGCTTTGGCTTTATCATCAGCATTTTCCATCGCATAGGCAATTCCAGCCATTTCAAGCATTTCAACATCATTTTCACTGTCACCAAAAGCCATAATTTGTTGGGGGTTCAATTCCCAACGCTTGAGTAATTCTTCCAAGCCCCATGCTTTATGAATCCCAGCTTGAAGGATATCAATGCAACCATAGCCGCTCGATACAGCCCGAACACGGCCATCAAAGAGATCATTGATTTCTTCCAAGACCGAATTCAACCGTTCCTCACCAACAACCATACTCATCTTGAGCACACCACCAAAGAGGTCAGAGGTTAACTCATCCACAAACTGCATCCGTTGATAGAATTTTTCAATCATTTCTGGAGTCATAAAACTTTCAAGATCTGTAAAAATCGTACCTTCTTTGACGAAACCACCCTTCATCCCCGTTACAACAAACTGGTCCTGACACGCTCGATCCTTGAAATGAGCCAAAGCCTTATCAACAATGGCATCATCCCAAGTTTGGGCCTGAATCAGTTCATTGTTTTCAAAAATACGAGCACCATTAGCAACCACCAGAACCACTCGATTCACCAAGTGCTCCAGTAGTTGCCTCATGCGGTGAATTTCATTCCCCGTCGCGATGACAAAACGAATACCCCTTTGATCCAACTGATCTAAAATCTTTTCCAAGCGTGGGAGATCAAGCTGGCCTCTAGCATCCAGCAAGGTCCCATCCATATCTGTTGCAATTACATTAATCGTCATTTAATTTCCTCTAGATTCAAACTAATCCCACTTCAATCCCACATGTTCGTTCATTTCTTTATAGGCTGTATCAATTCGTTCCTTAGTCGCTTCATCTAACTGGTCACGATGACTACCACCCTCGATAAAATCTTCTAAGATATAGGTTTGGTAAAGGAAGAGTGGATAACCTTCTGGAGAATAGGTTCCTTTTGGTGTACGGTTTACCCAAGAAGGGTGCGCTTTGGCAGTTTCGATTGTCGTCTTACCGGCTTTTTTCTTAATAGTCACATCCATGAGCACGCCACGCTCTGTCCACTTAGCATTCTCTTCATCTTGCATGGTTTCAATTCGTTGATTGGAAATGAAGTTCCCCATTGAATAGATAATGAGTTTCTTATCCCCATCTTTTTCAACTGTTTCAGATGGTTCTACAACGTGAGGGTGCCCTCCAAAGATAATATCAGCTCCCCAATCGATCATCTTGTGATAAAGAGCCTTTTGTTCTTCAGTTGGTTCCAAGCGATACTCCACACCCATCTGAGGCATGATAATGGTGATATCTGCTTCCTTCTCTGCTCGTTCAATTTCAGCCTTCATCTTGTCTTCATTTAGGTCTGAAAGATAGCGATTATAGTCTTCTTGAGAAATACTTTGCTCAATTCCATTAAATCCATAAGAATAGGCCAAAAGTGCAATCTTGATACCATTAACTTCCTTAATTACAAGAGGAGCTTGATCACGTGACTCATGCGTATACACTCCAATAGGTGTCATTCCTGCCTTTTCAATTGCATCTGCTGTTGAGACCACACCTTCTATTTGTGAATCTAGGATATGATTATGCGCCAAGTCTAGCACTTGATAACCAGCATCCTTGATAGCATCCATAACTTCTCCAGGTGCATTGAAGAGAGGATAACCTGCCAAATAGTGGTCCTTGTTAACAGTACCTTCAAAATCACCTATAATCAAATCTGCTTGTTTGAGCCATGGTTTCACATAATCAAAATTTTCATGAAAATCATAGGTTCCATCTTCTTTTAAAGCGGAACGATAGATGGGAATATGATAGAGGAGGTCTCCGTTAGCCATAATTCTTGCAGTTTTTTCCTCTTCCTGATCTTTAGTATTTTGATTGGTCTTATTAGCTTCTTGAGAAATAGTATCCTTTTTCTGACTAGTCAAGGGAATTCCTTGAAAACTTTCAAACAACAAGACCAAGCCCATTGATAAAGCAACTGCTAGCAAGAGTACCGCCACAAATCCCTTGTTGCTCCACTTACGATAACGTCTAAAAAAGTTGACTAAACCTTTCACAAAACGAAAAACTGGTCCACGTTTATGTCTCTCTTGTCTTCTTTGCATCTTTATTCTCCCTACTTTCTTATGCAAGCCTTTTCTTTTTATTATATCACAGATAAGCAATTCTTTCACAATTGAATTGAACTTCCTATCTATTTTCTGTAAATCCTAAAGACTGTAATGCTTTCAATCCTTGTCATTTTGTGATATCATGTAGAGGTAATGAAAGGAGAGAAAATGTCTGCTATAGAACATATTACAAAAGCTGCTCACTTAATTGATATGAACGATATTATCCGCGAAGGGAACCCGACTCTACGCGCGGTTGCTGAGGAAGTTACTTTCCCCCTATCTGATCAGGAAATCATCCTTGGCGAAAAGATGATGCAATTCCTCAAACATTCCCAAGATCCTGTCATGGCTGAAAAATTGGGACTCCGCGGTGGGGTTGGACTGGCTGCTCCTCAATTGGATATCTCAAAACGCATTATCGCTGTTTTGGTACCTAATATTGTCGAAGAAGGCGAAACTCCACAGGAAGCCTACGACTTGCAAGCCATTATGTACAATCCAAAAATCGTCTCTCACTCTGTTCAAGACGCTGCTCTTGGTGAAGGAGAAGGTTGTCTGTCTGTTGACCGCAACGTGCCTGGCTACGTAGTTCGCCATGCTCGCGTTACTGTTGACTACTTTGACAAGGATGGGGAAAAACACCGTATCAAACTCAAAGGCTACAACTCCATCGTTGTTCAGCATGAAATTGACCACATTAACGGCATCATGTTTTACGATCGTATCAATGAAAAAGACCCATTTGCAGTTAAAGATGGTTTACTGATTCTAGAATAAAGAAAATCCCGTTGCAAGACGGGGTTTTGTGTTATAATAGAGGCATGAAAACAAATGATATTGTCTATGGCGTCCACGCCGTTACCGAAGCCCTCCTTGCAAACACAGGAAACAAACTCTACCTCCAAGAAGATCTCCGAGGTAAGAATCTTGAGAAAGTCAAGGAACTGGCTACAGAAAAGAAGGTATCCATTTCTTGGACTTCAAAAAAATCCCTCTCTGAGATGACTGAAGGTGCTGTTCACCAAGGTTTTGTTCTACGAGTATCCGAATTTGCCTATAGCGAGCTGGACCAAATCCTTGCCAAAACACGCCAAGAAGAAAATCCACTTCTATTGATTCTAGATGGTCTAACTGATCCCCATAATCTGGGTTCAATCTTGCGAACAGCTGATGCAACCAATGTTTCAGGTGTCATTATTCCCAAACACCGTGCTGTGGGAGTTACTCCTGTCGTTGCCAAAACGGCCACAGGTGCTATTGAGCATGTTCCAATCGCCCGAGTGACCAATCTCAGTCAAACCTTAGATAAACTTAAGGATGAAGGCTTCTGGACCTTTGGAACAGATATGAACGGTACTCCTTGCCACAAGTGGAATACAAAAGGGAAAATTGCTCTCATCATCGGAAATGAAGGAAAAGGTATCTCTAGCAACATCAAAAAACAGGTCGATGAAATGATTACCATTCCGATGAATGGACATGTTCAAAGCCTTAATGCCAGTATTGCTGCGGCCATTCTCATGTACGAAGTTTTCCGAAATAGACTATAAAAAAAGTTTCCAGTCATATGATTGGAAACTTTTTTTATGATTAACTATGTTCGGTGATAAATTTATAGGCTTCTTGACCAGCGATAGCTCCATCTCCAACTGCTGTTGTTACTTGGCGAAGGTCTTTCAAGCGAACATCTCCAACCGCAAAGATACCGTCAACTGCAGTTTTCATATGGTTATCTGTCACAATCCAACCTGCCTGATCTTGAATATTCAATTCTTTAACAAAATTGCTAACAGGGTCCAATCCAACATAGATAAAGACGCCACCGAAGGCTTGCTCTGTCACTTGACCTGTTTTCACATTTTCAAATACGACAGATTCTACTCGATTTTCACCTTTGATTTCCTTCACTACAGAATCCCAGATAAAGCTGATTTTCTCATTCGCAAAAGCGCGGTCTTGTAAAACCTTTTGGGCACGGAGTTGATCACGACGGTGAACAATGGTAACCGTCTTAGCAAAGCGAGTCAAGAAGAGGGCTTCTTCAACCGCTGAATCTCCACCACCGACTACCAACAAATCTTGGTCACGGAAGAAAGCACCATCACAAACGGCACAATAAGACACACCACGACTGTTCAGTTCTTCTTCTCCAGGTACTCCCAAAGGACGGTGTTTCGAACCAGTCGCTACGATAACGGTGCGTGTTTCGTATGTTTGGCCATCGGTAATCACTTTCTTAAAATCACCATGATCTTGGATATTCTCAACATAACCATAGATGTGCTCAACACCAAGATTTTCAAGTGGTTCAAACATCTTTTCAGCCAATTCAGGTCCACTAATATTAGCGTATCCTGGATAATTTTCGATATCCGATGTATTATTCATCTGACCACCTGGCAGACCACCTTCAATCAAGCCTACTTTGAGATTGCTTCGAGCAGCATACAAGGCTGCAGTCATACCTGCGGGTCCAGCACCAATAATAATAGTATCGTACATATAGATTCCTTCTTTCTTGTTGTAACTATCTTTATTCTAACTCTTTCTTATCAATCACGCAAGGATTATGCCTTGAAAACAAGAATTAAACTCATAACCGCAAAGGATAATACTGGAACAACCAAAACTCCAATCATAATCATATCATAGAGATGGGCTTGGCGAGCCTTGGCTGTCTTATCAACTCCCGACATGGCTCTTAGTCCAATCCAAATTCCTAAAAAAATCAGGACAAGGATGGTGGTCAAGATCAAACTCTCGAAATATAAAGAAAATAGTTGCAGTAGCATGATTTCTCTCATTTCTATCTTTTTTAAAGAGTAAACTCAGCTAGTCCAGCTAACTGAGTTTTTCTTTATCTATTATATCAAATATAAGTCCGTTTGTAACTAGCGAAGAATTCTTTTGTCCGCTCTTCTTTAGGATGGTGGATAATCTCATCCGGTGTTCCAGACTCAATGATTTTCCCCTTATCTAAGAAGAGAATCTTATCAGCAACTTGGGCTACAAAGGACATATCATGACTAACCAAAATCATGGTTTGACCTGACTTAGCAGCATCTGCGATAGACTTTTCTACTTCTCCGACCAATTCTGGGTCAAGGGCTGAAGTTGGTTCGTCTAAGAGCAAAACATCTGGTTTCATAGCAAGAGCACGTGCTAGGGCAACCCGTTGCTTCTGACCACCTGATAAATGACGAGGGTAATGATTCTCACGGTCAGAAAGCCCAACCTTAGCCAACTCTTCCTTGGCAATCTTAGTCGCTTCTTGGTCAGATAATTTCTTGACAACAACTAAGCCTTCTTTCACATTATCAAGTGCTGTGCGACGTTCAAATAAATTAAACTGTTGGAAAACCATTGACAGCTTGCGGCGTAGGGCAAGGATTTCTTCCTGAGTAATTTTAGAAAAATCAACTGAGAAATCATCAATCTGAATCGAGCCACTATCAGGTGTTTCAAGATAATTAAGACTGCGAAGGAAGGTTGATTTTCCAGCTCCTGAAGAACCAATCAATGCTACAACTTCCCCTTTTTGAATATCCAAGTCCAGATGATCCAAGACAGTCTGTCCTGAAAAGGATTTGCTTAAATTCGAAATCTTAATCATTAACGAAGGTCTCCTTTCACATCTGTTTGCACTGTATCAGGTGCAGAAATAGCCATTTTTCTCTCGATGAAACGACCGAGGCTTTCAATTCCGATATTGACTACCCAATAAACAAGGGCAACGGAAATAAAGCGTTCAAAATAGCGGTAATCAGCTCCACCTAGAATCTGAGCTTGGGCAAAGACTTCCACAACACCCGCACTAAAGGCTAGGGAAGTTCCCTTGGTCAAGCCGATTAGGGAATTAATCAAGGTTGGAGTCGCCACAACTGCCGCATTTGGAATAATCACTCGTCGATAAACTTGTGCTCGGGTCATACCTAAACTGCGTGCTGCCTCAATCTCACCAGGATTAACTGAGAGAATGGCTGCACGAATGGTTTCACTAGCATAAGCTGCCTCATTAAAGGCAAAGGCTACAATCGCAAAAACAGCAGCTGGAATCGCATTGATATTGAGACCAGTACCCCATTGCTGATTGAGAGCTTTCAAAGCCAAAGGAATTCCGTAGTAGGTCAACATGAGTTGCACCAAAATCGGTGTCCCTTTTAAGAAACTAACAAAGAAAGCCTGCAAGGGATATAAAATCTTGACACGATTGATCTTCACAATGGCAAAAAGAAGCGCCAAAACCAAGCCAAAAAGGGCACCACCAATTGTCAACATAATCGTTGTTGGAAGTTGTTGGACAATTCTCGGAATTCCATCAAAGACCGAACGCAAGCTAAAGAGCTTGCCATCCGGAATCAATTGCATCAAGTTTTGGTACCAATCTGATGCTAAAATCGTTGTAACATTCATAAAAATATCCTCTCCTGATAATGATTCATTCTACCATACTTCTGCCGTCAATGAAATTATTTGCTACGGTCAGATACAGACTTTGTCTACCTACTAGTTTATCATACTTTGAAACAGGGAGGTTATATATTTTATCTATCAAAGAGATAAGTAAAAACTATTTCAATCCCAATTCTTTGTAAGCTTTTCGATAACCGATTTGCTTAACAGTTCCATTTTCTACTAAAATGGGTCGTTTTAACAACATACCGTCACTTGCGAGCAACTGAGCTGCTTCTTGATTTGATAAACTTCCTACCTTATCTTTTAGCCCTAATTCACGGTATTTGATTCCACTAGTGTTGAAAAATTGCTTCAACTCGAAACCTGAAGTCTCTAACCAGTTTAAAATAACTTCTTGGCTAGGTGTTTCTTCAACGATGTGAACAGCTTTGTAGTCCACACCGAGTTGGTTTAATTCTTGTTTTGCTTTTTTACAAGTTGAACATTTTGGGTATTCGATAAATTCTAACATGTCTTTCACTTTCTATTGTTTATATCTTTAAAATCTGCGTCTTCATGATCCAAGAGCCAAGCTTTCTTTTCCACTCCTGCAGCATAACCTGTCAGACGCTTGCCTGCTCCTAGCACACGATGACAAGGTACTAGGATAGACCAAGGATTGCGCCCCACTGCTCCACCAATTGCTTGAGCAGAAGCCACTTGCAGGTCTTGGGCTATTTGTCCATAGGTCACTGTCTGACCATAAGGAACTCCCTGTAAATAGGACCAAACTCGCTTTTCAAAATCCGTTCCGATTGGAGCCAAGGGCAAGTCGGATAAATCCCGAGACTTGCCTTTAAAGTAAGCATCTAAGCAAGCAATAACTGAGTCTAAAATGGGATGACTAACAAGTGCTTCTATCGTGTCATCTCCTATCCCCCTCTCAAAATGCTTCTGCTCCTGCACCCAAATGCCATACAAATAATGGTCATCAGCTACGAGAGAAAGGGGGCCAATTGGCGAAGAATAGAACATTTTTACGTACTTCTTTTGCATTATTTCTTCAATTTTTGATAGGCCAAACGTTCCCCATCAACTGGCACCTTACCAACCTGTTTAAAACCGAGTTTTTCAAAAATATGTTGCATGACCTTGTTGGCAACATGCGTATCTGAGCGAAAATCTAGATAATCAAATCCTTCAATCAAGCCCTCTAAGAAGGTTTGAGCAACTCCTTGTCCCTGCACATCTGCTGCCACAGCAATACGGTGAAAGACTAGGTACTCTGACTCTCCAGCTTGCCATTTTCCTTCATAAATGGCTTCATAGGCTGCCTCTGGACTCTTGGTCACAGCTGCATAAGCTAGTAGTTTACCCTCTTCCAAGGCCACATAGGCTTGACCTGAGATAATATCCTCAATAATAATATCAGCATTTGGATAGCCATTTTGCCACTGGTCACTACCAGCATCTGCTAAACATTTCTTGGCTTCCTCCATCACCTGCATAATGGCATCTACTTCATTTGGAAAAGCTAAACGAATCTCCATCTTTTCTCCTCTTTTCTGACTAGTTTCTCCCATCATAGCATAATTTAAGCCTTTTCACAAGCAGTTAAAACTTGACTTTCTGTTTTTATTATTTTATAATCTAGTTATTAAAACTAGATAAAAAGGAGTTGAAAATGAAAACTACCTTTTCCTACCCAAAATGGGCAGAAATTCCAAACATTGACCTCTATCTGGACCAGGTTTTGCTCTATGTCAATCAGGTCTGCGCCCCTATCTCTCCTGATAAAGACAAGGGCCTAACAGCATCTATGGTCAATAATTATGTTAAACATGGTTACCTGACAAAGCCTGACAAGAAAAAATACCAACGTCAACAGATTGCCCGTCTGATTGCTATCACAAGCCTCAAGTCTGTCTTTTCTATTCAAGAAATAGCTCAGACACTTAATACTCTACAAACTCAAGCTAGTTCAGACCAACTCTACGATGCTTTTGTGGACTACATGAACCAAGGGATTGACCCAGTTAACTCCATTATCCAAAGTAGCTGCCAAACCGTTAAACTCTATCATCAAACTCTAGCCTTAATCCATCATACTCAAGAGGAGGAAATCTAATGAATACAAGCCTAAAGTTCAGCAAACAACTCAGTTTTGGAGAGGAGATTGCTAATAGCGTGACCCATGCCGTAGGTGCAGTCATCATGCTCATCTTACTCCCCATTTCATCAACCTATAGTTATGAGACACACGGATTTTTATCATCTATTGGCGTTTCCATTTTCGTTATCAGTCTCTTTCTCATGTTTTTATCATCCACCATTTACCACTCTATGGCCTATGGTTCAACCCACAAATATGTCTTGAGAATCATGGATCATTCTATGATTTATGTGGCTATCGCAGGCTCTTACACGCCCGTCGTCTTGACCTTAATGAATAACTGGTTTGGCTATCTGATTATTGCCATCCAGTGGGGAACGACCATCTTTGGTATTCTCTATAAAATCTTTGCTAAAAAAGTCAATGAGAAATTTAGCCTTGCTCTTTACTTGATTATGGGCTGGTTGGTTTTAGCTATCATTCCTGCCATTATCAGTCAAACAACGCCAATTTTCTGGAGTCTCATGGTAACTGGCGGACTCTGTTATACAGTTGGAGCTGGATTTTACGCCAAGAAAAAACCTTATTTCCACATGATTTGGCATCTCTTTATTCTAGCAGCATCTGCCCTCCAGTACATTGCCATTGTTTATTACATGTAAAAAAGTTGAGAAATTCAATCTCAACTTTTTTCTTTGCACATATTGATAAAGTACTGGTGCAAGCTTACATTATCAGTCAATTCTGGATGAAAAGAAGTTACCAGCATATTTTTGTCTTGGGCTGCAACGATTTGATTATCAACACTTGCTAGAACTTCTACACCTTCTCCAACACTACTGATAATTGGACCACGGATAAAGGTCATTGGAATCTGACCAACTCCCTTACATTCTGCTTCCGTATAGAAACTCCCTAGTTGGCGCCCATAGGCATTACGCTCGACCACCATATCCATAGTTCCTAGATGACTCTCGTCCTGAGAAGTAATTTCCTTAGCCAGCAAAATCAAGCCTGCACAGGTTCCAAAGGCTGGTAAGCCAGATAGAATAGCTTCTCGAATGGGAATCAGCATGTTCTGGTCTCGTAAAAGCTTGCCCATGGTTGTAGACTCACCTCCAGGTAATATCAAACCCGACAAGTCACTCTGATGTTGCTGAAAATCCTCTAAATTTCTGATTTCAACACCCTCGACACCTAATCGATCTAGTACTTTTGCATGTTCTACAAAAGCACCTTGTAAGGCCAATATTCCGATTTTCATCTATTTTCCTCGCTCAGCCATGAGGATTTGGATCTCATTTTCATTGATACCAACCATGGCTTCTCCTAAATCTTCAGAGATTTGAGCTAGGATTTGAGGATTTCTGAAGTTAGTCACAGCCTTAACAATGGCGCTCGCTCGTTTAACAGGATCTCCTGACTTGAAAATACCTGAACCGACAAAGACACCCTCTGCCCCTAATTGCATCATCAGCGCAGCATCTGCTGGCGTTGCAACGCCTCCAGCTGCGAAGTTAACAACTGGCAATTTTCCATGTTCATAAACATATTGAACCAATTCAACAGGGACTTGCAAGTCCTTGGCAGCAACATAAAGCTCGTCCTCACGTAAATTTTGAATGCGACGGATTTCTTGATTCATCATACGCATATGGCGAACAGCTTGGACGATATCTCCTGTACCCGGTTCTCCTTTTGTACGAATCATAGAAGCACCTTCAGCGATACGACGCAAGGCTTCTCCCAAATCCTTAGCCCCACAGACAAAAGGAACTTGGAATTCTTTCTTGTCCACATGGAAACGATCGTCAGCTGGAGATAAAACTTCACTCTCATCGATATAGTCAATCTCAATAGCCTCTAAAATCTGAGCTTCAACAAAATGCCCGATTCTAACCTTGGCCATCACTGGAATACTAACCGCTTCTTGGATTTCCTTAATCATCTTTGGATCACTCATACGGGAAACACCACCAGCTGCACGAATATCAGCTGGAATCCGCTCTAAGGCCATCACAGCTGCCGCACCTGCAGCCTCTGCAATACGGGCCTGTTCAGGATTTTGAACGTCCATGATAACCCCGCCTTTAAGCATCTGTGCTAAGTTTTTATTTAGTTCATAACGATTTTCAGTCATTTGTTTTATCCTCATCATTTGTATTGGTAGCTACTATTTCATTTTAAGTCAGATTTGGAGGAATCACAAGATAAAAAAACCATAATTGTATGGGGACAAATCATCTAAAAAACTATCTGACCTTAACTTAAGGCCAGATAGTTCATCAAATTTTATTTTTCAGCTGTAAGTGCAGCCATTGTGATATAGTTGTATGGTTTGTTGAAGTGTGGCAAGAAGAATAGGTCTGTCAATGCCAATTTATCAATTGTAACATGCTCTTGGATAGCAAGTGAGAACATATGGATTCCCATACTGATAGCAGAATCACGTGATACCATTTGAGCGCCAAGAATTTCACGGCTGTCTTTATCAAAGACAATCTTGATTGCTACTTCATGGTTATCATGTTTCATAAATTCTGGTTTTTGTAGATCGTTAAAGCCTGTTTCAGTCGCATTGTAACCTGCTGCTTTTGCTTTTTCAAGAGTTAAACCAGTTGAAACCATGTGAAGGCCGTAGATTGAGATACCGTTTGAACCTTGAACACCGATTCCTTCCAATTCATGTCCACAAGCGTTGTAAGCACCAACAATACCAGTACGAACAGCATTTGAAGCAAGAGCGATGTAGCTTGTATCTTTACGAGCATTGTCATAAACAGTCGCACAGTCACCTACTGCATAAACTCCTGGAATTGATGTTTCTTGTTTCTTGTCTACAAGGAAGGCACCGTTGCGGAATAGTTCAATCTTACCATCAGCAAGAGATGTGTTTGGACGGAAACCAACCGCAAGAACAACCATATCCACATCAAATGTTTCTTTGTCTGTTACCAAGCGTTCTACTTTTCCATCACCTTGGATAGCTTTTACTGTTTGACCAAGCGCCAAGCGGATGTTGTTTTCTTCCAAGTTCTTCGCCATCATTTGAGTGAAGTCTTTGTCATAGTAACCGTTCAAAACAGTGTCTACAATATCAACAAGGACAACTTCTTTTCCAAGACGTTCGAAAGCTTCAGCAAGTTCAACACCGATATAACCACCACCAACAACAGCGATGCGATCTAGGTGTTTGCTCTTGTCAGCAAGTTTTTCGATGACTTCTTCTGCGTTTTGGTACAATTTAACGAATTGAACGTTCTCAAGCGTTGCTTTGAATTCACGGTTCCCCTTAACAATTTCAGCCCCTTCGATTGGTGGCAAGATTGGTGTAGAACCTGTAGCGAAAATCAATTTCTCGTATGATTCTTTGTGCTCTTTTCCTTCAACTTCTGCAGTCACAACTTTGTTGTCGTAGTCAATTGAAAGAACAGGTGAGTTCATGTAAACTTTAGCACCTTTTGCTTCCAATTTTTCTTTATCAGAATAGAACAAGCCTTCAGCACCGTCAATTTGTTCCCCAATCCAAAGGGCCATTCCACATCCTAGGAAAGAGATGTTAGAGTTTTGGTCAAATACAACGATTTCGTTCTCATTTCCAAAATTATCCAACATAGTATTAATACATGCTGTACCAGCGTGGTTAGCACCAACTACAACGATTTTACTCATAGAAAATTCCTACCTTCAATTTTAAATTTACCCTTCTAGTATAACATTTACTGTTAGCGTTTACAAGTTTTTTGTTTATAATTTTACTTTTTTCATGATTTTCTACATTCTAACCTAATTCTATAGATTATAATATTAGTCTATATTTAGATTTTTTGATTTTTCTGAGCATATTTCTTGACAACTTTACAAATTTCATTTGTGAAAACGCTGACTTTATGGTATGCTAATATCATGGAAAGAAATTGTAAGGGGTTAAACTTAATATAAACTTAACATATTTCACCTTCTTTTCATAAGAGAAAGGAGTTGGTAGCTTGCCTCTTAGTTCACATTCTGAACGGCTAATGGGGACTACTATCACTATTTCATTGATAGATGAGCGAGCCGATATCTTGCTCCAAAAATCCTTTGATTTGCTCAAAGAGCTCGAATACCGCTTCAATGCCAATAGCCAAAAATCTGAGTTGATGGAAATCAATCATCAAGCTGGAATAGCTCCAGTCAAGGTTCATCCAGACCTGTTTGAACTGATTTCACTTGGCTTAGAGCATAGCCTAGCGCCCTCTAGCCATCTCAATATCAGCATTGGCCCCTTAATTCAAACCTGGCGTATCGGTTTTTCAGATGCCAAGGTCGCCCAGCCTCAAGAAATTGAATCGGTGCTACCTCTAATCAATCCTCATTATATCGAGTTAGATTCTTCTACTTTCACTGTGTTTTTAAAACAGAAAGGAATGAAGATCGATCTAGGTTGTTTAGCCAAGGGTTATAGTGCGGATAAAGTTGCCCAATTTCTTAGAGAAGAGGGAGTGACATCTGCCTTGATTAATCTGGGAGGGAATATCCTGACCATTGGAAAAAATCAGGCAAGAGGGGAACAGCCTTGGCAAATTGGGATTCAAGACCCAGCCAATCCGAGGGGAAATCACTTAATGACCATCCCTGCTGTCAATAAATCTGTCGTGACTTCAGGTATTTATGAACGTCACCTAACAATCGATGGAAAAGATTACCATCATATTTTTGACAGTCAAACAGGATATCCTGTTGAAACGGAACTAGCTAGTCTTACCATCATCTCTGATAAATCCGTTGATGGTGAAATCTGGACAACTCGTCTTTTTGGAGAAAGACCTGCTTCTATCCTCTGGCAAGTCGAAAGTTTGGAGGGCATCGAAGCCATCCTAATCGATAAGGAAGGTCACCTAAGTTGTTCTTCAGGAATTCCTACTCTATAGAAACAGATGTTTCAATGGAGTTTTAAAATCGTATTATGTAAAAAGAGAAAGGAAATCTCATGTTAAAACTTATTGCTATTGTTGGAACAAATTCAAAACGTTCTACAAACCGTCAATTGCTTCAATACATGCAAAAACACTTTGCTGACAAAGCTGAAATTGAACTTGTTGAAATTAAAGACATTCCTGTCTTTAACAAACCAGCTGACAAGCAAGTACCTGCTGAAATTCTAGAAATAGCTGCTAAAATTGAAGAGGCAGATGGCGTTATTATCGGTACTCCTGAGTATGACCACTCTATCCCAGCTGTTTTGATGAGCGCTCTTGCTTGGTTGTCTTATGGTATCTACCCACTTTTGAATAAACCAATCATGATTACAGGTGCTTCATATGGTACGCTTGGTTCATCACGTGCCCAATTACAACTTCGCCAAATCTTGAATGCTCCAGAAATTAAAGCAAGTGTCCTTCCAGATGAATTCTTGCTTTCACATTCTCTTCAAGCCTTCAACCCAAGTGGTGACCTAGTGGATCTTGATGTTATTAAAAAATTGGATGCCACTTTTGACGACTTCCGTATCTTTGTAAAAATCACAGAAAAATTGCGTAACGCACAAGAACTACTTCGCAAAGATGCTGAAGACTTTGACTGGGAAAATTTGTAAGATAGGAGACCAAAAAGAATGAAATTTGTTGGACTTGTAGGATCAAACTACGATCAATCATATAACCGTAAACTCTTGGAATTTATCCGTCGTCACTTCAAACTTAAATTTGAATTAGAAGTTCTTGAAATTGATGAAGTTCCAATGTTTAACCAAGACGAAAAATGGGACGAAAGTTTCCAATTACGTTATTTATATAACAAAATTACTCGTGCTGATGGTGTCATTATCGCTACTCCTGAGCACAACCATACAATCTCAGCTTCTCTAAAATCTGTTCTTGAATGGCTTTCATATGAAGTTCATCCATTTGAAAACAAGCCAGTCATGATTGTGGGTGCTTCTTACTACGACCAAGGTACTTCTCGTGCCCAAGTTCACCTTCGTAAGATTCTTGACGCTCCAGGTGTCAATGCCTACACACTTCCAGGAAATGAATTCCTTCTCGGTAAAGCTAAAGAAGCCTTTGATGTTAATGGGAATATCACAAATGAAGGAACTATTAATTTCCTTGAAACATGTTTAGACAACTTTGTGAAATATGTGGGAGTCGTTTCAAAATTGAAAAAACCAAAACCAATCGCACCAGAAGATTTATATTGTACAAATCCAATCGCAACTACCATTCAAGGAGTTGACCCTGATGATCCTGAATGGGTAGAAAAAGCTGCTGAGCTTGTTGGAGCTGTTTCTGGAGATACTTACGTTAAATTAGACCACGGTATCTTGACAGTTAACCAAATTGATATGTTCTTGAAAGCAATGCCATTTGAGTTGACATATGCGGATGATAATAACCAATTCTTGTACTACAATAACGCCCACCAAGATCCAAACACAATGTATGGTAAACGTGTGCGAGTTCAAGCAGGTAGCCGACTAGGAACAGTACATGCTTCTCTACCACCTGCAAGAATGAAAAACGTTGAGTGGGTTGTAGGCGTATTACGTAATGGTGATCAAGAGTATGTTCGTACAATTGTGCCAGGAACACCAGAAGGTGTTATTAATACACATAACTACAAGGCAATGTACTACCCAGATGGTTCATATGCTGGAATTAATGAAATTATCTTTAATTTCCAACCATGGCTTGATTGGTACTTAGAAACAACTGGTCAACGTCTAGTTGGTGGAAATGCTGCAGCTCCTGCTGGAGGACATGGCGGAGCAGATGCCACATCTGGAGCTTCTGATGCAGGTGATGCTGGAAGCCACGGTGGTGACGCCGATGCTACATCTGGCGCAAGTAACTAATAATAGTTTTAGGAACCATCTTGGTTCCTTTTTTAGCAAAAAAGACTAGCAAACACAAACTGCTAGTCTTTTGGTTATTATTTCATCTATCTTTGTTAAAAGAAAGAATATTTATTATGAATTTGGGTCATCGTGACTACGGCCATGTAAACCTTTTTCACGTTGTACCTGACGTAGTTTTTCTGGTGTAACATCATTACCTTCTTCGTCCACAATTTTGATTCCCTCAATGTGGTGACGAACAGAGCGACGATAACCTTCGATGTACTCCTCACGTAGTTTAGCTTGTTCCACTTTTTCTTCTGGTGTCAAGCCTTCTGCTTTTTTCTTTTTAGCAAGCTCATTGATACGATCAATTTTTTTCTGATCCATTTCTTCTCCTTTGTGATAAGATAAAGTCCGTTTATCAAATTTTATTTAGTGTTAATTTGGTTAAAACGAGCAAGTTTAGCTGCTTTTTGAGTTAAATGAGACAAGATAGCCAAGCGATTTTTACGAACAGCCTGATCTTCTGCCATTACCATGGTGTTCTCAAAGAAAGCATCAATAACTGGACTAAGCGCAAAGAGCTGTTTCAATTGTTGACTGGCAGTCCCTGACAAAACGAGTGATTCGACGGCTTCTGCCAAGGCTTTCTCTTGGTCATTTTCAAAAAGTGCTGAATCAACTGTAGCAACACCTTCTGCCTTCTCAGCCAAGTTAAAGGCACGAGAAAGTGATTCAACAGATGGTTTGAAATCTTCTTCCTTGCTTGCTTCTACGAGAGCACTTGCTGCTTCCAACATATCCGCCACAACAAAGTTTGATCCTGCAAGAACGGCTTCCTTGATGTCTTTTGGAGTAGAACCCATCATCTTATCAACACGAGCCTTGATAAAGTCCATAACCTCTGCCTTATTTTCATAAGTCAAGCTGTCAAATGTTAGATCATAAAGGCTATCAATCAGCTCATCCATAGCAATGTGCCAACCAAAGGCATCCAAGATACGAACCACACCTTGAGTTGCACGGCGAAGAGCATAAGGGTCATTAGATCCTGATGGAATCAAACCTACTGAGAAGAAACTCAAAATCGTATCCAATTTATCTGCAATGGCAAGCACTGCACCGACCTTGCTCTCTGGAAGTTCTCCTTCAGCTGATGTAGGCATGTAGTGTTCACGAATAGCAGCTGCCACAGCTGGAGTTTCACCAGCAAGAAGGGCATATTTCTCCCCCATAATTCCTTGGAGTTCGTCAAATTCACCAACCATACCTGTCAACAAGTCAAACTTGTAAATGGCTGCTGCACGGGCTAAGTCAATCGTTTCATCCGCTGACAAACCAGCTTTTTCTGCCAAGAGAATAGCAATCTGACCAGTACGAATCATGTGTTCACGAAGGGAACCAATTTTCTCATGGAAGGTGACATTGTTTAATTTTTCAACAAGATCTGAAATAACCAATTTTTGGTCTTCACGCCAGAAGAATTCACCGTCTTCTAAGCGAGCTACTAAGACTTTTTCATTTCCTTTAATGACATTTTCCAAATGCTCTGCATTTCCGTTACGAACAGAAATGAAGTTTGGCAAGAGCTTGCCATCTTGATCACGAACAACAAAGTAACGTTGGTGTTCTTTCATCGAAGTCACCAAGACTTCTTCCGGAACTTCAAGGTATTTGGCATCAAAACTTCCCATAAAGGCAGTTGGGTATTCAACCAAGTTCAAGACTTCATTCAGCAAGTCAGCATCAATTTCGATATGTACACTGTGTTCAGCTTCGATTGCCTTAATTTGGTCAATAATCATTTGCTCACGTTCACGTGGATCTGCGATTACAAACTGCTTACGAAGATCTTCTTCATAGCTCAAAGCTGACTGAATCTTTGTTTCTTGTCCCAAGAAACGATGGCCACGGCTCACACGATCACCCTTGATATCAAGGAAATCCAAATCAAACTCTTGCTCATCTAAAAGAACGGTTAAAGTGTGAACAGGGCGGATGTATTCAAAGCTATTTCCTGCCCAGTGCATGCTAACAGGGAAAGTCAGTGACTTCAAGACATCTACAACACCAGGAACAATGGCTTCAACTGCTTGACCAACTTCTTCCTTAGTGACATAGACATATTCTTCACCCTTGATTTCACGGAATTCAATATCTTCAACAGTCAAGCCTTTTCCACGGACGAAGCCTTGAGCTGCTTTGGTGAAATTTCCATCGCTATCCAAGGCAATTTTCTTTGCTGGACCCTTGAAATCTTCTGTCAAATCAGACTGTTTGTCTGCAAGACCAGTCACACGAACAGCCAAACGACGTGGTGTTGAGAAGGTTTGAATAGCTTCAAAAGACAGACGGTTTTCCTTGAGGAAGGCTGCCATTTTTTCGCCTAGTTGTTTTTCACTTGGTGTGACAACATAGGCTGGTAATTCTTCAAGACCGAGTTCTACTAATAAGTTTTTTGTCATGTTTTTTCTCCGAAAAGTATCTTTTTATTTTCCAGTTTGCCTTATGTGATTGGCACGCAAGCAACCAACTTCGTTGTTTCATTGCTAAAATTGGAGCCAAAAGTCTCCAATTTTGCCTAGTATCCTTAGCTTCACTAAGGATACCTTCATCACTACGGCAACTGGTTCAGGGCTCACACTGTTCGCCCATTTTCGTAATTTGTCACTCTCTTTATTCTGCGTCTTCTGCTAAGAGTTTAGCTCGTGTTGCTTCATCCAAAAGTGGGTAGCCTAGGCGTTTGCGCTCTGCCACAAAGGTTTTGGCTACGACACGAGCCAAGTTACGGATACGAGCGATATAGCCTGCACGCTCTGTTACAGATACCGCACCACGCGCATCAAGCAGGTTAAAGGTGTGTGAACATTTTAGAACATAGTCATAGGCAGGGTGAACCAAACCTTCTTCCAAGGCACGACCAGCTTCTTTTTCAAACTTATCAAAGTTTTCCAACAACATTTCTTGGTCCGAAATTTCAAACGAATATTTTGAGTGCTCATACTCAGGCTGGATAAAGATTTCTCCGTATTTTACACCATCAGCCCACTCGATATCATAGACAGAGTCTACTTCTTGAATGTAAGAAGCCAAACGCTCCAAACCATAGGTAACTTCCGCAGTCACAGGGCCAGTTGCCAATCCACCAACTTGTTGGAAATAAGTGAACTGAGTGATTTCCATACCGTCAAGCCAAACTTCCCAACCAAGACCAGCTGAACCAGTTGATGGGTTTTCCCAGTTGTCTTCAACGAAACGAATATCGTGTTCCAAAGGATTGATTCCCAATTTTTCCAAAGACTCAAGGTAAAGTTCCTGGATATTTGATGGAGATGGCTTCATGACCACTTGGAATTGGTGGTGTTGGTAAAGACGGTTAGGATTTTCTCCGTAACGACCGTCAGCAGGACGACGTGATGGTTCTACATAAGCCGCATTCCATGGTTCAGGTCCGATAGCACGAAGAAAAGTGTAAGGACTCATGGTTCCCGCACCTTTTTCATTGTCATAAGCCTGCATAAGCATACAACCTTGGTCATTCCAAAATTGTTGTAAAGTCAAAATAATTTCTTGAAATGTTAATTTCTTAGACATTGAATACTCCTTAATAAAAAATGATTTCTTGCGACACGAGTCTGCCTCGTCGATTATACGAGGCAAGACGAGTTAGTACTGCGTCTAGTTCAGTACCCTAGTGCTGAGCGTGGGGCAGTCCGACTGTAAGGAGGTTTCTGCCATTGATGCAGTGGAAAGTCAATTTTTTAGACATTGTTTACTCCTTTAGTTTATATTATCTTCTTAGATTTATTTATCAAGCAACCAAGAAAAGGCTGGGTCCTGAAAAATATGACGTTTGGGAACAGTTTGTAAATTCTGATCGCATTCATCTATTGTACCTAATTTCAAAGCACAAACTTCTGGTATATTTTCTTGAACAGTGAAAATTTGACTATGACAGTTCTGGCAGTAATAACGCTGTTTTCCTGGAGAAGAACTATAGGAAACAAGCTTTTCTTTTCCATGCAATACTAGCTTTTCACTGCTAACTTTAGCATTAACTGTATAGGCAGACGCAGTAGCTTTCCGACAAAATGAGCAATGACAAAAAACTAATTCCGATAATTCCTCATCTAGAGTGTAGGTCACTGCTTTACATAAACAAGATCCTTTAAGCATTATGCTCCTTTCTACTTAGGCATTAGACGAATTCAAAAAGAACCGCATTTCAACACCCAAGCCTTGCGACTAGGGGCGTCAGAAACGCGGTTCCACCCTAATTTATTACTTCATTGTTTTTGAAAATACTACAGAAAGCGCCAGTTCTTTATTTTGCCCTACTTGGCTCCCACTATCCCAAGCTCGCTTGAAGAACGCCATAAGACTTTCTTTCCTGCAGACTATTATATCAAAAATTGGAACAATGTACAATTCTTTTTATGATTTTCTAAAAATCCATATCATCAACTCGTGGAGCACCAGACTGAACAGCAATCGCTTTTAAGGTTTCACGCTCCTCATGACTCAGTTCAATTCCAAAGCAATCAAGATTAGCTTGAATACGAGAAGCTGTGACAGATTTTGGAAGTGGTAAAAATCCTTCTGCTAAGCTCCAGGCCAAGGCTATCTGAGCAACCGATTTTCCATGATTTGCTGCGATTTCTTGGACTTCCTTACTATCAAATAGTTCTCCCTGACCAAAAGGTCCCCAAGCTTCCAATAAAATTCCTTTTTCTCGACAGTAATCTACGACTTCCTCTTGATAGACGCCTGGCGCCAAACGAACTTGATTGACCGCAGGAAGAATTTTTGCTGTTTCAAGCAAGGCATCCAAATGATGTGGAAGGAAATTACTAACTCCGATAGCACGGATTTTGCCTTCTTGATAAAGCTCCTCCATCGCTCTCCAGACTTCTGAATTTCGGATTTTCCATTGGTCATTTTCTCTGAGCGGTTTTGGATTTGGCCAATGAATCAAATACAAATCCAAATATTCCAAGCCCAGCTTCTCTAAAGACTCTTCAAAAGCTTGACGAGCTTGCTCATAGTTGTGATTTCTATTCCAGAGTTTGCTGGTTACAAAAATTTCCTCACGCGGAACGCCACTATCTTGAATGGCACGACCAACGCTTTCTTCATTTTTATAAATAGCTGCCGTATCGATATGGCGATAGCCTGCCTTTAAAGCCTCTAGTACAGCTTGATAGGCAATCTCTCCATTTTCAGCTTTCCAGGTTCCAAATCCCAGAACTGGAATTGGAAGGCCATTATTTAAAGTATAAGATTTCATTATTTTTCCTCTCTATGTAAAGCAAATCCAAAGAAACAAGTTCTCAAAGAAAACTTATCTCTTTAGATTTTTTAAATTATTGGTCACGGTCGTAGTAAAGCTGGTGAGCTTTAAGATGAGAATCTAACAAGTCTGGTACGGTTACAAAGTCATAACCTTGCCCTTTCAAATAGTCAATAACCTTCGGTAGAGCATTTACCGTCTCAGCATGGATATCATGCATGAGAATAATGGAACCATTCTTGACTTCACGCTGAATTTCTGTCAAAATAGCTGCTTCATTTTTACTCTTCCAGTCTAGACTATCCACATTCCACATAATAAAACTCAAATCGAGGCTATTACGAATGTCGTCTGTAATGGCTCCATAAGGCGGACGCATAAGTTTTGAACTAGAGCCCAGCACCTTAGTTAGCGCATCCTCAGTATCAGTGATTTGTTTTTTGGCTTCATCAAGCGAAAGTTTTGAAAGAACGGGATGGCTCCAACTATGGTTTCCAATGACATGACCATCTGCTTTCATGCGTTTCAAAATCTCTTCATTTCCAGAAACGTTTTTACCCAAAACAAAGAAAGTCGCCTTAATACCATACTTAGAAAGTGTATCTAATGCTTGATTGGTCGTTGTAGGATTTGGTCCATCATCAAAAGTCAAGGCTACGACTTTACGATTTTTCTTTTCATAATAAGCCTTATATAGTTCTACATCCTTATCTAATAAATAAGAGGACTGAATAACTTCAAAGAAACTAGATACTGGCAAGGCAATCTCGTCTAGATTTTCAACTATCTGACTTGGATAAAGGATAATCTGACTATCCTTGTAATCAAAATTCCATGCAGACAAATCTTGGTCAGAGAAGCTTTTAACAAGCTGAGTGATCTTTTCTTGCTCCAATTTCTTACCCTCTAAGAAAGCAGTTATTTCTTTTAACAGCTTCTCTTTGGCGTTACTAGCATCTGAAAATAGTTGATCGAGTGTAAAAGGTTTACCATCTTCTGTCAAATGGACTTTTGCCAGATTAGTTTTTTCAGTCTCTTCAACTTTTAACGAAGTTAAATCATAGACTTGTTTCATCACACTTCGGTTGACAATCCCTTTTAAAGTCGAATCCTGTTTCTCCGTATAATAAAAAACCAGATTTTCCTTGTCTTCCAGATTTTCCTTAATATCCTGTGTCATGATTTCTTTTACAGATGAAATCACTTGCTCCCCTTGAAGAGGATAATAGGCTATCACTTCAGCTTGTCCCTTACGAAAATGATCCTTCTGATTTCCCTCACTCAATTGATCATCTTTCTCTTTTTTGAGCGATTCAATCTTTTGTTCAAAACTTTGTTTTGTGTATATTTTGTATCCAATTATTGAACCCAGGACACAAATACTAACTGCAAATATAGCTACTAGGGTTAGTAAACCAATTCTCTTTTTATCGCGCTCAACACGCTTTGCTCTACTTTTATCCATAGGACTATCATATCAAATTCAAGCTATAATTTCAATGATTTTGAAGGAAATAGTATATTAAAAGAGGGGAAGGTAACTTCTCAAAGTAACTTCCATCTCTCTCCCTAAACTAGAAGTTAGTCGCAGACGACGAATGATGCTAGAATTAAGTCTGGGACTTTTCGTGAGGAGACACCTCATGACGAAAAAACAAAAACATCTCACTCTAGAAGACCGTATTGACATCCAAACTGGAATCAGCCAACAGGAGACTTTCCCTTCCATCGCTGAGAAGATGGGAAAAGACCCGTCAACGATTTCAAAGGAAATCAAGTGCAATCCCATCATGCATCTAACATCCGTCAAATCTGATTGCACAGATTGCCCTCTTCTCAAAAAAACTCCTTATATCTGTAACAACTGTCCAAAAAAGAGGACGGATTGTGGGTTTAACCGCTATCTTTACTACGCGAAAAAGGCGTAGGAACAGTACAAGACTATGTTGAGGGAGTCCAGAGAGGGAATTCCCCTAAACAAGGAAAGTTTTTATCAGATGGACAAGTCTTAACCCAAGGCATCCAGAAGAAACAAAGCATCTACCATATCATTCAGACACATAACCTACCTGTATCGAAAGCTAGGGTGTATCGGCATGCTAAGCTGGGTTATCTGACAGCCAAGCCCATTGATTTCCCTCGGATGGTCAAGTTCAAGGCACGCAGAAAATCCAGAAAAGTAGCTATTCCCAAAGAGCTGAAAATCGGGCGGACCTATCAAGATTTCCAAGAGTTACGAGAAACAGATGATTTCTTCAAATGGTTGGAAATGGACACGGTCATCGGCAGACCTGGTGGAAAGCTACTACTCACCTTCAACGTTTCCTTCTGCAACTTCCTCTTCGCCTTGCTTTTGGACAACAAGACTGCTCTGGAAGTCGCTACTAAATTCGCAGCTTTGAAAGAAAAAGTCATGAACGGAGAGTGTGCGTTCCATCAGCTGTTCCCTGTCATTCTCACGGACAAGGTATTTGAGTTCTCCTATGTGTAGGAGCTTGAGCGAAACATTGATTGGAAGTCTCACCTCTACTTCTGCGACCCTAGCCGTCCTGAGCAGAAGGGGCGGATTGAGAAGAACCATACGATTTTGCGAGCCATTCTTCCCAAGGGCACTTCCTTGGACCAGCTGACTCAGAAAGATGTCAATCTCGTCATTTACCATGTCAATTCCTTGAAACGAGAAGAGTTTCAAGGAAAATCTGCTTACGACGTCTTCACCTTCGGCGAGGACATCGCTGCTCTTCTGGGTTGCCAATTTGTCAAACCAGAAGACACACACTTAGCACCTAATTTATTGAAATAAAGGGAATTTTTCCCTCTAACTACACATCTTATGACCATCGAAAAGTCTCACACTAAACGCTAGTAACTGGAATTTACTCTAAGACGACTCTGTTTTAGGGCTATTTGTCATGCACTTTTTTCTGAGTTTTTTCGCTTTTGATCCCTTATATAGCAAGAAAAAGAAAACCAGTGGAAGTTAGTCTAAGACGGACTCCCACTGATTTCACGCGTTTTTCTTATATTAAAAGTTATGTTGTGGGAAACTGGAAGTTAGTTTTAGAAGTTACCCCTGGCTACTAGATAAATAGCCTTCAAACTTTGATTCTCCTATCTTATTTTATCTCAAGCCCATCTGAGATAATTTATTCTGATATTTGTTTTGATCAACCAGCAACCCCAAGCCTCCATAGACATCATAGGCATCGACCCAATCACCTAGTTCTGGAACTGTTAATCTCTCAATACCATTTTGCGCTCCGTCTAGGAAAGACAAGCCATTTGTTAACAGGAAAGTATAAGGAACATTCGTTGAAGTCATTGCGAATACCTTGCCAAGTGCCTCTGAGCCTGTAAAGAGCTTGGTTGGATCCTTGATTTGCTGAAGAACGGCTGTCAGTACTTGTTGCTGTCTTTTGGTACGGCCGTAATCTGCCTCATCATCATCACGGAAACGGGCATAATTGAGCAAGGTTGAACCGTTCATCTGCTGTTTCCCGACTTTGATGGTTTGGGTTGGAGACTCAGTCTCAGTAGCGTGTAAATCATCTCCAACTGTAGCTTCTGTTAGTTGGAGCCCATTCAATGTTGAAAATTGGGCATCAATTGTCACACCATCAGGGAAAAGAGTGTCAATCGCTGTCGCAAAGGCCTGAAAATCAACCAAGGCATAGTACTTAATGTCCAAGTCAAAATTATCTTTCAAGACTTGACGAACCATTTCTGCCCCTTTTTGCCCCTCTTGTTCTCCTAACTCATAGGCTACATTTAACTTGTTATCGGACTGCTTTCTACCGTTAATCACTTGGCTATAACCATCTATATAGACCAAATTGTCACGCATGAAACTGACTAGCTTCATTTTCTTATCCGAACCTCCGACATTTAATACCATAATAGAGTCTGTTCTCGTTTCAACACTATTTTGACCAATCCGTCCATCCGTCCCCATAATCAAAATATTAACCCCATCCTTGGTATCTTGACCATGAAAAACTTCTACTTGGGCTGCTCGAGCATTCGTATTTTTATCTGGATTAGCATTGGTGTAACCTTTTAAAAACATAAAAATCATACCTAAAGCTAGAAAAGTTAAGAGAGCAAGTAAACCTGCGAAAATACGGCCCCACCGTAGCTTCCGGCTTTTAGTTTTTTTCTTTGGAAGAGAATTGATTTTCTGGTATCTATCAGAACGACTACGACTATTATAAGAAGGAATCGAAGCGTTAGCACTTGGCTTTCTATCATCCTCTGCCAATTTCTGACTTTCTGAAAAAGTCTCGCTACTCTCCCCATTTAATTTACCTTGCAGGTAAGCAAACTCTTCTTTTTCTCGCTCATTGAGATAGTGAATATTCTTAAGAAGATAGGCATAGCGTAACTGCTCGTGGTGGCTTAAGGGATTTTCTTTACTCATCCTCTCTCCTTTCCGTGGTCTGATATTGGATAAATAGGATAGGCACCCAGAACTTTATACTGGATTCCAATGGCTTCTAATTCTTTTTGGGCAAAGTGGACCAAGTCCTTATCAGCATAGTCCACATCAATAATGAAAAAGTATTCACCCAGTGCTGTCTTGAGTGGACGACTTTCAATTTTTGTCAGGTCAATTCCTCGCCAAGCAAAGGTTGAAAGTGCCTTGTAAAGAGCACCAGGTAGGTTGTCTGGTAAGGTCAAGGCCAAACTCATTTTTTCAGTTTGTGCTTGCAAGGGAATAGCTGCACCTTCAGCTCCCAAAACCCAAAAACGTGTGAAATTGGCTTCCATTTCCTGAATATCCTCGGCAATCAGTTCTAAGCCATATTCTTCAGCAGAACTTCTAGGTGCAATGGCTGCATAAGGCTGGTCTGGATGTTCGGAAATAAAACGGGCCGCATAAGCTGTACTGGCTGTCACCTCAATTTGAGCATCTGGATACTGTTCATCGATGAATTTTTTTCCTTGAGCCAAGGCCTGTGGATGAGAAAAAATCTTTTCAATCTTAGTATGGCCTGGAACCACCATCAACTGCTGGTGAATGGGTTGAACAATTTCTGCTACCGCTTGAATGTGAGCCTGATGAAAAAGATAGTCCAAGGTTTCATGAACACTACCCTCGATAGAATTTTCAACTGGTACCACAGAATAGTCCACCAGGCCTTGCTCATAGGCCTTGATAACATCTGTAATGTTGGCAAAGGCCTGCAATTCCTCATGAGGAAAAGCTGTCTGCACAACGTGGTGTGAAAATGATCCCTTGGGACCTAGATAAGCAATTTTCATCTCAGTTCCTCTATAATTTCCTCTGGGCTTAGCTTGGTCACATCCAAAATCAGACTAGCCACTTCCTCATACCAAGCCTGTCTTTCTTGGAAAATAGTTACTAGTTTTTCCTTACTATTATTTAGAAAAAGCGGGCGCTGATTGTCCTTATCAGTTGATATGCGTTGGTAGAGGGTTTCAAAATCGGCTTTCAGGTAGATATTATCAGAATTCGTCTTGAGTAAGTCACGATTTCGCTCAGAAATGACCACTCCTCCACCAGTTGACACAACTTGGTCTTTTTGTAATAAATCATCTAGTACTTCTGACTCTACCTGACGAAAGGCATCTTCTCCCTTTTCAGCGAAAAAATCCACAATAGACATACCTAGGCGCTTCTCAATCAGAGCATCCATATCAAGGTAATTAGGGTCCAAGCCTCTTGCAATAGTCGATTTGCCAGCTCCCATAAATCCGAGTAACACCTTAGCCATGAATCAAGCTCTCCAAATCATCAAAGAAACTAGGATAGCTGGTATTGATGGCTTCTGCACGATCAAGCTCTACCTCTCCATCTGCAACCAATAGAGCCGCGATGGCTGTCGTCATGCCGATACGGTGGTCTCCAAAAGTATTGACCCTAGCACCATGAAGGGCTGATTTCCCTTTGATAATCATCCCATCTGCTGTAGGTGTAATATCTGCTCCCATACTATTTAAGGCGTCTGCCACCACCTGAATGCGGTCTGTTTCCTTGACTTTAAGTTCCTCAGCATCCTTAATAACTGTTACCCCTTGAGCTTGAGTCGCTAGGAGGGCAATAATTGGCAATTCATCAATCAAGCGTGGAATCAAAGCGCCACCAATCTCTGTTCCTTGCAAGTCAGAAGACTCAACAGTTAAGGTAGCAGATTTAGTGACTGGGTCAATTTCAGTAACTTCTAATTTTCCACCCATAGCGCGAATGACATCGATGATACCTGTACGCGTTTCGTTAATACTAACATTCTGCAACACGACACGAGAGTTTGGAACAATCAAGCCTGCGACCAACCAAAAAGCTGCACTGGAAATATCTCCTGGCACGACCACCTTTTGTCCTGTCAATTTTTGTGGCCCTTGGACTGTGATTTTCTTGCCCTCTACACTTAAATGACCACCGAATTGCTGTAGCATATCTTCAGTATGGTTACGGGTGCACTCTTTTTCGATAATCACTGACTCCCCCTGAGCCTGCAAGGCCGCAAACATCAAGGCGGACTTGACTTGGGCAGAGGCAATTGGTAACTCATAGTGAATAGGTGTTAGGTTTTTCGTCCCTTTCAAACTCAAAGGAGGCAAATCTCGCTCAGTTTGTCCCGAAATGCTGACGCCCATTTTTTTCAATGGAATCGTCACACGGTCCATAGGACGTTTAGAAAGACTGTCATCTCCAAACATCTCTACTTCGAAGTCTGCACCGGCAAGGACACCTGAAATCAGACGAATCGAGGTTCCAGAATTTCCCATATCCAGGGCATTTTGTGGTGCTTTTAAGCCATCCATACCTACACCTTGAATGGTAATAACCCCATCTTTGTCCTCAATTTCAACACCAAGGTCGCGAAAAACCTGCATGGTTGAAAGAACGTCTTCACCTTGCAGAATATCATAAACCTTGGTCTCACCCTCAGCCAAACTTCCAAAAATAATGGAACGGTGACTGATAGACTTGTCACCTGGAACTCGGATACTGCCGTGTAAGTGGCTAATGTTTGTTTTTAGTTTCATACTGGACCTCATACTTGCAATACTTTTACCTATTTTATCATAAAAAGCCAGAAATTCCTTAAAAATTCCTGACTTTATAATAGTTATTTTCTTATTTTAGCAATTCTGAAACTGGTTCGAAAACAATTTTTTCAATGTCAGAAAGGTAAATTGCCAATTGTTGTTGCTTAGTAAAGAATTCTGACAAGAGGCTGTTCCCCTGAATCTGTTTACCAAAGCCTTCCATCTTAGCTTGGAAGGAATCATCTGGCATTTGACCTATCTGGGCTAGTCTTTGAATTTCCTCTTGGAAAGCAACATATTCTGTAAAGATTTTGCTTGCCTCAGCATCTGCTGCAATCGCATCTTTAGCTGCTTTAACAGCCTTGTATTCTGGTAATTCGCGTAGACCGCGACTGAGTTCGTTTGCACTATCGTAAATATTTGACATGATTTTCTCCTTATTTATTTCTTTTAAAATTACTAATCACTCTATGGTCTTTATTATTGTGCAATCACTTTTATATGACCTCTTGAATGTCCATTGCTTAATTCCTTATCTGGTATATACTCTATCTTCAAAGTTCCTAAATTAGAACCTGTTTTTATTTCATTTGGCATAAGATTATCAAAATAGCTATCTATCTCATCATCAGATAAGGATGATTCAATCGATTTAACAATATCATGAAATATTTCTTTCATTCCTGCAACACCAGGTTCACTATTTTCATTTGTCTGATTTATTGTTACATTGATTTTATCAGTATCATTTGCATGTAAAAGTTCCAAGTAGTATCCGTAGCTTGATGCGAAATATTTTATTTTTTATATTTCCTTTTTTGATATTTTCTAATGGGCTATTAGAATTTTGATTATAGCTATTGATAAACTCATTAATAATTCTATCGTCTACATACTTTGAATTGGTTTTCTCTTAACTTATTTCCTTGTTGGATGGTTCATTTTTTGTCTCAACACTTGCTTCTGAAGTAGTTTTCACATCTTTTTTAAGAGCGTAAGCTCTAAGTAAGATAAAAGAAATAAAGATAACACCAAATATGAATCTAGGCTCTATTTTAGGCATAATTTTCTCCTTATTTGACAACGACTGTGTAATCGGTATTTTCTGTTATGAGATGCTCGGCTCTTTCCAAGTCTTGAGCGTTTTTAAATGAAATTTGTAGAATCCCGTGAATATCCTCACGGTTTTCTTCGTTTATATGGATGTTGACCAAGGAAGTTCCACGTAGTAGTTCCAAAATCCTCAAGATAACATCTTCTTCATCGGGAACATCGACATAGAGATCGTAAGAACTATCCACACCGCCACGCTTATGGATTTCCATGGCCTGACGTTGCTCACGTGCTTGATTGAAAAAGTTCCAAATCTGCTCCTCATCTCCCTTGCTGATGGCCTGACCAACCTCATCCAAACGCTCCTTGAAATCCTCGATTCGATCCAGAATGGTTTCACGATTAGATAAGAGAATGGAGGTCCACATACCTGGTTCACTCTCTGCAATCCGTGTCATATCTCGAAAACCACCGGCCGCAAAGCGCCTTGCCATCTCATGTTCTTGAGCATAGACCGCAGTCTGCTCCATGAGACTGGAAGCCAGAATATGAGGAAAATGGCTAATCTGAGAAGTCACACGATCATGCTCCTTGGCATCAATCTCGATAAAACGAGCATGAAGCCCTGAAAGCAGATCCTTCATTTCCTTAAGCGTGTCCTGACTTGTCAGGCTTGAAGGTGTAAAGATATAATAGGCATTTTCAAAAAGATTGACATCCGCAGAAGCAGCCCCTGTCTTGTGACTACCAGCCATGGGATGAGCCCCGACAAAGCGAATAGATTTGCCAGCCAAATATTGCTCCGCCGCATCCACAATGGCTGACTTGGTCGAACCAGCATCTGAGATAATCACGCCTTCTTTCAAGTCTAAGTTGGCCAATTCCTTAATGAAAGCAATGGTTTGTTTGATTGGCAAACTGAGTATGATGATATCTGCCAAAGGAGCAAAACTGGCAAAATCATCCGTTGCACGGTCAATCATGCCTTCTTTCAATGCAATATCTCTCGAAGCTTGACTGCGATTATAACCTAAAATTTCATAATCTGGATGATCGCGTTTAATACCAAGGGCCATAGAGGCACCAATCAAACCAAGACCTGCGATATAGACTGTTTTTGCCATAGGAACTCCTTAATAGTTCTTTGTATAGTCTCGGTGTTTGGCCACCGCTTCTTTTAATTCCTCTAGATTATCTGATGAGAATTTTTCAAGAATTTCTTGTGCCAGAACCGTTGCCACAACAGCTTCCATGACCACACCTGCTGCTGGAAGAGCAGTCGGATCACTTCTCTCCACAGTTGCCTTGTAGGGTTCATGGGTTTCGATATCCACACTCATGAGTGGTTTGTAGAGAGTAGGAATGGGTTTCATGACGCCACGAACAACGATGGGTTGCCCATTGGTCATACCACCTTCAAAGCCCCCAAGATTGTTAGTACGACGAGTATAGCCGTCTTCTTTAGACCAGAGAATTTCATCCATAACTTGGCTGCCTTTACGATAACCAGCTTCAAAGCCAAGACCAAATTCCACCCCTTTAAAGGCATTGATAGAGACAACTGCTTGGGCCAATCGCGCATCCAATTTTCTGTCCCATTGGACATAGGAACCAAGACCAACTGGAACTCCTCCTACGACTGTCTCCACAACTCCACCGATGGTATCACCGTCACGCTTGATTTGGTCAATATAATCCTTGATTTCCTGTTCTCTTTCTTGGTTGACAATAGAAACTTCAGACTGGGCAGCTCTTTCCTTAATTTCAGCGACTGTTAGATTTTCAGGAACATCGATTTCCTTGCCACCAAAGACAACGACATGGTTGGCAATCTCCATATCCAGTTCAACCAAGAGGCGTTTGGCTACTGCCCCAACTGCCACCCGCATGGTGGTTTCACGGGCAGATGAGCGCTCCAAAGAATTTCTTAAATCATCAAAGCGGTACTTGATACCCCCAACCAAGTCAGCATGACCTGGGCGAGGATGGGTGATTTTTCGTTTGCTTTTAAGTCGCTCTTCAATGTCTTCCGCAGACATAATGTCCAGCCATTTTTGGTGGTCCTTATTGATGACATCCATGGTAATGGGAGCCCCTGTCGTCTTCCCGTGACGAACACCCGAAGTAAAGATAACTTGATCACTCTCAATCTTCATACGACCACCACGACCGTAGCCACCCTGACGGCGTTTAAGGTCCCCATTAATATCCTCAGCTGTCAAAGGAAGTCCAGCTGGAAGTCCCTCAATGATAGCTGTCAGACGGGGGCCGTGTGATTCTCCTGCAGTTAAATATCTCATACACTCTCCTTATTTTACCAAGTAGTCTTTCATCTCTTCCAGAGAAACTGGGTGGATGGTTGCAGAACCAAGCTCTGGCACCAAGACCAACTTCAAGGTATTACCACGCGCTTTCTTGTCATGAGTCAAAGCCTGATAAAGCTTGTCAATATCCCAGCTCTCATAGTCAACAGGCAAGCCAAATTTCTGACACATCTCGGTGATAGATTGAGTAATACCAGTTGGCATGATACCCTTTTTCTCAGCAATCTTGGAAATCTGAACCATACCCATGGCCACAGCTTCTCCATGCATGACCTTGCCATAACCGGCCGTTGCTTCAATGGCATGACCAATTGTGTGGCCAAAATTGAGGTAAAGGCGTACACCATTGTCCAGTTCATCCTCAACCACCATCTTGCGCTTGACCTGACAAGAATGTTCAATCAAGGTCTCTGCATGCTCCAAAATGCTCTCCACAGAACCATCCAGTTCCGTCAAAAGAGCCCACAGTTCTGGATCCTCAATCAAGCCATACTTGATAACCTCACCCATTCCTTCAATCAACTCTCTTTTCCCCAAGGTTTCAAGGACAAGCGGATCAATCAGAACCCCATCTGGTTGGGCAAAGGTCCCCACCATATTTTTAGCAAAAGGAGTATTAACACCCGTCTTTCCGCCGATAGACGAATCCACCTGGGCTGTCAAGCTAGTCGGAATCTGAACAAAGTGAATGCCTCGCATGTAGGTTGAGGCCACAAAGCCAGCCAAGTCCCCAACGACACCACCTCCGAGAGCCACGATCCCATCGCTACGAGTCAGTCCTTGCTTGACTAAAAATTCATAGACTTTCTGAACAGTGGTTAAATTCTTTCGTTCTTCACCTTCTAAAAAGTCAAAAACAGCTACCTGAAAACCAGCATCTTCTAGGCTGAGTTTGACCTTCTCTGCATAGAGAGAGGCTACATGATTGTCTGTTACAATGACCACCTTCTGTGGTTGCCAGAGTTCTCGCAACCATTGACCAGCCTGAGCCAGACAGCCTTTTTCAATCTGAATATCATAAGGATGATGAGGAATATCGATTCTGATTTTCATAGGAGAATCTCCCTTTCTTTATTGGTATTTTTCTGTTAAAGACTGCCAAATCTCTTCTGTCGACATTTCCTTTCCTGTCCACAGTTGAAAAGCTTCTGCAGCTTGATAGAGCAACATTCCCAGACCATTGACCGCTGGATTGCCCTGACTTCTGGCCCATCTCAAAAACGGAGTTTCAAAGGGTTGATAAATAATATCTGCCACCAAGAGAGTTTCTGATAAGCCTATGCTTTCAGGAACTGGAGAGGATTGACCATCCATCCCTACACTTGTCGCATTGACCAGTAAGTCCGACTCGGCAATCCTTGCTTGCAGTTCAGAAACATCTTCTAAAGCATACAAGTCCACCTTAAAGCCTGTCTGCTCCTGTAACTTATCTAGGTAAGGTCTTGTTTTTTCCATAGAAACGGAACGAACAAAGACCGAAATCTGACTGACACCATCCAAAATAGCTTGCGCCAAGATAGACTTAGCCGCACCACCTGCACCCAGCAGGGTCATCTTTTTACCTGAAATTGTAAAAGAAGGCAAGCTCTTAAAAAATCCCTTGCCATCTGTATTATATCCAATTAAATTGCCATTCTCATTGACAACCGTATTAACCGCACCAATCAAGCGCGCCTCATCGCTCAATTCATCCAAATAAGGAATCACCTGCTCCTTATAGGGCATGGACAGGTTGATGCCAAACATCTGGTAGCGACGAATATTGGCTACTGTGACTTCCAAATCACCCGCTTCAATCTCCCAAGCCACGTAAACACCATTGGTAGCTGTCGCCTCAAAGGCACTATTGTGAATAAAAGGGGAAATAGAATGCTTAATAGGATTGGCAACAACGGCAGCTAAACGTGTATAGCCATCAAGCTTCATCTAAAATCTCCCTGATTTTTTTCATGTTAACTAGGGAAATCTGACCTGGGGCACTAGCCTCATCTAGACTAGCAAAAGACCAGCTAGAACCTGTCACATCCGCAGTGATACGAGAAACCTTGCCCACCTTACCCATAGAAATAGTTACATATTCCTGCTCAGGATTGAGGGTTTTAAAGCCTCGTGTATAGTTCATCAAGTCTAGCACATCCTGCTCCGTGTGAGCCATCACCGCAACCTTAACAAGTTTTGGATTTAAGCTCGTCAACTCTGACAAGATCTCCATCATATTTTCAGGTGTTTCTTGGAAATTGTGGTAACTCAAAACGAGATTTGGGAAGTCCAGCATTTCCTCAAAAACATCCTTGTAGCTGTAGTACTCAAAATCAATATAGTCTGGTTGATAGAGTTGCGCCACTTCCTTGATTAGATGGATATATTCTTCTGGAGAAAGGTCGATTTCTCCCCCTTCAGAGCGAGTTCGCAATGTGAAAACCAACTCACGGCCTGCGAATTTTTCAAAAATAGCTGGAGCCACCTGCAAAATTGCTTCCTTAGGCAGATAGTCAGCACGCCATTCAATGATGTCGGCATCCAGATACCTCGTGGCATCCAGAGCCTGAGCTTCCTCTAAACTTCTTGGCATTACTGAAACGATTAATTTCATTTACTAACCTTCATACTAATCACCTTGAGGTAATTACTACTTTCATCTTTTTTATTATAGGCGAAATCTGCTGGAAGACCGTATTTGTTTAAAATTTGGTAACTTCTTCCTGCAAAGCCTTTATCAATTTGTTCTGTAAATTTCTGGCGGGAAACATTGGCAGCATTGGTACTGGCAATGATAATTCCTCCAGGATTTAAAATCTCAAGACTCTGGGAAATCAACTTGTGATAATTCCTGGCCACAGAGAACGTTTGTTTTTTGTTTCGAGCAAAGCTAGGCGGATCTAGGACAATCACATCATAGGTCAAGTTTTTTCGTTTAGCATACTTGAAATACTCAAAGACATCCATGACTATAAAACGATGGTCGTCTGTGCTGAGCCCATTTGCCTGAAAATGCGCTTCCGACAATTCTCGTGAACGTTTGGCTAGGTCAACAGAAGTTGTCTGGCTAGCTCCTCCCATGGCTGCAGCTACTGAAAATGCTGCTGTGTAGGAAAACATATTGAGCAAGGATTTGCCCATAGCCAAACCATCGACCAGACTACCACGAACCTCATGCTGGTCTAGGAAAATCCCTGTCATCAAGCCATCATTCATAAAGACTTGATACAAGACACCATTTTCTAGAACAGTGAAAAAGTCAGGTGCTTCTTGACCATAAACATGGGCTGATTCATAGTCCAAACCCTTAAAGCGAATCTTCTCATAGGCTCCTAACACCTCAGGAAAAACCTGTCTAAAGGCCTCTGAGATGATCTGACGAATCTGATAAACATAAGAGTTATACCAAGAAAAGACAGCATAGTCGCCATAAAGATCCACTGTCAGACCGCCAAAGTCATCTCCCTCTTGGTTGAAGAGACGAAAGGCAGTTGTCAAATCATCTTGATAGTAGGCTCTTCTCTTTTCTTTAGCTTGTCTAAACAGTGTTTCAAAGAAAGCTTGATTGAAGGTCACCTTATTTTTACTAACAAACCAGCCAAAGCCCTTGTTTTGCTGAGATAGGTAGGCAGTCCCAAGAAAGGTTCCTTCCTGACTCTGCACTTCTACTTCCTGATCCTTAAGATTGACATTCTCAAGATCGCTAGCTTCTAGTAAAACCAGACCTTTGGTAAGCTTTTTTTCAACTCGCTTACTGACTCTTATTCTATTCATAACTACCATTATATCAAATTTTTAGACAATTCTCAAAAAGAAACAACCCTTGCTTTTTTACTCTATTTTTAAAAAATGGTATACTGATACTAATTAAAAATTAGAAAGTAAATGTGTAAGAATCACAATAAAAGATGCTCTTCCATCATGGAGGAGCATTCTTTTTATCAAAGAAAATCAAAGAGGAAACTAGCCTCAGGTTAACTGTGAGATTATAGGTAGAGAAGTTGTATCAGTAATATGTGGCTGTCAAATTTAGTGACAAATATAGTAGAAGAAATATTAGGATATAAATCATCTTCAGCAGGTATCTGGAAAATTTGATTTTATAGAGAAGCTTTTTGTTACAAACTCAATATACTATCAATAAATAATATTATAGAAGCAACAATAATTATCATTTCACCTATCTGCATAATCCTATTTCGAACTCTAAATATATTTTCTATCAAAAACACTTGGATCACACACATTATAGGAATTAATGTTTTTGAAATTGAAAAATATCCAAATAAATAAACTATAAACAACAATAATAGAACTATGTTATATTTCTTATTCAAAACATTCCTCCCTATATATTTTTGATTACCAATCTTAATCATTTACAACTACATTCTAACAAACTTTGAAAGTGTTTTGTCAAATGAGATTTATCAAGCAAGCGACCAACTATCTCATCTTTTTTCTATTTCTGTCAATATGCGTGACAGATAGTAATAATAGCCAAAAATAGCAAGAGCAAGCAAGAGGATAAGAGCCCCTACTCCCAAGCTAATGGCAAGGATAGAGGAGAGAGACCGAACCAAGAATAAGCTCCCTATTACAAGGGCCATTAAGATTGCACTATAAACCAAAATCAAAACAATTGCTACTATACGATTTGAACGGTTCACCAAGTCCGTAATACTACTCCAATTGGTTGACAGATTTTTTACGTCCTTAAAGTAATTGTGGCAAGAAAGGATGACACTGGCAAGGGTCCAGACTACAAGAAGGTAAATCATCGAAAGGATGGGCAAGCCTAGATATAGAGAAAGACCAAGTAAAGTCAGAACTGGTAAAAAGGACTGGACAGCATATATAATCCAAAATTTCACTTTCACATAACGAGCAAAGTCAAAGGGTAAACTCTTAAGAAAATCAACATTTTCCCTCTCCAAGGACAAGGCAATTGAATGCAGGCTGGTGATATTGTTATTGACAACTGCTATAAAGAGAGCTATAAAAAACAAGGGTAACCAGTATGGAGGATGAATGTCTGGAACTATCTGAGAATCTCGGATGTTGGAAATCAGACCAATCATCATGAGATAAGGAAGGAAAGCACTTGTAAAAAGCACTGTAATCACGCCAGTTCCCTGTCCCAAGAGGGTGAGGTGGTAGCGTAAAACCATACGGAAAAAGCCCTTTTTAGTAGTTGAAAGCCCCTCCTTACTGCGACGTTCTTTTTTGACCTTCTCCTCACTATTAAGTAGGACCACATCATAAAAACGAGGCAAAACCTTCTTTTTGGTCAGGTAAAGCAAGAAAACAGTTAAAGCTATCCAAGCGAGCAGACCCAGTATGGCTTCTGTCGAAAAAGGCTCCACTGCTATTTTGTAAAAGATATGAAGAGGATAAAGGAGAAATGGAATGTCTCTAACTTTGTCAACAATACTTCCAAAAGTCGACTGTAGAAAGAGGACAAATATTAAAGGTATGAGAACTCCTATCCCAATCATCACATTGGCAAAAATATACTGATACTTTCTGAAGACCCTAGTCTGAGCCAAGAAATGTACTGCCACTACCATCACTAAAGTAACAGAGACAAATAATAAGGCCAAGGACAGCAGCATCAAAGGCAAGCCCAGCCAAAGAGAAGGAGCTAGCCTAATATAGAGGACTAGAAAATAAGCTAGAATTGGTACAATTCCAGTTAGAGCTGGCAAAAGGACAGACAGTCCTTTTGCAATTATAATCTCTGATTCTTTAAAGGCATAGGGTCTATACGATACCAAATCCTTACTCTCATAAAAGACATTGTAAAATGCAGTGAAAGAAGTTGAAAAGGCCAGCACCAGTAAAATAGTAACCATGCTACTAAAAAAACTTGGCCTTTCCTCAAAAGGAAAACGAAAGGCTATATTTATAAACATGAAAAGCATCAAGAGACTGGAAAAAATGTAAGAACTGAGGACTCTAGCGGAAACATTTACTTTTTTTCCAGGATTTTTAGCTTGCTTCTTTCGTAGGTTAGCCAGATTAGCTTCTTGAGATGAATAGAGGATATTGATATCCACTAATTTTTTAATGACCTTGAGACGCATCTGAAACCTCCTCTTTTCTACCAGCAAGACTAAGGTATATACTTTCCAAAGACTGGTCTGGATGGTCTTTTCTCAAGTCCTCTACGCTACCACAATAAATCAAATGCCCCTTTTTCAAAATGGCAATCCGATCACAGACTTGCTCGGCTATCTCTAGGACATGAGTTGAAAACAAGACCGTCTTCCCTTTTTGTGCATGTTCCTTCATCATCTGCTTCAAATCAAAGGCAGCCTGGGGATCCAAACCAGTCAAGGGTTCGTCCAAGACCCAAATATCAGGATCAGACAAGAGTGCCCCGATGACAAAGACTTTCTGACGCATTCCGTGAGAAAGAGTTTCAATGACCTGATAGCGGTTTTCAGCAAAATCAAAAACACTCAATAGCCTATCTAGACTAGCTTCCAAGTCAGAACTGCTCAGATCATAGGATGAAGCAATTAATTCCCAAAATTCATTGGCTGTTAAACGCAAAAATAAGTCAGGCGAGTCTGCTACATAACCAATCTTTCGTTTAATAGCCAAGCGATTTTCCGATAACTCCTGACCATCTACCAAAATACGACCACTGCTGGGCGAAATGATACTGACTAAGGATTTTATAGTGGTCGATTTTCCAGCACCATTATGGCCAATCAAGCCCATAATCTCTCCATTTTCAATCTGCAAATTGAGATTGCTCAAGGCCTCTTTATCACCATACAACTTACTAACATTTTGAAATTCAATCATGAGAAATCTCCTCTCTTTATCTATGTAATTTACTATTATTATAGCGCTTTCATTTTAAAAATCAACATTTTATATAAAATAGTCAAAAACTTATTATTCAGTATTACGCAAACGTTTGCGTTAAAAGATACTTTATGATAGAATAAAGAACAAGATTGACAAGTAAGAGGAAACATCATGCAAAATCAAACACTCATGCAATACTTTGAATGGTATCTGCCCCACGACGGCCAGCACTGGACGCGTCTGGCTGAAGATGCTCCACACCTAGCTGATCTGGGGATTAGCCATGTCTGGATGCCACCAGCTTTTAAAGCTACCAACGAAAAAGATGTGGGCTATGGAGTCTACGACCTATTTGATCTTGGTGAGTTCAACCAAAAAGGGACTGTCCGCACTAAGTATGGTTTCAAAGAAGACTATCTTCAAGCCATTCAAGCCCTAAAAGCACAGGGAATTCAACCTATGGCCGATGTGGTACTCAATCACAAGGCTGCTGCTGATCACATGGAAGCCTTTCAGGTTATTGAAGTGGATCCTGTAGACCGTACAGTTGAACTTGGAGAACCCTTCACCATCAATGGCTGGACTAGCTTTACCTTCGATGGTCGCCAAGATACCTACAATGACTTCCACTGGCATTGGTACCACTTCACAGGTACAGACTACGATGCTAAACGCCGTAAGTCTGGGATTTATCTAATCCAAGGGGATAACAAGGGCTGGGCCAACGAGGAATTGGTCGATAACGAAAACGGAAACTACGACTACCTCATGTATGCGGACCTAGACTTTAAACATCCTGAAGTCATCCAAAATATCTATGACTGGGCTGACTGGTTCATGGAAACGACTGGTGTAGCTGGTTTCCGCTTGGATGCCGTTAAACACATTGACTCTTTCTTCATGCGCAATTTTATCCGTGATATGAAGGAAAAATACGGTGAGGATTTCTATGTTTTTGGTGAATTTTGGAATCCAGACAAGGAAGCCAATCTAGACTATCTTGAAAAAACGGAAGAACGCTTTGACCTTGTCGATGTTCGTCTCCACCAGAATCTCTTTGAAGCCAGTCAAGCTGGCGCAAACTATGACCTTCGTGGTATTTTCACAGATAGCTTGGTTGAACTCAAACCTTACAAGGCTGTAACCTTTGTCGACAACCACGATACCCAACGTGGTCAGGCTCTTGAGTCTACTGTTGAAGAATGGTTCAAACCAGCAGCCTATGCCCTCATTCTGTTACGCCAAGATGGTCTTCCATGTGTCTTTTACGGAGACTACTATGGTATTTCAGGGCAGTATGCTCAACAAGATTTCAAAGAAGTCCTTGACCGCCTCCTAGCTATCCGAAAAGATTTGGCCTATGAAGAACAAACAGACTACTTTGATGATGCTAACTGTGTTGGTTGGGTACGCTCAGGTGCTGAAAATCAATCCCCAATCGCAGTCTTGATCTCAAATGACCAAGAAAACAGCAAGTCTATGTTTGTCGGCCAAGAATGGGCTAACCAAACTTTCGTAGATTTACTTGAAAACCACCAAGGTCAAATTACCATTGATGAAGAAGGTTATGGACAATTCCCAGTCTCAGCTAAATCAGTAAGTGTCTGGGCAGCCAATACAATCTAATAGTTCATAATAACCAAGCCAGGTCCAATCGGATTTGGCTTTTTTGCATTCACAAAAAGACCTACCCAAATGGATAGATCTTTGTTTTCTTACAATTTACCTGCTACTGCATCCAACAATTCTTGGATTTTAGCTTGGTTACTTCCTCCTGCCATGGCCATGTCTGGTTTACCACCACCACGTCCATCGACGATTGGTGCCAATTCTTTGACAAGGTTTCCTGCATGAAGGTCTTTTGTTTTGCTTGCGACAAGGACATTGACTTTGTCTCCGATAGCAGCAACTAGGACAAGCAAGTCAGAGTAGTCTTTTTGTTTCCAGTTATCCGCAAAGGTACGAAGGGCACCTGCATCTGATACAGAAACTTGACTAGCAATGTAACGGTGACCGTTGACTTCCTTAACGTCTTTGAAAATATCGCCTGCGGCTGCAGCTGCGGCTTTTTCTTTCAACTCAGCATTTTCTTTTTGAAGTTGACGAAGTTGTTCTTGAAGTCCTTCTACCTTGTGAGGTACTTCTTTAAGTTGAGGTGCTTTCAAGGTTGCTGCGACAGCTTTAAGAGCGTCTTCTTGTTCGCGGTAGGCTTCAAAGGCTTCCTTACCAGTCACTGCCAAGATACGGCGAGTTCCTGATCCGATTCCTTCTTCTTTGACAATCTTGAAGAGGCCAATTTCAGAAGTATTGCCAACGTGGGTACCACCACAAAGCTCGATAGAGTAGTCACCGATAGTAACAACACGGACTTCCTTACCGTATTTCTCACCAAAGAGGGCCATCGCTCCCATTTCCTTGGCAGTGTCAATATCCGTTTCAACTGTCTTAACTTCAAGAGCTTCCCAGATCTTCTCGTTGACTTGCTGTTCAATAGCACGCAATTCTTCTGCAGTTACTGCTTGGAAGTGGGTAAAGTCAAAGCGAAGGAATTCGACTTCGTTAAGAGATCCTGCTTGTGTTGCGTGATTTCCAAGGATATTGTGAAGGGCAGCGTGAAGCAAGTGAGTCGCAGTGTGGTTTTTCATGACACGGTGACGACGATTTGTATCGATTGCCAAAGTATATTCTTGGTTCAAGGCAAGCGGTGCAAGGACTTCAACAGTGTGAAGAGCTTGTCCGTTCGGAGCTTTTTGAACATTTGTCACAGTAGCCACAACCTTACCTGACGCATCCAAGATTTGTCCGTGGTCAGCTACCTGTCCACCCATTTCAGCGTAGAATGGCGTTTCCGCAAAGATAAGAGAGGCAGTTCCTTCAGATACAGCTTCTACTTCTGCATTATCAGCCACGATAGCTACCAATTTAGAAGACAATTGTGATGCTTCATAGTTAAAGCGACTTTCCACTGTGATGTTCTGAAGGGTTTCATTTTGCATGCCCATTGAGCCACCTTTAACAGCTGACGCACGCGCGCGTTCTTGCTGTTCTTTCATGGCTGCTTCAAAACCTTCACGGTCGACAGTCATACCAGCTTCTTCAGCGATTTCTTCAGTCAATTCAACTGGGAATCCATAAGTGTCATAGAGTTTGAAGACATCTGAACCAGCAATGACAGATTGACCTTTTTCTTTCAAGTCTGCTACGATACCTTGGGCAAAGTGTTGACCTGAGTGAAGGGTACGAGCAAATGACTCTTCTTCGCTCTTAACGATTTTTTCGATAAAGTCACGTTTTTCAAGCACTTCTGGGTAGTAGCTTTCCATGATTTTTCCAACAGTTGGAACCAGTTTGTAAAGGAAAGGCTCATTGATACCCAATTTTTGACCGTGCATAGAGGCACGACGGAGAAGACGACGAAGGACATAACCACGGCCTTCATTTCCTGGAAGGGCACCATCACCGATGGCAAATGAAAGAGAACGGATGTGGTCTGCGATAACTTTAAAGCTCATGTTGTCGCCATCTTGGTCATAAACCTTACCAGATAATCTCTCAACTTCACGGATAATCGGCATGAAGAGGTCCGTTTCAAAGTTTGTCTTAGCCCCTTGGATAACCGCCACCAAACGCTCCAAACCAGCGCCCGTATCAATGTTCTTGTGTGGCAATTCCTTGTATTCGCTACGAGGAACAGCAGGGTCTGCATTAAATTGTGACAAAACGATGTTCCAGATTTCGATATAACGGTCGTTTTCAATATCTTCTGCAAGAAGGCGAAGACCGATATTTTCTGGGTCAAAAGCTTCTCCACGGTCAAAGAAAATCTCTGTATCAGGTCCAGAAGGTCCCGCACCGATTTCCCAGAAGTTGTCCTCAATTGGAATCAAGTGGCTTGGATCCACTCCCACTTCAATCCAGCGGTTGTAAGAATCTTTATCGTCTGGATAGTAGGTCATGTACAGTTTTTCAGCTGGGAAGTCAAACCACTCAGGGCTTGTCAAAAGCTCATAAGCCCAAGTGATGGCTTCGTCACGGAAGTAATCCCCGATAGAGAAGTTCCCCAACATTTCAAACATGGTGTGGTGACGCGCAGTCTTCCCTACGTTTTCAATGTCGTTGGTACGAATCGCTTTTTGAGCATTGGTAATACGTGGATTTTCAGGGATGATAGTCCCGTCAAAGTATTTCTTAAGAGTTGCTACCCCAGAGTTGATCCACAAAAGAGTTGGATCATTTACAGGAACCAAACTCACTGATGGTTCTACTGAGTGACCTTTAGTCGCCCAGAAATCAAGCCACATTTGGCGTACTTGTGCACTAGATAGTTGTTTCATATTGTCTCCTTATTACTTATTTAATGTGATTGGCTTTCCAGCATTTCCACATAGTCAATCGCGACACAGAGGGAAATGACTAGGTCTGCATAAGCATCCTCAAGAACCGTTACGGTATAGGTAGAGGTCAGATGGAAGAGTTCTTTCCTGATTTCCGCAATCAGCTGATCGCGTTCATCCAGCAATTTGAAATCCAAATCCCAGATATTGCCCTCGATACGAAGACCCAGATTATCAAACTCATACTTATCTCGCCAGAAGGTCAACTTCTTACGAATGACAAAATTCGACCCATCCCTAAGCTGAATCTCAAAACGAGGCAACAAGGTCAAGATTTCTTTACTGATCTGACTGACCTGTTCACCATTAGCATCATATATGGTAAAGGTTTTGGGAATCTTAAAAAATGATCCCTCCACCTGATAGGCGATTTCTCCCCTGTCATCCTTGATAGCGAAGCGTTCGCCTCCAAGACGAAACTTTTGTTTGACAAGAAATGTTTTCATCAACACCTCCAAAAAACCAAAAGACAAGCTCACATAACGAAGGGCGAAAAACCGCGGTACCACCTTCATTCAATGAACTTGTCATTCTCTTATTCTTATGCAATTGTATGATTGAGTAGCATGATTTCCTAGCTTAGATGGCTCGCAGCACCGCCATTTCTCTGGACTAAGATGATTGAAAATCAATTCTCAACTTTCTTATTATAACGTTTTTTTAAGCTTGCGTCAACTGGAAATGATACCCATTTAAATAACCCATTTCCTACATCTCAGATTACTTTTTCAATATATATTTTTTCTTATTGCTACCACTCTTTTTATCCCAACTTTTATCCCACATTTTCGAATTGCTAAAGATAGCTACGTAAATATCTCCAAATATAAAATTTCCTATCACCAAATATATAGACTCAGTTTTAGGTATTGTCGATCCAAACCATCCTTTAGATAGAATAGTATAACAGTTTGCTGAACAGTCAAAAATGTTGGCCAGAAACTTTTTTGAAAAAAGTAAACATCTTCATTGTTTGTTACCGCTTTCTGTAAGGTTAAGCTTATACTCAAACATTTTCAAAAAGCAACCTTGTCTATTGTCTGCTGACAGTGGACTTTAAAACGCTTTTTTCCAGTCCTTGAATAACTTCTTGAAGCTTATCAATCATGACCACCCGTCTAACGGGTGGTTTGAACCAGGGCTATAAGCCCAAATTACCAGCCAGCGCCTAAAGACGCTGGTTTTCACTTTGTTCAAGCCTCATTGCTCTGGACTCGTCACTTGCCCCTTAAAGAGGCTTTAGTATTACTTACCACTATCCCTAAAGGTATCCTCATATTCTTTTACACTCAATTTATCTAGTGCTCTATCATGCTTTACTCGTTCTCAAATTTTCATACTCGTGAAGAAATCATCCACTGGATAATTTCTTTAATCTTGAATATATTTCTTAATTGTGGCTTCATTGAGTCCAATCGTACTCACATAATAACCTTCCGCCCAAAAATGCCGATTCCCAAACTTGTACTTGAGATTGACGTGGTTTTCAAACATCATGAGTGCACTTTTACCTTTTAAATACCCCATGAAACTTGAAACACTTATCCTTGGTGGAATACTTACTAACATATGTACATGGTCTGGCATTAAGTGACCCTCGATAATTTCAACTCCTTTATAACTACACAAGCGATGAAATATTTCTCCTAAACTACTTCGATATTTATTATAGATTACTTTTCGTCTATACTTAGGGGTGAACACAATGTGATACTTACAGTGCCACTTTGTGTGCGATAAACTATGAGCCTTTTGTGCCATATTTTTCTCCTTTCGCTTTACAATTGGCTTGAACACCTTTATTGTATCGCGTTCGGAGTTTTTTGGTATAACCTTCGACTCGCACCTAACGGAGCGAGACGGACTGAAAGTCACACAATAAAAAAGTTGGAGCTCAGCACTCCAACAATTTCTATTAAAATGTTTGGCGTTTTGCTTTACGCTCTGCACGACCGCGAGCACGATTTTCAGCACGCTTGGTTTTGCGACGTTTTTCATCAACTGCCCATTGAATCTTCTTCTTATAGCCCGGTTTAACTTTTTTCTTTTTCTTTTTAACCAAACCAATCATTTCGATATCAAGCTTATCTTGCTTCTTCTCACGATTAGCACGACGATCACGGTCATAGGTATCTTGAAATTCTCCGTCTTTGACCATCTTAGGAGTAAACTTGATTCCTAACTTCTCTAACTCTCGGATATCCGAGTCATCACTTGGCTGGTAAAGGGTAATAGCTGTGCCAGCTAGGCCATTACGTCCAGTACGACCAACACGGTGCACAAAGAAGGACAAATCTTGCGGAATGGCATCATTGATGACATGACTGACACCTTCAATGTCAATTCCACGTGCTGCTAAATCTGTTGCGACAATGTACTCAAAATCCAGATTTTTAACCTGATTCATGATTCGCTTGCGTTCACGAGGGGCAATATCCCCATGGATTTTTGCCACCTTCAAGCCTTGAGCAGTCAGATATGAATGCAATTCATCAGCACGCGTTTTAGTGTTAACAAAAATCATTGCCAAATACGGTTGCATCAACTGAGTCAATTGATAAATTTGAGCGTTCTTGTCACGTCCCTTAGTAGAAATCAACCAGTTATCAATAGTGTCAGAAATAACCGTTTTTGTCTTGATTTTCTCCATAACAGGATTTGACAAGTATTTTTTCAAGAATGGTTGCAGTTTTTGTGGAATAGTCGCTGAGAAGACCATGAATTGCAGATCTTTTGGAAGACTTCCAGCAATCTTATCAACAGTTTCCAAGAATCCCATATCCAAGGTCATGTCTGCCTCATCGACCACAAATGTCTTAGCCTTGTGAATAGCTAGATCACCAGACTTAACCAAGTCGTAGATACGGCCTGGTGTTCCAATAACAATATGAGGCTGATTGCTTGCCAATTTCTCAATCTGGCGAGCCTTATCCGTACCACCCACATAATTAACCACACGAACTTCGACATCTGAGTGAGTTGCAATCTGACGGGCTGCTTGGTAAATTTGAGTAGCTAACTCACGGCTCGGTGCAGTAATCACTGCTTGCACACTATCACTAACTTCATCTAATTGCTGGAAAATCGGTAACAAGAAAGTATGAGTCTTACCTGAACCTGTTTTTGATTCTCCAACCAAATCTCGGCCTGCCAAGACAATGGGAATCAACTTATCTTGTACCTCTGTTGGAGTTGTAAATTTCAACTCCTCCAAGGCTTCTCTAATATAGTTTTTAAATTGAAATTTAGTAAATGACATAATATCCTCGATTCTATCTATCTTATCAATTATACCACATTTTATTCCATTTCAGTAGTCTCACTTATTTAGGCTATTTCCAGTACCTTTTCTAGTCAGAAAAAGGCTGGAATTTTATAGTTCCAACCTCTTTTCAGTCGTTATTTCCAGTTTAAAGTAGCATTCAAGCCATAGTGATCACTCACTTGTGGACTCTTGTTACCATCAAATACGACATGTAAATTTTCCACCTCTAACTCTTTGGTAGTAAAGACATAATCGATTCGAAGGGGTTCTGTATTCCCCTTCCATCCATCAATTTCTGGTGGAACAGTATAGCTACCGCTTTTCTCTTGAGCAACTTCAAAAGCGTCTTGTAAGCCTAATGGACTAGCTAAAAGAGCTTGATAGCCTTCCTGTCCAGCCGGATTGTTGAAATCTCCAGCCAGCAAAAGCGGTTTGTTTAATTCTTTCAAGACAGCTTCAAACCGTGCCCATTCTTCTTGGAAACCTTTATCCCACCAAGAAAGGTGGACACTGGCAACTGCCAGCTCCTTACCATCGACTACAGTTTCAGCCAAGGCAACACGGCGAGTATGATAGTCTGTTGGATCATCCACATCTGAAACCAAAATTTCTCTGGCTTCAATCGGTGTTTTAGACAAGATAGCCACACCTTCATGGTAGCGGTCATAACCGATATGGTTATAGGCCCAAGTCCAATAGTAATTTTTTCCTTGCTCTGACAACTTTTCAACCAAAAGTCTAACATAATGGTCTTGGTGAATAGGCTCAGCTGCTGGCAAAGCTTGATAAAGGTCATTAACCTCGACCTCTGGCGAAGTAATCTCCTGATTGATTTCTTGGAAACAAATCAAATCATAATCTTTATCAAGAATATCTTCAAGCAAGAGCTGGAATTTTTCCTCAGCTTCTTTTTCCATCCAGCTATGAGTATTGAGTGTTAAAAATTTCATGCTTTTCTCCCAAAATAAGAGGTTGGAATACAGCTTCCAACCTCAAGTATATTACAATTCTACTTTAGCAACTGCTGTTTTAGCTGCAAGAGAACCTGTTTGTTCTAATTTAACTGATTTAATAGCTTCAGCATTTGTGAAGACAACCACTGTAGAAGTTTCACGACCTGCTGCACGGATAGCATCCAAGTCAGCTGTGACAAGAAGGTCACCTGCTGCAACTTTTTGTCCTTCAGCTACATGAACTGTAAATGGTTTTCCTTCAAGACTTACTGTGTCCAAACCAATGTGAACCAATACTTCAAGACCTGCTTCAGTCACAAGACCAAGAGCATGTTTTGTAGGGAAGATGCTTGATACAGTACCTGAAACTGGAGATACAATGTTTCCATTTGCAGGTTCTACAGCAAATCCGTCACCCATCATTTTTTGAGCAAATACTGGATCTTTTACTTGTTCCAAAGCAAGAACTTGACCGTCAGCTACTGAGTAAACTTCCTCAGTAAGACCTTTGAATTGAACAGTGTTTTGTTGTGCTTCAGTCATTTGGCTTGGAAGAGTTTCAGGAATGATTTCACCTGAATCAAGGATATCTTGGATATCAGATTTCAATACGTCAGCTTTTGGACCGTAGATAGCTTGAACCCCTTGTCCTTTCATGACAAGACCCATAGCTCCTTCTGCTTTCCATTGTTCTGCATTTCCTACTTTATCTGCATCTTTAACAGTTACACGAAGACGAGTCATACATGCATCCACATCAACGATGTTTGCACGTCCACCAAGAAGGTTAATAATATTTACAGCTTGAGAACCTGCTGCAACTTTCACTTCACTGCTAGCTTCTTCTGAACCTTCAGCAGTTTCGTAGTTTCCGTTACGTCCTGGAGTTGCGTAGTTGAATTTTTGAATCATGAAGTTTGCGATAAAGTACATGATTACAGCAAAGAGAACAGTTACCCAAACGAAGTTAACGATATCCATACCGATACCAGCGCTAATCGCAATAGGTGTACGAGTCAAGAACTCGATTGAACCGAATGAGTGCATACGTAGGTTTACAACGTCAGCCATAGCGAAGGCAGCACCTTGAACAAATGAGTACACGATGTACATTGGAGTTGCTACAAACATGAACATGTATTCGATTGGTTCAGTAACCCCTGTCAAGAATGTTGCAAGAGCTGTCGCAATCATCATACCTTTGTATTGGTGTTTCTTGTCTGATTCAACGTTACGGTAAATAGCCACAGCCACACCCATCAAGATACCGAATGAACCGATCATTTGTCCAACTTTGAAACGAGCTGGGTGAACAGTATCTAACAAGTGTTGGTATTGACTAGCATCAGTACCTTTAAGGTTTACAAGGTCTGTTACCCATGCAAGCCATAGTGGGTCTTGACCAAATACTTGGCTACCTTTTGCTGCACCAGTTAAGACTTCATAAGTACCACCAAGAGCTGTGTAGTTCATTGGGATAGTCAACATGTGGTGAAGACCAAATGGCAAGAGCAAACGTTCCAATGTACCATACAAGAATGGTGCAAGGATTGGAGCAGTTTCTTGTGAGTTAGCAATCCAGATACCAAAGCTATTGATACCTGTTTGAACTACTGGCCAGAAAGCTGAAAGTACAATTGCAGCAATTACTGAACGAAGAATAACTACAAACGGTACAAAACGTTTTCCGTTAAAGAATGAAAGTGCATCAGGAAGCTTACGGAAGTTATAGTATTTATTGTAAGCAGTTGCTCCAATAAAACCAGAAATAATCCCTACGAAGACACCCATGTTAAGTGCTGGGGCTTCCATTACACTAATGAAGTAATCAGCAACTTTGATTGATCCACCAAAGAGTGTTGTTACCATAGCTTCTGGATTTTTCAACATATCTCCTGATACGCCAAAGATTGTACCAGTGATACGATTGATTAGGATAAAGGCAAGACCTGCCGCAAACGCACCACCAGCGCGTTCCTTAGCCCAGCTTCCTCCAATAGCGAGGGCGAACAAGATATGAAGGTTAACGATAACTCCCCAACCGATTTGCTCTAGTACACCACCAGTAATAACGAGTGGAGCAAAGTTAGGGTTAATCATCACAAGCGACTTACCGATTGAAATCATCAAACCAGCAGCCGGCATAACGGCGATAACCACCATCAAAGCCTTACCGAATTTTTGCCAAAATTCGAAAGACAAGACATTTTTGAATGTATCTTTCATCATTCAAATCTCCTTTATTTTTATTTAGGCAAACGTTTTACGAAAACGTTTGCACTTTCTATGATTTAATTATACCACTTTAATTTTTTTTGTAAAGGCTTTTATAAAAAAAAGTACACTTTTTTCTAAAATTTTTGTAGTAAAAAAGGAGATATTAAAATCTCCTCAAATATACATCTATTTAAATTTAAATTTTTAAGAATCGACGCATTGAAATTCCTGATCCAATTGAACCAATAAAAATTCCAATAATAAACAAGAGGGCTATCATTAGTGGACTGAATACTTCTGGTGAAATCATAGAAAGATTTTGACCGACTAATGACTTATTAACCGATTGGTAAACCATTTGATAAACAACAAATACCAGAACTGATGGAAGGGTTGCTCCAAGAAGCCCGATGAAGGCACCTTCAAGCAAGAAAGGTCCACGGATATAACCATTCTTAGCACCTACTAAACGCATGATTTGAATTTCACGACTGCGTGAAATAATGGTAATACGAATAGTATTAGAAATCAAGAAGACCGCAATGAAAATCAATAATCCAGCGATAACAAGTCCCCAGACGCGAATAAATGAAGCTAACTTGAACAAGCGTTCTGTATTGGCACCACCATCCTGAACTTCTGACACCCCTTCAATTTTCTTAGCTTCTTCTGCTACCGTCTTTACATCACTTGGTGTATTGGTATCAACGATATATGCATCATACAGAGGATTAGCATCGCCTTCAAAGATTTTCCAGTTGTCCCCCATTGTTTCTGTTAACTTTTCATATTGTTCTTCCTTACTTGAAAAGGTAACACTTTTAACGGTTGACATACCTTTCAAAGCATCGTATACCTTGTGGTAATCATTATTAGTAACAGTTTGGCCTTCTTTTTCAATAGTCTCACTATTATCAGCTACATCCTTACGAATGTATACCATTACTCGGACATTATTTTCAATATCTGTAGCTAGTTTAGCCGTATTAAAGATAACAGATGCAAATATTGCAACCAAGGTCAAAGTAATCATAACTGAACTGACAGCAGCCACTGTCATCCAGCCATTTCGCTTCAAACTTTTTAATGATTCAAATAAATGACGAAAAAATCTACTAATCATCGTATCCATATTCTCCTTTAGCTTCGTCACGAACGACACGGCCATTTTCAATGGCAATGACACGGTGGCGCAAGGTATTTACAATCTGACTGTTGTGGGTCGCCATCAAGACAGTTGTACCTTGGAGATTGATGCGTTCCAACAAATTCATAATTTCCCATGAATTATCTGGATCCAAGTTCCCTGTTGGTTCGTCCGCAATCAATACTTTGGGATTGTTTACAATAGCACGCGCAATTGCAATACGCTGTTGCTCTCCACCTGAGAGTTCATTTGGAAAAGAACGAACCTTGTGCTTCAATCCAACGAGGTCTAAGACTTCCATCACACGTTTTTTGATATTACGGCGATTTTCCCCGATTACTTCCATAGCGTAAGCAATATTTTCATAGACAGTTTTCTTTGGCAACAATTTATAATCCTGGAAGACAACCCCAACACTTCGACGTAGAAGAGGAACATCTTTCTTTTTAATCTTAACCAGATTAAAACCAGCAACTGATAGACTTCCTTTATCGATTTTTACTTCACGATATAGAGAACGAATAAAGGTTGACTTCCCTGCTCCTGAAGGTCCTACGATGTAGGCAAATTCCCCTGGTTGAACGCTGACCGAAACACCGCGTAGTGCAGTCGTTCCGTTGTCGTATTTTTTGACGACATCTCTCATTTCAATGATTGACATGTGAGTTCCTTTCTATCTTAGCTAATTCGCCACTTGAGATAGGCATCGATAAAACCATCTAGGTCCCCATCCATAACCTTATCTACCTGCGCAACTTCAAAGCTAGTTCGGTGATCTTTTACCATAGTATAAGGCGTAAAAACATATGAACGGATTTGGCTTCCCCATGTGATTTCTTTTTTCTCACCCTTGAGGGAATCAACTTCCGCAGCTTTCTTCTCTTGCTCCATTTGATAGAGCTTAGCCTGCAACATTTTCATGGCACGATCTCTATTTCCATATTGGGTACGATCCACTGTTGATTGAACAACAGTCCCAGTTGGAATGTGTGTTAAACGTACACCTGTTGAAACCTTATTGACGTTTTGTCCACCAGCTCCACCTGAACGGAAGGTGTCCATCTTGATGTCATCTTCACGGATTTCCACTTCAATGGTATCATCCAATTCTGGCATTACTTCTACAGATGTGAAAGAGGTATGGCGACGTTTGGCAGAATCAAATGGCGAGATTCGCACCAGACGGTGCACACCCATTTCCGACTTGAGAAGACCATAAGCATTAGGTCCTTCAAATGATAAAGTTACCGACTTAATACCAGCCTCATCACCTGCTTGGTAATCCAAGACTTCTACTTTAAAGCCTTTAGCATTACCATAGCGAGTGTACATACGCAGCAACATATCTCCCCAGTCCTGAGCCTCTGTACCACCAGATCCTGGATGGATTTCCAAGATGGCATTATTATGGTCATAAGGTTCTGACAAGAGAAGGGTCATCTCGTAACTGGTCATCATCTTATCAAGTTCTGATAACTGTTCAACCAGCTCCTCATGCACTGACTCGTCTTCAGCCAAAAAGTCTAATAAAATTTCAACTTCATCCTGCAACTCTTCCATTTTATGAAAGGTATTGTAGGTATTTTTTAATTCATTTAATTCTTGCGACGTTTTTTGGGCCGCGATATTATCGTTCCAAAAATCAGGTTCTGTCATCTTGTTTTCCAAGATGGCAATCTCTTCCTCTAAACCTTCGAGGTCAAAGAGACCCCCTGAAAGAAGCTAATTTTTCACGATTTGCGTCAATTTTTTGACGAATTTCTGAAATGTCCATAAATACTCCTTTTTTATATCGTTTTATTATACCATAATCTCTTATTTCTTTCCATCTTTTGCTCTAGTCCCCTTTTCATGCAAAAAGAAGCCTTGCGGCTTCCTTCTTACAAAATTTTAGCAGAAGTACGACTGATCTCTTCTACTTGAATATTTTCAGCTTCAAATTTTTGCTTTAAGGCTGTTAAATCAACTGAACCATCGATTTGAACTTCGATAATCACCTTACCATCTTTACGCGGAATATTTACTGTATGGGAGATATTCAAATTTTCTTCAACGATTAGAGAAACAATCTTACCAAGAACTCCGACTTCATCTTCTGTAACGAAGCGCACACGAATTCCTTCTTCACCATAACCAGCAATTTCAAGAAAGGCTTGGAAAACGTCACGGTCAGTAATAACTCCGTATACTTGATGGTTGTCTACGACAGGAAGAATACCAATCTTGTTTTTCAACATCAAATAAGTTGCATCCTCAAGACTAGCATAGCCTGAAACAGTGACAACATCACGAATCATGACATCTTTTACTTTTGTCTTATTTAGAAGATAATTCATCTCATAGATAGAAAGACTTGTTGCTTTGGATGGACTAGCTTGGGCAATGGTCCCCTCAGTCACCAAACCAACCAATTGATCATTTTCGATAACAGGCAAGCGGTGTAATCCTTGCTCTCTCATCAAATCTGCTGCATGAGATACTGTTGTATCTGGACTAATATAAACTACCTTGCGGGTCATAAAATCTTTAACTGCCATGAGACTTCTCCTTTTCTATTCTTATCCCTATTATACAATCTTTTTGCAAATCTATCAAACGCTTACATTTCTTTTTCAAAATTCAGAAAAGTATGAATAAGCTAGCAAAAAGAGCCCTAAAATCGAGCTCTCTGAATGAAGGATAGACACACTTCATTCTGTTCTGTTTCAATGATTAAAAGATAACCTTCCCGTGCAGATGAGAATTGCTTCGCAATCTCTATCCGCCAACTAAAAAGGTTCGCCGAACGATTAATGATGATTGCTTACGCAACTCTCATCCACCGACTAAAAAGGTCCCTCGGACTAGAATGGTGATTACTTCGTAATCTCCATCCGCAACCTAAACTAGTCTCCCAGACTATAATGATGATTACTTCGCAATCTTCATCTGCCGACTAAAACAATCCACTGGATTGTTTTAGCCACCTAGATATGCTTTTCTGACTTCTTCTGATGAGGCGAGTTCTTTTCCTGTTCCTGATAGGACAATTTTTCCTGTCTCCAGTACATAACCTCGGTCAGAGATTGCGAGTGCTTTATTAGCATTTTGCTCAATCAAGAGGACAGTTGTTCCTTGCTTCTGGATATCTTGAATGATATCAAAAATTTCTTGGATAAAGATTGGGGCAAGTCCCATTGATGGTTCATCTAAGAGAAGAAGTTTTGGTGTTGACATGAGAGCGCGTCCCATGGCAAGCATTTGTTGTTCCCCTCCTGAAAGAGTAGCTGCATCTTGGTTCTTCCGTTCTTCAAGACGTGGGAAACGTGAGAAAACTTTCTTCAAGTTAGCTTGATTTTCTTCACGATTTTTCTTTAAGAAAGCTCCCATTTCTAGATTTTCCATAACAGTCAAGCCAGGGAAGACATGGCGTCCTTCTGGTACTTGTGAAAGGCCACCTGCCACGATTTTCTGAGCTGGCATTTTTTGGATTTCTTGACCTAAAAATTCAATCTTTCCTGAACTTGGTCGAACCAGACCTGACAAGGTACGGAGAATGGTTGTCTTACCTGCACCATTGGCACCGATAAGGGAAACGACTTCTCCTTCATTCACTTCAAAGCTTACATCACGGACTGCTTGGATCATGCCGTAATGCACAGAAAGATTATCAACTTTTAACATAGACATTAGGCTTCACCTCCTAGATAAGCTTCGATAACGCGTTTATTGGTCTTAATTTCGTCTGGAGTTCCCTGAGCAATCAAACGACCGTATTCAAGTACGTAGATGCGTTCTGTAACTTCCATAACCAGATTCATATCGTGTTCAATCAACATAATCGTAATCTTAAATTCATCTTTGATACGGCGAATTAACTCAGTCAATTCAGCAGTTTCCTGCGGATTCATACCTGCGGCTGGTTCATCCAAAAAGAGAATTTTAGGTTCCGTAGCGAGGGCACGAACAATTTCCAAACGGCGTTGTTGTCCGTAGGCAAGATTTTTAGCAAGAGTTTCTGCATCACCATCTAAATCAAAGATTTTCAACAATTCCAAAGCTTTAGCCTTTAATTCTTTTTCACTCTTGTAAAAAGCTGGCAAGCGTAAGAAACTAGCAAAAACATGTTGTTTGTGATGGTTGCCAAAGGCAATCAAAACATTGTCCAAAACTGTTAAATCTTTAAAGAGACGGATATTTTGGAAAGTACGTCCAAGTCCCAAAGAAGCAATCTTATAAGGTGACTTCCCATTTAAAAGGTGACCATCAAGGGTAACAGTTCCCTCACTCGGTTCATAAACACCCGTCAAGAGGTTGAAAAGAGTGGTTTTCCCAGCTCCGTTTGGACCGATTAGTCCAACCAATTCCCCTTCGTTCAATTCAAGAGTCACATCTCCAACAGCTGTTAGACCGCCAAAATGTTTGGTTAACTGTTTTACTTCAAGTAATGCCATTAGTTTTGTTCCTCCTTCTTAGATTTTTTAAAGAAACGTGATAGGCTCAATTCCCATGTTCCAAGGAGTCCACCTGGTCTGAAAATCATTACCAATACCAAGGCCAAAGCGTAAATAATCATACGCACACTAGCAACATCTTGGAGAAGCATATTCAAAATTCCCAAAACAATAGCTGAAACAATCGCACCTGTAATGGAACCAAGTCCACCAAAGACAACAATGATCAAAACGTTGATTGAGTTGATGAAAGTGTAATCTTTTGGTACAACTGAACCGATAAATCCTGCCTGAAGTGACCCTGCAATACTTGCAGTAATAGCACCAAAGACAAAGGCGATGATTTTAATTTTAGTCGTATTAACCCCAACTGACTCAGCAGCGATTTCATCCTCACGAACGGAGAGGGTTGAACGACCAATTGGACTACGCAAGAAGTTCAAGGTTGCAATGGTTGTAATCACGACAAAGAAGTAAACCATTTGCCAAGTTGTAAAGTTAGGAATTCCCAAGATACCTGCCGCACCATTTGTAAGGCTTCCACCATTGATGATAAAGATACGGATAATTTCAGAAACACCTAGAGTCGCTACCGCAAGATAGTCTCCCTTCAAACGCAAGGTTGGAATTCCGACAAGTAAGGCAACTGCTCCTGAAAGCAAAGCCCCTACCAGCATAGCTCCAAAGAAGGCACCGTAGGTTGGTGATTTAGAACCAATAATAGCTGCTGCATAGGCACCAATCGCCATGAAACCAGCATGCCCAAGTGAAAATTGTCCTGAAAAACCGACGATTAAGTTGAGACCAACAGCCAGAATAATATTAATTCCAATTTGTTGTAAAATCTGTACATAGAATAGGTTGAGTACTCCGACTGAAACCAGTACACTAATCAAGCCATAGCCAGCTAACAAAAGGAGTAACCATAGAATATTAACTTTTAAATTTTCCTTCATCGTTTACACCTTCTCTTTCACATTCTTACCAAGGATACCAGCTGGGCGGACGATCAAGATCAACAACAAGATTCCATAAACAATGGCATCACGGAAGTCTGACATTCCAAAGGCTGTCGCAAAGGTTTCCAATAGACCGATCACAAATCCACCAAGCGCCGCACCAGGAATGATTCCGATACCACCAAGTACGGCGGCAACGAAAGACTTAAGACCTGGAGTAACCCCCATCAAAGGCTCAAGAGAGTTATAATAGAGGGCAATCAGAACACCAGCTGCACCCGCAAGTGCTGAACCCAAAGCGAAGGTAAAGCTGATAGTACGGTTTACATTGATTCCCATCAATTGTGCTGCATCGCTATCTACGGATACTGCACGCATGGCTTTCCCCATCTTCGTTTTTTGGACAATGACTTGTAACAAAATCATCAAAATCAAGGAAATCGCTAAAATCATTAACTGCACGTTTGTTAGGCTAACTGGTCCCAAATCATAGCGAACTGTTTGAATCGCTTGAGGGAAGGCACGGGTATTGGCACCAACCAGATAGACCATGCCATACTCCAATAAGAAAGAAACCCCAATAGCTGTGATCAAAACAGCAATACGAGTAGAGTGGCGCAAAGGTCGGTAGGCAAGGAACTCAATCACGACACCAAGAATAGCTGTCGCTAGCATAGCTACAATAAGAGCTACAAAGAAATTCATTTGGAAAGAATTAATCAAGAAATAACCGATAAAGGCTCCCATCATATAAATATCACCGTGGGCGAAGTTGATGAGCTTGATAATTCCGTAAACCATGGTATATCCTAGGGCTAACAGTGCATATACACTACCTAGAATCAAACCATTTACTAGTTGTTGGAGCATAAGATTCACTCTTTCTATTTATAATTTCGAGGGGTTACCCTCACTTTTTGATAGGTGCTTATACTCAATGAAAATCAAAGAGCAAACTAGGAAACTAGCCGCAGGCTGTACTTGAGTACGGTAAGGCGACGTTGACGCGGTTTGAATTTGATTTTCGAAGAGTACTAAACATCGAAACAGGGAGTGAGTCAACGGCTCATTCCCTATTTCAATATTTTTCTATTATGGTTTTACAACTTCTGCTGCTACAACCTTACCATTATTCATGGTCATCATGTAAGCTGTTTTGACTGTGTTGTGGTCTGCATCGAAGCTTGTTTGACCAGTTACACCTTCAAAATCTTTTGTTTTAGCAAGGTTATCCTTGATTTCACCAGAATTTTTAGCACCTTTTGCTGCGTTTGCTACAAGGTGAACTGAGTCATAAGCCAAGGCTGCAAATGTTGAAGGTTCTTCATTGTACTTAGCACGGTAAGCGTCAAGGAAGGCTTTGGCTTTAGCTGAAACTTCTACGGTAGTTGAGAAACCTGAGATAAAGTAGATGTTTGATGCTTTTTCAGCAGTTGCTTGTTGTACAAACTCTTCACCGTTAAATCCATCACCACCAACGATTGGTTTGTCCATTCCCATACCACGCGCTTGGTTTACAATTTTACCAGCTTCGGTGTAATAACCAGGAACAACGATAACATCAAAGTCTTTCCCTTTCATTTTTGTAAGGGCTGCTTGGAAGTCTGTGTCACCTGCTACGAAAGTCTCATCTGCAACGATTTCACCCTTATAAGCTTCACGGAAGGCTTTGGCAATACCTTTAGCATAGTCACTAGCATTGTCAGTGTAAAGAACAACTTTCTTAGCTTGCAATTTATCAGAAACATAGTTTGAGATAATTTTTCCTTGGAAGCTATCTTGGAAAGTTCCGATAAAGAGGTAATCTTGACCTTTAGTCAATCCATCTTGAGTCGCACTTGGCGAAATCAATGGAACACCTGCTTTTGTAGCGTTCGCTACCGCAGCTGCAGTTGCACCAGATGTCGCAGGTCCTACGATTGCTGATACTTTAGATTGAGTTACAAGGTTAGTTGTTACTGAAGCCGCCTCAGCTGTTTCAGACTTGTTATCTTTATCGACTACTTCGATTTGTTTTCCATCGATACCACCTGCTGCATTGATTTCATCAACAGCAAGTTGGGCACCTTTTTGTTCAGATGTCCCATAGGCTGCTACAGCACCAGTTTCTTCAAAGTTAAATCCGATTTTGATTGTCTTTTCATCTACTGAGTTACCAGCAGCGTTTGACGCTCCAGACTTCACTTCTCCACAGGCTGCAAGAAGTGCTACACTTGCAAGCGCCACAAACGATAGGGCAAATTTTTTCTTCATCTTTTTGTCTCCTTATTTCTTAAATAAATAGCATGTTAAGAATATACCGAATTATCAGAAAATTGTCAACACTTTTCTTGAACTTTTTCGATGATAACGTTTTCCTCTCGATAAAGATTGCCCACAAAGGGTGTTTCCAGCTCTTGGATATGACAAACTCTGACTTTTTTTATAAACTTTTCCTTGCTCAAGCGCCCGACCAATTGCTCCACTTCTTGAGTTGGAACATAAAGCTGTAAGTAACGATGTTTCTTGGAATGATAGGTAATATCTCCATAATCCTGCAGTTTTTTGGCATCACGATTATAGTAAAGATAGATAATCAAGCCAGATCGATTGACTTTTTCAAACATGATAAATCCTCTTTCTAAGAAATCTCTCCCTATTATACCAAAAAAAGCAAACCCAGTCGAGTTTGCCTTCTTTAATCATTAATTCAACGAATTGTTGGCCATGATTTCATCAATAAAGCCATATTCAAGTGTTTCTTGAGCACTCATCCAGTTATCACGTTCTGCATCTGCATGGACTTTTTCGATTGACTGACCTGAATTTTCAGCCAAGATTTTTTCCAAGGTATTACGGGTTTTAAGCAAGTGTTCTGCAGCGATCGCCATATCGGTTTGTTGAGTGCCACCACCTGTACCACCCATTGGTTGGTGGATCATGTATTCAGCATTTGGAAGCATGAAACGTTTACCTTTTGCTCCACTTGATGCAATGACCGTCCCCATAGATGCGGCCATTCCCATAACGATGGTTTGGACATCTGCCTTAATAAAGTTCATGGTATCAACGATTGCCAAACCAGCTGAAACAGAACCCCCAGGTGTATTGACATAAAGGTAAATATCTTTTGTACTATCTTGGGCATCTAAGAAAAGTAATTGGGCAATAACTGAGTTGGCCATGTTGTCTTCAACTGGACCTGTCAGCATAATGATGCGGTCTTTGAGAAGACGTGAGTAAATATCGTAAGAACGTTCTCCACGGCTTGTTTGTTCAATAACTACAGGAATCATTCATTTCTCCTTTTGAGTTTTATTTTTGTTGGTCAAATGACTGAAGATAAGACTATTATAATATCTTGGTCAAAAAAGGTCAAATCTTTGCTCTGCTTTCATTAAACAGAAACAAAAATTCAACCTCCTTTCACGACTGGAAATCCTTTTCCAAGTCAATCTCTTTTTAATTTTATTTAGTACCGAACAAGCGGTCTCCAGCATCTCCAAGACCTGGAACGATATATCCGTGTTCGTTCAAACGTTCATCCAAGGCTGCAGTAAAGATTTCTACATCTGGATGAGCTTCTTGAAGGGCTTTTACACCTTCTGGAGCAGATACAAGGCAGACAAATTTGATATTTGATGCGCCACGTTTTTTAAGAGAATCAACAGCCAAGATTGCTGAGCCACCTGTTGCTAACATTGGGTCTACTACAAAAATTTGACGTTGGTCAATGTCCTCAGGCAATTTCACCAAGTATTCAACTGGTTGAAGTGTTTCTTCATCACGGTACATACCGATGTGACCAACTTTAGCAGCTGGAACCAAACTCAAAAGTCCATCAACCATCCCGATACCTGCGCGCAAGATTGGAACGATGGCCAATTTCTTACCAGCCAATTGTTTTTGAACTGTTTTTGTGATTGGTGTTTCGATTTCCACATCTTCTAGTGGAAGATCACGAAGTACTTCATACCCCATCAACATTGCAATCTCATCTACTAGCTCACGAAAAGCTTTTGTAGAAGTATCTGTACGACGCAAGATTGACAATTTGTGTTGAATCAGTGGATGATTAATAACTTCAATTTTTCCCATTTTTGGAATTCCTTCTTTCAATTTATTCTTCTTATTATACCAAAAAACGGTTTAAAAATCTTTCTAAACCATTTATTTTTGATAATTTTTACATTAGATCTGCCTCTTTAAGAGCGGACTGTACTGTCTCAAGTGGTAAATGGGTCAATTCTGTCCCTTTTTCTTGATAAAGGTATTGGGCATAGTCGTCCATTCGGTACTGGTTGATATAAACTACGCGCTTACAGCCGACCTGGAGCAATTGTTTCGTGCAATTCAGACAAGGAAAGTGTGTCACATAGGCTGTAAAGCCTTTAGGAACACCACGTTCTGCACCTTGGAGAATGGCATTAACCTCAGCGTGAAGGGTACGAACACAGTGGCCTTCAATGACCAGACATTCATGGTCAATACAATGCTCAGTCCCTGACACCGAACCATTGTAACCAGTGGAAATAACTTTATTATCCTTTACCAGAATTGCGCCCACTTTGGCACGTTTACAAGTGGAACGATTGGCAATCAGTAGGGCTTGGGCTGCAAAATACTCATCCCAGGCCAGTCTTTTTTCAGTCATATCTCTTCTCCTTTTTCTCTATTTTTTAAAAAATGGTAAACCTAAGTCCGCAATCTTTTCAGCTGGTACCTTCATGCCATCCTTGATCCATTTTAGGAGGACAGATACAATGGCTGAACTCCAGAAGGAATGAAGATAAGAACTGACACCTTTTGATTTTCCATGGTATTTTTCTAGAAATTCCTGCATGGCTTGGACAAAGATTTTTTCCAGATGGTAATCCAAGGCCAATTGAATCACTCTGGCTTCCTTTCTTGCCTCTCGGAAAAGGTGAACCCATACCAGATAAAGGTCTGTCTTTAGATCGTAATGATGCAGCTGTTCCATAATATTGTGGACAGTTCGTTTAAAGACACTTTCTAAAATCTCCTCTTTGGAATCATAATTGCGATAAAAGGCCGCACGAGAAACGCCTGCACGTTTGACCAATTCAGAAATACTAATCTTGGTCAAGTCCTTTTTTTCCAAGAGCTGCAAGAGTGCTGTTTCGATGGCTTCTCTAGTTAATAAATTGGATTCTTGGTTTGATTTTCTGAGATTTTCAAGAGACTTTTCAGAGATTCTACGTTCAGACATAACATTTTCTTTCTACTTGTCACAACAGACGGATGAGGCTTTTGTTTCAAGGGCTTTCATGATATAATTGTAAAAAAAGACAGAACCTTTGTCAATGTATAACTGACAAAGATGGAGAATTTCTATGACTTGGAAGATTATTGCTGACTCTGGTTGTGATTATCGTCAGCTGGAGACACCAGCAATTGATACAACCTTTGTGAGTGTCCCCTTAACCATTCAAGTAGCTGATCAGGTCTTTGTTGATGATGCTAGTCTTAACATTGATAAAATGATGGAAACCATGTATGCAACCGCAGAAGCTTCAAAATCAGCTTGTCCAAGCCCAGATGATTATTTACGAGCATTTGAAGGAGCCAAAAACATTTTCCTAGTAACCATCACAGGTACTCTTTCTGGCAGTCACAATAGTGCTCAACTAGCAAAGAATATTTATCTGGAAGACCATCCTGACACTAAAATTCATGTAATTGATAGTTTGTCTGCTGGCGGGGAAGTTGACTTGCTCGTAGAAAAATTAAATGACTTGATTGACCAGGGCTTATCTTTTGAAGAAGTGGTTGAAGCTATCACCGCCTATCAAGAAAAAACCAAGTTACTCTTTGTCCTAGCCAAAGTCGATAACTTGGTGAAGAACGGCCGTTTGAGCAAGCTTATCGGTACAGTCGTTGGCCTTCTCAACATTCGTATGGTCGGAGAAGCTAGTGAAACTGGAACCCTTGAATTGCTACAAAAAGCAAGAGGACCAAAGAAATCAGTTCAAGCTGCCTATGATGAAATCATTAAAGCTGGATATGCTGGTGGCCGTATTGTCATGGCCCAACGCAATAACGAAAAATGTTGTCAACAGCTCTCAGACCGAATCCGTGAAACCTTCCCACATGCGGATATCAAAATTCTCCCAACCTCTGGCCTCTGCAGTTTCTATGCAGAAGATGGTGGTTTGCTGATGGGATATGAAATTGATTAATTGCATTCTTTACAAGAGGTGACTTCATCTCTTGTTTTTTGTGGTACAATAGAGCTATGAAACATTTTGATACTATCGTCATCGGTGGAGGTCCTGCTGGCATGATGGCTACAATTTCCAGTAGCTTTTATGGACAGAAAACCCTCCTCATCGAAAAAAATCGCAAACTTGGAAAAAAATTAGCTGGAACGGGCGGTGGTCGTTGTAATGTGACCAACAATGGAACTTTAGATGACCTACTAGCTGGAATTCCTGGAAACGGACGCTTTCTTTACAGTGTCTTCTCTCAATTTGATAACCATGATATCATTAACTTTTTTACAGAAAATGGTATTAAACTTAAGGTCGAAGACCACGGGCGCGTCTTTCCGGCTAGTGACAAGTCTCGGACAATTATCGAAGCCTTAGAAAAGAAAATCACTGAGTTAGGTGGTCAAGTTGCTACTCAAACTGAGATTGTTTCGGTTAAAAAGATAGACGACCAGTTTGTCCTTAAGTCAGCGAATCAAATCTTCACTTGTGATAAACTCATTGTCACAACTGGTGGTAAATCCTATCCTTCGACTGGTTCGACTGGTTTTGGTCATGAGATTGCCCGTCATTTTAAACACACCATTACCGAGCTTGAGGCTGCTGAAAGTCCTTTGTTGACAGATTTTCCACACAAGGCCTTGCAAGGAATTTCATTGGACGATGTGACCTTAAGTTATGGCAAGCATGTCATCACTCACGATTTACTCTTTACCCACTTTGGTTTGTCTGGCCCTGCTGCCCTACGTATGTCTAGCTTTGTAACGGGTGGGGAGATTCTCTCACTGGATGTTTTGCCTCAACTTTCCGAGAAGGATTTGGCTGCATTTCTAGAAGAAAATCGGGAAAAATCCTTGAAAAACGCTTTAAGAACTTTATTGCCTGAGCGTTTGGCAGAATTTTTTGTACAAGGCTATCCTGAAAAAGTCAAACAGTTGACTGAAAAGGAACGTGAAAAACTTATCCAGTCTATCAAGGTTCTCAAAATTCCTGTAACTGGTAAAATGTCTCTTGCCAAGTCATTTGTTACCAAGGGCGGTGTCAGTCTTAAGGAAATCAACCCTAAAACCCTTGAAAGTAAGCTGGTACCTGGCCTCCACTTTGCTGGTGAGGTACTGGATATCAATGCCCACACGGGTGGCTTTAACATCACTTCTGCCCTCTGCACCGGCTGGGTGGCGGGATCAAACCCAATCTAAATCTAAATTATTCAATGGCTAAATCAGCCCCAAAAGAAAGGAAGTCCTTTGGAACATATTATCTTGTTAAGGGGAGTTACTCCTAATGGAAAAAATGCTATCCCTAAAATGTCTTATCTAGTAGATATCTTAACAGAAGCTGGTTTTCAACAAGTTCGAACCTATATTCAAAGTGGGAATATCATTCTTGAAAGTGACTTATCTCTGGAAGAAATACGAGAACAGGTTCACACTCTAATAAAGGAAAAAATTGGTGCTGACTTAAAAATGGTAATCAAGAACAAAAATGATTTTGCAAAAATTATCCAAGAAAACCCATTTGGAAAACACTATCTTTTTGACCGAATACACGTGATTTTTTATCAAGAATCTATTCAAAGTCTCCCTTTAGAAAAATTGAAAATTGATTATGGTGAAGAAGAAATTTATATCGGTAACCATTGTCTTTACCTCTATCTCCCTAGAACTGCAAAACGAAAAAAGCTCAGTACTAACTATCTTGAAAAGCTTTTCAATGTAGATTTGACCATGCGAAAACTAAATGTAGTAGAAAAATTATTAAGCAAGTAGTGCTTGAATTTAGAAAAAATCGGAAGATCACTTCTCCGATTTTATTTTGTCTGAGTTTGGACATATTGGGCAATCACATCTGATGTGTATTGGGCTGTTCCAGGTCCAAATTTGTCAATGTTTTCCTTAAACTCTGGGTTATAAACGTAGCCTTTACCGATATAACCGAATACTTCAATAGTACAATCAAATCCATAAGTACGGATGGCTTGCAAGAGTTTACCTGCTTCTTCTTGGTTTTCAGACGCTGTTATCGGTAGACCAACTTGAAGATTTTGTGCCAAGGTTTGAAAGACTTGATTGAAGGCAGCCGTAGCTTCGTCTTCATGACCTTTTTGGCGCTCAATCGCTTGGTCCATCACTTCTTGTCCATATTTCTCTACCGCCTCTTGGTGGTATTTTTGATGGTCTTGGTAGTTAAATCCTGCAAATTTCTCTTGAATGCTCATTTCTCCTTCTCCTTTTTGTTCTTGAATGGTTTTTTGCAAGGTGGAAATCAAAGTATCCAGATGTTGCCTTTCTCGAGTCAAATAGTCCAACTGTCTGGTCAAGTGAGGTAACAAATCTGATCTATCTTCCTTTAACAGCTCTGCTATTTTTTCTAAAGAAAAGCCTAGATATTTGTAGTAAAGAATGACCTGAAGGCGTTCCAAATCCTCTTGACTGTAAGTTCGATAGCCGTTTTCCGACTTTAAAGGAACCAAAAGTCCTATCTTATCGTAGTGGTGCAGGGTCTTGACAGATACGCCCGAAAGCTGCGCAGCTTCTTTTATATGGTACATGATTTTCTCCTTACATTGATAGTATAACCCCTCCCCTTAGGTCAGAGTCAAGCGATTTTGCGAAATTTTTTACTTTATCATAACATGAAAATGGTTTTCTTGACAGACCTTAGAAAACATGATAGGATAGTCAAGTCTATCAATCAAAAGAAACGCTCACTTTGAGTACTGATGAGGCTATTTGCCAAGGGCAGTAGCTTTTTCTTTTGTAACACTAATTTTAGGAGTTTAACTATGTCTGAAAAATCGCAATGGGGTTCTAAACTGGGCTTTATCCTAGCATCTGCTGGTTCAGCTATCGGACTTGGTGCCGTTTGGAAATTCCCCTACATGACTGCTGCTAACGGTGGAGGAGGATTTTTACTAGTCTTTCTCATCTCCACTATTCTAATCGGTTTTCCCCTTTTGCTAGCTGAGTTTGCCCTCGGCCGAAGCGCTGGTGTCTCTGGGATTAAAACCTTTGGAAAACTGGGCAAGAATGGCAAGTACAACTTCATCGGTTGGATTGGTGCCTTTGCCCTCTTTATCCTCTTATCTTTCTACAGTGTTATTGGAGGATGGATTCTGGTTTATCTGGGTATTGAGTTTAGAAAATTGTTCCAACTTGGTGGAACGGGTGATTATGCTCAGTTATTTACTTCAATCATTTCAAATCCAGCCATTGCCCTAGGAGCTCAAGCAGCTTTTATCTTATTGAATATCTTCATTGTATCACGTGGGGTTCAAAAAGGGATTGAAAGAGCTTCGAAAGTCATGATGCCCCTGCTCTTTATCATCTTTGTTGTCATCATTGGGCGCTCTCTCAGTTTGCCAAATGCCATGGAAGGGGTTCTTTACTTCCTCAAACCAGATTTCTCTAAGCTGACCAGTACTGGTCTCCTCTATGCTCTGGGACAATCTTTCTTTGCCCTCTCACTAGGGGTTACAGCCATGCTGACCTATGCTTCTTACTTGGATAAGAAAACCAATCTGGTCCAGTCAGGGATTTCCATCGTAGCCATGAATATCTCAGTATCTATCATGGCGGGTCTAGCCATTTTCCCAGCCATGTCAGCCTTCAATATCCAGTCTGAAGGGGGACCGAGCTTACTCTTTATCGTCTTGCCTCAACTCTTTGACAAGATGCCTTTTGGAACCATTTTCTACATCCTCTTCCTCTTGCTCTTCCTCTTTGCTACGGTCACTTCTTCCGTCGTTATGCTAGAAATCAATGTGGGCAATATCACCAACCAGGACAACAGCAAACGTGCCAAATGGAGTGTGATTTTAGGAATTTTGACCTTTGTCTTTGGCATTCCTTCAGCTCTATCTTACGGTGTCATGGCAGATGTTCATATCTTTGGGAAAACCTTCTTTGACGCTATGGATTTCTTGGTTTCTAATCTCCTTATGCCATTTGGAGCTCTCTGCCTTTCACTTTTTACAGGCTATATTTTCAAGAAAACACTGGCAATGGAGGAACTTCATCTTGATGAAACACCATGGAAACAAGGACTGTTCCAAGTCTGGCTCTTCCTTCTTCGTTTCGTCATTCCAATCATCATCATCGTGGTCTTTATCGCCCAATTTATGTAATTAAAAAGGACTTGAGTAGTGAACTCAGGCCCTTTCTTTTTATGGATGGCTAACAATTAATTCTAGATCTTGCCCTTCCAGAGTCCATGCTTCAACATCACTTGGTAGGATAAAGTGGCTACCTTTTTGGATTGGATAATTTTTCCCATCAACAGTTAGCTGACCTTGCCCAGCTAAGACACTCAATAAGCTATAGTCAGCTGTTTTTTCGAAGTCAACTTTTCCAGTAATTTCCCACTTGTAAACTGCAAAGAAATCATTGGATACAAGGAGAGTGGAACGTAAATCATCAGCTTTGATAGTTACAGGACGGCTATTTGCAGGCTCGCCGATGTTCAAGACATCAATGGATTTTTCAAGGTGAAGTTCACGCAAGTTACCATTATCATCCTTACGGTCAAAGTCATAGACACGGTAGGTGGTATCGCTAGACTGCTGGGTTTCAAGAATCAAGATACCTGCTCCGATAGCATGCATGGTGCCACTTGGCACATAGAAGAAATCTCCAGCCTTAACAGGTACTTTGGTCAACAAATCATCCCAGTTCTTATCCTCGATTTGCTGTCGGAGTTCTTCTTTTGACTTGGCATTGTGACCGTAGATAATCTCTGAACCTTCATCCGCAGCGATGATGTACCAGCACTCTGTTTTTCCAAGTTCGCCTTCATGTTCTAAACCATAGGCATCATCTGGGTGAACTTGGACACTGAGCCAGTCGTTGGCATCGAGAATCTTGGTCAAGAGTGGAAATACAGGCTCAGGACGATTGCCAAACAATTCACGATGCTCTGCATACAAAGTAGCTAGATCTGTTCCTTCAAAGCGACCATTAGCAACCTTTGAAACACCATTTGGATGGGCTGAGATGGCCCAGTATTCTCCGATTTTCTCACTTGGGATGTCGTAGCCAAACTCATCACGTAGCTTGGTTCCACCCCAGATTTTTTCTTGCATAACTGATTGTAAAAATAATGGTTCTGACATGTCAATCTCCTGTCTGATTTTTCTCCCCTCATTATAGCAAAAAAAGAGTTCCATTAGAACTCTTTTTCACATCTTATAAATTAGGGAGAAGATTTTGTAAAAATAGTAAACAAATGTGCTCTACTCAATGCTTGCACCATTGCTGGCAATGACATCCTTGTACCAATAGAAGGACTTCTTCTTGCTACGTTTGAGAGTCCCATTTCCTGCATTATCTCGATCTACATAGATAAAGCCATAGCGCTTATTCATTTCGCCTGTTCCAGCTGAAACCAAATCGATACAACCCCAAGTCGTATAACCAAGCAAATCAACACCATCGTGGTAAATGGCATCTCGCATGGCCTTAATGTGGGCCTCTAAGTAAGCAATCCGATAGTCATCTGCTACATAACCATTTTCATCCGGCGTATCCATAGCACCGAGACCGTTTTCCACGATAAACATAGGTTTTTGATAACGATCCCAGATGGCATTGAGGGTGATACGAAGGCCAAGTGGGTCAATCTGCCATCCCCATTCTGAAGATTCAAGATAGGGATTTTTGAGAGAGGCAAAGACATTTCCAGCAGTTAATTCTTTAACTTCTGGATCCCCTGAGGCCACTCGACTTGCATAGTAAGAGAAGGAAACAAAGTCAACAGTATTGTTCTTCAACAAGTCTAAATCTTCTGCAGTCATTTGAATCTCGATCCCCTCACGCTCCCACTGCTTCTTGGCGTAGTTTGGGTATTCCCCACGCGCTTGAACATCAATGAAGAAGTAACTCTTGCGATCTTCCTCCATAGCAGCCCAGTAATCTCTCGGATGGGCTGTGTTAGGATAGTATTGCCCTGCTGCCAACATACATCCGACCTTGTTTTCTGGGTCAATTTCGTGGGCAAGCTTAGTCGCCATGGCTGAAGCTACTAGCTCATGGTGGGCAGCCTGATATTTAACCTGTTCTTGATTTTCTCCTTCTTCAAAATAGAGCCCAGCTCCCATAAAGGGGGCATGGAGAATCATGTTGATTTCGTTGAAGGTAAGCCAATATTTGACCAAACCCTTATAGCGGGTAAAGAGGGTGCGACAAAGTTTTTCATAGAAGTCTAACATCCGACGATTGCGCCATCCACCGTACTCTGTAATCAAGTGCATAGGACAGTCGAAATGAGTAATGGTTACCAGAGGTTGGATTCCATACTTATGACATTCCTTAAACAAATCCTCATAAAAGGCTAGGCCAGCTTCATTTGGCTCGGTTTCGTCACCCTTAGGAAAAATCCGAGTCCAAGCAATGGATAGACGATAAGTCTTAAAGCCCATTTCCGCAAAAAGAGCAATATCTTCCTTGTAATGATGGTACATATCAATGGCTTCTTTGGCTGGGTAAAAATAACCCTCCTCAAACGAAAACATCTTTTTCTGACCTGTGATAATGGCTTCACGGTCTGGACCGATGGGGACGACATCCACATTCGCCAATCCACGACCGTCTAAATTATAAGCACCCTCACATTGATTAGCTGCCGTAGCACCACCCCAGAGGAAGCCCTCTGGGAATTGTAGTCTTTCTGTCATCACTTTACCTCACTTGATTTATTACTTCTATTATACTAAAAAGGAGAGAAAAAGTTTGGAACTATCTGGGTAATGATCGTACTGAACTTGCTTTTATGTTTGATTAAAAACAAGCAAGAGTTTGATAATTTTGTTATAGAAATGTAAACTATCACAATCTTGTGATAAGAAAAAGACCGGATTGCCCCGATCTGTTTGATTCACAAAATGTAAAAATGAATAGCTCTTGTCAATTAATGGATGGACTGATTGATTGTCATTAAACCGTGGTTAATGATTGCTGCAATATCTTCAAGACCATGCAAAATAAAACTTCCTACAATCAAACCTATAATAATTGAACAGATAATCATGGTCACACAGATTAGATAAATATCCTTTTTTTGCATCTCTTTCCTCCTACTATCTATTCATGGAGATATTTCAATCCCAAGTTCCAGTGAAATAAGAAAATTCACTTACTACTGCTGTTTAAAAAATATTTCTCCTTTCCATATCAGTTTTACTTTATGCTGTTATATTTTTATTATAAAATTCAGGGAAAACGTTGTCAACTTTTTATATGCAATTGCTTTATATTAAAAAGACCGGATTGCTCCGATCTTTCAATAGTTCATATTCTCACATTCTGTTTTAAGAATAGTTAAGGTTATCTTCAAATAACTAAACGCCTTATTTCATACGATAAAAATCAATCACTAGACCAGCAGGGCCTTTAACTAATAAGGACTCTGTTCCCCAATCCGTTTCACAAATACCGTGTAAAATCTCGACACCGATCTCTTTTAAACGTTGGTAATTCTGATTTAGATCCTCAACCTCGATATGAAGAATGATTCCTGACTGAAAATCTTCCAAAGGAATCAAATGATTTTGGGACAACATCAGACAGTGACTGCCAATCGTAAATTGAGCAAAACTGTCATCAACATAATCGGATTTTTTATCCAAAATACGCTCCAAGTCAGCACAGACTTGGGGAACATCGGAAACGATAATATCTAATTGATTTAAATCCATTTACTATCCTCCATAAAAAGACCGGATTGCTCCGATCTTTTCAAGTTTCTCTCTATGAAAATCAAAGAATAAACAAGGCATCAAACCGCAGGCAGTACTGGAGTACGGCAAGGTGAAGATAACGCAGTTTACATTTGATTTTCGACGAGAGAAATTATTTAATTGCGCGTGATTGCAGACCTTCTTCTTCCAAGAAGAGACGGAATGGTACGAGTTCTTCTGCTTCGTATTTTTCCTTGAAGGCTTTGATTGCTTCTTCTGAGTGAAGTTTTGGATCCAATTCAAGTACTTCTACTGGAAGTGGACGGTGTGGAGTGATGCGAGCATCGATAACTACAGTTTTACCTTCTTTGTTCAATTTAACAGCTTCTGCAACAACTGCATCGATGTCTTCGATACGGTCAACTGTAAATCCAACAGCTCCTTGCGCTTCAGCGATTTTCGCATAGTCAGCATTAGGGAAGTCACAACCAAACAAGTGTTTGTTTGTGTCTTCGTATTTGTCCTTGATGAAGGCATATTTACCATTTGAGAAGACAACGTTGATAACTGGAAGGTCGTATTGAACGTTTGTGATAACGTCTGGGTAGCACATGTTGAATGCACCGTCACCCATGATGTTCCATACTTGGCGATCTGGATTGTCTTTCTTAGCAGCGATACCACCAGGAAGGGCAATACCCATTGTCGCAAAGAGTGGAGATGTACGCCACATGTTCTTAGGTGTCATGTGAAGGTGACGAGTAGATGTTTGAGTAGTGTCACCTACGTCGATTGAGTAGATAGCGTCTTGATCAGCATGTTTGTTGATTGCATTGTAAACTTGATACAATTGCAATTCACCCTCAGTTTTACCTTCGATTTTGTTCATGTAATCACGCCAGTTTTGGTTGTTCTTAACGTTTGCACGCCACCATGGAGTAGATTCAACTGGATTCACTTTGTCAAGGATAGCTTTCGCTGCTTGACCTGCATCACCAAGGATTGAAGCGTCTAGGGCATGACGTTTACCAAGTTTGTAAGGGTCGATATCGACTTGGATGAATTTTTCAGTATTCTTGAATGCTTCGTAAACTTCAGCAAATGGGAAGTTTGAACCAAGGAAAAGAACTGTGTCTGCTTCAAAGACCACTTCGTTGGCTGGCTTCCAACCAACACGGTAAGCAGAACCTGTCAAACCTTCATAGTTCCATTCAAAGGCTTCAAAGTTTTTACCAGTTGTGATGATTGGTGCTTTGATTTTACGTGACAATTCAGTGATCACTTCACCAGCTTTAACACCACCGTAACCAGCATAGATAACTGGACGTTCAGCATTGTTCAAGATTTCAACAGCTTTGTCGATTTCAACTTCGTTCAAAGCAGGAGCGATAAATGAACGCTCGTATGAACCTGATCCATAGTATGAGTTTTCGTCGATTTCTTGGAAACCGAAGTTTACTGGGATTTCAACAACAGCTGGACCTTTTTTAGAAACTGCAGCACGGCAAGCTTCGTCAATTACTTTTGGCAATTGCTCAGCGTAAGCTACACGTTTGTTATATACAGCGATACCGTTGTACATTGGGTTTTGGTTCAATTCTTGGAAAGCATCCATGTTCAATTCGTTAACTGGACGTGATCCAAGGATTGCTAGGAATGGAGTGTTATCCATAGCTGCATCGTAAACACCGTTAATCAAGTGAGTCGCACCTGGACCACCTGAACCAACTGCAACCCCGATTGAGCCGCCAAATTTCGCTTGCATAACAGCGGCAAGAGCACCTGTTTCTTCGTGACGAACTTGCAAGAAACGGATATCTTTGTCTTCAGCCAAAGCATCCATCAATGAGCTGAGTGTTCCTGATGGGATACCGTAGATTGTGTCTACGCCCCATGTTTTCAATACGTTGAGCATTGCTGCTGATGCAGTAATTTTCCCTTGAGTCATTATAACTCTCCTTCAAATATTTTTAAATCTACTAAAAAGATTTCAAATAGTTTCTGAAAACGTTTCAATAAATTTTTACACTACTAATTTATCACATTTATTTTGACTTTACTAAGAATTAGCTCAGAAATTTTCATTCTCTATTACAGTACAGTTTGAAAACGTTTTTAGATTCTGTTTTATAATACTCAATAAAAATCAAAGAGCAAACTAGGAAACTAGCCGCAGGTTGCTCAAAGCACAGCTTTGAGGTTGCAGATAAAGCTGACGTGGTTTGAAGAAATTTTAGAAGAGTATAAAAAGCGAGCAAGCTCGCTTTTAATCTATTTTACTAAAGTTTAACAGAAGGGAACTTGTCAGAACAGATACTGAACTAAAGGCCATAGCTAAACCTGCCAGTTCTGGGTTGAGGGCCAGTCCAACACCTGAAAAGACTCCTGCTGCTATCGGAATTCCAACGACATTGTAGATAAAGGCCCAGAAAAGATTGAGCAGAATTCTATTAAAGGTTTTCTTACTCATATCAAAGGCACGAACCACCCCTAAGAGGTTATTGGTTGTCAGCACCAAATCTGCTGACTCGATGGCAATATCTGTTCCAGCTCCCATAGCAATCCCCACATCTGCTACACTAAGGGCAGGAGCGTCATTGATGCCATCACCAACAAAGGCTACTTTGCCAGCCGCTTGTAGTTTATGGATTTCGTTGGCTTTTTCTTCTGGCAAGACACCTGCAATGACCTCTTCGATTCCGATCTGATCTGCAATCGCACGCGCCACACCCGCATTGTCTCCTGTCAGCATAACTGTTTTAAGGCCTCGTTTTTTCAACTGACTGATGGCTAGCTTGGCATTTTCCTTGGGAATATCTTGCAGAGCAAGCAAGCCTTTGATTTCATTGTCAACAGCCAAGAACACAACTGTCTTAGCTTCTTTTTCCAGTTCTTCTAGTTTTTCTTGATAAATACTAGAAATATCCATGCCATCCAGCATTCTAGCATTTCCAAGTAAGACTTGTTTTCCAGCTATTTGCCCTGAAACACCTTTTCCGTGCAAGGCTTGGAAATTTTCAACAGTTTGTAACTCAAGTCCAGCTTCACTCGCTCGTTTCACAACGGCTTCAGCCAGTGGGTGTTCGGAAGCGTCTTCCAAGGAGGCTGCTAATCCAAGCACTTCTACTTCGTCACCGATGATATCTGTTACCACAGGCTTCCCTTCCGTCAAAGTTCCAGTCTTATCAAAGACAAGAGTTTGGACTTTCTGGATTTCCTGTAGAACCATTCCATTTTTGAGGAGAACTCCCATCTTGGCACTGCGTCCTGTCCCCACCATAAGAGCTGTCGGTGTTGCAAGACCCAAGGCACAAGGGCAGGCAATAATCAAAACAGCCACCCCATAGAGAAGAGAAGAGACAAAACTCGCTCCAAGCACGACTACACTATCCCTGAGCAAGACGAACCAAACCCAAAAGGTCACGATTCCTAAAATGACAACTGCTGGGACAAAAATCCCTGAAATTTTATCTGTCAAATCTTGAATCGGCGCACGACTTGTCTGAGCTTTCTTCACAAAATCCACAATCTGAGCCAAAACAGTCTCTGAACCAACTTTTTCTGCTCTAAAAACAAGTGTTCCACTATTATTGATGGTTGAACCAATGACGGTATCTCCAACAGTCTTGTCCACAGGCAGACTCTCACCTGTCACCATAGACTCATCAATACTAGAGATACCTTCTACTACGACACCATCAACCGCAATCTTTTCACCGGGACGCACTCGAATCAGGTCACCTACCTTGACTTGCTCCAAGGGGACTTGAACATAGTTATCCTCACGCAAGACTTCTGCAGTTTTAGCCTGCAAGTCAAGTAATTTCTCCACAGCTTGGGAAGTATTTTTCCGCATTTTCTCCTCAAAAACGGCTCCCATAAGAACGAAGAAGAAGATAAATGCAGCACTTTCAAAATAAACGGGGAGACCAGCAAAGAGGGCAACTAAGCTATAGAAATAGGCCACTAGGGTTCCAAGAGCAACCAAGGTATCCATGTTGGCATTGTGCTTTTTAAAACTAGCCCAAGCACTTTGGATATAAGGACCACCTGCTACTAGCATAATCGGTGTGGTGGCTAAAAAGGTGCCCCAACGCATGACTTGGTGACTAATTCCTCCTGTCGACATCCCAATCATGAGAATCACAAGAGGCACAGTAAAGATACTAGTAATCCAAAAACGCTGTAAAAGTGATAGAGATTTTCGAGTCTTCTCAACAACTGTATAACTTCCCTTTTGCATCTTCATACCACAAGAAAATTCATGTTGACCTAATTCTTGAGGTGTAAATCGAATGACTTTCTCCTCATCTACGCTGATTGGTTCCAAGATGCCTTCTTCTTCAAACAGAATTTCCTTGTAACAGTTTGAAGGAGTTGCTCGATGAAAGGTGATCTCAGCAGGAACTCCTTTTTGCAGTTGAATGTGGGCTGGATGATAGCCTTTGTCTGCCGTGATACGGATTTTTTGAACACCATTTTCAAGACTTGCTTTTACAATTTCAGTCATATCATTCTCCTATTCTACAATCATCTTGCCGTGCATCATGTTCATGCCACAAGAGAAACCATACTCTCCAGCCTGCTCAGGCATGATTTCCACTACATACTCTTCCCCCATAGGCAGGTCCGCATGCACACCAAAGTCTGGAAAAACAATTTGGTCTAAACAGGGTGAAGGGTCCTTACGGTCAAAGACAATGCGGGCTGGCACTGATTTCTTGAGGATAATCAACTCAGGCGTATAGCCCCCCATGACCTCCACTCGAATCTCTTGGTAGCCGTTTTTTTGCTGGGCCTTTTGTCCAGATTTTTCAGGCTTTTTGAAAAACCAAAACCAGATAAAGGCGATAAGGGCAATACAAATAATGGTTACAATGCTATTTAACATGACGTCTCCTTTACATACAATTACATCTTACTTCTGTTACAGCGCTTGATTTCTTCTCAGAAATCACAGCTTCCAAGTCTTCCAAGTCAGCCTGAGTAAAATCACATTCAGCAATCAAATCAGCCAACAAGTTCTTAATTCTACGAGAACAAACCTTGTCCTTGATATCTTGGACAAGTAAATCTCGACTTTGATCCAAAGTTAAAAGTGCTGAATAGACAAAGGACTTGCCTTCTTTTTTTCGAGTCAGACACTCTTTCTCAACCAAACGAGCCAAAAGAGTTTGAATGGTCGACTTGGACCAGTCGAACCGCTCCGCCAGAACCCTGATCAAATCCGTACTGGTCTGCTCTCCTTGCATCCAAATAATCTTCATGACCTGCCATTCTGCATCTGAAATCTGCATCATCACACCTCCTAAATCTACATTTGTAGATTACAGTTATTAGTATACTCATAAAATCTACAATTGTCAATTATAAAATTAATCTTTTCTTTGAAAAATTGAATTTTAATCATTTGAAAAACAATTTGCAGTCAATTTTTACTATATAAACTATAAAAATATGCTATACTAAAGAAAAAAGAAAACAACCACTAGGGGTGCGTAAAGCTGAGATTAACAACTGTTAGACCCTTTGACTCAATCTAGGTAATGCTAGCTGATGGAAGTGGAAATGATAATGTGGACTAGCAGTCTTCTATTACCTTTCTAAAACAGATCAGCTTGTTCTTAAGAATACAAACTTCAGTTGGTTGGGAGGTTTTAGATGACTTATTTACCCGTTGCTTTGACCATTGCAGGGACTGACCCTAGTGGTGGTGCTGGCATTATGGCTGATTTAAAGTCGTTCCAAGCTAGAGATGTCTATGGAATGGCCATTGTGACCAGTCTTGTCGCTCAAAATACCAGAGGCGTTCAGCTAATCGAGCACGTGTCTCCTCAAATGTTGAAAACCCAATTGGACAGTGTCTTTTCGGATATCAAGCCTCAGGCTGTAAAAACTGGGATGTTGGCAACTACTGAAATTATGGAAATCATCCAGCCCTATCTTAAAAACCTGGATTGTCCCTATGTCCTTGACCCTGTTATGGTCGCAACAAGCGGTGATACCCTGATTGATACCAGTGCCAGAACTTACCTAAAAACAAACATGCTTCCACTTGCAAGTATTATCACACCCAATCTTCCTGAGGCAGAAGAGATTGTTGGTTTTTCAATTCATGACCCCGAAGACATGCAACGTGCCGGTCGCCTGATTTTAAAAGAATTTGGTCCTCAGTCTGTGGTCATCAAAGGTGGCCATCTCGAAGGCGGTGCCAAAGACTTCCTCTTTACCAAGGATGAGCAATTTGTCTGGGAAAGCCCACGAATTCAAACCTGTCACACCCATGGTACTGGATGTACCTTTGCTGCAGTGATTACAGCTGAACTAGCCAAGGGCAAAAGCCTTTATCAGGCAGTTGATAAGGCCAAGGCCTTTATCACGAAAGCCATCCAAGACGCTCCTCAACTCGGTCATGGTTCTGGCCCAGTCAACCATACAAGCTTTAAAGATTAAAAAACTCTCTAGTTCCCATTTTAAGGGAATTAGAGAGTTTTTTTAATCTTCGAAAATCTCTTCAAACTACGTCAGCTTTATCTGCAACCTCAAAGCTGTGCTTTGAGCAACCTGCGACTAGCTTCCTAGTTTGCTCTTTAATTTTCATTATGTATTAATTAGAAAATAATGTCATCCAACTTTGTTAAAAAGGCTTGCGTTTTTGCCTCTACATCTTCTGCTTGCATCAGATCACGTACGACAGCTACACCAGCTATACCCGTGCCAATAAGTTGGTCAATATTCTCTGATGTCAAGCCGCCAATGGCAACTACTGGAATAGCGACCCTTTGGCAAATTGTTTTCAAGGTTGAAATCAGGGTGATAGGCGCATTTTCCTTGGTCGTTGTTGGGAAAATGGCTCCTGTCCCCAAGTAATCTGCACCCCCTTCTTCTGCCTCGAGGGCTCTTTTTACCGTTTTAGCTGTGACACCAAGTATTTTGTCAGGGCCCAAGACTTGTCGGGCAACCGAAACGGGTAGTTCATCGTCTCCTATATGTAGACCTGCAGCATCAACTGCAAGACAGACATCCAAACGATCATCGATGATCAAGGGTATCTGATAGGCATCTGTTATTTCCTTGACTTGTTTTGCCAGTTGATAGTATTGATTGGTGGTGAGATTTTTTTCTCGTAGTTGGATTATAGTAACACCTGAACGGCAGGCCGTCTCAATCTTTTCAAGAAAACTTTCCAAGGAATCTTGGTAGCGATTAGTTACCAGATATAGTCTAAGCACCTCTCTATTCATAAACCTCTCCTTTAATAGCGTCTAGCCAGTTTTCATCTCTTCTTAGGAGTGAAAGCTGATTGAGTACTTGATAACGAAAATCTTCCAATCCCATTCCTTGAACAACTATTCTCTCAGCAGAGATATTGAGATAAGAGACTGCTAAGCAAGAAGCTTCAAAACCAGTCATTCCTTGGCTGAGAAAAACGGCTATCAAGGCTCCAACCAAATCTCCTGTCCCTGTTATCCAGTCTAATTCTGCACAGCCATTCTCCAGTAAAGCAACTTGATTCTCTGAAACGATGAGATCCTTGGGACCTGTGACTAAGAATGACATACCAGGATAGGTCTGACACCAGTCTTTCAAGACTTGAAGCAAATCCTCAGTTTCTTGATCTTTAGCACTCGCATCGACTCCGACTCCGTGGTGTTTTAAGCCAACAAGACTTCGGATTTCTGACATATTTCCCTTAAGGACCGTAGGGCTATAGTCTAAAAGGTCTTTAACTAAGCTCTTACGAATGACTGAAGCTGTTACGCCAACCGCATCTACTACCATTGGGAGACAAGCTTGAGTTGCATACGAAGCTACCATACGGATTGCTTTTTCCTTCTCAGCAGACAAATGCCCCAAATTGATGAAAAGAGCCTGACTCTGTTTGGTAAAATCAAGAACCTCACGGGGATCATCCGCCATAACTGGTTTACATCCCAGAGCCAAAATCCCATTTGCCAGCATCTCACAAGAAATTTCATTGGTAATGCAGTGAATGAGGGAAGTCGTTCCCAGAGGAAAAGGATTTGATAATTCCAGCATCAGTCTATCCCTTCAGCAAAGAAATATCCCTGCACTTTTTTAAAGAATTCCTGCTTGATTAAAAATCGAAAGGCAATAAAGGAAATCGCTGTACCAATCAAGGTTGCTCCGAAAAATCGAGGCGTGTAGATAAACCAGCTAAGCTTAGCAGCTGATCCTGTAAAGAGTACCATAACAGGATAGGAAACAATAGAGCCAATAACACCTGTTCCCAAAATTTCTCCCAAGGCAGAAAAATAAAATTTTCGACCGTACTTATAAAAGAGTCCTGCAAGGAGGGCTCCAAAAGTCGCTCCTGTGAGAGCTAAAGGCGGAATCCCTTGAGTCGTCATACGAATAAAGGCTGTCACTGTAGCCATAGCCAAGGCATAAACAGGTCCCATCATGATTCCTGCTAGAATATTGACTACACTGGACATCGGTGCCATTCCCTCAATTCGAAAGATAGGCGTAAGGACTACATCAAGGGCAATCATCATGGATAAAATGGTTAATTTATGAACCTGTAAATGATGCTTTCTCATGTTTCTATTATTCCCCTTCTTCTAAAGACTGTAAATCGCTCTTCCATGTCTGATGTTGGTAAGCCATTTCCCAAAACTTGGCTTCCATGTGAACACTGATGTGGAAGGCATCTAGCATTTTTTTCTTGTCTGTCTCATCACTTTCTCGATAGAGTTGATTGACTAGCGCTCCCTCCTCTCTAATCTGCTGCTCTAACTCATCCGTAATATAGGTTTCAATCCATTGTTGATAGAGAGGATTTGGTGATGGTTTAAGATTAAGTGATTTACCTATATCATGGTATAGCCAAGGACAAGGCAGCAAACTTGCAAAGGCAATGCTCAAGTTTGGCTCTGCAAATTGCCGATAAATGTGAGAAATGTAATGATAACAGGTTGGAGCGATTGGATGTTGCTCCATTTCCTGATCGCTGATTTCCAATTCCTTGAAAAATTGTTGGCGGATAAATAACTCACCCTCCACTAGACTCTGAGCATTTTGTTTCAAGAGTCTTTTCATCTCTTGATTCGAAGTCTTATCAGCCAAAAGGTGATAGATTTCTGAGAAGGCCTTCAGATAGTAGGCATCCTGAATCAGGTAATAGCGGAAAATATCAGGTTCTAAATTTCCCTCTTGTAATTGTAAAATAAAGGGATGATGAAAAGAAGCCCGCCAAGCTTCCTTGGATAATTCCATCGCAATATCTGTAAATTCCATAATAACTCCTTTATAAAAATAGACTGGTTTGAAGCAATAAAAAGAACAGCAGGTAGATTAATTTTGTTTTTTTAGCAATATAAAAAGTCCGATAGCTATTCTCCACCTGTGCATGTTCGTCATATCCATGCGCTGACAGAGCTCTCAGATAAAGATGACGCCACCTAAAGACTGTCATCAGAACCTTGCTGTAAATCAAGGGAGACCAAAAATGCAGTTCTTGACCGCGTAATAGGCAAGCTTCTTTGAGGGACTTGATTTCTTGCTGAATAAGGGGAAAGGAATTGAATACCACAATTAAGGCATAAGCCCATGACCGTGATAGCCCCTTTTGAGCCAAGTACAAGAGAAGCTCTTTTAAGGAAATAGAGGAAACAAAGACAAGACCAATACAAACGGTCACAAAGGCCCTCGTTCCGAGCATGACTGCCTGCGAAGCATCTCCGTGTAAATGAACTGCCCAGTAGTTGGTCAAAGATGGCAAAATGGCGAGCAGAATCATCCAAGCCAATACTTTAAATCGACGGTAATAGAGCATAAAGAGAATACAAAATGCTACTACCGAAAGATTAAGAGCAATCGAAGGAATGAAAGATGTTTCCAAGGATAAAATCAGCAAGAAGAGACTGATAATCGGTGTCTGGGTTGCTACTTTGACCATACTATCTCACCTCCCCTTGAGCATTGCTACTCTGAGATGTGAGTGGTTTGGTAATTGTCACTTCTTTCACATGACTGAGCCCCTGACTAGTCATCTCAATCCAATAATCAACCACAGAGATCAGAGGATCTAAACGATGGCTAATGATCAGAAAACTTCTTCCTTGATTTCTCTCCTCCACAATCCACTGACACAAATAATGGCAAGCTCTATCATCCAAACCAGCAAAAGGTTCATCTAGCAAAATCACGGAAGCCTTACTGGTCAAGATGGTCAAGAGCTGAAGAATCTTTTGCTGACCACCACTTAATTGATAGGGACTCTTATCGAGTGCCTGCTCCAGATCAAAATATCGTAAAGCTTGGAGAATACGCTGATTTCTTTCAGAATCAGGTCCATCTAATTGAAGCTCTTCTCGCAGACTGACTCGGATAAACTGTTTCTCAGCTTCCTGAACAACACCCGTCAGGTCATGATACAAACTCTTTTTCTTTTTTAGAACCGAACCCTTCCAAGTAATGCGCCCCTTATACTTTTGAAATTGAAGAATAGAGCGAAAGAGGGTTGATTTCCCGACACCATTATCACCCAAGATACAGGAAATTCCTTGATAGAATGTAAAATCCGCAATTGAAAAGAGGGGGCGCTTATCCAGCTCACAAGTTGCTCTATCCATGTGGAATAGTTCTGGGCTAGAAGCAACTTCCTTTGAAGTAACCTGGGTCATATCAGAGGTAGGGATTTGAAACACTTCCCTTAGTTGCCCATCTCTTAGCTCCACCATATGGTCGATATAGGCTTCATAGTCCGTTAAATCATGGTCGCACAAAATAACTGTCTTCCCATTAGAAGCCAACTCTTTTAGAATCTCCAATATCTCTATCCTACTCTTGCGATCAATGGAAGCAAAAGGTTCATCCAAGAGATAGACCCTAGGATTCATAGCAAAGAGAACTGCCAGTGCAGCCTTTTGCTTTTCCCCACCTGATAAGTGATGAATGGGACGGTGCAAGATTGCCTTGCAGCGACATTGCTGGACTACCTCTGCTATTTTTGAATCAATTTCCTGAACGGGATGGCCGATATTCTCTAGGGTAAAAACCAGCTCCTCAAACAAGTTCTCCATGGTAAATTGATGATTGGGATTTTGAAATAGAATACCAACCGTCTGGACACGTTCGATGATAGAAAGCTGACTGACCTCGCTCCCATTTATCAGGACTTGACCGCTATAGGGAAGAGAACTGACTTGGGCAATCATTTGAAAGAGACTCGATTTTCCTGAACCACTGCTCCCAACTAACAAGGTAAAGGCTTGCGCATGAAAAGTAAAATCAATCGGTTCCGAAAAAATTGGGGACTGAATCTCCCGTAATTCCAGACCCATCTATGCTTTTCCTCCAGTTGCAAACTGATGATAGAGTTTGACAATGGCACGAACCAAGATAGTACAGAAGAAAAAGACGGAAATAAAACGTACTACAAGCAAGGAAAGGACAAAAGGAAAGGAGAAGGCGTAGTAACCTAACTTAATGTATTCATAGACAAAGCTAACAAGCGTAATCCCAATACTATTGGCAGTTAGAGAGAGCCAACTTTCATAGCGATTCTTGGTTACGATAAAACCAAGTTCACTTCCCAAACCTTGAACCAAGCCAGACAAAAGAGCGCCTAGACCGAATTGACTACCATAAAGGACTTCAGCAAGCGCAGCTAGCACTTCTCCAATCGTTGCGCTTCCCACTCTTGGAACAAAGATGGCAGCAATGGGCGCAGCCATACACCAGAGACCAAAGAGGATTTCATTGGCAAAGGCCTGCAAGCCAAGAGGGGCTAAAATCAGAGTGAGGATATCAAACAGATAGCCAGATCCCACAAAAACGCCACCAAAAAAGATAGACAAGAAAGCAAGTAAGATAACATCTTTTAACTGCCATTTTTTCAACATAAAAAACTCCTTTTTTAAAGAAAAGTGGGGCATTCAAGGAGACCTACCTAAATGCTTTGTATCATCTTCATCCAGTTTCGTAAAAGAAAAAACTCTAATTACAGATAGGAATTAGAGTTCAGCTTACAAGATTAGACAGTTCTTTTCGACATACGAAAAAAACCTTTTCACATTTCCCTTCGCCAGTCTTAACTGTATCAGGTTCAATGGGTATCATCTCAGCCTAAAGCACCCCAAATGTCTTTATTATTTAATTATATAATTATTTTAACAAATGATTTATTCTAGTTCAAGAAATTGAACTGGAAATATAGCCTTGTACTCAAAAAGACAGCAGATCTTTCTTTTGCAAAAAACAAATGTCTTGTTTGATAGATTAGCCATTTGAGCTAAATCTAGGCATAGCTTTTTAGAAAAGGGAAACTTCCACTTACTTAGAATCCAAAGATATATACCTATTGTTCACTCATTTTCCGAACAGTTTTTTCTATATTTTTTGCATACGATATTGCTGAAATGATTGAAACACCATCCATATTAGTCTTCATAATGTCTTTAATATGTTGCGTCTGTATCCCACCAATTGCAACTAAGGGCAGTTGTGGCAATAGTTTTCTCATCAATTTAAGACCTTCATAACCTATAGCGCCACCAGCATCATCTTTTGACTGGGTATCAAATACAGGACCAACACCGACATAATCTACATATTCAACTTTTGATTGTTGAAATTCTTCCTCGTTTTTTATAGAAAGACCAATTATTTTATCTGGCATCAATTTTCTAATTTCATCAACTCCAAGGTCATCCTGTCCTACATGTACCCCATCAGCATCTATTTCTAATGCTAACTCAATATCATCATTAACGATAAATGGAACATTATATTTTTTACAAAGATCCTGTAGTTTAATTGCTAATTCGACTTTTTCTTTACCTTCTAAGGCTCCCTCACCTTTTTCTCGAAATTGAAATAAGGTTATACCACCTTTTAAGGCTTCCTCAACGACTCTATATAGATCTTTTCCTTGGCAAGTAGTGGTTCCACAAATAAAATATAGTTTTAGTAATTCTTTATGAAACATTTTACTTCACTCTTTTGAATTTCTTTACATCTTCATCTGTAATCTCATATAAGGCATTTATAAATTCAACTTTAAATGTTCCAGGAAGATGTCCATTTGGACGTTTTTCTGCCATTTCTCCAGCGATATTGTAAACCAACATTGCTGTTTCTAATGATTTCAATTCTTGACCTTTTTCTAGTCCGATAAAGCTTGCTACTACAGCACCTAATAAACATCCTGTCCCAATAACTTTTGGCATCATGGCACTACCATTATGAATCATTACCACTTCTCCATTTACCGCAATAGCATCCACTTCACCTGTTACTACTATTGGAATATTGAACTTCTCATTTGCTGCTAGAGCAATTTCATCAATATTATCTACGCCTGCACTATCTACTCCTTTAGATGCCACATTTATCCCTACTAACGATGCAATCTCGCCAGCATTCCCTCTAATCGCAGCTAGTTTGTAATTGTTGATTAGATCATCTGCTACTTTTTTTCTATATTCTCCTGCTCCACAGGCTACAGGATCTAAAACTGCTGGGACATTATATTTCTCTGCAATTTTCAGAGCAGCTTGGTATAATTTCCAATTTTCATCTGTCAATGTTCCTATGTTTATTAATAAACCACCAGCATACTTTAACAAATCCTCTAAATCTGCTGGAAACTCACTCATGGCTGGTGAGGCACCCAGTGCTACTAATCCATTTGCTGTAAAGTTTTTTACAACATCATTGGTTATACAAATGACTAATGGTGCTTTTTCTTTTAATAATTTTAAACTTGTCATATTGAAATCCTTCCTTTTCACTTTATACGATCTACTGATTTCGATTTATCTCTATCTTTCGTTAAGAATTTTTTTCATTTATATTGAATGATTTACCTCATCAAATTTGTCAGTATCCTGAACTTTCTCTAATCGTCATAGCCAATATCAAAAAAGGCTAATTCTAAAGCAACCGCTTGATTCCAGCGTTGCTGAAGTTCTGTCAAATCTTCTCTACCTTTCCCGACACGATTGAGTTCATCAACCAGAAATTGAACCCACTCTGCAAAGAAAGGACCTCTGTGGAGATTGATCCATTCCGAATGAATATAGGATTCAGGTAGAGCCAAATCTTTAGAACCCCAGTCTAAATAGAGACCTTCTGCAATGACCAGCATGACCAAAAGATGAGCATAGTCTGATGAAGCCACTGCCGAATACATAAGATCCTGAAAGGCTTTTGTTACAGGGTGCAAGGTCACTTCCAGATAGTCATTCTCAGATACTTTTAACTCTTTGAAAGCCTTTTGGAAATAACCATCTTCATCTGCTTCAAGAAAGCCTAGTTGCTTGGCAAAACGAAGCTTGGATTCAAGCTGGTCTGCGTGGGCTACGCAGGCACCCAGCATGGATAAGAAGGCATCAAAGAAGTGATAATCTTGAATCAGGTAATCCTTTAAGACCTTATTCTCAATTGTACCTGCAAAAAGTTCCTTGACAAAACGATGATTGATTGCAGCCTGCCAATCCTTCTGACTGCTTTTTAATAATTCTCCAACAGTCAAACCTGGCTCAAATGCATATTCTTGTGTTTCCATATTTATTTTTCCTCTCTTTACTCGTTCGTAATCAACAAAACACCAAGAAAATCCTAGTTTTACTTGACCTTTTTAAAGAAAATTAAGGGCGTTCAAGAAGAGCTATCTAAATGCTTTATATCACATTCATCCAGCTTATATAAACAAAAAAACTCCAATTACAATCAAGAATTAGAGTTGACTTACAAGATTAGATCATTCATTTCGACATACGAAAAAAACTGTTCACATTTCCCTTCGCCAGTCTTAACTGTATCAGGTTCAATGGGTATCATCTCAGCCTAAAGCACCCCAAATGTCTTTATTATTTAATTACTGCACCAGTATAGCAAAAAATGAAAGCCCTAGCAAGATATTTGACTGAAAAATATATTTCTATAGTTTTTGATACATTTTCCCTCATTGAAACTTTTAAAACACAAGAAAAAACCTCCACATTCAGTGGAGGCAAGCTGTTTTATTAATACAATTTTAAGTCACGAGGATCAACTGGGAAGGTTGGGTTATATGGGTTGTGACGGAGTTTGAAGTGTTTGACATCTTCAATAGTCTGAGTTCCAGACAACTGCATGACTGTCTTCAATTCCGCATTCAAGTGTTCAAAGACTTGACGTACACCGACACTACCACCAAGGGCCAAGCCATAGATGACAGGGCGGCCAATAGCTACCAAGTCTGCTCCTGAGGCCAAGGCTTTAAAGACGTGTTGACCACGACGAATACCAGAGTCAAAGACAATTGGCACACGTTTGTCAACTGCTTCTGCCACTTCTTGAAGTGAGTCGAAGGCAGCTGGTCCACCGTCGATTTGGCGTCCACCGTGGTTGGTTACCCAGATACCAGAAGCTCCCGCAGCAAGTGAACGTTCAACATCCTCACGGCATTGTGGTCCCTTGACATATACAGGAAGTCCTGAGTATTCAGCGATAAATTCTACATCACGTGGAGACAAGCGTTGTTTAGCTGATTTGTAAACAAAGTCCATTGATTTACCAGCACCTTCTGGCAGGTATTCTTCAACAATCGGCATGCCAACTGGGAAGACAAAACCATTGCGCTTATCCACCTCACGATTGCCTCCTACAGTCGCATCTGCCGTCAAGACAATCGCTTTATAACCTTCAGCCTTCACACGGTCCATGATGTGGCGGTTAATTCCGTCATCTTTACTAAAGTAAAATTGGAACCAGTGAGGTGTCCCTTGAAGGGCTTCTGTAATTTCTGGAAGATCTACAGTAGAGTAAGAGCTAGTTGTGTAAAGCGAACCGAACTCATGCACACCACGCGCAGTCGCCACTTCACCCTGTTCGTTTGCCAACTTATGGGCCGCAACAGGCGCCATAATGATTGGTGAAGACAGTTTTTCACCTGCAAATTCAATCTCTGTACTTGGATTTTCAACATCACAAAGCGTATGAGGAACGATGAGTTTGTGGTTAAAGGCACGGATATTCTCTCTTAAAGTGAAAGTATCCTCCGCCCCACTAGCGATATAGCCAAATGCTGCTTTAGGAATAACTTGTTGTGCCATTGGCTCCAAATCATAAGTATTGATGAAATCTACATGACCTTCTGCATTGCTTGTTTTGTATGACATAAAATGCCCTCCTTGATAAGTAAGCGTTTACTTTGTATATTACAAAGATATTTTAACTCTTTTTTCAAAATTTTTCAAATATTTTGTTTGGAAATTTCATACTTTCAATCATTTTACAGAGATAATTAAAAATCATAAACTTTCTTAAGTTATGGAAATTCAAATAATCTTTTCATTTTCTAGTATAAAAAAGAAATCAGGTAATCCTAGTGACTACCTGATTTTCTATGTTTTAGGCATTTTGCCAGTTTTCTTGGTCTTCTTTAAAGCGTTTTAGAAGGTCGAGTCCTTCTGGGGTGATATATCCTTCTTCTTGGGCTAAGTGAATGAGTTCACTGTAGTTAGAAAGCGTCACAAGTTTGACACCAGCATCCGCAAAGTTCTTATCTGCTTTTGGCAATTGGTAGCTGAAAATCGCTACAACTCCAAGCACATCTGCTCCTTCGCGTTTGGCTGCTGCTACGGCTTCAAGAACTGAACCGCCAGTTGAAATGAGGTCTTCAACCACTACCATTTTTTGACCTTGAGCTACACGGCCTTCGATTTGGTTACCAGCTCCGTGGTCTTTTGGTTTGCTACGGATGTAGGCAAATGGCAAGTTCATCTTATCAGCAATGATGGCTCCGTGTGGAATCCCAGCTGTCGCAGTTCCTGCAATCACTTCTACTTCTGGAAATTCTGCTTTAATAGCTTCCACAAAACCATTTTCAATCAAGGTACGAGTTTCAGGATAAGCTAGCGTCACACGGTTGTCAGTATAAATCGGCGATTTGATACCAGATGCCCAAGTGAAAGGCTCCTCTGGTTTGAGGTAAACAGCTTGAATTTTCAAGAGGTGGCTAGCGATATCTTTAGCAAGTGTCATGGTATTCTCCTTTTATTTTTCTAATCTAGTTATTTAATTCCAATCCTGTGTCCATTCATCCTTGATGGCATGATAAGCTGAAACAGGATCCTCAGCTTGAGTAATGGGACGTCCCACTACGATATAGTCACTGCCGATTTGATAGGCATCTGCTGGCGTCATCACACGTTTTTGATCTCCAACCGCAGCACCTGCAGGACGAATGCCCGGTGTCAGACAGATAAACTCTGGGTTGGTAGCCTGCTTGATGACTTGCACTTCCTGAGCCGAGCAAACAACACCATCTAATCCAGCTTCAGCTGTCTTCTTGGCATAATGAATCACAGACTCTTGCAGGCTGGTTTGGATATTTTGAAAATCCAGCATCTGGGCTTCTGATGTTGATGTGAGCTGAGTGACAGCGATCAATTTGGCTTGATTTCCAAGACCTTCACGCGCAGCCTTCATCATCTCTACACCCCCAGCAGCATGAACATTGGTCATGTTCACACCAAGCTGAGACAGGACCTTCATGGCTGACTTGACTGTATTAGGAATGTCATGCAGCTTGAGATCCAAAAAGACACTGTGCCCCAGGCCTTTCAAGTAAGACACAATCTCAGGCCCCGTTGCGTAATAAAGCTCCATCCCTACCTTTAGATAAAGGCTTTCTTCTGCTGGGAAAAGAGCTAAAAATTCCTTGACCGCCTCAAAACTAGGAAAATCAAGAGCAATGACTGGACGATGTTCTCGCATAGGTTTCTCCTTTTACCTTTGCTAGTGAGAGAGTCTGACCACAAGAAGCCACGAAAAAAGGAACCTGCCAACAGCAAGGTTCCACGAAAAATGGGTAGTCTCCACCCTTTCACCGTCTAACCTTAGCTGCCTCTCTGGACTGCTTTAAAGGTTTTTTACTATTCTATTATTTCTACTAGCACTTGTCAAGTAAAAACATGGCAACTAAAGAGCTATGAGACAAAAAGTAAACCTAGCGACGTGATGAACGCTGATTTGTTTGATTTCGATTGCTCTCTTCCTCCAATTTTTTCTTCTCTTCTTCCAATTTTTTCTGCTGTTCTTCTAGCCTTTTCTTCTCTTCCTCTTTCTGTTTCTTCTCAGCTTCAATTGCCTCTTTTTTAGCTTTTTCCTCAGCCTCCATAATTAATTTATCCGCCACAGTGTAGCTGTAGACTCCAGCTTCCATGTCAATCACACTCGGTTCTGACAATTGAGGCTTAATCTTACTGTAGTAAGGTAATTTCTTGCTCATTTCAGACAGGGGAACCAAGACTTCATCTGTATCATACATGGTCAATCGAATTAAATCGGAAGTCACCTTGCTTGGAGCTAATTCCACCTTTTGGATAGCAGCCTTGATTTCTGGACTAATTTGAGAAAGTTCTGAGACAAAAGTCTTGATTTGCTCACTGTCATTAAAGAAAACAGATAAATAGGTTTCTGGTAGACTCACCAAACTTACCGCACTGGTCTCAAGCTGACCACTTGAAAGGATTGGATAATGACTTTCTCCAGAAACATAGTAGGCCACAATATCATATTCCTTGACCTTGATAGTAAATTTAGTTGGAAATTGATAGACAAGCTGAGCAGATTCAACCCAATAATTAGACTTGATCTGCTCTTCATATTTTGCCTTGTCTAGCAGAAGGTTAATCGTATAATCCGAATCCTTAATGCCTGAAGCCTGTCGAATATCATCAGCCGTAGTTTGCACCGTTCCCTCAACACGAATATCCTTCATGGTCGCATAAGGACTGAGTAAGTAGGCAGAGACAATCAATAAAAGCAAACTTGGAAATAAAATCGTTAAGGCTCGTAAAATATGGAGACCAGGAATCTTTGCTTTGGCTGGTTTTTCTTTTGTAGCCTTTTTAGCAAGCTTTTTATCCTGTTCCTCCTTCTCTTTAGACGTTGATTCTTCTTTCTCTTCTTCCTCTTTGTCACCCTCTGAGGATTCTACTTTTTCTTCAGACTTTTCCTTAGCTGATTCTTCACCTTCTGGGTCCGTTTCACTCTCTTTGTCTTCAGTTTCATCTGACTCTTCAGATTTTGAAGCCATTCGAGCTTGTCTTTCCTTTTCCTTCTCCTCAGCTAGAGCCGCCTCTTCTTCAGCCTTCTTTTTTAGATATTCTTGGTTTCGTTTCTGCCATTCTGATAACTCTTTCAATTCTTCGAGGATTTCTTTGCCCTCATTTTTCTTATCTTTTGACATTTACTTTCCTTATGATAAATCTTTTTTCAACAATTGATAAAAATCTGCTAGAGATTTCAATTCCTTAGAAGCCTTCATCTTGGCTTGATAGTCTTCCTTGTGACTTAGTAAGTGAGAAAGCTTCTCTTCCAAACTATCCAAGGTCAAATCGCTTTCTTGAAGCTCTTCTGCATAGCCTTTTTTTACAAAGTAAGCTGCATTTTCAATCTGGTCACCACGACTTGCTTCACGACCAAGTGGCACAATAACATGCAATTTTGCCATAGCCAAGAGCTCAAAAATCGTATTGGCACCGCCTCGTGTCACAACAATATCAGCCAATTCCATCAAGGGTTGATAGAGATTGGTCACATAGTCAACACGAAAAAGATTTTGGCTCAACTCGTTCAGGCTAGAATCTCCTGTTAGATTGATAATATTGTAGCGTTCTGTCAGTTCTTTCTTATGGTCTGTCACCAATTGGTTAAAGACACGAGCACCTGCAGAACCACCGACAAACAATACAGTTGGCAATTTAGGATTAAAGTGGGTTTGAATATCTACCAATTCATCTGGTTCTGGATTTTTTTGGTCTGAAACCTTGGTCACTGCTCCCACATGCTCGACCTTAGACAAACTTGAAGCTTGCTCAAAGGTTGAATACATCTTTGTCGCAAATTTATAGGCGATTTTATTGGCCAAGCCCATAGACAGATCAGATTCGTGAATAAAGACAGGCACTCCTGACACACGTGCTGCGATAACAGGCGGTACAGAGACAAAGCCTCCCTTTGAAAAAAGGGCCTGTGGACGAATTCGTAACATGATAAAGAGAGATTGGACCATTCCCCAGCCAACTTTAAAGACGTCCAGCATATTTTGCCAAGAGAAATAACGACGTAATTTTCCAGTCGCAATGGAATGGAAGGTGACATCTAAACCCGACTTGAGGATTTCTTGGTATTCGATACCACGCTTATCCCCAATATAGTGGACTTCCCATCCATCTTCGATGAACTTGGGCATTAACAAAAGATTGAGGGTCACATGTCCAACCGTCCCCCCACCTGTAAAGACAATTTTTTTCATATTATTCCTTTAACTCCGCTACTGTGTCGATAAAGAGGTCGCCACGTACTTCAAAGTTAGCATACATATCCCAGCTGGCATTGGCAGGACTGAGAAGAACCACGTCTCCTTGAGTCGCAAGCTCATAAGCCTTGCGGGTCGCATCAGCAATATCAGTCGCATCCACGTAAGACACACTAGCCTTGTCTGCTGCCCGTTTGACACGTTCTGCAGACTGACCCAGGATGACCATCTTCTTGAGTCCAGTAATATCTGGAACCAATTCGTCAAACTCATTGCCACGGTCCAAACCACCTGCAATCAAGATGACCTTGCTGTTGTCAAATCCTGACAAGGCTTTTTGAGTAGCCAAGATATTGGTTGACTTACTGTCGTTATAAAATTTGACACCCTTGATTTCATCCACAAATTGGAGACGGTGTTTAACACCACCAAAGGCTGAAAGAGTTTCTTTGATGGTTTGGTTATCAACACCATGAAGCTTGGCTACAGCAATCGTCGCAAGGGCATTTTCCACATTGTGGCTACCTGGAACTCCGATTTCATTCGCTGCCATAACCACTTCCCCACGGAAGTAGAGTTGACCATCTTCCAGATAAGCTCCATCAACCTTTTCCTTTGTTGAAAATGGTACAACAGTAGCTTGTGTTTTGCTAGCCAATTCTTTTGCCAAGTCTTGGTTAAAGTTCAAGACAAGGAAATCAGCCGCTGTCATCTTGTTCTGGATATTCCACTTGGCTGTCACATATTCCTCAAAAGAACCATGATAATCGATATGAGTTGGCATGAGGTTGGTAATAACCGCAATCTCTGGATGGAATTCTTGAACGCCCATGAGTTGGAAAGAAGAAAGTTCCATAACAAGCGTGTCCTTATCTGTCGCAGTTTGAGCCACTTGACTGGCTGGATAACCGATATTTCCTGATAAAAGGCCATGTTGACCAGCTGCAGTCAAAACGTCCCCAATCATAGTCGTTGTGGTCGTTTTTCCATTTGAACCAGTAATACCAACAATCGGTGCTTCTGAAATCAAGTAAGCCAATTCCACCTCAGTCAAGACTGGAATTCCCTTGGCCAAAGCCTTTTCAATCATGGGATTGCTGTATGGGATGCCTGGATTTTTCACCATAAGGGCAAACTCTTCATCCAAGAGTTCCAAAGGATGGCCACCTGTGATGACTTTGATCCCTTCTTCCAGCAAACTTTGGGCAGCTGGATTGTCCTCGAAAGGTTTCCCATCATTTACTGTCACAATGGCACCTAGCTTGTCCAACAAACGAGCTGCAGATTCACCCGACTTGGCCAAACCTAAAACAAGGACTTTCTTATTTTTAAATTGATCTATTACTTTCATGTCTCGAACTCCATTTCTACTCCTACTATTTTACCATTTTTATGGAAATAAAAAAGCCACAAAGTGTGTTTGTGACTCTTTCTTCTAACTGATACTCTTCAAACCACGTCAGCTTCGCCTTGCCGTATATATGGTTACTGACTTCGTCAGTTTCATCTACAACCTCAAAGCAGTACTTTGAGCAGCCTGCGGCTAGCTTCCTAGTTTGCTTTTTGATTTTCATTGAGTATGAATCTTACCATATCATCTATGTGATAAATCGGTAACTCGAATAACTTGGTCCACTTGCTCCCAAATCAGGGGATTGTGGGTCGCAATAATAATAGTCCGATTCGGATTTTTTAAAGATTCTAGGATAGAAAGTAATTCCTCAGAGTTTTTGGGGTCTAAGGAAGCGGTTGGTTCATCTGCGAGAATCAAAGGTGGATCCTTTAAAATTATCTTCGCTAGTGCAACACGTTGTGCTTCTCCTCCTGATAATTCAAAGATAGGTTGCTTTAAATCCAAATAAGAGAGGTTAACACGGTTTAGAGCTTGTTTCATCAAAGAGATTTTCTCTTTTTCTTTCAACTTTTTACCAACTAAACCCAGATTGAGATTCTCTTTGACGGTTTGGCTTTCAATTAAGCCAAAATCTTGAAATAAGTATCCTAAGTAATCTCTAAAGAAAACAGAAGGCTTGATGTCCTTAAGAGAGGTGCCATCATAGATGATTTGCCCTTTGTCATATGGCTCTAATCGTCCAATCATATTCAAGAGTGTTGTCTTACCACAGCCACTTGTACCGATTAAGGCATAAATTTTCCCACCTTCAAAATGAAGATTCGTATCTGAAAATAGCTGACGGCTTCCAAATTTTTTAGATATATTCTTTAGTTCAATCATCCTATTTTCCTTTCATAATTGTCATAGAAACACGAGATTCTTTCTGCGCTTGACGGTAAAGCGTCAAAACTGCACTAGCTAGAAAGACTAATAAAGTGAGCAAGCCAATCACCAAGTCTCGACTGCTTAAAATAAAGAGACTAGCACCAAATACAAAACTAGCAAATTGACTAACCATATACTGAGCATGTGTTTCAAAAAATCGTAAACCTGAAATTCGTTTAATCAAGATATCTCGGCGGAATTGCTCGAAATATAGAAGATTGACAGAATAAAAGAGTAACAAGGAACTAGCTATCCCCACAATAGCTCCTAAGATTAAAGTTGCTGTTTCAGTTTGCACTTCATTATAACGAGTTAGATAAACACTTCTTCCTTCTTTAAGATAAGATACTTGCTCATAAATTCCAGCTTCCTTCAAGAGAGATAGACCACTCTCATATCCTTTGATAAAGAGTTGCTTTCCAGCATTGATAGACCAAATAGATTTTGAAATGAAACTATCACCTGTAGATGTCGGAGTAAACACAACTAAAATCGGATCAGTTAAGTACTGGATGGATACCGGGCTTTCACCGTTATTATAAACAAATCGTTTTTCTCCTGTTGCAAGATAGCTAACAATCGCTCTCATTTCATACTCTAAAGGAGCGTCTTTATCCTCGCTTGATTTTCCGTAATAGTTCAAACGTTCTTCAAAAACTTTCTTAAGTTCTGCTTCCTGTGAACGAAGAGATTCTGGTAATAAGAGTCCAAATTCCCCTTTTTGAAGATGAGCTAGTTTCTGTCTAGACTCATCATTTACAGCCACATTTTCCTTATCCAAATAACTTGGACTGACATAGAGAACATTAGCATCTGGACTATAGGTATCTAGTGTCTCTCCCTGTTCATTTTTTCCTTGAGGATTTGCAAAATGAATGAGATTATCTTTTACAAATAGAGCCTGTTCTTTTTCAACTGCTTCTTTGGAAAATTCATACCACTTATTCAGATTTTCTGTATCTTTTCCTCTATCACCTAAACCAAAAGAAATTTGATAATAATCTGCTCTATCCTTCCATGCTTGTTTTGAAATTTCAAGTTCTTTCAATCGTTGGTAAGACGTCAAACCCGTCTTAACAGCGTAGCCTACTGTAAAAACAGCTACTAACTGACACAATAGGGTTAAAGCCATCAAGCGTTTAAGGGGTAATCTTCCCTTGATAACGGGAACTAATGCTTTGTAACTCAAACTCATTAGATAAAGAAGCATTAGTAAAATTGAAATCGCCAATAAAAACAACAGATAGAAACTAATCCCAAAACCATAGGTGGCTAACAAGATAGGATGAAACAAACCTTGACTAAAAAGAACGACTCCCCCACCTAGGAAGGAAAGGAGGGCTGATAGAAGGAGCCATTTGATATCAGTAGATAAAGAATGCCCCATGATGGATAAGAGAGTCTGACCAGAAAAGAGTTTTATACCTGCTGCTCTCATTTCCTTAATTCGAGTGATAATCACTAAAGCAAAGAAAGATAAGCCAAATATTGCTAAACTAATTAAAATAAGGGGAATTAGTAACATTCTAAAAGCAAGAGTATAGGGCGGTGTCTTTCGGTCAGGAATTGCTTTATAACCCAAATCTCCTAATTTATCGGCTAGCTTTTCTTTCGTCAAGGAGCCTGACAAAAGGAGATAACTATTTAGCGGATCACTACGTTCACGACTTTCTTGGCTAGCTTCTTGGAATTCTTTTGGTAAAGTTCCCTGACCATAAGTTGCATAAGTAAAGTGAGTCGTCCCATCCTTACTCGGCTCTACAATTCTTCTAGCTATTAAACTCTGTTCTGAGTTTACAAACTTCTCTAATTCCTTTTCAAATACCTCACGCGTCGGTTCCTGAGTATCTTTTTTGACACGAAGTAGAGAAACGGAATCATAGCTTGCATATAAATATTGTGGCGCACGTAAGACTATAATCCAAGCAAAGAAGAAGCTGAGAAAAAAAGTTGATAATAATATGAATAGTTTCTTCATAGTAGACTCCTTGTATAAGAGAATAACCCTATAGAACAAAGATTTTATGTTTTATAAATTCTTAGAATTATTTTCCTAGTTTAATCAATCACACCCTGAACAACAAGACAATAATACTCTTCAAAAATCTCTTCAAACCGCATCAACGTCGCCTTGCCGTAGATATATGTAACTGACTTCGTCAGTCTTATCTACAACCTCAAAGCAGTGCTTTGAGCAACCTGCGGCTAGCTTCCTAGTTTGCTCTTTGATTTTCATTGAGTATAAATTTAATCCTTTCTTATTTTGAAAACGATTTCTTATAACTTAAGTATATCACTTTCTATATAATCTATCAACATATTTTACTAAGATATCATTAGTAATAGAATTTTAAAGCTTCCTTAGAAATAGATGTCAGTAAGGATTTTTATTTCAGTTTTCCCCATTCATACTATCCAAGTAAAAGAGATAATATTGACTAAAAGGCAATTCAAACTATTGTAAAATTACTACAAAAAAAGAGAGCCGAAACTCTCTTTTATCTTCTTTTACTTTTATGGACCGACATGAGGGTAATATCTCGCAAGCTAAAGTATGCTAGGAAGAGCATAGCGACTGCGATGAAGAATTCTGTCGGTAGCTGAAAGATTTGCAGGACAGACAGCATGAGCAAAATCAAAAGTGCTACGAAAGCAAAGACGACAAGGACGATATTGACTGTCCCTTTAATGCTTTGTGGTGTCGCAAATACATAGAGTAGTAATAAGAGGATTCCTATGATTAAATAAACCATCTTTATCTCTTTCTAGCTCTTATTCAGCTGATTTTTTCTTCTTGTTAGCTTTCTCACGCTCTGCCTTGTTAAGGATTTGTTTACGCAAACGGATAGACTCAGGCGTTACTTCCATGTACTCATCGTCGTTCAAGAACTCAAGAGACTCTTCAAGTGTCAAGATACGAGGTGTCTTGATAACAGCTGTTTGGTCCTTAGTAGCTGAACGAACGTTAGTCATTTGTTTTGCCTTAGTGATGTTAACTGTCAAGTCGTTTTCACGAGAGTTTTCACCGATGATCATTCCTTCGTAAACCTCAGTACCTGGGTTGACAAAGATCGTACCACGTTCTTCGATAGACATGATTGAGTAAGTTGTAGCCTTACCAGCATCGATAGAAACAAGGGCACCACGGTGACGACCACCAATTTCACCTGGAATCAATGGCAAGTATTGGTCGAAGGTATGGTTCATGATACCGTAACCACGAGTCATTGACAAGAACTCAGTTGAGTATCCAATCAAACCACGCGCTGGAACAAGGAAGACCAAACGAGTTTGACCATTACCAGTTGAAATCATATCCAACATTTCACCTTTACGTTCAGAAAGGCTTTGGATAACAGATCCTTGGTATTCTTCTGGAGTGTCGATTTGAACACGTTCAAATGGCTCACATTTAACACCGTCGATTTCTTTTACGATAACTTCTGGACGAGATACTTGAAGTTCATATCCCTCACGACGCATTGTTTCGATGAGGATTGACAAGTGCAATTCTCCACGTCCTGAAACAGTCCATTTATCTGGTGAATCAGTTGGGTCAACACGAAGGGAAACGTCTGTTTGCAATTCTGCCTGCAAGCGTTCTTCCACCTTACGAGAAGTCACCCATTTACCTTCTTTACCAGCAAATGGTGAGTTGTTGACCAAGAAAGTCATTTGAAGAGTTGGCTCATCGATGTGTAGGATTGGAAGAGCTTCAACTGCGTCTGTCGGAGTAATGGTTTCACCGACAAAGATATCTTCCATACCTGAAACGGCAATCAAGTCACCTGCTTTTGCTTCTTGGATTTCACGACGTTCCAAACCAAAGAAACCGAAGAGTTTTGTAACACGGAAGTTTTTAGTTGTACCATCTAGTTTAGAAAGGGTAACTTGGTCCCCTACCTTAACAGTACCACGGAAGACACGACCGATACCGATACGTCCAACGAAGTCATTGTAGTCCAAAAGTGATACTTGGAATTGCAAAGGCTCATCTGAGTTATCTACTGGAGCTGGGATATGGTCGATAATCGTGTCAAAGATTGGTGCCATAGTCGCTTCTTGGTCAGCTGGATCATCTGACAATGAAGAAGTTCCGTTGATAGCTGAAGCATACACCACTGGGAAGTCAAGCTGGTCGTCATCTGCACCAAGCTCGATGAAAAGTTCCAAGACTTCGTCCACTACTTCTGCTGGACGAGCTGATGGTTTGTCGATTTTGTTAACAACCACGATTGGGACAAGGTCTTGTTCCAAGGCTTTTTTCAATACGAAACGAGTTTGTGGCATGGTTCCTTCGTAGGCATCTACGACCAAGACAACACCGTCAACCATTTTCATGATACGCTCAACTTCTCCACCGAAGTCCGCGTGTCCTGGTGTGTCCATGATGTTAATACGAGTTCCGTTGTAGGCAACAGCTGTATTTTTAGCAAGGATGGTAATTCCACGCTCTTTTTCGATATCGTTTGAGTCCATAGCACGCTCTGCCAATTCAGTACGTGCATCAAGCGTTTCTGATTGTTTCAATAATTCGTCAACGAGGGTTGTTTTACCGTGGTCAACGTGGGCGATAATCGCAATGTTACGGATATCTTCTCTTAATTTTGTCATGATTTCCTCTATAATATTCAAAATTTATTTTCTAACTGAACGATTATACCATAATTTTAGGTAAATAACATAATTCAAGCAAGTGTAAATGTTTTCACTCTGCTTTTCTTTTCACGTCAAGACTTTTCAAAGCAAGCGACTTATGATAAGATAGGCACAGTATGCGTTTAGATAATTTATTAGCTCAAGAAAAAATCAGCCGAAAGACCATGAAACAAGCCTTACTTAAAGGGGAAATTCTAGTCAATGGTTGCCCAGCCCGCTCCCTAGCTCAAAATATCGATACAGGACTACAAGAACTCTTTTTTCAGGACCAAATCATTCAAGGCTATGAGCACACCTATCTTATGCTTCATAAGCCTGCTGGTGTCGTTACAGCCAACAAAGACAAGAAACTTCCAACCGTCATGGACCTCCTTCCGCCTGACATCCAGTCTGACAAGCTCTATGCCGTCGGCCGACTGGATCGAGATACGACGGGCCTCCTCCTCTTGACCGATAACGGCCCCTTGGGTTTTCAGCTCCTCCATCCCCAATATCATGTCGATAAAACCTACCAAGTCCAGGTTAATGGACTCCTGACACCTGCTCATATACAAGCATTTCAAAAAGGGATTATTTTTTTAGATGGTACTGTCTGTAAACCTGCAAGACTAGAGATTCTATCTGCAAGTCCTTCCCTCAGTCAAGCCTCTATCACCATTTCAGAAGGAAAATTTCATCAGGTTAAGAAAATGTTTCTTTCTGTTGGTGTCAAGGTGACCTCCCTCAAACGCACCCATTTTGGACCTTGGAGCTTGGATGATAATCTTCAAGAAGGAGACTACCGCCCCCTTAACTCAGAAGAGTTGGCAAGCATTCGTGAATTTCTCAGAAAAAGTGGTTAAAAAATGAGCTCGGAAAGATCCAAGCTCGTTTTCTTATTTCTCAACTTTGACTTTCCCTTTCCAAGAATCCAAACCATAAGAAAGGATATAAATCTCAGAAAAACCTTGCTTTCTCAAATAAAGGGCTGCATTTGTAACCCGTTGCGCACGTTGGTTTTCGTAAAGAAGGACAGATTTATCCTTACGAAGGGCTGCAAGACTAGTCTTCAACTGACTTGAAGGAATATTGCGGGCCCCAAGGATATGTTTTCTGTGGAATTCAGCTGGGTCTCGCAAATCAATCAATTGACCCGTACGAATCAAGGCTTCAAATTCCTCATTGTCTACGATTTTAGCCGCACGACGAATACGAAGATAGTTAAAGCCCATCCACGCCAACATTGCTAGTATAAGTGCCCACAAAATCCAAGTAACCATTAGTTCTTTTCTCCATTTTTCTCAATATAATCCAATTCTACCTTGTGCTCTCTGCGAAGAACTGCTTCTGCCTCTAGATAGTCTAATTTATCCATCAACCCTGCATCGTAAATCCGAGAGAGTTCCAACTTCATCAGTTCAATATCATATAAGCGTTTTCCCATGTAAACAATAATACCAAATCGTTTGAGGAATTGCTGCACATCATAGAATGTTTTCATAAGACTCATTCTAGCAAAATTTTGTGTTTTTTTCAAGAAGAGACCCACACAATGCTCCTGATTCTCCTATCTTCTTTGGCGATTCTGACGCAAGTGTGGTACAATAAAAACATGAGAATTCAACAATTATACTATATTATCAAAATCGTCGAAACCGGCTCCATGAATGAGGCAGCCAAGCAACTCTTTATTACCCAGCCGAGTCTTTCCAATGCTGTGAGAGATTTGGAAAATGAAATGGGTATTGAGATCTTTATCCGCAATCCCAAGGGGATCACCTTGACCCGTGATGGGATGGAGTTTCTCTCTTATGCCCGTCAGGTTGTCGAGCAGACCCAGCTTCTAGAGGAACGCTATAAAAACCCTGTCGCCCACCGCGAACTCTTTAGCGTTTCCTCTCAACACTATGCCTTTGTGGTCAACGCCTTTGTATCCCTACTTAAGAAAAGCGATATGGAGAAATACGAGCTCTTCCTTCGTGAAACTCGTACTTGGGAAATTATCGACGACGTCAAGAACTTCCGTAGTGAGGTCGGTGTCCTATTTTTGAACAGCTACAACCGTGATGTTTTAACCAAGATGCTGGATGACAATCACCTGCTAGCCCACCATCTCTTCACAGCGCAACCGCATATCTTTGTCAGCAAGACTAATCCTCTGGCAAAGAAAGACAAGGTCAAACTGTCTGATTTGGAGAATTTCCCTTACCTGAGTTATGACCAAGGGACACACAACTCCTTCTACTTTTCAGAAGAGATTCTATCTCAAGAGCACCACAAGAAATCCATTGTGGTTAGTGACCGTGCCACCCTCTTTAATCTCTTGATTGGTTTGGATGGATATACCATTGCAACAGGGATTTTGAACAGCAACCTCAACGGAGACAATATCGTTTCTATCCCACTTGATATTGATGACCCAATTGAGCTGGTCTATATCCAGCATGAGAAAACCAGCCTATCTAAGATGGGCGAACGCTTTATCGACTATCTACTAGAAGAAGTCCAGTTTGATAGTTGAGAAATAATAAGAACCAATATGTAGGCTAGCAACAACCTACACATTGGTTCTTTTTACTTATAATTAAAAGTCTCCCCTGCCAACTTATCAGCTAGCTTGGGAAATAGGGTGTAAAACTTATGGGCTAGATTCAACAACATCGGGAGATTGAGTTCTCGTTTGTTTTTTCCTATAATCTTAACAATCTTTTTAGCCACTACATCTGATTCTAGTAGGAAGCGGGCTACAGATTTGAGATAGGTTCCATCTGGATCAGCTTGGTCAAAAAATCCTGTACGGATAGGTCCTGGATTGACTGTTGTCACATAGACTCCATATGGCATAAGTTCGAGGCGCAGAGCATTTGAAAAACCAATGGCTGCAAACTTGGTCGCTGAGTAGAGACTAGACTTGCCAGTGGCAATCAAACCTGCCATGCTAACAATATTGATAATATGGCCTTTTCGACTTTCCTTCATTCGAGCCGCAAGGCGACGAGACAGATTCATTAGGGCAAAGGTATTGACCTCAAACATCTGGTGAATATCTTGGTCGGAAATCTGCTCAAATTCCTCCAAAATCCCGTAACCAGCGTTGTTAATCAAGACATCAATCTTACCATAGCGGAGATAGAGGCCAGTTACCAGAGATTCTAAGGCTGAGTCATCGGTAATATCAATTTCAATCAATTCTGCTTGTGGATGGTTTCCGTAGAGTTGGGCTAATTTTTCCTTATTTCTACCAAGCAAGATGAGTTGGTCATTTTGCAAGAGTTTGACCATTTCTTGAGCTAGACCACCACTAGCTCCTGTAATGAGAATAGTAGACATACTTATCCTTTCTGTGACTGCTAGATTTCCACTTCTTCCAAGTCTTTAACCACATGGACATTTTCAAAGACACTAGCAGCGTCTTTTTTGAGCTTGCTGATATCCTTTGAGAGGAAACGGGCACTGATATGGTTGAGCAAGAGGCGTTTAGCTCCTGCTTCTACCGCTACTTGTGCAGCTTGCATGTTAGTAGAGTGACCATGGTTACGAGCAATTTTTTCATCACCCTTGCCATAAGTCGATTCATGGACAAGGACATCGGCATTGACAGCCAGACGCACACTGGCATCCGTTTTTCGAGTGTCTCCTAAAATAGTGATAATTTTACCTGGACGTGGAGCTGAGATATAGTCTGCTGCCTTGATTTCAGTCCCATCTTCTAAAACAACGTCCTGACCGTTTTTGATTTTACCAAAAAGCGGGCCAAATGGGACTCCAGCAGCCTTGAGTTTTTCAGCATCCAGCGTTCCTTCCAAGTCCTTTTGCATGACACGATAGCCAACACAGAAAATAGTGTGATCCAACTCCTCTGCATACACAGTAAATTTATCGGTCTCAAGGATTTTTCCTAGAGAATCTTGGTCAAACTCATGGAAATGAATCTTATAGGGCAGGCGTGAACCTGACACTCGTAGACTGGTCAATACAAAAGATTTGATTCCTTGAGGTCCATAGATTTCCAAATCTGTCTGCTCTTCATTGGCCTGAAAGGCACGGCTAGAAAGGAAACCTGGTAAGCCAAAAATGTGATCTCCATGCAGGTGGGTGATAAAGATTTTGCTGACCTTACGTGGTCGAATCGTGGTTTCCAAAATGCGATTTTGCGTTCCTTCTCCACAGTCAAAGAGCCAAACTTCGTTAATCTCATCCAAGAGTTTCAGGGCAAGACTTGAAACGTTACGGGCTTTAGAGGGCTGACCAGCCCCCGTTCCTAAAAATTGAATATCCATTCGATACTTTCTAATTAATCAATATATAACATAGCTGTGCGGTTTTCCGATCGGAAATAGCGCTTGCCAGAAAAAGCAGTAGCTTCCTGTAATAAATCCTCTTGACTATAACCTTTGAGACGTTTGCGACCATCAGCCAAGCTTTCCAAATCAGTCAAAGCTGTGAGACTCTCCATGCTAACAACTTCCTCATCTACAACAGCCTTCATGTAAATCTTACCAGACTCTTCAAAGACCAGTTGATGGGGGAAAATTTGCGCAATTTCAAAAAGCAAGTCATCCGAAATTTTCTCTTCATTTTCAGAGAAAATCCGACCCAGTCCCTCACTCTCATAACAAAAACCAAAGGATTTACCAGACAGGTTTAGGCGAATAAAAGGTTTGTTTTCGAGAGTAAAACTTGGCTCAGTATTGTAAAGATTCAGTTCCTGACTGAGTTCTGCAAAATAATCCGTCGCAGCCTCAGGACTCTTTTTCTGGTAGAGTTCTGCAAAGTAAGCATTGACTACACTCGGCGGTGGAGTAATCAGTGCCAACTGCTCCTGCTCTGTTTTACCAGCTAGAAGTTGATCTAGATAGACCTTATCCAGACTTGTATAACCTCCATACTTTAGAGCTAAAGTTTTAATATCAGTCATAAAATTCCTCTAACCTCCATTTATTTTTTTCAGAAATGTAGCCTGTAATGACTTCGCCGTCATCCTGATAATCGCGTTCTTCCAGAATCGCAACACTCTCTAAATCATGAATCTTGTAGGACTTCGAAAAAGGCACGCGCAGGGTAAATCTCTCAAAAATCTCCTTGATTTTCTCTAAAAATAAAGCCTGCAAATTCTCACGACTATCCTCAGACTTGGCAGAAATAATAGCGTATGGCGTTTGGGTCGGCGTGAAATCCTCCACCAAATCGGCTTTATTATAAAGGGTCAAGCGAGGAATATCTTCCATATCCAAGTCTTTCATGATGGACAGGACTGTTTTTTCATGCTCCTCGTGGTAAGGATTGCTGGCATCGATAACATGAACCAGAAGATCCACATGCTTGCTTTCTTCCAAGGTTGACTTGAAACTAGACACCAACTCTGTCGGTAAATCTTGGATAAAGCCAACAGTATCTGTCAAAGTTACTTGGAGATTGCCCCCCAGATGAATACTCTTAGTCGTCGCATCTAGAGTCGCAAAGAGCTCGTCCGCCTCATACTGAGTCTTACTTGTCAAGGTGTTCATGATAGTTGATTTCCCAGCATTGGTGTAACCAATCAAACCAATCTTAAAGGTACTCGACTCCAGACGTTTTTCTCTGACAGTGGCCCGATTTTTCTCAACCACCTTGAGCTGGCGCTCGATATCTGTGATTTGATTGCGAACACTACGACGGTTCAACTCCAGCTGGCTTTCACCAGGTCCACGGGAACCAATTCCCCCTGCCTGACGGCTGAGCATAATCCCCTGACCAACCAAGCGAGGCAAGAGATACTTGAGCTGGGCTAGGTGCACTTGGAGTTTTCCTTCATGGCTTCGAGCCCGCATGGCAAAGATATCCAAAATCAACTGCATACGGTCAATGACCTTGACACCCAGAACTTCCTCCAGATTAACATTTTGGCGTGGAGTTAAACGGTTGTTGACAATGACAGTTGTAATCTCTTCTGCATCCACCATGAGTGCAATTTCTTCCAACTTACCAGAGCCGACAAAGGTCTTGGAGTCATACTTTTCACGTTTTTGTCTATAACTATCGACTACGACTGCTCCAGCTGTCTTAGCCAGACTGGCCAATTCTTCCATAGAGAGGTCAAAATTGTCCATGCCCTGCAATTCCACACCGATGAGCAGGACACGTTCCTCTTTTTTCTCCGTTTCAATCATCTAAAAACTCCTCTATCTGGCTTAAAATGCGGTCTTGCACACCAGATTCTCCAATCTGATAAAAGGTGACCTGCATACGATTACGGAACCAGGTCAGCTGACGCTTGGCAAAACGACGAGTCGCCTGTTTAAGACTCTCACTAGCTTCCTCTAAAGTCTGCTCTCCACGAAAATATGGAAAGAGTTCCTTATAGCCAATGCCTTTAGCAGCCTGCACATCTGGATAATGGTCAAACAACCACTTGGCCTCATCCAAAAGCCCAGCTTTAAACATAAGGTCCACTCGATGGTTGATACGTTCATAAAGCTGACTGCGTTCGTCATCCAAGCAGATAATCAACGGTTCATACAAGGTCTCTTGATTTTCCAAATCCTGACCAAAATGGGCTATTTCCAAGGCACGCATAGCACGACGACGATTAAACTGGGGAATCTCAAGGCCTGCTTGCTCCACCAAATGGGCTAATTCCTCATCTGAATATGGCTCCAAACTAGCTCGATAAGCTAAAATCTCCTCATGAGGAGTCTCACCACCTAGATGGTAGCCTTCTAGCAAGCTCTGGATATAAAGCCCAGTTCCACCAGCGATAATGGCTAGCTTACCACGACTGTGAATATCCTCAATCGCCATCTTAGCTTCTGAAACAAAATCAAAAGCCGAGTAAGACTCGGTTACCTCTCTAACATCGATTAAATGATGGGGAACAGCTGCCTGCTCCTCTGGACTAGCCTTAGCCGTCCCAATATCTAGACCTCGGTAAACCTGCTGACTATCACCGCTAACCACTTCGCCCTTAAAACGCTCGGCCACTTCAATGGCAAGAGCCGTTTTTCCAACAGCAGTCGGTCCCACAATCACAATTATTTTTGTTTTCATCTTTTTTCCTTGAAAAATTCCCATTTTTTCGTTACTATTATTATAACACAAAAAGGTCAGTCAGAAAAATGTGACCTCTTAAGGAGGATGGCTGATTAAGAAGATAAAGGAGGAAGACTCATGGCTAAAGGATTCGCTAAAGGTCTTGTAACAGGTGTCGCAGGAACTGTCGCTGCACTTGCAGGCGCAGTATACGCATTTAAAAAGAAAGTAATCGAACCAGAAGAGCAAAAAGCAGCTTTCATCGAAGAAAACCGTAAAAAAGCAGCTCGTCGCCGCGTATCACGTTAAGAAACAAAAGAAGTTGGGATTCATTGTCTCAACTTCTTTTTTCTATTCTTTTAAATAGCTAGGTCAAACTTCAACTGTGGCTTAACAGGGTCATAATTCACCAACTCAAAATCTTCTGCTTTGATATCAAAGAAATTGGTCTTATCTGGCACATTTAAAACCAAGCGTGGTTGGCAGTTTGACGGCTCACGACGAAGCAATTCCTCAGCTTGTTCAAATTGATTGTCATAGATATGGAGGTTATTGATGAAGTAAAAGAACTTCCCAACCTTCCAACCAAAATGCTTGGCAATCATCATTTGAAGAGCCACATACTGCATAGCATTGATGTGGTGGGCCACTAACATGTCATTCGAACGCTGGGTCAAGGTCGCATCCAGATAGATTTCTCCATCAACACGACGGACATCAAACATGGTCTGAAAGGCACATGGGAGCAACCCATCTGTTTCTTCGAAAGCTTGATAATCCCAGAGCGAAATGATATTGCGGCGGTTCCAAGGATTGGCTTCCAACTGTTTAAGAAGCTTGTTAATGATATCGTGCTTCTTAACAACGGCACCATAGCGCTCACCAATGGTTCCTGTATCTCCCACTTCCCAGTCATTCCAGTAGTGAACATTGTATTTGTCATTAAGCACCTCTAAGCTATTTGACTGGTCTTGGTAAATCCAGAGCACTTCCTTGATGGCGGATTTGATAGCGATAGGACGCAAGGTTGTGATAGGAAATTCTCCTTTAGATAAGTCGTACTCGGCAAAGGCACCCGTTACATATTTAGAGTTGGCAACTGTCCCATCCTTGTACTTGGGACGGGCCTGCTCAGAAAAGACGCCGTCTTTGAGGATTCGTTCAATATTCTCTTTAAAAATCGTATCTGCTTTTGTCATTTACTCTCACCTCATTTATTGTCCTAACTAGTATAGCATAAAAAAGAAAAGAGGAACATTACTAACTCTAGGTTAGCATTTTTCCTCTTTTATTATTTTATTGCAATACAAGTGATGCTGCTCCAATAACTCCAGCGTCGTTTCCTAGAGTTGCAAGAGCTAATTTAGTAGATGTGCGTACTTGTGGGAAAGTATTTTCATCGTAGACTTTTTGAACACCTTGTAGAAGGAATTCCCCTGCAGCTGATACACCACCACCGATAACGATTGTTGATGGGTTGAGGATTGAACCGATGTTGGCACAAGCGATTCCCAAGTAACGTGAGAAGTTACGGTAAACGATCAAAGCAAGGTCGTCTCCTTCTTTTGCGAGGTCAAAAACTGTCTTAGCGGTTACTTCTTCTCCATTATCAATCAAGCGTTTCAAGACTGCATCGCCTTCGTATTCATCAGCATAGCGACGAGTCAAGTTGACAATCCCTGTTGCTGAAGCCACTGTCTCAAGGCAACCTTTCTTACCGCAAGTACATGCGATTGGTTGGTCAAAGTCAACAGTGATGTGGCCAAGCTCACCTGCTGCACCAGCAACACCATGAAGCAATTTGCCTTCAGCAACAATACCGCCACCAACACCAGTACCGAGTGTCATAAAGACAACGTCTGGTTGGTTATCACCAGCCCCCATCCAACGCTCACCAAGAGCTGCCACGTTGGCATCATTATCGATGAAGAAAGGAATGCCCAAGGCTTTTTCAATTTTCTCTTTAATTGGTTGAAGGGTTTTCCAGTTCAAGTTGTAGGCACCAATAACAGTTCCTTTTTCACGGTCAACCACACCTGGCGATCCCATTCCAATACCTTGGAAGTCTGCTGCTGCCAATCCAAGCAAGTCCAAACGGTGTTGAATAGACTCAATCATATCATCAACGATATGGCTTCCCTCATCCAAAATATTGGTCTTGATAGACCATTTTTCTTGGATTTCTCCTGCTGTTGTTAAGATTGCAAATTTGATAGAAGTTCCACCAAGGTCAATCCCAATAATCTTTTGACTCATCGTCTTCTCCTTTTTAATTGAAAATGCTTACAGATATAGTATAACAAAATTCAGTTCCTTATGCAAAGGTTTGCATTAACTTTCTGGATTTTATTCTGGATTATGGTTTCCAGAGACCTGAAGCATCTACGTAGTAACGTCCGCCATCAACTCGCTCATTCTTAGCCATTTTACCATCCGATTTCAAATAGTAATTTCCTTGCCATGCATTGCGAGCATAAGAACCATCTGATTTCAAGTAATACCAGGCTTGGTAAGAAGAATCATAAACCCACTCACCTTGTGCCATTTTACCGTTTGATTTAAGGTAATAAGCTCCTTGCCATGCATTTTTTGCATAAGAACCATCTGATTTCAAATAATACCAAGCTTGATAGGAAGAATCATAAATCCATTCGCTCTGTGCCATTTGACCATCTGCTTTCAGGTAGTAGCTTCCCTGCCATGCATTTTTCACTGGATTGCCATTTCCATCAAAGTAATACCAAGCACCATCCTGTTTAACCCAGCCACTTGTTGTTGCTGAACTTGTATTGTTTTGAGTCGCAGTTGATTGTTTTGCTTTAAAGGCACCCTTAGGGGCACTTTTCAATTCACAAGCTACACCATCATGATCACGGTCTAACTTGGCAGAATAACCAGGTTCTCCCTCATGAATATCTGAGTATCCATTCGCCCAAGCCTCTTTACAACTAGAAAAATGAATGTTTTCTTCTGTTAACACAGGTTGTGAAAACAAGGCTAAAACTGGCAAGGTTGCCAGACTCATTTTTAAAAATAGACGTTTGTTCATTTCTTTCTCCCATAATTATGATATCGATTTCACTATTATTTTATCAAACTTATTTCAGCAATTCAAGAGTCTTTGTAAGCCTATCCTTCGTTTGATTCCGAACCTCTTTCCAAGACTCTGCTGACTGCCCTAAGCCGTGTAAAAATACCAGTTTCATCTAGTTCTCCTAAATGCTTAACTCATACAAGCCTCTCACTGCATTACAACCGTAAATAGCTTCTGCTTGGGCTAAGTCTGCCAAGGTCAAGACTTTCTCTTCTACCTCTCCTGTTTCCAGCAAATGCTGACGGTAAATTCCTGGTAAGATACCAAGTCTGATAGGCGGTGTGTAGAGTTTCCCATCAATCTTCAGAACCAAATTTCCGATAGAGGTTTCAAGAAGTTCTCCTTTTACATTATGGTAAATCTTCTCTTGTTCCCCTAAGTTCAAATGCGGTCGGTAACTCGTTTTGAAGTAGGTAAAAACTTGATTCAAATCCATTTCCTGCAAGCAAAGTTTGGCTTGGCAGAAGGTTGGACTGATAGGTTCCAATACTTGACGATCGACTTCTATCTCTCCAGATTTGTTAAGGCTAATTCGCAAGCGGTAGTCTTGATTGGCATCACAAGCCTGACACTCTTCCTCTATCTTTTGTCTTAAGTCTTCTGCATCAAAAGGAAAGGTAAAATATCGACTAGCTTTTCTCAGTCTTTCCAAATGTTGTTCTTCAAACAATAAGTTCTTCTGGCTGATTTTCCCTGTAGTAATCAGTTGGAAACGAGCTTGTTTACGATAAAGAACTGCCGCCTTTTGATGAACCTCGCGGTATTCAGATTCCCATGTGCTATCCCATGTAATGCCTCCGCCTACTCCATAGATGGCTTTCCCTCGATTCAGTTGAATGGTACGAATGGCGACATTGAAAATCCGTTGCCCATGTGGAAGCAAGAGACCAATCGTTCCACAGTAGACTCCTCTAGGTTGTGGCTCCAAGTCCTTAATGATTTCCATAGTCGCAATTTTCGGTGCGCCCGTTATGGAACCACAAGGAAAGAGAGAACGGAAGATTTCAACAAGGTCAACATCCTCTCGCAACTGACTCTTGATGGTCGAAGTCATCTGCCAAACAGTAGAATACTGCTCTACCTGACACAGACGCTCCACGTGCTCACTCCCCACTTCAGAAATACGGTTCATATCATTGCGCAAGAGGTCCACAATCATCATATTTTCAGAGCGATTTTTGGGGTCCTGTTCCAACCAACTGGCCTGCTCCAAATCTTCTTGGTCAGTCATGCCACGCTGAGTCGTTCCCTTCATTGGTCGCGTTGTCAACTCGCGGTCATTTTGCTCAAAAAAGAGCTCTGGACTCATGGATATCACTGCCATCTCGTCATGTTCAACATAGGCATTGTAGCCCGCCTCCTGTTCTACCACCATACGATTGTAGATGGCAAAAGGATTAGCGCTTAAATCTTGCTTGAGTTGGACGGTATAGTTGACCTGGTAGGTGTCCCCCTGCCGCAAATGATGGTGAATCTGGGCAATGGCCTTTTCATAGTCCTCTGCAGATGTTACTTCCTGCCAATCAGAAGGTAAATCAACCTCATCATAAATCAGAGGAATAGGGGAGGTCTCCACCCTATCATGAACTGTAAAATATAGCAGGTACTCTGCCAGTAAAGGAGCTTTATGAACTGCTAATTTCTCCTCAAAAGCAGGTGCAGCCTCGTAGCTGACATAGCCCACCACATAGTAGCCCTGCTCTTGGTAGCTTTCCACTTGTGCCAACAAGTCTGCCACTTCTGCTAAATCTCTGGTTTTTAACTCTTTAATAGGCTGGGTAAAGGTGTATCTCTCTCCCAAAGCCCTAAAATCAATCACTGTTTTTCTATGCATACCTTAAGTATAGCATAAAATAAGAAAACCCTCATCCGCAAAGCAGATGAGAGATTTCAATTATTTAAAGATTGAAGTTTTAAAGCTATTTGTTTGTTGAAGAAGTTTCTTGAAGAGTTTCTCTTTAAGTGATACAGTATTATCAAATTTAACTGAACCATTATTTAGAGTTGCTTTATCTTTATCGACAGCTGTAGCAAATGCATTCTTCAAGTCGTCGTAACTACTGTATGTAGTACCGTCAATTGTAACAGGGTTAAATCCTGCTTTCGCTTGATCAACAACTTCTTTGAAGTATGCTTTCTTCCAATCTTCTAGAGTACTAAATTTACCATCAGAAACTTTCTTAATGATGAAGTCATCTCCTAGAGTAGCATGACCTGCTTGTTTAGACTCATTTTTCAGCATGTTAGAAGCATAATTTAGGAACCCTTTTTCATATCCATAATAACCCCACATACGGAATGTGTTATGCTTGAATGACATTGCTCCTGGAGCCCCTTCACTTGTATTACCACCGTAAATACCTGCAGTAATAGGCACCGTTACATAGGCAGAGCCAAATCCAGTTGGGTCATAAGTACCATTACCAGGACCGTGTTTGGTCATAAAGTTCTTGTCTACTAGGTCGTTAACAGAAGTTAAGTTATATTCTTTTTCTTCTGCATTCAAATCACGAACCTCATCGTATTGGTTCTTCGTATTAGCATTACGTAATTTCTTAGCTACTTTCTTGAACCAAGCACTATTTAAGGCTTTATCCTGTTTATCAAGAACGGCTTCACCTTCAAGGTAGTCAAGAAGCATGAGCGTATCATTGAAACCTTTCATGTAATGATCGATTTCAGCGCGAGAAGTGAGGTCGTTTGGATTAGTGTTATACCATTGATTTCCATCATTTGGACGTTCATAGGCCATGTTCAATCCAAGTGCTTTAAAGTCACCGTTTGGACTTGTTTCAGCAGGAGATTGTAACATACCTTGAGCAAATGCCTCTAAGTCAGTACCTTCACGATGTCTTGAACCACCCAAGTAAACCATACGGTCATTTACGTGAGTCGTTTCGTGAGTAAATGCAGAGATACCGAAATCACTAATCATATCAGTAACCATGAAGAAGACTGAATCATCTTTATAAGGATTACCGTAGATACGAGCTACAGCTCCCATACGCCAGTCAGTAGCATGGTAACGACCTGTTGGTCCATACAATTCACGTACTGGCGCAACATCTTTACCACTAGCAGTATGTCCGTATTTATCTGTGCTGATTCCTTTATAGTTTTGGTTATCTAACACAGGAGTTGGTACCATATTGTTACTCTTAAGAAGTTGGTTACGAACTTTATCTAATGATAGACGAGACCAGAAGTCTAAGTAATTTTGTTGACCTTTAGCGACTTTATCAATTTCAGGTTTGAATGCTTCGCGTTCTTCCGCAGTATTCTTACCGTATTTTTCAAATGAACTGTAAGCCATAGTGTTATATGTTGAGATTAAGAACATATGTGCATCTTTTAAGTTCAGAAGTGGCAGAATCATCTTACCGTGCATGTCATTGTTTAATCCTTCGTATGCTCTGTGTTTCTTATCAGCAAACTCTGGAGTTGTTGTCTTCGGTTCAACGACATATACATTATCTTTAGTTGCTTTTATGAACCAATCGTTTAAGTCTGTGTCACTTGTGAAGAGTTCCATATTGTATTTCAAGAACTCATGCAAATTACCTTTACCAGTAGCACCAGCAATCACTTCACGATAAGCATCGTGAGTGCGGTCACCCTTAATATAACTTTCTTTAGAGCCAATATTGATGATTCTATCTAAGACACTAACGTTCTTACCGTAGAAGTCAGGTTTGAATAACATTAACTCTTTAATGTTAAAGTCATCGAATTTAACTCCGTAGTAACGATTTAGGTAAGATAATCCAAGAAGAACTGCAGCCTTATTGTCATCAATTTTCTTAATCAAGGCACGTTTTGCAGCTTCATCAGTGTTAAGCTGGTGATCTTCATTTTCTACTAACTTCGTAACGAATTGAGTAAGATTATCTTTCACATACTTGAAGCTTTCTTCTAAGTACAAGTCCTTAATTACATTGACTTTGTTGCCACCAGTTCTACCCAAGTGTTGGTAAATCGGGTCAGATTGCAATTCAACTGGACTCAATTTACTTTCGATAGCTCTGATTAAATCTGCACGATCTTTAACAACCATGTTTGGTGTATAAACAATATCACCTAAATCGTTAATACTATATTCACGAACTTGTTGAACCTTAGATTCTTTTTGTGTAATAGCTTTAATCTCTTTCGTCTTATCTGCATAATGAACCATAATATGGTCAGCATCTGTAAGGTCTGTGACAAAGTCATTGCCTTTCATTGCAGTTACAGACAATACTTCTTTGGTCATTAATGGACTATCAGTAGCTAATTTATTTCCTTGATTTACAATCCATTCTTTGTTGTAGAATGGTTGAAGTTTTTCAACATTTCGATAAGCAAGCTCACGAGATGCATCGTAATCTTGAGTATCTTTGTAAGTGTCAGATTTTGGTTTAACATTATTTAATGTATCTGAAACAAGAGGCTTGATAACATAATCATTAGCTGTAATTCCTAATGTTGCAATTTTCTGGTCAGCTTCATCTTGAGACACTTCTTTAATTCGGTTAGAAACAGAGAATTTAAATGAACGTTTACCTGTACTTACATCTTTCACGATAAAGTTACGTTCTAAAGCGTTATTTGAGAAGTATCCACCATCTTCGTCAATATCTTTAGATCCATAGAACACTTCACCATTTTCAACTTTCATCATAGACACAGAGTCTGCAACTTTACCCCATGCCCAGTTCTTACTAAGGAAACCACCTACTTCAACAGGTGTATTTACCTTAATAGTTCCTTTCGTAACAGCGTTACGAACAGAACCATATTTACCAATTCCGTTAGGATCAGAACCGTTATCTGATCTAGCAACAAATCCACCGATACGAGCTTTATTAGCAACTATATCAGCTTCTACATATCCTTTATCGACATTACCTTTCCAGATTTCACCAACCATACCAGCGAAATCCCATCCTCTATCACCTACACCAGTAAGTTTACCGATATAAGCAACATTAGTAAGCTGTCCGCCGTTATCTAATTTGTTAACAAGTCCGGCAATTCCATCTCTACCAGTTATGCTACCAGTTACTTTAATATTCTCAACAGTAGCATTCTTAACAGTTCTAGCAAGAGCAGAAATGTTATCAATCCAAGGCATATTAATATCGACATTAGCCAAGTTAACATCTTTAACCGAACCACCTTCAATACCACCAAATAATTGACGTGTCATATTGTGGATTGAATAACGCTGTCCGTCAACACTTGATAACTTACCTTTAAATGTACCAGGAACATACTCTTTATTTGGAGTTGGTACATTGGCCGCATTTAGATCTGCACCAAGTTTGAACTCACCGCTAGGGTTAGCTTTCATATCTTTTACAAGCTCGTTGAAGTTGTAGTAAACATTACCTTCTTTTGCTTTTTGTTTTTCAAAGTAATGTACATACTCTTCACTAAGTGTGTTGTCAGCATTACGTTGAACTAAGTCTGGTGCTTTGGCAGTAACTTTATATAAAGTTTTTCCGTCTTTTTCTACTTCTTCAATCTTGTCAACAGCAAGTCGTGTAACCTTGTTGTCGTGAGTTGTAACTCGTAGATAAAGCGGAGCAACATCAGCTGGTTTTTCTGTAAGCAAACTAGTATCTGTTTCATTACCGTCAGCGTCCACATTCATCAAGCTTGTTTCTTTGATATTTTTGATTTCAACTTTTTTGAGGTCAATTCTTAGAGGTTCTTCATTCAGAACTACTTCCTCATCGCCTTCACCACGGTCATAAACCATCTTAGTTTCAATCTTATAATCTTTGTAGTATTGCAGATCTGTCAGGCTAGCTGTCAAGTTGTCAGGTGAAACATTCAATGTTTTCACAATCTCATCACCTTTTTTCAGAGTTAAGGTGATAGATTTAATAGCTGCCTTGCTTGGATTTTCTAGACTGTATTTAATATCTGAAGTACGTTTCAAATCCTTAGGTTCAACTGCTGTGATGGTCAATACTGGTTTTTCAAAGCTCTTAGCACCACGTTTCAAAATTCGGTCTTGAGGTGCCTCAATGACTTCCTCTGTAACTTTTGGAGCATCTTCTGTTTTAACTCCCTTAATGGTATTAAAGGTCTTAGTGATTTTTTTCTGACCTTCTTTACCTTCTTGAGCTACAACTTCTAAACCTTTTTTCAGTTGAGCATCTTCTTCAATCGTTTCTTTAAATGGAATCTTTTCAAGGCTTTCCTCTACAAGAGTTCCTTCAATTGGTTTTGTACCACGACTTACCTGTTGATTTACAGGCTCCTTGGTCACTTCCGTACTGGTTGAAAGAACTTGGTCAGTTTTGACACCTTCTACCGTTTTATAGGTTGTTTTTGTAACTTGACTTCCTTTTTCACCATTTCTTAGGACAGTTTCTTCGTCTGTATACTTAGTTGGATCCTCAGTAGTTTCAGTTTTGTAGTCAAGTTCTGTAGTTGATTCCTCAACAAGAGTTCCTTCAGTGACTTTATACTCAGGTAACTGATCTTGTACAAGAGCTTGGCCTTCTTTACCTGCCTCTTGGGTTCCTTTTACTTCTACTTGAGCTTCTGGTAGTTCCGGCTGTGTTAAAGATTGACCTTCTTTGCCAGATTCTTGGGTTCCTTTAGACTCTACCCTAGCTTCTGGCAATTCGGGTTGCGTTAAGGATTGACCTTCCTTGCCTTCCTCTTGGGTTCCTTTAGACTCTACCCTAGCTTCTGGCAATTCTGGCTGCGTTAAAGCTTGACCTTCTTTGCCTACCTCTTGAGTTCCTTTAACTGCGACTGTAGCTTCTGGTAATGCAGGTTGAGTTAAAGCTTGACCTTCTTTGCCAGATTCTTGTGTTCCTTTGGCATCTACCGTAGCTTCTGGTAATTCGAGTTGCGTTAAGGATTGGCCTTCTTTACCTTCCTCTTGAGTGCCTTTTGCTTCTACTGGAGCCTCTGGTAATTCGGATTGCGTTAAAGATTGACCTTCCTTACCTTCCTCTTGAGTACCTTTTGCTTCTACTAGAGCTTCTGGTAATTCGGGTTGCGTTAAGGATTGGCCTTCTTTACCTTCCTCTTGAGTACCTTTTGCTTCTACTAGAGCTTCTGGTAATTCGGGTTGCGTTAAGGATTGACCTTCTTTGCCTTCCTCTTGAGTACCTTTTGCTTCTACTAGAGCTTCTGGTAATTCGGGTTGCGTTAAGGATTGACCTTCCTTACCTGTTTCTTGAGTACCTTTGGCCTCTACCGTAGCTTCTGGCAATTCTGGTTGCGTTAAGGACTGACCTTCCTTGCCTGCCTCTTGGGTTCCTTTTACTGCGACTGTAGCTTCTGGTAATTCAGGTTGCGTTAGAGCCTGACCTTCTTTACCTTCTTCTTGCGTACCTTTAGCTACTTGGTGAGTTGGTTCAGCTTGTGGTACTGGAGTTGGAGCAGGTTGCACCTCTTTCTTAGTTCCGACTGCAATGACTTGCGACACAGGATTTTGAACAACTTGGTCTTCGATGACTTCTCTAACTTCTTGACCGTTATCCATCGATACTTTAGTTACAAGACGACGCTGACCCTTTACTCCGGCTGTGACGATACGAGTCTGTCCTTCTGCTAAATTCGCATCTGGGCTTGTGATCGTTTCAAAAGGAATCTCAACCAAGCTCTCTTCCAGTCTTGTCTGAGGATTCGCAGAAACTGGTTTTTCTTCAACAGCAGGAGCAACCGGAGTTTGTGTCACAGGTTTTTCGATGACAGTTTCTGGAGTGACAGCAGGTCTTTCTTGAACTACTTCTGTCTTCTCGATTTCTTTTGAGCTTTGCTTTTCTACTGGCAACTTAGGCTTCTCAGCTGAAACTGGTCTTGATGGATGGAGTTCTGCTTCCTTGAAGTATCCGATGTACTCATAGCCATCAATGTGGATGATCCCTTCAGCCAAGCCTTCATGGGTAGAGGCCGAAATAGTTTGGTTATAAGAAAGCAATTCTTTATTTTCAAACGCAAATGTTCCATAAGGTACAAAAGTGCTGGCTCCTAAAGAACCAATCAAGAGAACACCTAAAACCTCTTTACGACCTTTTTTGGACACCAAAAAGACTGCTAGCGAGGCCGTTGCTAAGCCAAGACCTGCCAAAGCTAGTTCCTTACTTCCTGTATAGGGAAGTTGTTGACTGTTAGTTGCCTTCTTACGATAAACTACATAGAGAATATCATCATCTTGAAATTCTTTAGGAATCTCATGATGAATCAGGGCTTTTTCAGACTCGGTCAATTCCTGCTCCGCCAAATAACGGTAATGAACGCTTTGAGCACCACCAACTTCATTGGCTTGAACCTTATCTACTGAAAGGGGACTAGCACCAAAAAGGAAGGCCCCGATGGCTACAGGACCTACCCCAACAGTTAGCTTACGAATCGAATATTTGGTGATTTTTTCTAGTTGCTGTTTTGTTTTTCTCATTTTCACGACTTTCTAATAGAATCTTGCAGATAGTGCGCACGCGCACCTCCAATTAATTTTGGACGACTAGCCAACGCCGTTACGTGGGCATGACCAATCTCTCTCAAAAGAGGGCGAATCGGAACCTGAACATGCTTAACATGCATGCCAATTGCAGTGTCTCCGATATCCAATCCAGCATGAGCCTTGATAAATTCAACCTCAACTGGATCCTTCATAAACTTGAAGGCTGCCAACTGACCCGAACCTCCTGCATGAAGGGTAGGAAGGACACTAACGATTTCCAGACCAAACTGCTCTGCCACCTGACGTTCAACAACGAGAGCCCGATTGACATGTTCACAGCCTTGAACAGCTAGATGAATTCCTTTTTCCTCTAGGATATCTAGGATAGTCTTCACAATGATTTCCCCAATTTCTTGGCTGGATTCCTTGCCAATCTGACCACCTATCACCTCACTAGAAGAAAGGCCCAAAACAAAGATGGATCCCTGCTTCAAATTGGCCTTTTCCAACACATCTTTTACAATCTGGCTTGTTTCTCTTTGAATGTCTTTTTCCTTCATACTTGATACCTCTTTTGTCATTATCTATCATATCGTTTTTTCCACGTTTTAGCAAGATAGACAACCTAGAAAGCTTGCTCAATTACGCATAAAACTCCCAGAATTGACTGGGAGTTAGCTAGTTTCTATTCTATTTATGTATATTTCAACCGTCGTCCCTTTATCGGGTGCAGAATCAATCTTCATCTGGTAATCTTCTCCAAAATGAAGTTTGAGCCGTTGATCAACATTTTGAAGACCAACTCCCCCACGTTTGAGTTGACTTTGACTACTATCGCTAGCATCTTGGAAACCAACCCCATCATCCTCAATACGGATGACCAATCCTGAATCCTGTTTCTGAACAGAAACTTTAATATGACCCTGACCTTCCTTTTCCTTGATACCATGGTAAAGGGCATTTTCTACAAGGGGTTGTAGGACCAGCTTAGGCAAGACTAGATTATCAAAGGCAGGATTCTCCTCAATCTCATATTCCAGCTTATCTCCATAGCGTTGTTTCTGGATAAAGAGATACTGGCGAACATGATTGATTTCATCAGACAGGCAAATCAAATCCTTACCTTGATTGAGCGCCAAGCGGAAATAGGTTGCCAAAGACTTGGTCACCTGAACCACGCGCTGACTATCCTGAAATTCAGCCATCCAAATGATGGTGTCCAATGTATTATAGAGGAAATGCGGATTAATCTGGCTTGATAAAGATTGAAGTTGGTACTGACGGGTCGTTTCTTCCTGCCTGCGAATATCTGCCATGAGCTGATCAATCTGATCCAACATGGCATTGAACTGGCGAGTCACTTCTCTCAGTTCATGGGCACCAGTTTCCTTGGCACGAAGATTCTGACCACCAGAAGCAATCTCCAGCATAGTTTCTCTCAAGTCATTCAGAGGAGCAATCCAACGTTTGAGACTGAACCAAACCAAGCATAGACAGGCAAGAAGAGATGTGACACTGGCCCCAAGCAAGGTCCACATGAGTTGACTCCGAAGCTGGTCTAACTTCTCCAACGAAGACACGCCTATAACCGTCCAATCAGTTCCTGCAATCTTTTCCTGACTGGCGTAGGATTTGTGGTCAAGGGTATAGCCCTGACCTGTCTCGATGTAGGGTTTCATGGCCTCCATTTCGCTAGACGAACTATAAACTGTGTGTTGAGGATGATAAACAAATTCATGGTTTTCATTGATGATAAAGGCAAAGCCCTGCTGACCCAACTGGAGTTGATTTAGATAGGCTTCCAGAGTTTCATAAGAAATATCCAAACGAAGCACGCCCAGATTGGCTCCCTTTGCATCAACAAGTTCTTGAGTGACAGAAATAACCCATTGACTGTCTGATTTACGAGCTGGAGTTAAAACTGGCTTAGACCCCTGATGAATGGCCTTTTGGTACCAATCCTCAGCCATCATATCAGAGGAAGTTTTCATCTGCACACTGTCATCTGTAGAAATGACTTGACCAGATTTGGTCACCAGCACAACAGTTTTCAAGTCCTGGTCTGCCTTCAAGACAGTCAAAAACAGATTTCGGATTCCCTTGACCTTGTCTTGACTGGGATTCTCAGCATAGGCTAGAATATCTGCCTGCTGGGTCAGACTAGTCGAGGTGGTTTCTAATTTTTTGATATAAGACTGGATAAAGTGGCTAGTTTGACTGATAGTCGTTTGGCTATTGCCTTCAATGGTAGTCTCAATGGCTGAAGAACTAGATTGATAATAGAAAGTCCCAACCAGAGCCAGGAGGATGAGAAAGACTAGAAAGATGGAAATAACCATTCTGACTAGAAGAGACGAACGTTTCATCGACCTTCTCCCTTCTTAAACTGACGAGGTGTCACACCTGCAATCTGTTTAAAACGTTGAGTAAAATAGTTCATATCTTCAAAACCAACCTTTTCGGCTATCTCATAAATTTTTAAATCTGTGGTCAGAAGCAAGAGCTTGGCTTGTTTGACACGTTCTCTCACCAAATAATCCTGAAAAGGCAGGCCCAACTCTTTCTTAATCAAAGAACTCAGATAAGTCGGACTAAAGCCTAAGTCATTTGCTAAAGACTTTAAACTAAACTGGCTATCAGCCAGATGGGACTGGATTTTCTGGGCCATGTTTCCTTCAAACTTATCGGTTAATAAATCTTGTAACTGCTCTTCTTTCTCTTCCTTATCCAACTTTTGCTTGATTTTCCCCAACATTTCCTCAATATCCTGACGAGAAAAGGGCTTGAGCAGGTAGTCATCCACACCGAGTTTGACAGCAGACAAGGCATAATCAAAATCATCGTAACCTGTCAAAAAAACCAGATGAACCTGAGGATAGGTTTCTCGGACTAAACTGGCCAACTGGATACCATTTAGCTGAGGCATGTTGATATCGGTTAAAATGATCTCTGGCACCTGCTTTTGTATCAATTCCCAAGCCTGTCTTCCATTTTCAGCCTGACCGATGATTTCCATATCGTAGGCTGCTACATTGACCAGCTTGGTCAAGCCTTGTCTTACCAGATACTCATCTTCTACGATTAAGATTGTGTAGGTCATGCTCTGCTCCTTTGTCACTTACTAGTATCAGTATAGCAAAATTCTCCTCTAACTGCTTAGGAAAGACTTCTTAATCGACATAATCTAGTAAATAAGCGTAGCCTTTTTCTGCCATTTGATCTTTGGGAATAAAGCGGATAGAGAGACTATTGATACAGTAGCGCAAGCCCCCCTTGTCCTGAGGTCCATCCGTAAAGACATGGCCAAGGTGAGAATCTCCAACTCGGCTCCGCACTTCCATGCGTGTCATATTGTAAGACTTATCTTCCTTGTAGGTGGCGACATCTGGACTGATGGGTTGAGTGAAACTAGGCCAGCCACAACCAGACTCAAACTTGTCTTTTGATGAAAAGAGGGGTTCGCCAGTTGCTACATCCACATAGATACCGGATTCAAATTTATCCCAGTAGCGGTTGGAAAAAGCTCGTTCTGTTTGATTTTTCTGAGTAACTGCATACTCCTCAGGTGACAGGGTCTTTTTCAATTCTTCATCACTTGGTTTGGGATATTTGCTGGCATCAATGACAGGGTAGGCAGCCTGATTAACATTGATATGGCAGTAGCCATTTGGATTTTTCTTGAGGTAGTCTTGGTGATAGTCCTCAGCCACTACAAAATTCTTCAAAGCCTCCTTTTCAACTGCTAGAGGTTGGTCGTATTTCTTAGCCACCTCATCAAAAACTTGGTTGATTACCTCTAAATCCTTGTCATCTGTGTAATAAACACCAGTACGGTACTGGGTTCCCACATCATTCCCTTGTTTATTTTTGCTAGTTGGATTGATAATGCGGAAGTAATGAAGCAGGATTTCCTTGAGAGAAATTTGCTTGGCATCATAAGTGACATGGACAGTCTCCGCATGACCTGTTTGGTTAATCAATTCGTACTTGGTTGTTTCCCCTCTACCATTTGCATAGCCTGATACGGCATCTGTTACACCGGGAACGCGTGAGAAGTATTCCTCAACTCCCCAGAAACAACCTCCAGCTAGATAAATTTCGTGCAAGTCTGCATCTTTACTAATTTCTGTTTTTTTCACTGTTTTTCCTCCTTGGCTAACTGACGCTTTCTCAATTTGCGAGCTATCTGTCTGCCCTGCATTTCGCATCAATAGAAAATAGAAACCGGTTATGGCTAGGAAAAAGATTCCTGCCAAGACAAACAATTTTACTTTATCATTCATGACCTTTCCCTACCCCATTTCTTTCAATGTTTTTAAAATCATATCCTTATCCATAAAACCAGGTTGCGTTTTGACCAGCTTGCCTTCCTTGTCTATAAAGGCTTGAGTTGGGTAAGAACGGACACCATAACTTTCCAAGAGTTTACCTGATGGATCAATTAGGACTGGGAAATTTTTATAATCCAAGCCCTTGTACCAGTTCTTAAATTCTGCTTCCGCTTGTTCCCCCTTGTGTCCAGGTGACACTACTGTCAAGACCACATAATCATCACCAGCATCCTCAGCAATTTCATCGGTATCTGGAAGACTGGCTAGACAGATGGAACACCAAGAAGCCCAGAATTTGAGATAGACTTTCTTGCCCTTATAATCAGATAAACGATAAGTCTTGCCATCTACTCCCGTCAGTTCAAAATCAGCAACCGCCTGACCTTTAGTCGCAGTTTGCGCACTGACTTGTTCTGTTTTTGTTTGCTCCTTCATAGTAGATTCGTCTGACATATTTTTAGCCGAACAGGCTGCCAAACAACATATTGAACCTACTCCAAGGAGACATGTTTGCCATTTTTTCATTTCTTTTTCCTCTCTATTCAAATAATGTAGTCAAAATGGAAGCATTTCCCAAAAGCACCAAGATTCCCATCACGATAATGAGGAAACCACCCACTTTTTTGAGGGTTCCTAGATAAGGATGGAGTTTTCGAAAATGTTTCAAAACATAGCTGGAGGCTAGAGCTAGAACCAAAAATGGTAGCGCCAAACCCAGCGTGTAAATCAACATGAGACCAGCTCCCTGCCAAGCACCTGAACCACCTGAAGCCGCCAAGGCCAAAACAGAGCCAAGAACCGGTCCCACACAAGGTGTCCAAGCAAAACTAAAGGTCAACCCCAGTAAAAATGCCTGACTATAGCCCTTACCCTTTTGCCCCTGTCTCTGTAACTGTAACCTTCTTTCCTTGTATAGTCCCTGAAAATGCAAGACTTCCATCTGGTGCAAGCCTAAAAGGATGATAACCGCACCCGTCACATACTGAAACCAAGAGGCATACAAAAGGTCTCCTAAAAAACCAGCACCATATCCCAGTAAGATAAAGATAAAAGAAATACCCGCTATAAAGGCCAGAGTTCGCAATAAACTGACAACTGAGATTGAAAATTTGCCACTAGAAGCCTGAGAACCATCTTTGTCATCCAACAAGACTCCTGCATAGACCGGTAACAAGGGTAAAATACAAGGAGAAAAGAAGGAAAGAATTCCAGCAAGAAAAACACTGATAAAAAAGATTATATTATCCATTGCCTTCCTCCATTCTTTGATTTGATAGGACTATTATAGCCCCAAAACTCCAGAAAAAACAGGGACAATGATAGGGAAAAATAGGAATTTAATCAGGTAATTTAGAAATCTTACAAAAAAAGCCAGACACGGTCTGACTTTGATGGAAACAGAAAAGAAAATTCACTAGTCTTCCCTACTTATCTGATAATAAATAAGGTCCGCAAGATAGCCTTTTCTCTCTACACCATTGGTAATAGTCTTGAGATAGGACATTCCAGCCTTCTCCATGACACGACCTGAAGCTGGATTGAGACTGGCATAACGTGCCTTGACTTCTTGAAAGCCTGCTTGAGTAAAACAAAAGTCCAAGACAGCTTTCAAGGCCTCTGTCATCATACCATGACCCCAGTATTTCTTGCCTAGCACATAGCCAATTTCACAAGAAGAATCGTTCTCATCTATTTCAACGATGCTGATATCTCCGATCACTTGCCCTGAGTTTTCTTTTAGGCAAATGGCCCATTTGTAATAGTTGGGATTGGTATAGGAGGCAACCCAATTTCGAATCGAGTTCCGAGTGATTTCGACATCAGAATGAGGATCCCAGGTGACGTAGGTTAGATTCTCAGCAGATGAAGCCCAATTCTGAAACATGGTTTCTGCATCACTTTCCACAAATCGTCTCAAAATCAAACGGTCTGTCTGCAAGATTTGCGTACCGATTGCTTTCATGACGCTACCTCGCTTTCTTATAGATGATTCTCTGTCCAATCACCATTGAAATTTGTTTTGCTTTTGAATTTCAAGGTAATAAGCTAAAGAGGTCCACTGGACCTTCTTCGTTTTCTCATTTCTAGGTTCAGGGTAAAAAGACTAAACTCAGTAATAACTAAAAAACAAGTTTTTCGTCTAATCCCTTGACGCAGTCGCTGTCTGGTTTGAAATGCGCTCTAGCAAGCTTTTTCAAATCTAGTCATCGTTGCGGGGGTGAGACTACGAAATCGAACTCTGTGAGTTACCGGACCTTCCTCGCTTACCTGTTTCCGTGCTCGGGCTGAAAACCTCCACTGGAGGTTCCTCGTTTTCTTATTTCTAAACTCGGGGTAAAAAGGTCCCCCGGACCTTTTTACTCCCAAAAGTCATCAAATACGGTGATTGGTAGGTGGCGTTTGTGTTGGCCTTTGTGCCACCAGTTTTCGATTCTTACTTGTGCTTCTGGGCTGATTGTTTTGCCTTCTAGGTAGTCATCAATCTCTTCATAAGTGACTCCGAGGGCTACTTCGTCAGCCAGGCCTGGTTTGTCTTCTTCTAGGTCTGCTGTTGGGATTTTTTCATAAAGGGCTGGGTCTGCACCAAGTTCCTTCAAAAGTTGTTTTCCTTGGCGTTTATTGAGGCGATAAAGAGGGAGAATATCTGCACCCCCGTCACCAAACTTGGTAAAGAAACCTGTGATATTTTCCGCAGCATGGTCTGTTCCAATGACCGCTCCGCTATGGGCACCAGCAAGGGCATATTGGGCAATCATACGGCAACGAGCCTTGATATTGCCTTTGTTAAAGTCTGAAACAGAGCTTCCTGTCGCTTCAACTGCAGCTGTCATAGCATCTGCAGACTCCTTGATATTCACCACTAAACTGACATCTGGCTGGATGAAGGCTAGGGCTTTTTGAGCGTCTGCTTCATCAGCTTGTACTCCATAAGGCAGGCGGACAGCGATAAATTTGTAGCTATCATCGCCCGTCTCTGCTCGTAGTTCTTCCATAGCTAATTGAGCCAATCGACCTGCTAAGGTTGAATCTTGTCCCCCAGAAATTCCTAGTACAAGTGTCTTTAGGAAGGAATGCTTTTTCAAGTATCTTTTTAAGAAATCAATAGAACGACGGATTTCTTCCTGGGCATCAATCACTGGTTTGACACCCAGTTGCTGAATAATAGTCTCTTGCAAACTCATCCTTCTTCTCCTTCACCGAGGGCTTCCTTGCGCATCTTGTCAATCAAGTCCATCTTGTCTTGCCATACATCACGCGCCAAATCCACTGGATAGTGTTGCGGATTGAGCACACGCTTGTACTCATCCCAAAGCTTGTCAAATTCCTTACGAGCATAATCCTGAATCTCAGTCAAGCTAGGCAAGTTGTAAATCAATTTCCCATACTTGAAAATATCCACCAAGAGAGGCACGGCGTCAAAATCACGAACGGTCTTCTTGATGTAGGTATAAGTCGGATGGAACATCTTGATTTCTGTCATGCCGCTCACATCCACACCATCATAAGTAATGTAGTCGCCCTCTGACTTGCCTTTTTCACGACTGGTAATGCGCCACACCTGCTTCTTACCTGGCGTCGACACTTTTTCCGCATTATTAGACAGCTTGATGGTATTACGCATATTACCATTTTCATCTTCAATCGCAACAATCTTATAAACCGCCCCAAGAGCTGGTTGGTCATAGGCTGTAATCAGCTTGGTACCTACTCCCCAAACATCAATCTTAGCGTGTTGCATTTTGAGGTTAAGGATGGTATTTTCATCAAGGTCATTTGATGCATAAATCTTAGCATCAGTAAATCCTGCCTCGTCCAGTTGTTGACGAACTTTTTTAGAAATATAGGCAATGTCTCCAGAGTCAATGCGGACACCAAGGAAATTAATCTTGTCACCAAGTTCACGCGCCACCTGAATAGCAGCTGGCACACCGATACGAAGGGTATCATAGGTATCTACAAGAAAGACGCAATTTTTGTGGGTCGCAGCATAAGCCTTGAAAGCCTCATAGTCATTGCCATAAACCTGTACCAAGGCATGGGCGTGAGTTCCTAAAACAGGAATGTCAAAGAGTTTACCAGCACGCACATTACTAGTTCCATTAGCGCCACCAATCACCGCTGCGCGTGTTCCCCAGATAGCAGCATCCATTTCTTGTGCCCGACGAGTCCCAAATTCCATCAGTGGTTCATCCGCAATGACCGAACGAATACGAGCTGCCTTGGTCGCTACCAAGGTCTGGTAGTTGACAATATTCAAAAGAGCCGTTTCCACCAATTGACATTGGGCTAGAGGGCCTTCCACCTGTACAATCGGTTCATTGGCAAAGACCAAGTCCCCTTCTTGAGCAGAACGAACGGTCAACTCCAACTTGAAATTTCGAAGGTAATCCAAGAATTCCCCATGATAGCCAAGCGACTCTAAGTATTCGATATCACTATCTGAAAAGCGCAAATCTTCAAGATACTTCACAATCCTTTCCAAACCAGCAAAAACCGCATAGCCATTATTGAACGGTTGCTGACGGAAATAGACCTCAAAAACCGCCTTTTTATTGTGAATCCCTTGGTCAAAGTAAACCTGCATCATGTTAATCTGGTACAAGTCCGTGTGCAATGTTAAACTATCATCTGGATACATACTTTTCCTACTTCCTTAGCTAGAAACTCATGAAAATTTTCAAGAACTTTCACATATTCCAATAAATTAGTACTATTATATCACATTTTAGCTGTATTGAGAAAAGAGCAACAAGCTATTCACCACTCTCCAGTTCATCCATGTCTTGCTCAAACTTTTTCTGAGCCCATTCTCCATAGCTCTTCAGACCAAGATTGCCAATAAAGACCCAGGGAAGGTAGTTGAATTGATAATTCTGTAACATCAAAAGAGCCGTAATAGCCAAGGTTAAGAAAAAACAACCCAAAATCGTAAAATGAAAACGACTATAGTAGGTCACTCCCAGGTAACGGGCACGATTGAAAAAGAAGAAAATTCCTACTATCAGAGTATAGACTAGAACATTCGGATTAAAAAGAGATGGAGCCAACACTGCCACCAAATAGCTTAGAAGTACAAGCCCAATAAAGAGTGAAAAAGACTCTGCCCCAGCTTTATTGATTAGTTGTTCTTCTCTTTCGTCAAGTAATTGATAATGAATAAATTTATTTACCATCTTCTTCCTCCCAAAATAGTTGGTCTAGGGTTTTCCCTAAACATCTGCATATGGACTGACAGAGCGAGAGACTGGGATTGTATCTCCCCGCCTCTATCAAACCAATAGTCTGACGCGTCACCCCCACAGCCTCTGCCAATTGACCTTGAGTTAAATCAAGCTCTACACGAGCTAATTTTAATTTTAAATTTTTAGCCACCTGCGTCCTCCTTATAATTTTAAAAAGTTGCGCCTCTTTTTAACATCATTATATCATATATCTAACTTAATGCAATATATAAATGTCATTTTGTAAACTTTTATTAACAAAAACTCTCTACCACAAAAGATAGAGAGTTTTCAGCTTATTCAATTTTTTTCAAAACATCTACAGCATCGTAGGATTTCACATCTAATGTTGTATTGTCCTCCATATCGTCTAAAAAGATACAATTTATAGGTTATAACCGCTACTTAACTTATGTGTGAGTCTCTCTTTGTATCATACCTTCATATTCACCTTACAGATTCTTTTGGTAATAATATCTTTTCCCAATGTAGGGATAGTCTTGTAAGGTAAAGACTTCCTTGTAGCCATGCCTTTTATAAAAATCTGGAGCTTGAAACTGGTAGGTATTGACAAAAGCAAAACGACAGTTTCGATTCTTAGCTTCAGTTTCTGCTTGCTGTAATAGTTTTGAACCGATTCCTTGCCCTCTCAGTTCCTCTTTTACAAATAAATATTCGATTTCTAGCCAATTTCCAAAAGTCTCTGCTACCAAACCTGCCAGGAGATTACCCTTTTCATCTTCGACATAAAGATTAAGTTGCTCGCTTTCAGCCTCTTCTCTTTTTGAACGGTTATAAACACGAATAAGATTCCCAATTTCTTGTGCTTTCTGAGACTCCTTATTTTCCAATCTAAAGTACATCTAAACCTCCTTAAACACTGTTACAGCTTGATTATAGTCTTATTTCAATAGACTGTCAAACTAGAAAAACCCACCAACATGAGTTGATGAGTTTCAAATCTATTTTCTAAATTTCAACTGGCTGTAAATCCCAAAACCGATAATCCAAATAGCTGAGCCGATTGCTCCTACAAAAGTAGACTCTTGTAAAAAGAGGGTTACAAAGACAAAGGCAAAGAAGAGCATGGTTAAAGGATTTAGGAAACGATAATGGGGCATGAGATAGCCATCCGCCATAAAGTCTGGTGACTTGCGGTATTTAAGGTGAGCCACCATAATCAAGATATAAATGGCGATATAGACACCTGATGATGATGCCGTAATCAAGGCAAAGGCATCCGAAACTCCTGGCAAGACGTTGATAAAGGCTGCTAGGGCAATCAAAATTGCTGAGGCGATGATAGCATTTTGTGGCACATTATGACGAGAAAGAGTATCTGCCTTGATCGCTTTTAGGAATGGATTTGGTGAATCATGAGCAATTTGGTACAAATGACGTCCTGTTGAGTAGAGGGTTGAATTAAGAGCAGATGCTGCTGACGTCAAAACAACGAAGTTAATCAGGGCTGCTGCCCACTTGATACCTGCCAATTCAAATACTGTAACAAAAGGAGAATCAGCCGATGCAAGTTCACGCCATGGAATAATAGACATAATAGCCAAGAGAGCTCCACCATAGAAAAAGACGATTCGTAGAGGAATTTCCTTAACGGCTTTTGGCAAGACCTGGCGTGGATTTTTGGTTTCAGAAGTTGTTACCCCGATAAACTCAATCATAAGATAGGCAAAGAAAACCATCTGGAAGGCCATAACAAAGTTCACTCCACCATTAGGGAAGAGGGAGAAATTGTCGGCGATATTAGCTAAACTTGCTACTCCATGAGGTGTCTTAAATCCTGTCAAGACCATAAAGATCCCTGTGGCAATCATGGCTAAAATAGCCACAATCTTGACCATAGCAAACCAAAACTCGACTTCCCCAAAGAGCTTAACCGCGATCAGATTGACCAAGGCTAGAATGGTCAAAAATCCAATCTCAATCATCCAACTGGGCCAGCTAGGGAACCAGAACTGAACATAGTGAGAGATAGCAGTGATTTCCGCCATACCGATAAAAACAACGGATAGCCAGTAAGACCAGACTGAAAAATATCCCCAGCCCTTACCCAAATGGCGCGTGATAAAGTTGATAAAGGTATGTTGCTCAGGGTCTTGGTAGAGCATTTCCCCAACTGCACGCATCATGAGGAACATAAAAGCCCCAGTAATCATATAAATCAGTACAATGGAAGGACCTGTTAGGCTGATAGAGCGACCTGCTCCCAAAAAGAGTCCTGTTCCGATTGTTCCAGCAATGGCCATAACCTGCACATGACGATTGGTCAGACCACGCTCCATCTTATTTTTTTTCTTCTTTGAACTCATATCGTCTCCAATTCAATTTAAAATGGAAAAAGGAGTGAGTGAAGCGCATCGCCTCCCCACCCCTTTTTTCTGTTTTTAGGCTGTTTTTTCAACCTTCAAGATTTTTACATCATAGCTACCAACAGGTGTTTCAATGGTTGCTGTGTCACCTGTTTTCTTGCCAATCAAGGCTTGTCCAATTGGGCTTTCATTTGAAACTTTACCTGCAAAGGCATCCGCACCCGCTGAACCTACAATAATATAAACTTCTTCTTCGTCCTCACCAATTTCTTGGATAGTGACTGTTTTACCAATTGCTACTTCATCTTGAGCAACTGAGTCGCTATTGACGATTTCAGCATAGCGAATTTTTGTTTCCAAGCTAGAGATTTGTCCTTCGACAAAGGCTTGTTCATCCTTAGCTGCTTCGTATTCACTGTTTTCAGAAAGGTCACCGTATGAACGGGCAATCTTAATACGTTCTACCACTTCTGGACGGCGAACCAATTTCAATTCTTCTAATTCTTTTTCAAGTTTTTCCTTTTCCGCTAGGGTCATAGGATATGTTTTTTCTGCCATTTTTCTCAACTTTCTTCTTATGATATTTTCTAAAGAAAATTATGTGAAGCATCACATAATTTTAGTTTGTTTGGTTTAATTTGCTATTGACATGTTCAGCGACATTACGATCATGCTCCTCCTGAGTAGCAGCATAATAGACCTTGCCATCTGTAACATTAGCTACAAAGTATAAGTTATCACTCTTAGTCTGATTAATACTTGCCTCGATGGCATCCAAACTTGGACTATCTACTGGACCTGGCATCAAACCTGTTTTCGTATAAACATTATACGGTGAATTAATTGTCGTATCAATTTCAGCATCATCAGCAAGACTAATCTTCTGACCAAGTTTTCCTTGAGCATACAAGATGGCAATATTGCTTTGAAGTGGCATACCAAGATTCAAGCGATTGTAGAATACACCTGCAATCAACTTACGATCTTCAGTCTTAGCACCTTCTTTTTCGACCAGTGAAGCAATCGTCAACAATTCATTGACTGTCAAATTTTTAGACTTAATCGCACTATAATGAGGTGCCAAAGTCTTGTCCATAGTTGCAAGCATCTCATCAATCAAGCTTTCAATCGTTGTACTTTCCTTGATAGAGTAAGTTGCTGGGAAAAGGAAACCTTCTAAACGATAACGAACGCCACTTTCCTTTGTAGGCAAGCTTTCGAGTAGATTTGGATATTTAGCAACTTCTTGGCTGATAAAGTTGTCATCTTGAACTTTAGACAAGAAAGCATCCGCTGTCAAAGGCTCTTTGAAGTCACCTTGCAATTGACCTACTGCTTGTGCAATTTGATCAATCGTATAACCTTCTGGAATTGTTAAATTCGCAAGCGCAGGTTCTTGAGCTTCAGCTGTTCCACCTTTTTGTAGTTCATGGATGATGTCTTCTGTACTCATGCTCTTTTGCAAATTGTAATAGCCAGATTTCAAGTCTGAATAATTTTTATATTTCGCATAAAAAGCAAAAATCACTCCGTGTTTAATCAAGCCAGACTTTTCAAGAGTTGAACCAATTGTTTGAACATTGGCTCCTTCTGGGATTTGCACTGTCACATATTGTTTAGATGAAGCATCCACAGGCTGTAAAGATGACTGAACATACTGATAACCGAAGTAACCACCTGCTGAAATCAAACCTAGGAAAATCAGTAGAGAAATGAAGAAGGCCTTGAATCCTGATTTTTTCTTCTTAGTAGGCTGAACTGTCTCACGACGGCTACGACGTGGAGTTGCATGCATTTCTTCTACAGCTTTCTTTTCCACTACTGGTTTTGAAGTAGGAACTTCTCTTTTTACCTCTCTCTGACCTTCTGTCTTATAAGAAACAGCTACCCTTGTTGGGATTTCATTAAATTCCTTCTCTATGTTTCTAGGACTAACAGGTCCTGGAGTTGGTCTTGATACTCCCTCCGCTGATGGAGTAGAAGGTCCTTCTTGACTCAGGTGACTAGGAGTAAGTGAAGCTTGTCTTGCAGCCTCTTCTGCTGGAGAAGAAGGAACATCTTGACTTGGATGGCTTGGAACAGTAAGAGTTTCTCTTTTTATCTCATCTGATGGAGAAGCTGGTAAATCTTGGCTGGGGTGAGTCGGCACGGTAGGAGCGTTTCTCATAATATCCTCTACAGTTGATAGAGAATCTTCCATCAAATCTTCTATTGACTGATCATTTTTAGAAGAAAGTTGGGGTTTTATTGAAGCTAAATTAACTTCTTCCTGATCTTCTTCATGTTTTTTAACTCGTTCTAAATCACGTAAAATCTGCTCTTTAAAGCTTAATTTTTCGTCTTCTCTTGATTTTTCACTCAAAAGTTTATCCTCCTCGTTGACAATCCATAATATTATATCTTAAAAACGAAAGAAAAGCAACCTAGCAAGCTTTTCTGGCTTATTTTTTAGCTTCCCAAATCATATCATACCATGTTTCCCCTGCAAAGGTTGACTGGGACAGACCTTCATTGACAAATCCATTCTTTTCGTAGTAGGCGATGAGATAGTCATGACAGGTTAGGTTAATACCTTCTCTTTCGTGTTCAAGAGCCAACTCTTTCAAGGCTGTTAGTAATTTCTGACCAAGTCCAAGTCCCTGTGCCTCCTTAGCAATAGAAAGACAGGTCACAGAGATATAACCACCAGGCTCATGACTATAATCTTCTATCTCTTCTGTAAAAGACTGATCTTGCAGATGACGGTGCGATCCAACCGGCCCTTCGATATAACCCATGATTCTGCCTTCTTTTTCTGCAACCAGAAACGAGGTCTGAATTTCTCGCAAATGCGCCTCAAAAACAGAGCGAGGAATGGCTTCTTCAATCGAGAAATTTTCTAGTTCAATCTCAACGATACGATCCAAATCTTCTAATCTTGCTTGTCTAATTTCCATTTTGCCTCCTAAAAAAAGAGATTAAACCAAATCATACTAAAACCCTGGCTAGTTGCATAAAGCGAAGTTTCTTCATCAATAAAACCGTTCATTTCAAAATAGGAAAGTAGCTCATCAGGACTCTTCAAACGAATAGCTTTGTAATCCAGCTCAACTGCCACATCTTTCAAAGCCGCAAGAAGAAGCGTTCCCAAGCCCTGTCTCTGATGGTCAGTATCAATGACTAAAGAATGTATTTCTAGACATTTCGGATTGTGTGGGTAAGGACCACCTAGAACATAGCCTAAAAGTTGATTTTCATCCCTAGCTAGAAGAAAGGTATCCGCACACTTACGGATACTTTCTTCTAAAATATGGGAAGGTTGCTGCTTTTCAGCTGGAAAAGATGAAGCCTGAAGTGCCACTACCTCAGCCAAATCAGACTTACTTACCTCAATGATCTTAATTGGAATTTCCATGGAAATAGCCTATTGAACGTTGCTTGTCAGGTTAGACAAGAGACGCTCAAATGAGTATTCATAGGTTTGGATGTCTCCTGCTCCCATAAAGACATAGACAGCATTATCATGGTCTAGGAGTGGAGAAACATTTTCAACAGTGATCACTTGGTGTTTCTTGTTGATTTTGTTAGCTAGGTCTTCTACCTTAACATCCCCATGGTCCACTTCACGAGCTGATCCATAAATTTGCGCTAGGTAAACAGCATCCGCTTGATTCAAAGCGTGAGCAAATTCGTCCAACAAGGCAATGGTTCTTGTAAAAGTATGCGGTTGGAAGACTGCTACAATTTCCTTGCTTGGGTATTTCTGACGAGCCGCATCCAAGGTCGCAATGATTTCTGTTGGATGGTGGGCAAAGTCATCGATAATCACTGTATCATTGACAATTTTCTCAGTGAAACGACGCTTAACACCAGCAAATGTTTTCAAGTGCTCACGCACTAAGTTCAAGTCAAACCCTGCAGTGTAAAGAAGACCAATAACGGCTGTCGCATTCATGATATTGTGACGACCAAAGGTTGGGATGTGGAATTGACCCAATTCTTGTCCACGGAAGTGAACTGTGAAGGTTGAACCAGTTGTTGAACGAAGAAGATCGCTAGCTACAAAGTCATTGCCTTCAGCTTCAAAACCATAATAATAAATCGGAGCATTAGCTGTAATTTTACGCAATTCTGCATCTTCACCATAGACAAAAAGACCCTTGGTAATTTGTTTGGCATAATCATTAAAGGCATTGAAAACATCCTCTAGACTTGTGAAATAGTCTGGATGGTCAAAGTCAATGTTAGTGATAATAGAGTATTCTGGATGGTAAGGCATAAAGTGACGCTCATATTCGTCAGATTCAAAGACAAAATATTTGGCATTAGCCGAACCACGACCTGTTCCATCTCCAATCAAGAAACTGGTGTCTGTGATGTGAGACAAGACGTGAGACAACATGCCTGTCGTTGAAGTTTTTCCATGTGCTCCTGCTACCCCCATGCTAACAAAGTCACGCATAAAGCTACCTAGGAACTCATGGTAACGTTTGTAACTGATGCCATTTTGGTCTGCATAGGCAATTTCGACGTTGTTATCTGGACGGAAGGCATTTCCAGCGATAATTTCCATATCACCGTCTAGATTCTTTTCATCAAAAGGAAGAATGGTAATTCCTGCCTGCTCAAGACCACGTTGAGTAAAGTAGTACTTTTCAACATCTGATCCCTGTACCTTATGACCCATTTGGTGCAACATCAAGGCCAAGGCACTCATCCCTGATCCTTTAATTCCGATAAAATGATATGTCTTTGACATGTTTCCTCCCCTATTCTGTAATTCTGGTCAGATTCAACTCTTGGGCAACCCGACGTTCTTGTTCTGTTTGTTTACTTTTTTTATTGTAGATTTGGCTCTTCTTTAGAAAATCATAGTTGTTTTTCTTTGGGCCTGAAGTTTCTTTTGTCTCAGCTTGAGTCGAAATATTGCTAACTTCTTCCGCCAAGATGTAATGAGACTGGGTCAATTTTTGACTATATTTGACAAATTCACCAGGATTTTCCTTTTGGAAAGGCGCGGTAGGTTGATTGCCCTTTCTAACTAGACTTGGCTGAGAATGGCGTCTTGTAGGAGTGATGTCCTTAGTAAGATAGCTTGCCGAGCGTTTCTTTTTCAAATCCGCACGCGCTTCTTCACGCGCCACCTCCGCATAGCTCTTTCCTTCTTTTTTTACCCCTAAAGGAGCCTTTTTAGTTTTCTCTACTTGCTTTTCAATCGGTTTGACTGGTGTTTCTTCAGCAATAGGAGCCCATTCTAAATAATTTTTATCTCGATACTCACCCTTGATATTACTGATCAGATCAGACTCATCATAGAGATTCATGACTGGCATTTCAGTCAACATGACTTCGTCATCTGACACCAATGGAAATCGTTCTTGTTTCATTTTCTATTTCCTTTCAACACTTCATTATAGCGTATTGTCTTGATTTTTCAAGTGCTGACTTCAGAAATTCCCAAAATTTCTCTAATTTCTGCTAGGGTCAGGCTGCCACGTGACTCTGTTCCGTCCAATACTTGTGACACCAAATGTTTCTTCTGTTCTTGTAGTTCCTGAATTTTTTCTTCAATGGTTCCCTTGGTTACCAAGCGATAGACCTCAACCGTTTCTTCCTGACCCATCCGATGGGCACGGCCAATGGCTTGCGCTTCCACCGCAGGATTCCACCAAAGGTCAACCAAGATAACCGTATCAGCACCTGTCAGGTTCAGACCGACCCCACCTGCCTTAAGGGAAATCAGAAAGGCATCTCGTTCCCCTTGGTTAAAGGCCTTGGTCATGTCTTGTCTTTCCTTGGCTGGGGTCGAACCTGTAATTTTAAAGGAAGTCAAACCCAAGTCTGGCAGTTCTTGTTCAATTTTTTCCAACATTCCCTTGAACTGAGAGAAAATTAAGACACGGTGTCCGCCGTCTGCCACCTGTAGCAGCAGGTCTCGGAGACTATCTAGTTTGCCGCTGGCTCCCTGATAATCTTCCATAAAGAGGGCAGGAGTGTCACAGATTTGACGCAAGCGCATCAGACCAGACAAGATTTCCACTCGACTACGCTGAAATTCCTGATCTGACACCTGAGCCAAACGGTCTCGCATCTGTTGTAACTGGGCTAGGTAGATAGCCTTTTGCTGGTCTTCCAGTTCATTCTTATAAACCACTTCAATCAAGTCTGGTAATTCAGTCAGAACTTCTTCTTTCTTGCGCCGCATCACGAAAGGTTTGATAAACTGAGCAACGCGCTCAGCTGGTAATTTCATAAATTCTTTCTTGCTTGGCAAAAGTCCTGGCATGACGATTTGGAAAATAGACCACAACTCACCTAAATGATTTTCAATAGGAGTTCCTGACAAGGCAAAGACTGACGGCACCACAAATTGTCTCAGGGTCTGGGCAATCTTGGTCTGGGCATTTTTCATGACCTGAGCTTCATCTAAGAAAAGGAAGTCAAAGGCCATACCCTGATAAAGCTCACTGTCCTGACGGAAGGTAGCATAGCTAGTCACATAGATTTGATGACTTTCGGCAAGAATCTCTTCACGACTAGCTTTCAATCCATGAACAACAGCCACATCCAACTGTGGGGCAAATTTCTGAAATTCATCTGCCCAGTTGTAGATCAAACCTGACGGAGCTAAAATCAAGACCCGACTTTCTTCTGTCACTTGACTGGTCAAAAAAGCAATGGTCTGAAGGGTTTTCCCAAGTCCCATATCATCCGCCAAAATCCCACCAAAACCATAATGATGGAGCATTTGCAGCCAGCCGATTCCCTTTTCCTGATAATCTCGCAAATCAGCCTGAACCTGAGTTGCTTGTCGAGGGAAATCCTCTGGATGCGTCAAATCGTGGGCCAGATTTTTGAATTCTTGTGAGAAAGAAACACGGTCTCGCCCTTCAAAAAGATGAGCTAAACTGTAGGCCAAGGATTTTCGAGCCTGCAAAGCCCCATCTTTTAATTCAAGCTGCCCCAGTTCCTGTAGATTTTGGCGAATTTTCTTGGTTTCTTCATCAAAAAAGTAGACGTGATTAGATGAATCAATGTAAAAATCCTTGTTGGCAACCAAGGCCTGCATGGCTTGGTCAATTTCCTCTTGGGCAATATCTTGAAAATCAAACTGGATTTCTAAGAGACCTCCCTTGGAAGCAATCTGCACTTGCGGGCTCGCTAGATTATAAAGTTCTTCTAATCTGTCTGATAGGTCAACATTCCCCAGTTTTTCAAAAGCTGGAATGATATCATGGAAGAAATGATAGACAGATTCTGCTTTTAAGGCCTGACGCCAAGATTGAAAGTCTGCTTCAAAACCAGCAGCCAAACAGACTTGGAAAACTCTTTCTTCTAAGTCCGCATCACTCGAAAATGGCAATTCTTCTAGCTCTTGTCGGCTAGATACCTGTCTATTCCCATAATCAAACTGAATTTCTAAACGAATCCGATTATCCTCTTCCCTGTCAAAGTAAAACGATGGCGAAAACGTTTTGATTTGTAAGCGTTCTGGAGCTGAAACAGTCCCCATCTGGCCAAAAAGAGTCAGACAAGAAGCCAACTTATCGCGGTCACTGCTATCAAATTGCAGGTGTTTTTTCCCATGTTGATCCACAGGCAACGCTTTGATTTCCTTTAGAAGACGTATCTGCTGATCTGTTTGAAAATAAACATGTCCTTTATGGAAAAGTACAGCTCCCTGATAAAAGACATTGACCCTGGGGCTCTCGCTGATTTCCATTTCAAAATAATCCGAGTATTCTGTTACTGTAAAGGCAAATAAATTAGCATCAGCATGCATATCCTGAAAAAAGAAAACCTGATAGCTATCCACTTGATGGTCAAATTGAAAATGGGGCAAGGTCATCAATAAATTCACACCCTGCTCAAAAAAGGTCAGAGGAAAAAAGAGGTGCCGACCTTGGTTTTGGAAAAAGAGGTCTGGAGCCTGTCCTTCCTCCATCAGTCCTCGCAAGAAAGTCAGAAGCTCTTGACTGGCCTCATCAAAGGATTCCCAAGACAAGGATTCCTCATAGGTTTTCCCAATCATATAAGGTTTTCTCTTCTCGACAACTTTTAAAAAGAGTGGGATATCCCGAATGACATAGTATTTTTGGCTATTGATTTGGCCGATTCTCAGGGTCCACAAGATATGATTGGTTCCTGCTTCCACCTGACCAACAGCTGATAATTCATAAGCTCGGTCTGATTTTGGAGATAAGATTCGTTCCAAAAATTTGCCACCCAAGGTCACCTTGGTTTCAACGGCCTCTTTTTCTTCATGACCTTCTTCGAGGTTCTGCAAGATTTCCTGACCATGCTCATCATTTTTCAGAAAATGCTCCAGAGCTGCCAAATGCACACAGTAGCCCCTCTTTTGGAAAAAATCGCAGGCACAAAAAACCAAATCATCCTCTAAACTATAGCGCAGTTCTTCTTCTGCAACGCGAGCGTAGAGCCGATTGTTCTTTTCCTTGATGATGTCAACCTTACCAGTTTCATAAAGGGCAACGCCTTCGATACGAACTTTCCCCGGAATCAATTTAGCCATATTATCACCTTTACCTTATCTTTTTATTATACCATATTTTTCCCTATGAAAATAGCCTTCTAGGATGACTTTTCTCCTAGAAGGCTGGATTTTAACGTTTAGCAAAAGTCGTCACAATTCGCTGACAAACTTCTTGCAACAGGGATTTAGGCATGGCTACATTGAGGCGGGCATGGAGACTTCCTTCCTCCCCAAAATCCAAACCACGGTTTAGGATAACCTTGGCTTCATTTCTCAACAGCTCTTGCAATGTTTCATCAGTCAGGTCATAGGCTGAAAAATCAAGCCAAATCAAGTAGGTTCCTTGCGGCTTCATTACCTTGATTTTAGTCTCTTTTCCAAATAAATCCACCACATAATTAATATGGTCTTCAAAGACTTGCTTGAGTTCCTCTAACCAATCTTTACCGTATCGATAGGCAGCTTCTGTCGCCAAATAACCCAAGCCTGAAATTTCATGCTGATTATTAGCCAACTGGCGTTTCTGGTAAGCTACTCTTAATTTCGGATTTTCAATAACGGCATAGGAATTTTTTGTCCCAGCGATGTTAAAGGTTTTAGTGGCGCTGCTCAAGACAATAGCAAATTCTTTAAAATCAGGATTGATGGTATTGAAGGAATGATGCTTGTGACCAAAGAGGGCCAAATCTTGGTGAATCTCATCTGAAACCAAGAAAACATCATGTTTTTGACAAAGTTGGCCAATCTTCTCCAACACTTCCTTTTCCCACACACGTCCACCAGGATTGTGGGGATTGCAAAGGATATAAAGCTTCACATCCTCTTCTACCAGATCCTTTTCAAGTTTGTCAAAGTCAATCTCAAACAGACCATCCTTTTCCACCAAAGAATTGGTAATCAATCTGCGGTTATTCAACTTGACGCTGCGAGCAAAAGGTGGGTAAACTGGTGTGTTAATCAGAACTGCCTCGCCTTCTTTTGTAAAGGCTTGAATGGCTGTCGAGATAGCTGGTACCACACCCTCGATAAAGACAAGGGCCTCTTTGTCAAAGTGGTAACCGTGCTGTGTCGCTTCCCACTTTTGAACTTCCTTAATTAACTCTTCACTGGCATAGGTATAGCCATAAACCAATTGGTCTGCGTAAGTTTGCACAGCTTGGCGGATTTCAGGCAAGACCACAAAGTCCATATCCGCTATCCAAGCTGGTAGGACTTCACTATCCGTTTCTGCTTCTTTCCATTTATAGGTATGATGCCCTAAACGATTAGGCAGGCTTGTAAAATCATATTTTCCCATCTTTGTCTTATCCTTCCAAGGCTTGGCGCAAATCTGCAATCAAATCTCTAGCATCTTCAATCCCAATTGACAAGCGCAAGAGGTCATCTGTCAAACCATAAGAATGGCGTACTTCTGCTGGAATATCAGCGTGGGTTTGAGTTGTTGGATAAGTGATAAGACTTTCCACCCCACCTAAACTTTCCGCAAAGGAGAAGACTTTTAGGCTGTTCAAGATATGAGGAATGCGTGTTTCATCCGCTACTTTAAAGGAAATCATACCTCCACGACCAGTGTAGAGAACTTCCTTAACTGCTGGAGAATCCTTCAAAAAGGCAACCACTTCTTGGGCATTGGCAGTTGAGCGCTCCATACGAAGAGATAGGGTCTTGAGACCACGAATCAATTGGTAGCTGTCAAATGGAGACAAGACTGCCCCTGTCGTATTGAGATTGTAGAAAAGTTTTTCGTATAGTTCTAAACTATTGGTCACAACCACTCCAGCCAAGACATCATTGTGGCCTGCTAGATACTTGGTTGCTGAATGGAGAACGATATCTGCTCCATCTTCAATTGGACGTTGGTAGATAGGGCTGTAGAAGGTATTATCCACCACCACTTTGGCACCCTTAGCATGAGCCAATTTTGCTAGTTTTTCAATATCAAATTCCAACATCAAAGGGTTAGTTGGTGTTTCGATATAGAGAACATCCACATCTTTTTCTAACTCCGCAATCAACTCTTCTTCTGTATTGGCATAGGTAAAATGGAAACGGCCTTCCTGCTCCACTTGGTTGAACCAGCGGAAAGAACCACCGTAAAGGTCACGGACAGCCAAGACCTTACTTCCTACTGGAAAGACGCTAAAGGCCAGTACAATTGCTGACATCCCTGAGCTAGTCGCTAGGGCATAGTCTGCTGACTCAATAGCTGCCAAGACTTCTTCCGCCTTACTGCGAGTTGGGTTTTTAGTGCGCGTATAGTCAAAACCAGTAGACTGACCAAACTCTGGATGCTGATAGGTTGTTGAAAAATGAAGCGGTGTCACCAAGGCTCCTGTCGCTTCGTCTGACTTAATACCCGCCTGGGCCAAAATTGTGTTGATGTGTAATTCCTTGCTCATACAATTCCTCCAAATCTATAGTAACTATTGTACCACTTATTTTCATCAACTCATTTTCTTCTTTTCAAGAGCTAGTTATAGTTTCAAACTATATAAAAAACGACAGCTTCTTTCGAAACCATCGTTTTTATTGAAAAATCCTTATTTAATGTGTTTTGCCAATTCTTCTTGAGCTTTTTTATTAGATTCTTCTTTTTCTTTCAGCCATTTTTCTTTGGCTTTTTCATATTCGTCTTTTGTAACTGTCTTATCTTGTAATTTGAGGTATTTATATGATTCAACCCCTTTATTACCAGCCAATGAATATGGTGTTGAGAAAGGAACAATTTTTCTCAATGTTGGTGTTCCGCCTAGTGAAACATTTGGAATTGCTAGAGAGCTATCTACTAACCAAGCTTGAGCATCAGCATATTTCTCATAACGTTTAACTGGATCTTGCTCCTTATTGGCTTCTTCCAACATTTGAGTGTAGACATCTAATCCAACAGCCTTGGCCTTGTCATTGGCTTCACCTGGCTCTAAACCTAGATTTTGCATCAAACCACCAGAATTAACATTAAAGATATCAAGATAGGTTGAAGGGTCTTGATAATCTGCACTCCAACCACCATTGTAAAGATCATAATCTTTCTGAGCAGCAGTTTGAGCCAAATAGCTTGTATTATCAAAGTCTTCAGTAGAGAGTTGGTGAACATCAATCACAACATTATCTGAACCCAAGACAGATTCAATTGATTGTTTCATGGAATTAATTCCTTGAATCTCTGCCTTATTCGTCAAATCTACTGTTTTATCTAAGTGGATAGGGAATTGGACTCCTTTGGCTTGAAGTTCTTTCTTAGCTTCAGAAAATTTAGCCTTGGCTTTTTCTGGATTGTAGTATGGATCCTGGGCATCTGCAAAGTTGATTCCTTGCCATTCTTTACCATAATTCACCATCTTAGAAGCCACTACTTCACCAAAGTCTTTTCCGTTGATACTTACGAAGTTTGGAGGAACGACGAGGTTACGCAAAATCTTAGTTGCCCCATCTTCTCCCTGAGATTGAGCCCCGTAAGCTGTACGATCATAGGCAAAGTTAATGGCTTGACGGAAGTTTTTATTCAGAACCGCTTCCTGAGTCGATTTCTTTTCAGCATCACTTGTCTTGGAAGTGAATTTATAAGATTTTCTATCCAGGTTAAAGTTTAAGAAATAAGATGTAGCATCTTGCATGCTATAAATGATATTGTCCTTATTCTTTTCTTTAATCCCTTCAAAACTTGAACTATTTGGATAGAGACGAGCGTAGCTATAAGCCCCCTCCACAAAGTTACGAGCCAGTGCATCTTGGTCACTACCATCAAAATAAGCCAATTTCACATCATCTACAAAAACATTTTTAGCATCCCAGTAGTTAGGATTTTTCTTGAATTCGATGACAGATTTTGAAACAAAGGATTTCATCAAGAAAGGTCCATTATACAAAATACTAGATGGGTCTACCTTCCCAAAATCATCCCCTTTTGATTTCAAGAAATCTGCATTAACTGGGAAGAGAATAGTTGACGTTGTTTTTGAGTTCCAGTAAGATTCTGGTCGTGTCAAAGTGTATTGAACAGTTTGTTCATCAAGAGCCTTAACACCGACAGTTGAAAAGTCTGTTGTTTTACCAGTAATATAATCATCTAAACCAGCAACGGATTCTTGCACTAAGTACAAGGCTTCTGATTTTTTATCAGCCGCATATTTCAAACCAGTGACAAAATCTTGGGCAGTTACAGGAGCATATTCATCTCCATCTGAAGTATACCACTTAATATCCTTACGAAGTTTGTAAGTATAGGTCATACCGTCCTTGGAAACACTCCAATCCTCTGCCAAGGATGGGACATAATTTCCATATTGGTCATTTTCCATGAGCCCATCTACCAGATTGGTCACAATATCATTGGTCGTTGCACGGTTTTCTGCTAGATAGTTCAAACTAGATGGATCACTTGAATAAACATAATTATATGTTTTTGACCCCGTGCTAGAATTTCCACACGCGCTCAATAAAATACCTGCACTTAACACGACACCTGCAAGTGCTGCATACTTGGCTTTAGACTTTTTCATCTCCAGAACCTCCTGATTTAAATATTTGTCTTATTATACAACTTGAGTTTTATTTAGTCAATAGTTTTTTTGGTCTTTTTTCAAAAAATAAAATTTCTATCTACAAATTTTAGCTATTATTCCACAAATTAATAAAAAAGAGAATAATTTAAGCATTTCATAGTAGAAATGTTCAAATTATCCCTTTTATTTATAAAATTTTTTTAAGTTAACTTTAATTTGATTCGTAAGCGATCTGCTTGGGCTTTTCCAATAACCTTATCCAACAAACGGGTACGGAGACTCAAGAATCCGTAAACTCCTCCCCCCATGGCACCGACAAGAGCTACGTATAGGAAACTCCACAAACGTCCACTTGGTTGGAAAACAAATCCTAAAATCCACTGCATTGTTCCTACTACAAGAAACATGAAAAGAGTTAACAAACTGATTAAAATGGTTCGCTTCAAAATCACCTTGCGCTTAACACCAGTTACCTTACAAATGTCCCGATACATCAAGACATTAGGAATAATGAGACCGATTGTAGTGGAAATCAAGGGTCCGTAACTGTGAAAGAGAGCGATTGTTGGAAGTTGCAAGACTAGCTTGGCAATGGAACCATAGATAAAATAGAGAACTGCCTTGCGATTGTGGAACATGGCCTGAAGCATGGGAGACAAGACCATGTACAAGCCTAAAATAGTAGACTGCAAAACTGCAAAAACAAACAAGCCCATAGCCAAACTATCTGGCTTGCCATAGAAGACTGTATAAAGAGGTTCCCCTACCATGACCACTCCAACCGTTGCTGGTAGCAGGAATAAGAAAAGCATGGTAATGCTGTCCTGAATTAGACGAGAAGCCGCCTTCAAGTCCCCCTTGACATAGTTTTCAGTCAAAAGCGGCAAACCGACACTCCCAATCGAAACCCCAACAGAAATCAAAATCATAGTGATTTTATTAGGATTGGCTGAAAAATAAGAAAACATGACAACCAAGTCTTCATTACTATAGTTGGTAAACCAACTCATACTATTGATAAAGGTCATCTGATCCAAGATTTGGAAAAGCTGGATGGCAGACCCTGTCAGGATAAAAGGAATGGCTTCCTTAATGGTATCAACCAAGAGACGTTTACTGTTGATCTTATCTCCTGTTTCAAGGACTCTTTTAAGTAATCCTTCTTTGGCAAGGAAATAGATCAAAACTGCAAAACTAGCTACCATGCCGACAAAGGCAGCAAAGGTGGATTGGGTAACCGCTGCTAGATAATCTCCTGAACCAAGCTTCATAATGATAAAGGTTGCTAAAAGCATCCATATAACCCGAATGACCTGCTCAGCGATTTGGCTCATAGCATAAGGTTTCAAGTTATTCATTCCTTGGAAGAAACCTCGGATAACACTCATAGATGGGAAAATCAAGACCGCCCAAGCCAAACTCTGCATGATTGGGATCAGGTCTTTACCCACGCCAGACAAGTCTGCTAGCCAAGGAGCAAAGACATACAAGACCAGAGCAAAGACTAGGCCTAGTCCTGTCATAAAGCCTAAAAAGCTCCGAATCAGGGCAAAGCTATGCTCTTCTTCTCGCATGGTATTGTACTTGGCAACTTGCTTGGCCACCGCAACTGGAATCCCTGCTGTTGAAACCAGCAAAAACCAGGCATAGATATTGTAGCCCATGGTAAAAAGACCATTGGCCGTAGCTGCATAAGATCCCATCCAGATATACCAAGGGATAATATAAATAGCCCCGAGTAGGCGACTGATAAAATTACTAGCCGTTAGCCAAGCAGTCCCCCGTAACATCTGGGCCTGCTGGTGATTGTTTTCGTGCGACATAGATTCCTCATTCAATTTTGATAACTAGGAAAAAGTTCCTTATCTTCCATTATAAACTTTTCCTTGTTACTTGTAAATTTACGACTTTCGGTTTACAATAGAAAGTATGATAAAGATTGAAACCGTATTAGATATATTAAAGAAAGATGGTCTCTTCCGCGAGATTATCGACCAAGGACATTATCACTACAACTACAGCCATGTCGTATTTGACACCATCTGCTATGACAGCCGCAAGGCCAAAGAAAAGAGCCTCTTTTTCGTCAAGGGTGCTGCCTTTAAGAAGGAATTTCTGCTTTCAGCCATCTCTCAAGGGCTCGGTTGGTATGTGGCTGAAAAAGACTATGAGGTTGGTATTCCTGCCATTATCGTCAGCGATATCAAGAAAGCCATGAGTTTGGTAGCTATGGAATTTTATGGAAATCCACAGGAAAAACTCAAACTCCTTGCCTTTACTGGTACTAAGGGTAAAACAACAGCAGCCTATTTCGCCTATAAAATCTTATCTCAAGGGCATCGCCCTGCAATGTTGTCGACCATGAACACAACTCTAGATGGCAAAACTTTCTTTAAATCAGCGTTGACAACCCCTGAGAGTATTGACCTCTTTGATATGATGCATCAAGCTGTGCAAAATGACCGTACCCACCTCATCATGGAAGTCTCCAGTCAAGCCTATCTGGTTAAACGTGTCTATGGCCTAACCTTTGATGTGGGAGTTTTCCTCAATATCAGCCCCGACCATATCGGCCCTATTGAACACCCTAGCTTTGAAGACTACTTCTACCACAAACGTCTCTTGATGGAAAATAGCCGAGCAGTCATCATTAATAGTGACATGGATCACTTTTCTGTCTTGAAAGAACAAGTGGCAGATCAAGACCATGATTTCTATGGTAGCCAATCAAATAATCAAATCGAGAATTCCAAAGCCTTTAGCTTTTCAGCTACGGGTAAACTCGCTGGTGATTATGATATCCAACTGATTGGTCACTTCAACCAAGAAAATGCAATTGCTGCTGGACTTGCTTGTCTCCGTCTCGAAGCTAGTCTTGAGGACATCAAAAAAGGAATCGCTTCAACCCGAGTTCCTGGTCGTATGGAAGTCCTCACACAGAAAAATGGAGCTAAGGTCTTCATCGACTATGCCCACAATGGGGATAGTCTGAAAAAACTCATCAATGTGGTTGAAACTCATCAAACTGGAAAAATTGCTCTGGTTCTGGGTTCGACAGGAAATAAGGGAGAAAGTCGTCGTAAGGACTTTGGCCTTCTCCTTAACCAACATCCTGAAATTCAAGTCTTTCTAACTGCTGATGACCCCAACTATGAGGACCCAATGGCCATTGCGGATGAAATTAGTAGCTACATCAATCATCCTGTTGAAAAGATTGCGGATCGCCAAGAAGCCATCAAGGCAGCTATGGCTATCACAAATCAAAAATTAGATGCTGTCATTATCGCTGGTAAGGGAGCTGATTGCTACCAAATCGTCCAAGGCAAGAAAGAAGCCTATCCAGGAGATGCAGCCGTCGCGGAAAATTATTTATAAGATAGTAAAAAATCAAGGGAAATGAAACCCTTGATTTTTTCTATCTTTATTTAAAAGCGTTTTTCAAGCCTTCAACGGCACCTTCTACAGCACCTTTAGCATCTTCAACTACTTCTTTTGCCTTAGCAACTGTCTTTTCTACAGCGCCTTCTGCTTCAGTCTTGCTATCCCCAGTAACTTTACCAAATCCTTCTTTGATAGCGCCTGTTGCTTGTTCCAATTTGTTTTCAAGTGACATATGATTGTCTCCTTTGGTTTTATTCCGATATGTGTTACCGGTTACATATAGTTTATACCGAATACTAAGGAAAGTCAAACAATGTGCTCAGAAACAAAATTTCACGCTAAGTAGAAAGTTAATCTTTCCTTGTCAAATTCGACTGCCAACTCATACTTTCCATCTTCATTTTGGACAATATAGCCTAGAACGACCAAACTGTCCACAAAGATATCACGGCGTTTCTGCATGAGCTGGTCTTTTTTAAGAAATTTTAGCAAAAAAGTAGTCATATATTTGAGAGCATACTCAGGATTAACATCTCCCAAAATGGCATAGAGTTCCTGCTGTTTTTTTGTCAAAGGATACTGATGTTTGACCTTGTAGAAATAATTGGACAGGGTCATTTTAGTTCGCGCAAAGTCCGTCTTTTCAACTAAAATAGCAGCATTGGTTTGATTTCGTAATTCCGTCTCAAAACTCTGCTCTAACAAGGCTTGATAGACTGGACTATCTTCGCTGACAAAAATCTCTTGATCCAGTTCGAGACTATCGAGTGATTCAAGCATGGGAAGATTAAGGTAATAACGCTTATTTTCCCGACGAATCAAACCAGCCTTTATATACTCTTCCATGAGTTTATCAACTGCCACATCTGGAAATTGAGCCTTAATTTCTCTCAAAATAACATCATCATGCTGGTCCAGATAGCGGATTAATTCTCTAAAAAATGGCTGTCTCGTCAAACGAGATGGATTAAAAATCTGAATCATGAAGATTCCTTTCTTTACATTCTAACAGAGGCGATGCTGCCAACTGACTGGGATTGGTCCCAGCTTGGTTCAGAGGAACAGGCAAACCTAGTTCTCTATAATACTCTCTCCAAAAATCACTAATATCCTGCTCCCCATCTCCAAATTTCATAGGTATGGTCTCAAAAATCGGGAGGATTTCTACCATATACTGAGAACAATAAAAACCAATTCCATCTGGATAGAAAGAAGCATTATAGGGAGCTCCAAAATGTTTGCAAGCTTTTTCCTTCACAGACTGGATATCCATTTCTGGGTAGACATAGAGGTCGTACAAATGATTGGGCTCAAAGAAGTCTGCCGGTTCTTGACAGACAACACCAGCCTATCCACTAGCGTGGTAAATCCATCCCATCCAAACAAATGGCAACATGGTTATAGTTTACTGTGGAAGTCTGGATGGCCTGTCCCAAATCCGACTCATCTCTTACAAAAATCAAATCGCCATTTGCTAACATGCTTCACTCCTAGAAAAAAAGGAGCCGAAACTCCTTTCGATATAAGTCAAACTAGACTTTCCTATTTTGAACTAAAAACTAAAATCTTAAGCATTGAAGCTTTCAGTCAATTGAGGTACCACTTGTTTCTTACGTGAAACGGCACCAGCAAGGAAGGCATGGTTGTTTTCAAGTTTGAAGTTGAAGGCTGCTTCAACCTTGTCCATGTTAGCACCGAGTGCTAGAATTTCTGAGTTAGAGTTGACGATATCTGTAATCATCAAGACAAAGTCAGAGTAGCCGTTTGCTGTGTTGGCAACTTGCATTGCAGCTTCGATTTCTGCTTGGCGTTCCAAAACTTCAGCGATGTCAACTGTATTTACTTGAGCAACACGGACATTATTTCCGTTCAATTCAAAGGTCTTAGCATCGATGTCAATCAATTCTTCAGCAGATTTGCTAGCCAAGTTGGTACCAGCTTTCAACATAGCCAAACCATATTCTTCCAAGTTGACACCAGCCAATTCAGCCAATTCTGGAGCAATGACTGTATCTGTTGGGTGTGTTGTTGGTGATTTCAAAAGAAGAGTATCTGAAATCAAACCTGAAAGCATCAAACCAGCAATCTCTTTAGGAACAGTTACACCATGTTCTTTGAACATACGGTAAACGATTGAAGACGCTGATCCAACTGGCTCCAAACGCATGTAGAGTGGGCTTGCAGTTTCAAAGTTAGCAACACGGTGGTGGTCCACAACACCATAAACTTCTACTTCAGCGATATCTGATACAGATTGTTGGAATTCATTGTGGTCAGTCAGGATAACTTGCTCTGCACCTTCTGCTTTGGCAGAAGTGATGACACGCGGTGCTTCCACACCAAAATAGTTCAAGACAAAGGCTGTTTCTTCATTTGGAGTTCCAAGGGCAACAGCTTCCGTATCCAAACCATAAGCTTCTTTTGCAAGGTAGGCAAAGGCTACAGATGACCCGATGGCATCTGAATCTGGATTTTGGTGACCAAATACTAGAATCTTAGACATGATAATACCTCATTTTGTTTATTCTCTTTATTGTAGCATTTTTTTCGCTTTTTGACAAAAGTAAGAGGAGTCAAAGGACTCCTCACAATTGTTCAAAATAACTGATACTCTTCGAAAATCAAATTCAAACCACGTCAGCTTCGCCTTGCCGTACTCAAGTACTGTCTACGGCTAGCTTCCTAGTTTGCTCTTTGATTTTCATTGAGTATGAGTAAATTTCTATCTTGATTTTCAGATAAAAATTGCTCCTTCTGTGGCCTCTTCTTACGCTTGAGAAGGGCTTCAGCCGACATGGCTTCTTCCTTACTGGCAAAACCTTGAGCATAGATAAGTTTGACTGGCAAGCGTGCTCGTGTGTATTTGGCTCCCTTCCCACTATTGTGGACCGCGAGGCGTCTTCTCACATCAGTCGTATAACCCGTATAGTAGGAGCCATCACAGCACTCCAGCACATACATATAAGCTTTATGATCCATAATAAATCTCTTCGAGTTCAGGCGTATAAGAGCCATCATCATTGTGGACAATGAGAGGTGGTAAGACCTTAAAGCCACTTGTCGAGCCATCCTTGATAGCCTCAATCAAGAGCATATTGGCTTCCTTTTCCTTTTTTGGATAGACAAATTGCAGACGCTTAGGGGCTAGATTATGTCGTTGCAAGCTGTCCAAGATATCTAAAAGTCGATCAGGACGATGAACCATAGCCAAGCGCCCATTAGATTTAAGAATACTCTGGGCACTACGACAGATTTCCTGCAAATTGGTCGTGATTTCATGTCGCGCCAAGAGATAATGTTCGCTCTCGTTCAGATTGGAATGAGGATCCACCTTGAAATAGGGTGGATTACACAAAATCATATCCACCTTACTTCCCTGTATACGAGAAGGCATATTTTTCAAATCATCACAGATGACCTCCATCTGCTCTTCCAAACCATTCAAACGGACAGAGCGCTCAGCCATATCTGCCAAACGCTCCTGAATCTCAACAGCCAAAATCTGTGCCTGAGTACGAGTGCTAGCAAATAGCCCCACTGCTCCATTCCCAGCACAGAAATCCACAATCAAGCCCTTCTTAGGGAAACGTGGAAAGCGTGATAAAAGAACACTATCCACCGAATAGCTAAAAACCTCTCTATTTTGAATGATTTTGATATCTGTCGAAAAGAGCTGGTTAATGCGCTCTCCTGATTTTAATAATTGTTCTTCTTCCATGATCTTATTATAGCAAATTTATATTAACATTACAAAGAATACAGATTTCTAACTAATTCTTCTGCTTCTTCAAATGTTGAAGGGCTTCCTTGGTCCAAATTGGCATCATTCGTTTGAGAGGTGCAAAGCCGTAGTTAAAACGGTCGCTTGAAAAACGTCTCCGTCTCGGAAACTGGTGCTTTTCTTCCTCCAAAGTGCGGATAGAAAGACTAGCTTTCCCTGTAAATTCATCTAAATCCACGACTTGAACTTGAACCTCTTCATCGACTTTCAAGGCTTCTTGGATATTTTCAATAAAGCCTGTCCGAATCTCTGAAATGTGAATCAGCCCCGTATCACCCGTCTCTAGCTCAACAAAGGCACCGTAGGGCTGAATCCCTGTAATACGGCCCTTTAGCTTATCACCGATTTTCATCTTAGTCCTCGATTTCAATTGTTTCAATCACGACATCTTCAACTGGCTTATCCATGGCCCCTGTCTCAACAGCAGCAATGGCATCCAAGACAGCGTAAGAATCTTCATCAGCTAGCTGACCAAATACAGTGTGACGTCGGTCTAGATGAGGAGTTCCTCCTTGGTTGGCATAGATTTCCGCAATCGGTTCTGGCCAACCACCACGAGCAATTTCTTTCTTAGAATAAGGCAGATGCTGGTTTTGGACGATAAAGAACTGGCTGCCATTGGTATTTGGACCAGCATTAGCCATAGAAAGAGCACCACGGATATTGTAAAGTTCTTCTGAGAACTCATCCTCAAATGATTCACCATAGATTGACTCGCCACCCATACCAGTTCCAGTTGGGTCTCCACCTTGAATCATAAAGTCCTTGATAATACGATGGAAAATGACACCATCATAGTAACCATCTTTTGAAAGAGCTACAAAGTTAGCTACTGTTTTAGGAGCATGTTCAGGGAAGAGCTTAATACGCAAGTCTCCGTGATTGGTCTTAATAGTCGCGATAGGACCTTCTACTGTTTCAATGTCTACTTGTGGGAAATGCAATTCTTTTTCTACCATACCAAATCCTTCTAAGGCATCAAAAATGCCATCTTCTTCTAATGTTTTTGTAATATAATCTGCTTTTTCTTTGATGTTATCATGAGAAATTCCCATGGCAACGCTGATTCCAGCATAATCAAAGAGTTCCAAGTCGTTGAGCCCATCTCCAAAAACCATGACGTTCTCTGGTTTCAAGCCAAGGTATTCCACAACCTTTTCCACACCTGTCGCTTTGGAGCCTGAAATCGGCACAATATCAGACGAATGTTGATGCCAACGAACCATACGAAGTTTGTCTGAGAGACTCTCAGGCAAGTGCAAGTCATCTCCTTTATCTTCAAAAGTCCACATTTGATAGATGTCTTCTTTCTCATGAAAATCTGGATTTACATCTAAATCAGGGTAAATTGGATTAATAGCTTCACTAATCATATCGGTGCGAGTCGACAACTTGGCATCATGACTCCCAACCAAGCCATACTCAATTCCTTCTTTCTTGGCCCAAGAGATATATTCCTCAACATCTGATTTCTCAATCTGATGTTGATAAATGACCTGACCTTTTTTATCTTCGATATAAGCTCCATTTAAGGTCACAAAAAAGTCAGGCTTGAGATCACGAATCTCTGGCACGACACCAAAAATCCCTCGTCCAGAAGCAATACCTGTCAAAATTCCTTTCTCACGTAATTGCTTAAAAACAGTTGGGATTGAAGCTGGAATAAAACCTGTCTTTGAATTCCTCAATGTATCATCAATATCAAAAAAGACAATCTTGATTTTCTTTGCCTTGTATCTTAATTTGGCATCCATCTCACTACCTCTTTCAATCTAACTCTTTTCATTATACCATAAAGTAGAGAAATCCCACATCCCCAATAAAATCCTTGTCTCTTATCCGAATTCCTTTACTAGATACAAAACCAAATCATCATTATTTTGGCTAGTTGCATTCATTTCCAAGGGTTGATTTCGATACCAGACACCTGTCCCATCTGGAATGTAGCCCCGTCTTATATACAATCTCTGGGCAGGGCCATAGCCTAAGTGCAAACCTACACCAAGAGTGACCTTACTCGAAACAAACTTGACTCGTTTTTCTGCTTCTTCTAGCAGTTGATTCCCAATCCCTTGATTTCGAAAAGGCCCAAACACATTAAAATCTGATAATTCTGGATAGATTTCTGCAAAAGGACCATGTTTAGCAGATGGCAAAATGGTAACGTAGCCCGCTACAGCACCATCAAACTCTGCAACTAAGACTTCTCTCTCCCCACTTTCCTGTTCCAGAAAATATCTAGCCAAAATTTCCTCTCTACCAGGCCAACCTTGATTCATAAATCCATGAGATAAGGATTCAATATCAGACTTAATCATATTTCTAATCGTACAATTCATCTTTGACTTACCCACCTTTACTCTTTTTATTACCATTATAGCACGCCAAGGTCAGAAAAAAACTATCTCGTGAAAAAGAGGTCCACTGGACCCAAACTCGCTCTCTCATTTCAAGGCTCGTGAAAAAAAGACCCAACCGGGTCTTTTCTTTAATCTTCGTTTACGAAAGGCATCAAAGCCATTACGCGAGCGCGTTTGATAGCTGTTGTTACTTTACGTTGGTTTTTAGCTGAAGTTCCTGTTACACGACGAGGAAGGATTTTCCCACGTTCTGAAACGAAACGGCTAAGAAGCTCAGTATCTTTGTAATCAACATATTCAATTTTGTTTGCTGCGATGTAATCAACTTTTTTACGGCGTTTGAATCCGCCACGACGTTGTTGAGCCATGTTTTTTCTCCTTTATAATTTTAGTTGTCCATTAGAATGGTAAATCATCATCTGAAATATCCAATGGATTTGTTGCTCCAAATGGATTTTCATCACGTGAAAAGTCTGGTACTGAATTTGTAGGCGCTGAATAGTTTGAACTTGGTGCAGAGTAAGCTCCACCTGTATGACCCTCGCGCACACTACGGCTTTCCAACATTTGGAAATTCTCAGCCACGACCTCTGTCACGTAGACACGTTGTCCTTGCTGGTTATCGTAACTACGAGTCTGGATACGACCTGTCACCCCGATAAGTGAGCCTTTTTTAGCCCAGTTAGCAAGGTTTTCAGCCTGTTGGCGCCACATAACGACATTGATAAAATCAGCCTCACGTTCGCCATTTTGACTCTTAAATGTACGGTTTACTGCAAGAGTAAAAGTCGCAACTGCTACATTTGATGGGGTATAACGCAACTCAGCGTCACGTGTCATACGCCCTACAAGTACAACATTGTTAATCATAGTTTACCTTCTTACGCGTCAGTTTTGACGATCATGTGACGAAGAATGTCAGCGTTGATTTTTGAAAGACGGTCAAACTCTTTAAGAGCTGCGTCGTCGTTTGCTTCAACGTTAACGATGTGGTAAAGTCCTTCACGGAAATCTTGGATTTCGTATGCAAGACGACGTTTTTCCCAAGTTTTTGATTCAACAACAGTTGCACCATTGTCAGTCAAAATAGAGTCAAAACGTGCTACCAAAGCGTTTTTAGCTTCTTCTTCAATGTTTGGACGAATAATATAAAGAATTTCGTATTTAGCCATTGATATGTTCCTCCTTTTGGTCTAATGACCCCAAGACTTTGCAAGGGGTAAGTGAGGTTCGCTCACAATAAACTATTATACTAGAAAACAATTTTTTACGCAAGTAAAAACTCTGGAATTCGAAAAAACGCCACATGGGCGTTTTCCTATTCTTACGGTTTAATACGATGCAACATACGTGGGAATGGAATGGCTTCACGGATATGTTTTGTTCCTGCTGCGAAGGTTACCATACGTTCGATACCGATACCAAATCCACCGTGTGGTACTGTACCGTATTTACGAAGATCAAGGTAGAATTCGTACTCTGTACGATCCATACCAAGTTCATCCATTTTAGCTACAAGGGCATCGTAGTCTTCCTCACGCATAGACCCACCAATGATTTCTCCATAGCCTTCTGGAGCAAGCAAGTCTGCACAAAGCACGCGCTCTGGATTTCCAGGAACTGGTTTCATGTAGAAGGCCTTGATGGCTGCTGGATAGTTCATAACAAATGTTGGCACACCAAAGTGGTTTGAAATCCAAGTTTCATGTGGTGAACCAAAGTCATCTCCATGCTCAAGATGCTCGTAATCAGCATCTTCATCATTTTCATGCTCTTGCAAGAGGTCAATAGCTTGATCGTAAGTGATACGTTTGAATGGCTCTGCAATGTAGCGTTTCAAGAGCTCTGTATCACGTTCCAAAGTTTCCAATGCTTGAGGCGCACGGTCAAGAACACCTTGAAGAAGAGCTTTCACATAAGCTTCTTGCAAGTCAAGTGACTCATCATGTGTCAAGTAGGAGTACTCTGCGTCCATCATCCAGAACTCAGTCAAGTGACGACGTGTTTTTGATTTTTCAGCACGGAATACTGGACCAAAGTCAAAGACACGACCAAGGGCCATAGCCCCTGCTTCTAGGTAAAGCTGACCTGATTGGCTCAAGTAGGCTGGAGTTCCGAAGTAGTCAGTTTCAAAGAGTTCAGTTGAATCTTCTGCCGCGTTTCCTGAAAGAATTGGGCTATCAAACTTCATGAAGCCATTCTTGTCAAAGAACTCATAAGTTGCATAGATGATAGCGTTACGGATTTGCATAACAGCTACTTGCTTACGAGAACGGAGCCACAAGTGACGGTTATCCATCAAGAAATCTGTTCCGTGTTCTTTTGGTGTGATTGGGTAGTCTTGAGATTCACCGATTACTTCGATGTCTGTAATATCCAACTCATAGCCAAACTTAGAACGTTCGTCTTCTTTGACAATACCTGTCACATAAACAGACGTTTCTTGGCTCAAGCGTTTGATGACATCAAACTTCTCAAGTCCCACTTCTTCACCAAATTTTTCTAAAAAGTTTGGTTTAAAGGCCACACCTTGGAAGAAGGCTGTCCCATCACGCAATTGCAAGAAGGCGATTTTCCCTTTTCCTGATTTGTTGGCAACCCAAGCGCCAATCGTCACTTCTTGACCAACATAGTCTTTTACATCGATAATCGTTACACGTTTTGTCATTATTTTTCCTTTTCTTTTATTTTTCCATAAATGCTTTCAAGCGGTTAACTGCTTCTTTAAGCGTGTCTAGGTCTGTCGCATAGCTGAGGCGCACATTTTCTGGCGCTCCAAATCCTGCTCCTGTAATCAAGGCCAGACCAACTTCTTCAAGAATAGCTGTTGTAAATGCTGTTACATCGCTATAACCTTTCATCTCCATAGCTTTTTTGACATTTGGAAAGAGATAGAAAGCTCCTTGTGGTTTGACAACTTCAAAACCAGGGACTTCACACAAGAGTGGATAGATGGTATTGAGACGTTCTTCAAATGCTTGACGCATAACTTCCACAGAATCTTGCGGTCCAGTTAAGGCTTCGATGGTTGCATATTGTGAAACAGCAGTTAGGTTAGAAGTTGTTTGACCTGTCAATTTGCTCATAGCAGCAATGATTTCTGGATCACCCACTGCATAACCTACCCGCCAACCCGTCATGGCATAGGCCTTAGATACACCGTTGATAACAATGGTTTGCTTACGAATTGCTTCTGATAGACTTGAGATTGGAACAAATTCATTTCCATTATAAACAAGGCGGCCGTATATATCATCAGCTAAAATCAGAATGTCATGCTCAACTGCCCAATTTCCGATAGCTAGTAATTCTTCACGAGTATAAATCATACCAGTCGGATTAGATGGTGAATTGAGAACCAAAACCTTTGTCTTATCAGTGCGAACTGCTTCTAACTGCTCTACAGTTACCTTAAAGTGGTTGTCTTCCTTAGCAGGAACAAAGACGGGAACACCTTCCGCCATCTTGACCTGGTCTCCATAACTAACCCAGTATGGAGTTGGAATAATAACCTCATCTAAAGGATTAATTACAGCCATAAAGAAAGTATAGAGGGAGAACTTGGCACCTGTAGCAAAGGTAACCTCATTACTTGCGACAGAATAGCCATAGTAGCGCTCGAAGTAGGTATTCACTGCAGCTTTTAATTCTGGTAGACCTGAAGCTACTGTATAGAAGGAAGCTTGTCCTTCTCGAATAGCTTTAACTGCTGCATCCTGAATATTTTCAGGGGTGTGAAAATCTGGCTGTCCCAAGGTCAAGAAAAGGACATCTTTACCTTGAGCTTTTAATTTTTTTGCTCTCGCATCACTAGCTAAAGTGACACTTTCTTCCATTTCTAAAACACGGTTGGATAGTTTCATAGGCCCTCCTTATTGACCAATGCTCCTGTTTCAAAATCTACTAGATAAAAATCAGAGCCTGACTTAACTTCCCAGATTGGCTTGTCTTGATAACGGCCAAAGGTAATCTTGTCAATCTCGCCAGCTCCTTTTTCCTTAGAAAGAGCTTCTGCTTTTTCTTGTGAAACACCTTGATTTAGCTGATAAACGTAAATCTTATGGTCATCTTTTCCAATCAGGACAGCAAGTGCTTCTTGCTGTTTATTACGACCAAGAACGCTGTAATAAGATTCCAAGCCATTATATAAATCAACCTTATCAGCCTGCTCTAATCCTGCATACTGCTGAGCTAATTTTTCTCCTTCACTTTTAGCTGTTTGGTAGGGTTTCATCCCGAGAGAAACCAGATACAGAAAGGAAGCACTGATAACCACAAACAAAATCGTCATCCCTAGACCATACTGCCACAGTAGATTATTTTTTGCTTTGTTTTGTCTTTTTTTCACTCGTCTATTTTACCATCTATTGAGCTTTATTACAAGTGAATGCAAGAACAAACCTATATTATTTCTTCCTTCAAACAAAACCGATTTTGAAAGTGAACAATTCTTACTTTTCCGGTCTCAAGTGACTAGAGTTTCTGCAATTTTATAATTTTCAAATAAACTCTGAGCAAATTTCTTGCAACTTGTTTTGTTTTGTTGTAATATATTTTATAACAACGAGAGAGTTCTCGAAAATTTAAGAAAAGGAGACACATCATGTCTAAAAAAGTATTATTTATCGTCGGATCCCTACGCCAAGGTTCTTTCAACCACCAAATGGCGCTCGAAGCTGAGAAAGCACTTGCTGGTAAAGCAGAAGTTAGCTACCTTGATTATTCAGCCCTTCCTCTCTTCAGCCAAGATTTGGAAGTTCCAACTCACCCAGCTGTAGCTGCTGCTCGTGAAGCAGTTCTCGCTGCGGATGCTATCTGGATCTTCTCTCCAGTCTACAACTTCTCTATCCCTGGAACAGTGAAGAACTTGCTTGACTGGCTATCTCGTGCCCTTGACTTGTCTGATACACGCAGCGCTTCTGCCCTTCAAGACAAATTTGTCACAGTATCATCTGTAGCCAATGCAGGTCACGATCAACTCTTCGCTATCTACAAAGACCTCTTGCCATTTATTCGTACACAAATCGTTGGTGATTTCACTGCTGCACGTGTTAATGACTCTGCTTGGGCAGACGGAACATTGGTTCTCGAAGAAACAGTTCTAAACTCACTTGAAAAACAAGCTCAAGACTTGGTTAATGCTATCAAATAACTAAAGTAACTAACATAATAAAAGCGAACAAGACTATTTTTCTGACACTCAGAAGACTAGCTTGTTCGCTTTTTTCATTTATAAACTAAAATAGCTGATGATACATATTGTCAAATACAAAATATCTTTTCATACTTCCTTTACAAAAACTAATTCCTGTAGCTGTGACAGGTCTTCTCGGAAGCTAAATCCTGCAAAGCTTAAGCGACGAGCTTCCTCCACTGTTTGAACTTGATTTTCTATCAGGGCTGTCAGGAAGGCCCCACGGGCTTTCTTGGAAATAGTTGAGTGAATCTTCAGCTGACCACCCTTGTCCTCCATGAATTTGAAGGTCACCATCTTTTCTCTGATACCCTTAGAAAATACAGTCTCAAACTCGGATGACAATAGAGAGAAAATTACTTCTTCCTTCTTCAGAGCTTCATCATAAACTGCCTTCCAATGGCTCTTCAAAGTCTTACCAGCGACTTTTAATTTCATCAAAAAATCCAAACGGTGAGGGGCCATAGGTGACAAGGCTGGAACTACTCCGTACAAAGCCGAGGTAATAAAGACATGATTTTCAAGATAGGCTTGTTCTACCTCGGTCAATTTATCTCGCTTAATATGGCGATACATGAGCCCATCAAAAAGTTTCAAGGCTGGATAGTGTTGAGCAGTTTGACTTTTCAAAGCTTGGATATTTTGAAATTCTTCCGCCGCCTTTTCAGCTGATACCTTGTAAAAACTCTCCAATTGACTAGCAGAATAGAGGAGCAAGGCATCAAGCACGGCCTGACTTTCTGGTCTTAAAGGAGCAACTTCGATACTTGGCAAGTCTGTGTTCATTTCTTTTGCTGTTGGGATTAAAATTTTCATATTGATAGTGTAGCATATTTTTTTGCCACTACCAAGAAATTCATCTGAAAAACCTCGGTTTGACCGAGGTTTCTCTATTTATTTTGGCCATCCTAACCAGACAGCCACGAGAACAAGGGCTATGCCAGCTAAGCTTGTTAAGATAGATAAGAATTTATCTTTTTTCTCCTTGAACTGAGAAAAACCTATCTTCAAAGCGAACAGTCCGAGTAACATTGAAGCAAGCATCACATAAAAACCCATTTGTTTGTCCTCCATTAGTCTTAATTTACCTTATTATAACATATACTTTCTGAGAAAAGCTATTTTTATACTCAATGAAAATCAAAGAGCAAACTAGGAAGCTAGCCACAGGCTGCTCAAAACACTGTTTTGAGGTTGCAGATAGAGCTGACGTAGTTTGAAGAGATTTTCGAAGAGTATTATTGTACTTTAAAAGTCTTGAGATAATTATCTTTTCCTACTTGACCTTCAAAAGTTTTACCATTTTCAAGGTAAGGAAGGTCATCTGATACTGAGGCCTTGACCTTGTATATCTTGCCATCAACTTTAAAGAAGTAGACGGTATCTCCCTTGATAACAGCTGATTTGAGGTCTGCTACCATTCCCTTGATGCTTTCTGTTGTTTCATTATCAATTTCAAGGTCGTTTTTATTAGCGTACTTGCTGAGCAGCTCTTCCACTGTCGTTGCTACGATAACATTTTGGTACTCGACTGCATCTACCAAAGCGTACTCTTTGACCAAGCCAGCATTGTCCTTCAAGCCCATGATGTACAAAGGCTTGTCATTGAGGTTGATGAGGATTGGGAAGGTTGCCTTGTAGGATTTCTCCTGAACAGCACCTTCGGCTGATTCACGGGCTGATTCTTCGGTCGCAGAAGCCAAGTTGTACTTAGTGATTTCTCCTGTTCGCATATTTTCAAGGATAAAACCAAGATTACTTTCATCTGCATTGGCCGATGTCACACCTGTGTAGAGGTAGACGTCATTACCGATAGACAAGTAATTATAGCCCTTGGTAGTCTGGGTCACGTTTTTCTTGGAAATCATAGCATTCCAGAAACCATCCTTGTACTTGCCGTTGTAGTTGATTTGCTCAATAGTTTCCTCAGCTGGATAAACCCTGTCCACCCATTCTGGAACATCTGTCAAGTCGTATTCCTTGGTTTCTCCATTTGTGGCATCCAAGATAATGACTGAAACAGGACGAGGAACCGCAAGTCCAAATTGCTTTTGGTAAACCGTTGCTACATAGAAAGGATTACCCTCATCGTCCACCTCAAATGATGGAGTCTTAAAGATCTTGGTTGGGTACTTCAAGCGCAGGTAACGTTTGACGTCACGGTTAAAATACTCCGAGTCCGAATACTTGATTGGTGTCTTCAAGTCCACCAAGTCTGCATTACCAGTTACCATGTCCACCTTGATATACTCGCCGATTCCCTTGGCCTGATTATTAAACCACTTGATAGGGTCTGCATATTCTAGTGGTGTAACCCGATAAGGCTTCCCATCAATTGTTAATTGGGTATAAGTATCTGCCGCTACGTACTGCGACACCTTATCTGTTAGGGACCCCAAATAGCGGTCACCAATTTTTTCAGCAGTACTTCTATCTAAAATAGGAACCTTACTGGTGTCAGTCTTAGGAAATTCAGCAAACTCTTTTTCCGTAACCGTGACTACATTAGCATAATTTTTAGCCTGAAAAATGCTGGAAGTCACCAAGGAAACCAAGGCTGCTAAGAGAAGAATTCCTCCAATAGAAGCTAAAAGGATTTTCCCTAACTGATTGATTTTGAAACCCTCAAGATTTAAGGCAGCTTCTGCCTTGCCGTGGCGCACATGAACCGTTTTAACCAGATTGATTCCCTTGCCAAAGCCAAATAAGACTGCCACAAGAAGCAAATGCCCACAGAGGAAAAAGAGAAATTCCCAGCTGGTCAGGTTAAGAGGCGGTAAAAAGATATACCAGGTCGTTGCGATAAAAATAAATTCAAAGACTATTCGTTTCATTTGCTTTCCTCCTAAATGATTCGTCCTTCCAAATGATCCAGTTCATGCTGGCAAATCTGGGCTGGGAATCCTGTCAAGGTCATGGTCTGTTCCTGCCACTTGCTGTCACGATAGGCAACTGTAATGTTCTCATAGCGAATTGTTGATCTAGCTCCAGACAAGGACAAACAACCTTCTTCCGTCTCATAAGGTCCTTCAGAGGACAGGAGCACTGGATTAAACATGACCACAGGAACCAAGCAAAGATTAAAGATAATCACGCGCTTCTGCACTCCAATCATATTGGCAGCCAGACCAACACAGGTCTCACGATTTGCTAAAAGTGTATCCTGCAAATCTCTGGCAAGATACAGATCATCCTGACTTGCCGGCTGAGACACCTGAGATAAAAATAAGATATCCTTCACAATTTTCTTTTCCACTTCCTCACACTCCTCTTGATCTTTACTATATTATAGCAATTATAGCACAAAAGCCGATAACTGCAAGCCCTTTCCTTCAACTGTAGCAAAAAGCCATCCGAAGATGACTTTTTTTGCTATTTAATTTCTTTATAAATTACTTCCATACCACGCTTAACAGCTGGACGGTTGGCAATTTTTTCTGCCCAGTTTACGAGATTTTGATAACTTGAGGCATCTAAAAATTTTGCAGAACCTTGATAAAGGTTTCCTTGAACTAACTGTCCATACCAAGACCAGATAGCAATATCTGCAATCGTATAGTCATTGCCTGCAATATAAGGTTTCTTAGCCAATTCCTTATCCAATAAATCCAACTGGCGTTTCACTTCCATCGTAAAGCGATTAATTGGATATTCCAATTTTTCAGGGGCATAATTAAAGAAATGTCCAAATCCCCCACCTAGAAAAGGTGCAGCACCTGCTTGCCAGAATAGCCAATTCAAAACTTCTACCTTTTCCACAGGATTGCTTGGTAAAAAGGCTCCAAATTTCTCAGCAAGATAAAGGAGAATATGAGCAGACTCAAAGACTCTTACTTCTTCAGTACCTGACTGGTCCAGCAAGGCTGGAATCTTGGAATTTGGATTGAGCTTTACGAAGTCTGAACCGAATTGATCCCCATCCATGATAGCAATCTTATACAAGTCGTAAGCCGCTTGCTCAAAACCAGCTTCTAGTAATTCTTCCAATAAGATAGTGACCTTCACACCATTTGGTGTTCCCAGTGAATAAAGCTGAAAAGGTTGTTCTCCTTTTGGTAAGTCTTGTTCGAAACGCGCACCTGCTGTTGGTCTATTTAATCCTGTAAAGGCTCCTTGATTACTAGCTTCATCCTGCCATACGGTCGGTAATTGATAAGCTGACATCAGAAACCTCCCTTAAATCGCATTCTTATCAAAACCGAGTTTGCGTTGAACAAACTTAACAATTTCGACGATAATAATCATTGAGAAACTTCCTGCCATAACAATTGCCCATTGTGATAAGTCTAGTTTGGTTACGTGGAAGATTCCTTCAAGCGGTTCTACAACGATTGTTGCCATGAGAAGGATAAAGGATACCAAGATGGACCAGTTGAAGGTCTTAGACTTGAATGGGCCAACTGTCAAGATGGATTGGTAAACAGATTTGACATTGTAGGCATGGAAGAGCTGAATCAAACCAAGGGTTGCAAAGGCCATAGTAAGGGCATCTGCATGAATGGCATGATTGTCACCCACATGAACTGGGTAAGCAATCGCAAGACCATAAACACTCATAACAATAGCTGCTTGGAGTACACCTTGATAGATGATAGAACTGAAAACACCACCTGAGAAGAAGCTTGCCTTGCGTCCACGTGGTTTATGATTCATGACACCAGGCTCAGCAGGTTCAACACCTAGAGCGATAGCTGGGAAAGTATCGGTTACCAAGTTGATCCACAAAAGATGAACTGGCTGTAAGACATCCCAACCAAACAAGGTTGATAGGAAGATGGTTAATACTTCAGCAGTATTGGCAGAAAGCAGGTATTGAATGGTCTTCTGAATGTTTGAGAAGACCTTACGTCCTTCTTCAACTGCGACGATGATGGTCGCAAAGTTATCATCTGCAAGAATCATGTCAGAAGCTCCCTTAGAAACCTCTGTACCAGTGATTCCCATACCGATACCGATATCGGCTGTTTTCAGAGCTGGCGCATCATTGACACCGTCACCTGTCATGGCAACAACTTTACCTTGTTTTTGCCAAGCCTTGACAATACGAACCTTGTGTTCTGGAGACACACGGGCATAAACAGAGTATTGACCAACTACTTTTTCAAAGTCTTCATCAGATAGTTCGTTGAGTTCAGCACCAGTTAAAACGTGACCTTCGGTATCATTTGCATCAATGATTCCCAAACGTTTGGCAATAGCTTCTGCAGTATCTTGATGGTCACCCGTAATCATGATTGGACGGATTCCAGCTTCCTTAGCCACACGAACAGCCTCAGCTGCCTCAGGACGTTCAGGGTCAATCATCCCAATCAAACCAGTGAAGATTAAATCATTTTCAAGCTCTTCAGAAGTGAGGTTTTCTGGAATGCTATCAATAATCTTATAAGCACCTGCAAGGACACGCAAGGCTTGGTGAGCCATTTCAGAGTTGTTTGTATGAATGAGGTTTGTAACCTTTTCATCAATCGGAGCAATATCCCCAGCCTTATCACGAAGAACACAACGTTTCAAAAGTTGGTCTGGCGCACCCTTGACTGCTACAAGGAAACGACCATCTGGCAATGGGTGAACCGTTGACATGAGCTTACGGTCAGAGTCAAATGGCAACTCAGCTACACGAGGATATTTCTCTAAAAATCCTTTGATATCGTAGCCCTTGTCCAAAGCATATTGAATGAAGGCTGTTTCGGTTGGGTCACCAATCAAGTTTCCTTCCACATCGATTTTCGTATCATTGGCCAAGACAACTGAACGAAGAAGTGGCATGTCAAGACCCAGTTCAATGTCATCAGCTGAGTCATGTAAGACCGCATCGTAAAAGACTTTTTCGACTGTCATCTTGTTCATAGTCAGCGTACCAGTCTTATCAGAAGCGATGATTTCTGTTGAACCAAGAGTTTCTACAGCTGGCAACTTACGAACGATAGAGTTTCGTTTGGCCAAAACTTGAGTACCAAGGGCAAGAACGATGGTCACGATAGCAGGAAGTCCTTCTGGGATGGCTGCAACAGCAAGGGCAACAGAGGTCATCAACTCACCAAGTGGATCTTTTCCTTGAATAAAGACACCTACAACAAAAGTAACAAGGGCAATGACCAAGATCGCATAAGTCAAGACCTTAGAAAGATTGTTCAAGTTTTGTTTGAGTGGTGTATCTGTCTCATCCGCATCTTGAAGCATACCAGCGATGTGACCAACCTCAGTGTACATCCCTGTATTGACAACAACACCCATACCACGACCATAGGTCACGTTAGAGTTTTGGAAGGCCATATTGACACGGTCACCAATACCAGCATCTGCAGCAAGTTCAACTGTCAAGTCTTTTTCGACTGGAACAGACTCACCTGTAAGAGCTGCTTCTTCGATTTTAAGAGAATTGGCTTCTAGCAAACGTAGATCCGCTGGTACCACGTCACCTGCTTCAAGGACAACGATATCGCCTGGTACCAATTCTTTAGAATCAATCTCAGCCATATGCCCATCGCGAAGAACGCGGGCAGCTGGACTTGACATGGATTTGAGGGCTTCGATCGCTTCTTCTGCTTTTCCTTCTTGGTAAACACCAAAGGCAGCATTGATGATAACCACGGCTAGAATGATAATGGCATCTGCGATATCTTCCCCACCAGAAGTCACGACTGACAAGATTGCTGCCGCAACTAGGATAATAATCATCAAATCCTTAAATTGCTCGATGAACTTGACCAGTATTGATCGTTTCTCGCCTTCTTCGAGTTCATTGTGGCCAAATTCAACAAGGCGTTTTTCTGCCTCGCTTGATGACAAACCTTGCTCGGTAGCATCCACAGCCTTCAAGACCTCTTCAGGACTCTGGGTGTAAAACGCTTGGCGTTTTTGTTCTTTTGACATGTGTCTCCTCCTTGACATTGTGTGCAAAACAGACTCTCTTTTCCTCATCGTATATTTTCACGACAAACAAAAAGAGACCTGTTAATCATAACAAGTCTCGCTGTTTAAGATAGTGCCGGAAAGAATACTTTTCAGTATAAAATTCGGAATGACGACACTATCGCAGGTTTCTGCCAGCTACTCCCTTGAGTAGTTCTATTATACCAAATTTTGAAAAATTTTCAAAGAGTAAAAACTGCCTTATTTGAATTTTCCCTTGAAAACCAGTATAATGGTAGAATGCTATGTGACTAGAAAGGAAGTTGAATGAAGCAATCTATCTCAAATCTCAAGTTAGCTGAGCGTGGGGCCATTATCAGTATTTCAACCTATTTGATCTTGTCTGCAGCAAAATTAGCAACTGGTCACCTCCTTCATTCATCCAGTTTGGTGGCCGATGGTTTCAACAACGTGTCGGACATCATTGGAAATGTTGCCCTCTTGATAGGGATTCGGATGGCGCGCCAACCTGCAGACCGTGACCACCGTTTTGGCCACTGGAAGATTGAGGATCTAGCTAGCTTAATTACTTCCATCATCATGTTCTATGTCGGTTTCGATGTTCTAAGAGATACCATTCAAAAGATTCTCAGTCATGAAGAAACGGTTATTGATCCTCTTGGTGCAACTCTAGGAATCATTTCTGCAGCGATTATGTTTGTAGTTTATCTCTACAATACTCGCCTCAGTAAGAAATCTAGCTCCAAGGCACTGAGGGCTGCCGCCAAGGACAATCTTTCTGACGCTCTTACCTCACTTGGTACTACTATTGCCATCCTAGCTAGCAGTTTCAATTATCCCATTGTGGATAAACTGGTTGCCATTATCATCACTTTCTTTATCTTGAAGACTGCCTATGATATCTTCATCGAGTCTTCCTTTAGTCTTTCAGATGGCTTTGACGACCGTCTGCTTGAGGACTATCAAAAGGCCATCATGGAAATTCCTAAAATCAGCAAGGTCAAATCGCAAAGAGGTCGCACCTACGGTAGCAATATCTACCTGGATATTACGTTGGAGATGAATCCTGACTTGTCTGTTTTTGAGAGTCATGAAATCGCGGATCAAGTCGAGTCTATGCTGGAAGAACGTTTTGGAGTCTTTGATACCGATGTCCATATCGAACCGGCACCTATCCCAGAGGATGAAATTTTAGACAATGTCTATAAAAAATTGCTCATGCGTGAACAATTGATTGACCAAGGAAATCAACTGGAAGAACTCTTGGCTGACGATTTTGTCTATATTCGTCAAGATGGAGAGCAGATGGATAAAGAGGCCTATAAAGCCGAAAAAGAGTTGAATTCTGCTATCAAGGATATTCAAATCACTTCCATCAGTCAAAAGACCAAACTCATCTGCTATGAGTTAGATGGTATCATCCACACCAGTATCTGGCGTCGCCACGAAACTTGGCAAAATATCTTCCATCAAGAAACCAAAAAAGAATAGAGAAATCCTGTCCATGGGACGGGATTTTTCTATTCTTCTAGCTATCAAAGTCACTTAGATATTCATAGCGTTCGTATTTTTCAAGAAGTGATTCGTTTTTCTCATCCAGTTCTTTTTGAAGAGTAGCCAGTTTGCCAAAGTCAGAGCCGTTGGCCTGCATCTCCTCTTCAATAGCAGAGATACGGTTTTCTAAAAATTCAATATCACCTTCAATGCTTGCCCACTCCTGCTTTTCTTGGTAGGTCATGCGTTTCTTGTCTTCACGGACCTTGACCACTTTCTCCTTTTCAGCCTTTTGCACTTGATTAGCCATATCTGTTTCAAAGGCTTTTTCATCAAGATAGTCGGTGTAATGACCAAAGAAAGGACGAATTTTACCATCCTCAAAAGCGAGAATCTTGGTCGCTACCTTATCCAAGAAATAGCGGTCGTGACTAACAGTCAAAACTGGACCAGCAAAGCCTTGCAAGAAATTCTCCAAAACTGTCAAGGTCGCAATATCTAAGTCATTTGTCGGTTCGTCCAAGAGAAGAACATTTGGTTTTTCCAAGAGCAGTTTGAGGAGATAAAGACGTTTTTTCTCTCCCCCAGACAATTTCTCAATCAAGGTTCCATGCGTCGAACGTGGGAAAAGGAACTGCTCCAGCAATTCTGCAATGGAAGTCGTAGAACCACCGCTGGTCTTGACCTCCTCTGCCACTTCCTGCAAGTAATTGATCACTCGCTTGCTTTCATCTAAGCCCTCAATTTGCTGAGAGAAATAGGCAATGCGAACCGTTTCCCCAATGATAACTTGTCCATCAGTTGGTTCAAGACTTCCTGCAATCAAGTTGAGTAAGGTTGATTTTCCAACACCGTTGTCCCCAACGATTCCGATACGGTCTTTGGCTTGAACTAAGAGATTAAAATCTTGCAAAATAGGCTTGTTTTCATAGGCAAAGGAAACATCCTGAAACTCGATGACTTTTTTACCGATCCGACTGGTTTCAAAGTTCATGGTCAAGTCTGTCTCAGCAATGCCACCTGAAACTTCCTTTTTCAGATCATGGAAACGATTGATACGAGCCTGCTGCTTGGTAGCACGCGCCTGCGGTTGTCTACGCATCCAGGCCAATTCTTGCTTATAAAGTTGTTCCTTTTTGTGGAGTAGGGCTGCGTCACGCTCATCCTGTTCCGCCTTAAGGCGAACATAGTCCTGATAATTGCCCTGATATTCTGTCAAACCTGCTCGATCCAACTCGAAAATCCGTGTTGACAAAGCGTCTAAGAAATAACGATCGTGGGTGATAAAAAGGACGGTTTTCTTGGAATTTTTCAAAAAGAGGGTCAGCCACTCAATAGTCGCAATGTCCAGATGGTTGGTCGGCTCGTCTAGAAGCAAGAGGTCGTGGTTGCCAAGTAAAACTTGCGCCAACTGAACCCGTCTTCTTAGACCACCTGACAATTCTCCAACTGGAATAGATAAATCCTGAATACCTAGCTTGCTAAGAACCGTCTTGACCTGACTCTCAATTTCCCAAGCTTGGAGAGAGTCCATTTCTGCCATGACACGTTCCAAACGCGCCTGCTTGTTCTCACTATAGTTGAGCATGAGGAGTTCATACTCACGAATGAGTTGGATTTCCTTGAGGTCGCTGGATAGGACTGTATCCAAGACCGTCTTGTTATCATCAAAATCAGGATCCTGAGTCAAATAACCAATCTGGTAATCATTTTTAGCTGAAAAAGGACTGACATCCCCATCAAAGCCAGAAACACCAGAAAGGACATCCAAAAGGGTAGTCTTGCCCGTTCCATTGACACCAATCAAACCGATTCTGTCTAGGTCATGGATGATAAAGGAAATATCCTTAAAAACAGTCTTGTCACCGACGGATTTAGTTAGTTTTTCAACGATAAAATCACTCATTTTTTCTCCCTCAGATAAGCATGGATGGCTTGACGGTCATTTTCCAATTCTCCATCGACAATGGCATACTCAATCTCTGTTAAAATCTCTCCCAAATCTGGCCCAGGTTGATAACCATATTCCTTAATCAAAATACCACCGTTGATTTGGATTTCTTTCTTATCATGAATGGTCAGACTCTGGTAGGTTTCTGTGATGACTTGTGGGTTGACTGGTTTTCCCTGAGCCTGACGAAGATTTTCAGCTTGTAAAAGCAAAGCCAAGTCAAAGCGATAACAATCGCGCTTGCTCAATTCTCCCTTTTCACGCAAGACCAAAATAGTCAGTAAATCCTGTACCTGCTTGGCAAACTGACGTGAGGTCTTCCAAGCCTTCAAAAAGGGCTGCGCATTTTCAATCTCCAAAGCCCACAGTAGAGCCGCCCAGGCTTGCTCTGAAGATTCAAAGGTGAAATTAGCCTCCAAATCAAACAGTCTGTTGAGCTTGTCTTGGCTAGATGCCATATCAGGGAGATAGTCATAAGCTTGACTCTCAATCATGGAAGCCAAGCCCCTTCTCCAAAATGGAGCCAACAAGAGTTTATCAAACTCAACAAAAGTACGTTCTACAGAAATTTTCTCCAAAAGTGGCGTCAAGGTCTTCATAGCTTTAAAGGTTTCTGGCTCAAGTTCGAAGCCAAGACTGGCCTGAAAACGGAAGCCACGCATAATACGCAAAGCATCTTCGTTGAAACGCTCACTAGCCACTCCAACTGCTCGCAAAACTTGCTTTTCCAAATCTTCTAAACCATGGAACAAGTCAATGATTTCCCCTGTCTCGTCCAAGGCAAAGGCGTTGACTGTGAAATCACGGCGTTTGAGGTCTTCTTCTAGCGAACGAACAAAGGAAACCGCACTGGGTCTGCGATAGTCCACATAGACATCTTCTGTCCGAAAGGTGGTTACCTCATACTCCTCATCCCCATCTAAAACCAAGACGGTTCCATGCTCGATTCCGATATCGGCTGTTCGCGGAAAAATCTGCTTGGTTTCTTCTGGATAAGAAGACGTCGCAATATCCACATCATGGATAGGGCGATGGAGAAGGGCATCTCGAACAGAACCCCCAACAAAATAGGCCTCAAAACCTGCTCCTTTAATTTTTTCTAATACTGGTAAAGCCTTCTGAAATTCAGAAGGCATTTGCGTTAATCTCATAATAAGTGTTCTAATCCATAGACAAGCTCATGACGCTTGACAACTTCTTTAATTCCCAAATTCACCCCTGTCATGAAGGAGCTGCGATCATAGGAGTCATGACGGAGTGTCAATCCTTCTCCCTGATTGCCAAAGATGACTTCCTGATGGGCTACCAAGCCTGGTAAACGAACTGAGTGAATCCGCATGCCATCAAAGGCAGCACCACGAGCACCAGCAATCAACTCTTCCTCATCAGGCGCACCTTGCTGAATAGACTCTCGAACTTCTGCCATTAACTCAGCTGTTTTAATAGCTGTTCCACTCGGGGCATCCTTTTTCTTGTCATGATGGAGCTCGATAATCTCCACATTTGGGAAATATTTGGCAGCCTGCGTCGCAAATTGCATAAGCAAGACAGCACCCAGGGCAAAGTTAGGGGCAATCAAACCACCCAAATCTTGGGCACGTGAAAAATCTTTTAGCTCTGCAATTTCTTCACTAGTAAAGCCAGTCGTTCCAACTACTGGAGCAAAGCCATTTTCAAGAGCAAAGCGTGTATTTTCATAGGCAACAGTTGGAATAGTAAAATCTACCCAGACATCCGCTTCAAAGCCTGCTAAATCAGCCTTATCCTTGAAAACAGGAATTCCTTGCCATTCTGATTCAGACTCAAAAGGATCCAAAACTGCTACCAAGTCTAAGTCTGGATCAGCCAAGACCATCTGACAAGCAGCCTGGCCCATCTTTCCCTTAAAACCAGCAATAATTACTCGAATACTCATCTCTACTCCTGTCTAAGATACAAAGCCTGTAGGAACACAAAGTGAAAATAGGAGTTCTAATCAAGGAGTGTCTAGCCCTTGGAAAAACTATCTTTTTCACACAGGATTCCAGGCATGTTCAATTATCAAGATACAAAGGACCATAGCTACCCTTGAAAAACAGGGAATGGCGCTGGCTTTCCACGAAAGGTAAGACAGGCATCTTTTTTCAAGAGGCAGATAGTCCGTGTTCAATTCCTAAGATACAAGGCATCTTAACTAGCCTAGAAGCGCCAACTAAATCACTGGAATATAACCCAGAGCAATGCTTCCTGATCCTAGGTGTGTCCCAATGACACTACCAAATGTAGCTAGTGAAATATCCGTACCCACTCCAGATTCAAGCAAGTGCTGACGCAATTCCTCAGCCTTTTCAGGAGCATTTCCGTGAATGACAATGACACGGTATTGGCCTGAAGCTGTGGTTTCCTTAATGATTTCAATCAAGCGCTTGGTTGCTTTCTTTTCAGTACGAACTTTTTCGTAAACCTCAATCACACCTTGGTCGTTGAAATAAAGGATTGGCTTAATGCTAAGCAAATTGCCCAAAATGGCAGCCCCATTTGAAAGGCGCCCACCTTTGACCAAATGGTCTAAATCATCTACCATGATAAAAGCTGACGTACGGCTGATTTGAATGGCTAGCTTATCCTGAATGCTGGCAAAATCATCGCCCTGGTCACGCCAATTAAAGACGCTTTCAACCATGATACCCAGAGGAGCACTTGTAATCAAAGTGTCTGGAAAAGCAATGGTTAAGCCATCATAGTCATCTATCATATACTGAATATTTTGGTAAAAACCTGAAATTCCAGAAGATAGGAAAAGCCCCAAAGCATGTGTATAACCTTGTTCTTTGAGCGAAGTTAAGATTTCATCTAACTTGGCAATACTTGGTTGACTAGTCTTAGGCAATTCAGAAGCCTGAGCCATTTTTTGGTAAAATTCCTCAGCAGTCAGATTGATGCCTTCGACATACTCCTCACCATCAATATTGACAGGAATATCCAAGACAAATAAATCTTCTCTCTGTAAGGTCTCTGCACTGAGATAGGCAGAGGAATCTGTGATAACAGCTAGTTTCATATTAGAACTCCAAATTGATTCCTGGTAAGTCTAATGCAATTTCAGTTACTTCGTAAGTCAAACGGTTAAGCATATTCAAACATGGACGAGCCAACGTTTCCACTTCTTCTTGGCTCAATTCACTTGGTTCATTGACAATACGACCATCGATATGGTTTACCTGTGAGATTGTTCCACTAATGACAAACTTATCAAATACAATCATAAAGGTCAAGATGACAATCAAGGAAGTCACTTGATTTTCTTGGTCATGTTGGAGCAATTGGAAATTCACATCCACCTTGGTTTCAGGAGCTCCATTTTCATTTTCCCACTCAAAATTACGCGCATCAAAATGATACTGACTGACAAATTCTTGTTCACGTTTAAGATTCATGTCTTTCTCCCTCGGCTACAATATTATAAGCTATTGTACCATAATTTTTTATTTTCATCTAGTTTTCTAGGATTTAGTTAATCCCGATTTCAGCTCGAACTACATCTGCGATAGTATCAACATAGTAGTCCACTTCTTCTGTTGTAGGCGCTTCTGCCATAACACGCAAAAGAGGCTCTGTTCCACTTGGGCGAACAAGAATACGGCCATTCCCCGCCATTTCAGCTTCCATCTTCTCGATGATAACCTTGATAGCTGGCACTTCCATAGCCTTTTCCTTCATGGCATTTTCCACTCGGATATTAACTAATTTTTGTGGGTAAATGGTTACTTCTGCTGCCAACTCTGACAAGCTCTTACCAGTTTCCTTCATGATTTTAGTCAATTGAACAGCAGATAATTGGCCATCACCTGTTGTATTGTAGTCCATCAAGATGACGTGGCCAGACTGTTCACCACCAAGGTTGTAGCCTGATTTTCTCATTTCTTCAACAACGTAGCGGTCGCCAACTGCAGTGACTGCCTTGTTAATGCCTTCACGGTCCAAGGCCTTGTGGAAACCAAGGTTAGACATAACAGTTGTCACAATTGTATTTTGGGCCAATTGTCCTTTTTCAGAAAGGTATTTTCCGATGATGTACATAATCTTGTCACCATCAACGATGTCGCCATTCTCATCAACCGCAATCAAACGGTCACTGTCTCCGTCAAAGGCCAAACCGATAGCTGCACTGCTTTCTTTGACCACTTCTTGAAGGGCTTCTGGGTGTGTAGAACCAACATTGAGGTTAATGTTAAGACCATCTGGTGTTTCCCCGATAACCGTCAATTGGGCACCAAGGTCTGCAAAGATTTGACGGGCACTTGTAGACGCTGCACCATTGGCTGTATCTAAGGCAACCTTCATTCCTTCAAGGGGAGTTCCAGTTGAAACCAGATAGCTTTCATACTTACGCAAACCTTCTGGATAATCTACCAAAGTTCCCAAACCTTCTGCACTTGGACGAGGAAGAGTATCTTCCGCAGCATCTAGCAAGGCTTCAATTTCCGCTTCTTTTTCGTCATCTAGTTTGAATCCATCACCACCAAAGAACTTGATTCCATTATCAAGGGCTGGATTATGACTAGCAGAAATCATGACACCTGCACTTGCTCCTTCAGTTTTGACCAAGTAAGCTACTGCTGGTGTTGCCAGAACGCCTAGTTTGTATACGTGAATCCCAACTGAAAGAAGACCAGCTACCAAGGCAGATTCTAGCATTTCTCCTGAAATACGTGTATCACGTCCTACAAAGACTTTCGGCGCTTCCGTTTCATGTTGACTAAGAACATAGCCTCCAAAACGTCCTAATTTAAAAGCCAATTCTGGCGTTAGTTCTACGTTAGCTTCTCCACGGACTCCATCAGTCCCAAAATATTTACCCATTTTTATAAAATCCTTTTTCTATTTTTAATTCGTTTTTGAACTAGTTGCTTTCGTTGACGAAGACGTCTCCGACGAACTGCTTGTGCTTGAACTTGGTGATACTGGTTTTGTAGTCACCTTCATTGTTGTATCAAACGGAGTGATTACTACTGGTAAGACAACCCCGTTGCGGTCGATTGCCTGCAAAGGTACTGAACCACTATAATTACCTGTTATGCGTTCGCTGGTTGGTAAAAGCGCAATAACTTTGTCAATCTTAGCTAATGTTTCCTGGTCAGTTGTGACCGAAACTCGTTCATTTGACACGGTGACACTATCAAGTTGTAGCTTGGGATCAATCTGGCTTTGGTCAACTTGTGGCACAACAATCATCCCATCTCGCTTAACCTTCTTCCCAACTTTCACTGTGATCTTTTGAGGCGTTGCCACAGCAGTCAATCCACTTGGGAGATTTTCAATGTTCAAGGGAACTTCAATCGTTCCAACACTAGCATCTGTCAAATCCGCTGTAACCTTAAACTTACGAGTACTTTCCTGCATTTCACTGGCCAAGGTCACACGATTGGCACCTGTCAGCACAACGGAAACCTCTGATGCAAATCCGCTAATAAAATACTGGTCATCATCATAGTGAATATCGATGGGAACATTTGCTATCGTATTAGTGTAGGTTTCTGATTTGACCTGCCTTGTGGTATTACTATTTTGAAAGTTGGTCGACGTTGCATAAATGAATAAGACACAAGCAAAAAAGAGAGATGAAATGATATATAGACTATTTTTTCTCATATTTCCAACCTCCTAGTAAACGGTCCCTGAAACTGACTTTTTCCTCAACGGCTGGCAAAAGAATTGTTCGTAGCTCTACTTCAAATTCTTCAATCGTCAAATCATGCTTGAAGACCCCGTTGTAGGTAATAGAAATACCACCTGTTTCCTCTGAGACAATGAAGGTCAAGGCATCAGACACTTCTGATAAACCAATAGCCGCCCGATGTCTGGTTCCAAATTCCTTGGAAATCCCTGTACTTTCTGTCAAGGGCAAATAGGCAGAAGTCACCGCAATCCGATTTTCTCTGATAATCACAGCACCATCATGTAGAGGAGTGTTGGGAATAAAAATATTGATGAGGAGTTCTGCCGAAATTTTGGCATCCAAGGGAATTCCTGTCGCGATATATTCTTGTAAGGTCCGAACTCGTTGAATGGCAACCAGAGCACCTATCTTACGAGGACTCATGTATTCAACTGACTTGACAAAGGCACGAATCATTTGCTCTTCTGCACTTATTTGAGTAGTAGAAAAGAAATCTGTCGCCCTTCCCAAACGTTCCAAACCAGTTCGAATTTCTGGGGAGAAGATAACAACCACAGCAATGACTCCATAAGTGATAATCTGATTAATCAACCAAGAAATCGTGGTTAAACCAAGGATATTGGCAACAACCTGGGCTAATACAAAGATCAAGACCCCCCGAACCAAAATCATAATCTTGGTACCAGCTATCGCTTTTGTAAAACGATACAAAACATAGGTCACAATCAAAATATCAAACAGATTGATGGCAATACTCCAAGGACTAGAAAACAAGCTAGTCCAATATTGCAGGTTGGATAATTGTTGAAAGTTCATCTGCTGTCTCCTCTCTGTCCAAACACGTTCCTTTCTATTATACCATTTTTCTGACATTTTTTTCCCTATCCTACTTCATTTTAAATTAAGGAAAAAATATGATAAAATAAACTGACTAGAAAAAACAAAGGAGAAACCATGTCTCAACTCTATGATATTACCATTGTAGGTGGTGGTCCCGTCGGGCTTTTTGCAGCCTTCTATGCCCACCTACGCCAAGCCAAGGTCCAAATCATCGACTCTCTTCCACAACTAGGTGGACAACCTGCTATTCTCTACCCTGAAAAGGAAATCCTAGACGTACCAGGTTTCCCAAACCTAACTGGAGAAGAGTTGACTAATCGCTTGATTGAACAGCTAAACAGCTTTGATACCCCAATTCATCTCAATGAAACAGTTCTTGAGATTGAAGAACAAGAAGAGGGATTTAAAATTACAACCTCTAAAGAAAGTCACCTGTCTAAAACAGTTATCATCGCTATGGGTGGCGGTGCCTTTAAACCACGTCCTCTGGAACTAGAAGGCGTTGAGGGCTATGAAAATATCCACTACCACGTTTCCAACATTCAGCAATACGCTGGCAAGAAAGTGACGATTCTTGGTGGGGGGGACTCAGCTGTGGATTGGGCTTTGGCTTTTGAAAAAATCGCGCCAACTACCCTTGTTCACCGCAGAGATAATTTCCGTGCCTTGGAACACAGTGTCCAAGCTTTGCAAGAATCATCTGTGACCATCAAGACACCATTCGTCCCTAGCCAACTACTTGGAGATGGAAAAACACTTGACAAGTTAGAAATAGCAAAAGTAAAATCTGATGAAACAGAAACGATTGACTTAGACCACCTCTTTGTCAACTATGGTTTCAAATCTTATGTTGGTAACCTTAAAAACTGGGGTCTAGACCTCAACCGTCACAAGATTATTGTCAACAGCAAACAGGAATCTAGCCAAGCAGGTATCTATGCTATCGGTGACTGTTGCTACTATGACGGAAAAATTGACTTGATTGCGACAGGCCTCGGAGAAGCACCAACCGCTGTTAACAACGCCATCAATTACATCTATCCTGAGCAAAAAGTGCAACCAAAACACTCTACTAGTTTATAAAAAAGAACCACGAGTCACATAGGATTCGTGGTTTTATAGTTCATCAGCTATTTTATTGATTTTTCTAAGTCTGTGGTTGACACCACTTTTGGTCAGAGGGGTGCTGAGGCTATCTGCCAACTGTTGGATAGAGTAGTCTGGGTGCTGAATCCGCAACTGAGCTACCTCCTGCAAATCCACTGGTAGATTTTCTAAGCCCATGATATCTTTGATTTTACTGATATTGTTGATAGTCTTCATGCTGGCAGAAACTGTCCGAGCAATATTAGCTGTTTCGGCATTATTGGCCCGATTGAGATCATTACGGGTTTCTCGTAAAATCTTAACCCGCTCAAAATCATCTCGCGCCTGCATAGCTCCGATTACTATAAGAAAGTCCATAATATCTTCGGCTCGCTGGAGATAGGTCACAGCCCCCTTCTTGCGCTCAAGCACCTTAGCATCCAGTAAAAACTGCTGGAGAAGGGAGGCAAGCCCTTGCGCATGGTCTAGATAAACAGAACTGATTTCCAACTGGTACTTACCTGATTCAGGGTCACGGATGCTTCCATTTGCCAAGAAAGCACCACAGAGATAGGCACGCCCTGCTTCCTCGTCCGATAAAATCGCCTCATCAATACCTGTTTCTAGGCCAAAGAAAGAATCTGCCAAATGTAAATCACTTAACAAGTCCTGCACCTTTTCATCTGTAAATACAGTATAGACGCGATTCTTGCGAAGATTGCTTCTTTGGTGGTGGCGAATTTCCGATTTGATTTCATAGAAATGGAGAAAGGACTCATAGAGGTGACGAGCCAGTTTGGCATTTTCTGTCACGACAGACAAGGTCAGGCCCGAGGTCGAGAGACCGATGCTACCAGACATCTTGATAATGGCAGATAATTCATGTCTGCTTAGATGGTGTTGACCTAGGATTTCTTCTTTTACTGCTACTGTGAAACTCATTTTCTCACCTGTATAATCCGCATCAACTCATCCACAATCAAATCACCATCGTGGAAGGCACCTCCATTTTCCAGACGAAGGAAGTTGGATGAAATCACGCGTGGAACTTGCTTACTAATACCAGCAAAATCATGTTCCACCTGGACCAAGTATTCATCAAAGCGATTGGAATTCATGTATTCCTGAGGCACTTTTTCGATATTCACCAAGACAGTATCGATAAAAGGGCGACCAAGGTGACGATGCAGGACCTCCACGTGGTCACTATCTGTAAAGTGTTCCGTCTCCCCACGTTGGGTCATAATATTGCAGACATAGGCGATTTCTGCCTTGGTTTCCAAAAGCGCATGCCCGATCTCCTTAATTACGATATTAGGTAAAATAGAGGTAAATAGAGAACCAGGTCCGAGGACAATCATGTCACTTTCAAGAATGGTCTGCACCACTCGACGGCTGGCCAGAGGTGTATCATCGTTGAGGGTATTGGTCACATAGACATGGTCAATCATGCCTGGATGGTCTGCAATATGACTCTCTCCAGCCACTTCTGTCCCATCCTGAAAGACTGCATGAAGAGTCAAAGGATGGTCACTTGAAGGATAAATCTTCCCAGTTGTGTGGAAAAATTTGCTCAATAACTGCATGGCATTATAGGTCGAACCCTGCATTTCTGACAGACCAGCGATGATGAGATTTCCCAACGGATGGCCCGCAAAGGCTCCCGCATCCTCAGAAAAGCGGTACTGAAAGACCTTCTCATAAAACTTAGGCATATCTGACATGGCCACAAGGACATTACGAAGATCACCTGGCGGTGTCAACTGCTGCATATTTTTTCGGAGTTCACCTGAAGAACCACCATCATCTGCCACCGTTACGATAGCAGCGATTTCCACATCTTTTTCACGCAAACTTTTAAGAATGACGGGGATCCCAGTCCCTCCACCAATCACCGTTATCTTTGGTTTTCTCATGAACGGTTTACCGTTTCCTTTCTTCGGTCTTTGTCACGATGCCCTTCATTGACAGGCCAAGTCTTGGATAAGTCCTGCGCCAAGCGTTTAGCAAAGGCCACACTACGATGTTGTCCACCCGTACATCCCATGGCAATGGTCAAAACGGACTTACCTTCCTTTTGGTAACTTGGCAAAATTGGCTCAATCAAGGCCAACAAATGCTGATAAAAATCTTCTGACTCAGGATGATTCATGACATAGTCATAAACTGGTTCATCCACACCCGTTTGATTACGCAGTTCTGGTAGGTAATAGGGATTTGGCAAGAATCGGACATCAAAGACCAAGTCCGCATCAATCGGGATTCCATATTTAAAGCCGAAAGACATGACTTCGATACGGAAAGACTGAGCTTGTTCTTGATCCGAAAACTGCTCTGCAATGGTTTTACGCAACTCACGTGGAGTGAGTTCTGTCGTATCCACCACATTTTGACTCATATTTTTCAAAGGCGCCAAGAGTTCACGTTCCAGCTTGATTCCATCCAAAATCCGTCCATCTGCTACTAATGGGTGACTCCGTCTGGTTTCCTTGTAACGCGCGACCAATTCCTTATCGGCAGCATCCAAAAAGAGGATTTTGAAGTCCAGTTCTTCCTTGTTTTCCAACTCATCCAAAACAGCTTGAATCTCTGAGAAGAAAGAACGGCTACGCATATCTACTACCAAGGCCAACTTATGGTCGTCTTCCTTTGTTTCCACCAACTGCAAAAACTTAGGCAAGAGAGCAGGTGGCATATTGTCAATAGTGAAATAACCTAGATCCTCGAAAGACTGAATGGCCACGGTTTTCCCTGCACCACTCATCCCTGTCACAATCACCAAGTGAAGTTGTTTCTTTGTCATCTTTTTCTCCTTATATCAAAAGAAGTTTGGCAGAACCAAACTTCAACTAGCTTATCCAATCTCTGCGATGACTTCGATTTCGACTTTTACATCACGAGGAAGACGAGCTACCTCCACAGCTGAACGAGCTGGAAATTCCTCTTTAAAGGCCGTTTGGTAAACCTCGTTAAAAGGAACGAAGTCGTTCATATCGCTCAAGAAGCAAGTTGTTTTGACAACATGGTCAAAGTCTGTTCCTGCTTCTGCTAAAATAGCACCGATGTTTTTCAAGACTTGTTCTGTCTGTTCTTGAATGGTTTCTCCAACGATTTCCCCAGTTTCAGGAGATAAGGGAACTTGACCACTAGCAAACAAAAGATTGCCAACGATTTTTCCTTGAACATAAGGCCCGATAGCCTTTGGAGCTTTATCTGTATGAATTGTTTTTGCCATTTCTTTTCCTCACAATTTTTCTAAGATTGCATCCCAAGCCTCATCCATCCCTGCCTTGCTGACAGATGAAAAGAGGATAAAGTCGTCACTTGGGTCAAAGTTTAATTTCTTTTTGATTGCTGATTCGTGCTTGTTCCATTTACCACGAGGAATCTTGTCCGCCTTGGTCGCAACGATGATGACCGGAATCTCATAGTACTTGAGAAATTCGTACATCTGCACATCATCTGCTGATGGATCATGACGGAGGTCAACTAGACTGACAACCGCACGAAGATTTTCCCGAGTCGTTAGATACTCTTCAATCATGCGCCCCCACTTTTCACGTTCCTTTTTAGAAACACGGGCATAACCATAACCAGGTACATCCACAAAGCGCATCTTGTCATCAATGTTAAAGAAGTTGAGTAACTGGGTTTTACCAGGTTTCCCTGATGTACGAGCCAGATTCTTACGGTTCAGCATGGTGTTGATAAAGCTAGACTTGCCAACATTGGAACGCCCTGCTAGGGCAATCTCTGGTAGTTCATCCTGCGGATAGTGGGATTTATTAGCCGCACTGAGCAAGATTTCAGCATTGTGTGTATTGATTTCCATAGTCACCTCTAGGCTGTTTCTAGGATTGGTTTATCCGTTCCATCGACAGCTTCTTTAGTGATTCGGACCAATTTCACATTTTCCTGACTCGGTACTTCAAACATAACGTCCAGCATGGTTTCTTCGATGATCGAGCGAAGACCACGCGCCCCAGTCTTCCGTTCGATTGCCTTATTGGCAATTTCCTGAAGGGCTTCATCATCAAATTCCAACTCAACATCATCATAGGAAAGCAAGGTTTGGTATTGTTTCACCAAGGCATTTCTTGGTTCTTTCAAGATGCGAACCAAGTCATCAACCGTCAATTGTTCAAGAGCTGCAAAGACTGGCAAGCGTCCTATCAACTCAGGAATAATCCCGAATTTTTGAATATCTTCCGCGATGATTTCTTGCATGTAAGAGCTATTTTCGTCAATCGCCTTGTTATTTTGACCAAAACCGATAACCTTTTCACCCAGACGTTGTTTGACGATTTCTTCGATGCCATCAAAAGCACCACCCACAATGAAGAGAATATTTTTGGTATCCACTTGAATCATCTCTTGTTGTGGATGTTTACGTCCACCTTGAGGCGGTACGCTAGCAACAGTTCCTTCGATAATCTTGAGAAGGGCTTGTTGCACCCCTTCACCAGAAACGTCACGTGTGATAGAAACGTTCTCGCTTTTCTTGGCAATCTTGTCAATTTCATCCACATAGATAATCCCACGCTCTGCGCGCTCAATGTTAAAGTCAGCAGCCTGCAATAGTTTGAGGAGGATGTTTTCCACGTCCTCACCCACATAACCAGCCTCAGTAAGAGCTGTCGCATCTGCAATGGCAAAAGGTACATTTAAACTCTTAGCCAAGGTCTGGGCAAGGAATGTTTTCCCTGAACCAGTTGGGCCAATCATCAAGATGTTTGACTTCTGCAAATCCACATCTTCTGACTCTTCACGCGTATCGTGGAAATTGATGCGTTTGTAGTGGTTGTATACTGCTACTGCTAAAGCACGTTTTGCACGATCTTGACCGATTACATAGTGGTTCAAGATATGGAGGAGTTCGATTGGTTTTGGAACTTCAGACAAGTCTGCCAAGACTTCTTCCGCCAACTCCTCTCGAATGATTTCCTGAGCCAACTCCACACATTCATTACAGATAAAGGCGTTGTTCCCAGCGATTATTTTTTGTACTTCTTCTTGGCTTTTGCCACAAAATGAGCAATAAACCATCATATCATTATTCCTAGTTGTAGGCATGATTTCCTTCCGTTCTATTCTATACTGTCATTCTATCTAAAATAAGGTCATGTAAAAAGCATGGATACTATTGACCAAATTGGTAAATGCATTTAACCAGAGCAGGACAGAAAGTCCATAGCGCTTTTTACGAAAAGCCTGTGCCCCTGCAAGCAAGCAGACCAAACACAGCATGGCTGTGAAAAAACCAAATATACTACGTTCCATTAGACTTCCTTTCTCTTGCGGTATTGGATGGTAAAATCATAAGGATTTTTCTCATCTTTGCTATAGAATTTGCTTGAAACTGTCTCAAAAAGAGACAAGTCAAATTCTTCAGGGAAATAGGTATCTCCTTCCACCCGAGCATGAATGTGAGTCACAATCACTTCGTCAAGGTAGGGTTCAAAAGCTTGAAAAATTTGCTTTCCACCTAAAATATAAAGATTCTTATCTTGAGCCTGATACCAGTCCAAGACAGACTGAACATCATAAAAAGTAGCAACCCCGTCTATCTTTTCTTCTGGGTTACGAGTCAAAATCAAGGTCTCCCGTTTGGGAAGCAAGCGACGCCCCATTCCATCAAAGGTCACACGCCCCATCAAGATAGCATGATTCAGGGTTGTTTCTTTAAAGTGTTGCAATTCTGCTGGCAAATACCAAGGCAGACGATTGTCCTTCCCAATCACACCCTCTTCATCCTGGGCCCAAATAGCTACGATTTTCTTAGTCATGCTTCCATCCTTTTCACTGATAGTACTATTTTATCAAAAAACTAAAAAAAAGGCTGGTTTGGAATAGCTTACAGAATAGAAAAAATCTGTAAGAAACTTCCTACAGATTTATATATGTTACTATTATTTCTTACAAACCAGGTGCTTGTCCAAGTTCTGCTGCAAGCATCCAGATTGTTTTGTCCGTTTCAGTTTTAGCATCTGCAAAGATACCGTTTGTCACATCGTCACCCTCTTCATCAGTAACATCCAAACCTTTTTGGAAAAGTTCTGACAAGTAACGGTAGATAACAAGAACACGTTCCAAGCTTTCTTCAACATTACGGTATTCACCAGCTTCTTCTTCGATTTCACTGTTTTGAAGGAATTCTGTCAATGTAGAGAATGGGCTACCTCCAAGTGTAATCAAGCGTTCGCTGATTTCATCCAAGTGACCATCAAGAGCATCCATGTACTCATCCATTTTTGGATGCCATACAAGGAAACCACGACCACGCATGTACCAGTGTACTTGGTGCAAAGCAACGTGGGCTACGTACAAATCAGCAACAGCTTGATTCAATACTTCCTTTGTTTTCGCCAATGCTACTGGCGCTGATTTTGTCAATGTTGTTACGTCTTTTACTGCTTCTTTTTTAAATTCTACCATTTTCTTTACCTCATTCATTATTTTTTGTAACCACTTCTTAATGATTACTACCTTAGTATACTACTAAGAAAAACCAATAGCAAGCCAAATGACTCATATGAGAAAAGTTGCAATAGACTGATAATTTAAGAATTTTTAGAATAAAACACAGTCCCTTTCAAACTCTCTTAACTGCGACAAAATAAAGAAAAAGGGGATGCAATTTTCTTGCACACTCCTTTCTCAACTTTATATCTTAATACCAAACGCTGACGTCAACACGACCTCGGATTCCTTTTAAGTATTCAGATGAAGTATATTGCCAACCTTTTGAACCTGAATAATGAGGATTGTTCCAATCAAGCGCATCCGTATAGGCTGCAACCCAGTTGACATGTTGTAAAATATCTGGATGATTCAAACGAGTTTGCAAGAGTTGACGATAGCTATAAACTTTCACATTTTGATAACCTGCTTTTTTCATAGTATCCATATACTTATTAATGATTTTAATCCAGATTCCAGTATCATTTGAAGCTCTCTTGGTTTTATTGACATATTCCCAGTTCTCAACATCATAGTAGATTGGATAAGACAAGTTCATCTTGTATTTCTTCAAGAGCTCAATAGTCTGATTGGCATCATTCTCAGCATCCGTCTCATTTTCAGCATAAGTATAGAGGTAAACCCCATAAGGAATTCCAAGACGGTTTAACTCCTTGATATTATGAGCCAATTCCTTGTCCTCAGTTCCACTATAGCCCAAACGAACAATAACTCCATCAACGCCATTATCGTCGATGACTTTTTTCCAGTCACTGATACGACCATTGTGCTCACTGACATCGATGACCTTTTTAACTTGATCAGTCCCAACTTGTTCTTCACGATGGTTAAAGAAGTAACGGTGGCCATTTCGATAAACCCAACCAACATTCAAGGCTTTCTTTTCTTTCAGTTCCCCTGAATCAGCAAAAGTATAGCGAGTATCATCCATGATTAACTCACCTGTTGCCATAGCACCACTTTCTGTCAAATAGTAATTACCTTGCCACTCATCTTGAGCCATGTAGCCCCACTTCTTGAAATAATACCACTTGCCATCAATCTTTTGCCACTGTTCATTAGCGTAAGAACCATCAGCCTTAAGATAGAACCAAGTCTTATAATGCTTATCGTAAAGCCATTCGTTTTGCATCATGGCACCTTGACCATTCAAGAAATAAGTTCCCTGCCATTGGTTTTTAGCTAAATAGCCCCACTTTTTAAAATAGTGCCATTTACCTCCAACAACGTGCCATTCTTGGTTAGCATAAGAACCATCGGACTTCAGGTAAAACCAATTCTTATAGGTGTCATCATAAACCCATTCATTTTTGGCCATATAACCGCCTGATTTCAAGTAGTAATTGCCCTGCCATTCTTTTTGGGCATAACGACCATCTGATTTTATATAGAACCAACTATTATAGCTAGTATCGAAAATCCACTCACTCTTGGCTTTTGAACCATCAGCTTTTACATAGAAATCTCCTTCCCAGTGTGCTGATGTTAAATTTGGCTTACTTTCTTCTTTCTGACTACTACTAGCTCGCGTCTCTTTTACTTCTTCCTTCTTCTCTTCTTCTTTTTGACTTGTAGTCGTTTCTGATTTCTTTTCTTCTACCTTGCTAGAAGAATCTTGAACTCTGCTTTCTTCCGAAGATGATTTCACTTCAGATTCATTTGCAGCGACATGACTAACTGCCAAACCTAGTAAACAGAGACTTGCTAATCCAATTTTTCCAATCTTGATTTTCAATCTTTCTTCTCCTATAAAAAATGGAACAGACATCTGAATGCTGTTCCACCTAGCTTTTGCTACTTACTAATTATTTTACAAAGTCAAGCAAAGCCAAGAAGCTTTCTGCTTCAAGTGACGCACCACCTACAAGGGCACCGTCAACATCTGGGCAAGCCATGTATGAAGCAACGTTTTCAGGTTTAACAGAACCACCGTATTGAACACGAACTTTGTCCGCAACTTCTTGACCGAAGTCAGCAGCTACAACGTCACGAACAACTTTACACATTTTTTGTGCGTCGTCTTGTGAAGCTGATTTACCAGTACCGATAGCCCAGATTGGCTCATAAGCGATAACTGATGCAGCAACTTGTTCAGCTGTCAAACCAGCCAATGCAGCAGATACTTGAGCACCTACGAATTCAGCTGCTTTACCAGCTTCGTAAGTTTCAAGTGATTCACCACAACAGATGATTGGAAGCATACCGTTTGCAAAGATTGCTTTTGCTTTTTTGTTGATATCTTCGTCAGTTTCATGGAAGTAGTCACGGCGTTCTGAGTGACCGATAACAACGTAGTCAGTACCGATTTCTTTCAAAACTTGTGGGCTAGTTTCACCAGTGAAAGCACCTGCGTTTTCAAAGTAGCAGTTTTGAGCAGCAACTTTAAGGTTTGAATCTTTAGCAGCAGCAAGAACAGTTGTCAAATCAAGAGCTGGAGCTGCGATACCTGCTTCAACAAGATCAGCTGAAGGAAGTTTTGATGCTACTGCTTCAACAAATGCTTTAGCTTCTTCTGGATTTTTATTCATTTTCCAGTTACCAGCGATAAATGGTTTACGTGACATTTCACATACCTCTTTTTTCAATTTATTTTCTATTTATTTTATCACAATTAAACACAGCTTGCAAATCTTACTCGGATTTCAAGCCTGCTTGCATGGATTAATCCTTCCAAAGATCCATGGCATTTCTGAAATCTGCAGATACCTGTGTCAACTGAGGATTGCTTGCTTCTCTCTCTGCTCGCTTAGCCTCGATTTGAGCCACACTTTTGATACCTTCATGTCGCCAATTTCTCAAAATCGCCTGGATGTACTTCCAGTTTGGTTTTCCATTCAAAACAGCTTCACGAAGAGCTTCCTTAATCAAGTCAGCACTGGTTCCATCTTCCTTTAGTGTCTTGGTCAAATCCTCAATTTCAAAAGGCGTCAACAAACGTCCCAACTCCTGTTGGAAGGTTTCTACCAAATCCTTGAGCTGGTTTTGAGGTGTCAACTGGTCTGAACTCGAAGTAGGAGCTCCAAGCAAGTTATCCAAACGTTCCAAAGCCAAACTAGCATCAAAGAGCAATTCAATTTCGCCATTTAATTCAATAGTACGATACTGGAGCAGTCCCCTTTCCGTCAGATTAGAAATGGACTGGTTGACATCCGAAATTTCCTTACCAATCCTTTCAGCAATCTGGCTTGGCGACATTTCTTCTAAGCCAGTCGTATTTTGCAAATAGAAAAATTGCCAGACCAGAAAATCGTCGCTAGAAGGAAAGAGTTCCTTAAAATGCAAGAGCAGGGCACTCGGTAAAACCAAGTTCCCTGATTTAAAAGCGTCTAAATATGTCATAATTCCTCTTATAAATACCCATATGCAGATTCATCATCTTCTATCTTTCTCCAGTCAAAAGGTGTTTCCTGATAGACCGCATAGTTTACCCAGTTACTGAAAAAGAGGGCTGCAGATGAAGACCAACAAAGACAAGGCATCTTGTTAACATCATCATCCTTAAAGTAATTTTCTGGAATATGTGGGTCTAAACCTGCGTCACGATCTCGGAAATACTCTTTTGCCAAGGTATCACGGTCATACTCTAAATGCCCAAAACTATAAATTTCTCGTAAATCACGACTGGCCAAAATCGAAACCCCAACCTGAGGACCTTCTGATAAAATCTCGAGATTGGATTTGTTTAAGACCTCTTCCTTAGAAATCTCCGTGTGCCGTGAATGAGGAGATACATAGCTATCGTCAAAACCTCTAAATAGAAGATGACCTTCCTTTAAGGTGTCCTGAGGATAGATACCCGATAACTTACTGTCCATCTGGTATTTTTCCACTCCATAGCGCAGATAAAGCCCAGCCTGAGCCCCCCAACAGATATGAAGGGTCGAATAGACATGGGTCTTGGACCACTCAAGCACCTGACTGAATTCCTCCCAATAGTCCACTTCCTCAAATGGTAAATGCTCAACTGGAGCACCCGTGATAATCATCCCATCAAAATACTCATCCTTGACTTCAGGAAAAGTTTTATAAAAGGTCTCCATGTGCTCTGAACGAGTTGTTTTAGAACGATGGGTCTCCATATAGAGAAAATCAATATCCAATTGCAGGGGCGTATTAGCCAAATGGCGCAACAACTGGGTTTCTGTGACCATTTTCTGTGGCATGAGATTTAAAATTAAAATCTTCAAGGGACGGATATCTTGGTGGGCCGCACGTTGATCATCCATGACAAAGATATTCTCTGTCCGTAAAATCTCAACAGCTGGCAATTTTTTATCAATTCGAATCGGCATAGCCCTCTCCTAACTGTACTCTTTCAGGAATAATTGCATGTATTTGAAGCCAAATCTCAAACACTTAGTCCTTTTATTATACTGCAAGAAGATATAGTTTTCAATTATAGTTTTTCTCTAACTAGCTATAGTCTATTTTTATATCCTGATGTAGAGAAAACAGCCCTGGGGACTGTTTTTCATTAATAATGCATAAGAACTTTGTAATCGTAGTCACCGATTTTTTCACGACCGTTCAATTCATCCAATTCAACAAGGAAGGCACAACCTGCTACAACACCACCAAGTTTTTCAATCATCTCGATGGTCGCCTTAACAGTTCCACCTGTTGCTAAGAGGTCGTCTACGATAAGAACACGTTGACCTGGCTTGATGGCATCCGCGTGCATAGTCAAGGTATCAACACCATACTCTTTTTCATAGTCAGCAGAAATAACTTCGCGTGGTAATTTACCTGGCTTACGAACAGGCGCAAAACCAATTCCCAACTCAAAGGCAACTGGACAACCCACGATAAAACCACGAGCTTCGGGCCCTACGATCATATCAATTTTCTTGTCAGTAGCATATTGAACGATTTCACGAACAGCATAGCTATAAGCATTTCCATCAGCCATCAAAGGACTGATATCACGGAAAGTAATACCTTCCTTCGGATAATTTTCAATTGTTGCAATGTAATCTTTTAAATTCATCTTTTTCTTTCTTTCAAAGTTTTTTACTCCCTATTATACCATATTTTCTAGTAAAGAAGGAAGAGAAAAGAGTATTTCATTTGCTACTCATCCTATAAGCCAAATAAGATGACCATTTTATAGAGACTATAACTTACATACAAAAACGAGCACTTTCGTACTCGTTCTCTCTGTATGAACTACTAATTAAAGTGAGTTTACGTCAACTTTGATACCAACACCTTGAGTAGTTGTGATAGTCAAGTTTGTTACGTAAGTTCCTTTAGCTGTAGCTGGTTTTGCTTTTTGGATTGTTTCGTTGAAAGCTTTAAAGTTTTCAACCAATTTTTCAGCTTCAAATGATACTTTACCGATGATTGCTTGAACGTTACCTGCACGGTCAGCACGGTAAGTGATTTTACCACCTTTAGACTCTTCAACTGCTTTAGCAACATCCATTGTTACAGTACCAGTTTTAGGGTTTGGCATCAAGTTACGTGGTCCAAGGACACGTCCAAGACGTCCAACAAGAGCCATCATGTCAGGTGTAGCGATAACTACGTCGAAGTCCAACCAACCGTCGTTGATTTTAGCAACAAGGTCATCTTCACCAACAAAGTCTGCACCAGCAGCTTTTGCTTCTTCAGCTTTTGCACCACGTGCGAAAACAAGAACGCGTGAAGTTTTACCAGTACCGTTTGGCAATACCATTGCTCCACGGATTTGTTGGTCAGCTTTTTTAACGTCGATGTTCAAGTTGTAAGCAACTTCTACAGTTGCGTCAAATTTTGCAAAGTTAGTTTCTTTTGCAAGTGCTACAGCTTCTTCTACGCTGTATGCTTTTGTGCTGTCGATTTTCTCAAGAGCAGCACGAAGTTGTTTGCTTTTTTTAGCCATTTTCTATTCTCCTTGTAAGTGGTTCAATCGATTTTCATCTCCCACGTCACTTCTCGAAATGATGAAGTCTTGCGGGTTTTATTGGGGGTGTTATTGATTAGTCAACAACAGTGAATCCCATAGAACGAGCAGTACCTTCGATCATACGCATTGCAGACTCTACGTTTGCTGCGTTCAAATCTGGCATCTTAGTTTCTGCAATTTCTTGTACTTGTGCACGAGTAACTGTAGCAACTTTAGTTTTGTTAGGTGTACCTGATCCTTTTTCAACACCTGCAGCTTTTTTCAAAAGAACAGCAGCTGGTGGTGTTTTAGTGATGAAAGTAAATGATTTATCTTCGTAAACTGAGATAACAACTGGAATGATCATACCAGCTTGGTCAGCTGTACGAGCGTTGAACTCTTTTGTGAATCCCATGATGTTGATACCAGCTTGACCAAGAGCAGGTCCAACCGGTGGAGCTGGTGTAGCTTTACCAGCAGGGATTTGCAATTTTACAAGTTTTTCGACTTTTTTAGCCATTTTTAAATCCTCCTTTGTGGTTTTGGCGGTAATTAGAGATTTTTACCTCCCACAAGTATGCTTTTCACATACCTATCTATTATACACTATTTATCTAGAATTGCAAGAGAAAAGTTTATTTTTTAATCGACGTAATCTCCGCCTTCAAAGCCGTAATACTCTTCCAAACTGAGACCACTCTCTGCAATTTCTTTTGCTTCTTTTCCTACATAACGAAGGTGCCATTCCTCAGACATATAGCCTGTTTCCTTTTCCTTGCCTTTGAGATAACGAACAACAAAGCCATAATCAGCCGCATGGTCCAAGAGCCATTGGGCCGCTTTTTCTTCTGTCACCAAATCACCATTTGTCCCAATCACATCAAAGGCTAAACCTGTCTGGTGTTCGCTATAGCCAGGTCGAGCAGAATAACGGTCGGCAGCTTCTTTCCCATCTTGATTGACATAATCTTGATAGAGCTTGGTCTGAGTTTCATAACTTCTAAAGCCACTGTAATGATCGCTGATTGGGAAACCTGCCTCTTGCATAGCTTTGATGAGCTTGACCAACTCAGCCTTGGCTGTTGGATTTTCCCCTGGATTGTAGTCTTTCGACAATGGATAGTGTTTATTGGCTACGATGATTTCATCGTATTTCCCTTGAATGCTGTAATAGTCTCCTTTGTTAACCACTTCTGCTTTCTTCTGGGCAGTTCCTTGAGACTTACTTCCGACTGTTCCATCAGCTTTTGCTGTCTGTTCTGTCTTAGCTTCTCCAGCTTCATTTTTTGCTTTTTCTTGTGAACAAGCTGCTAGACTCAAGGCTAGCAAAGCTGTCAAGACAAGGTATTTTTTTTTCATTTCTACTCCTTTATTTCTAATAGTTTATCTACTTCTGACGATAAACATTCGACTAATCTTTTAATCTCATCCGGTTTTGCTTGGCAGGTTTCTGCTGTCATTTCTTCAAAGGGAACCCACCAGACTGGACCACGTCCCTTGAGACCGTGACCATTCATATCACCTGTTCGTCTAGGAAAAAGATGCCAATGGAGATGGGCATCGCCATTTCCTAGCAGTTCGATATTCATTTTCTCAGCAGCAAAGGCCTTGGCAACTGCCTCTTGTACTAAACTCATTTCTTCTAGAAAACGGAGTCTTGTCTCCTTTTTCAAATGGTGCAATTCAGTGACATGTTCCTTGGCTAGAAAGAGACTATAGCCTGCAAAATACTGATGGTCTCCAACCACAAGATAGCCTGTTTCTAGTTCTCTCACAAAGTAGGGATTTTTCCCAACTTTAATGAGCTCAATTCTCTGGCAAATCAGGCACATATTAGTCTACCAGTGCGCTCTTAAGATAAGCATCAACCATACGCTCCGTTGCGACAACTGAGTCAATATGGGTACGCTCATAAGAATGGCTAGACTCAATACCAGCACCGAGAAGGGCGTGTTTAACCTCTGCCCCTGCGGACATGGCCGCAGAAGCATCCGAACCATAAAATGGATAGATATCCAGCTTAAATGGAATATCTTGCTCTTTCGCCAAGGCAACCAAATATTGACGGAAGTCATAGTGATAAGGACCTGAAGCATCCTTGACACAGATGGACACTGTATACTCATCTGTCTGCTGGTCATCACCCATAGCCCCCATATCCACAGCCAGATACTCTACTACCTGAGCAGGAATATTAGAGTTAGCACCGTGCCCCACTTCTTCAAAGACTGAAAAAGCAAAATGAGTTGTTACCGGCAATTCAATCTTCTCCTCCTTATAAATCCGAAGCAGATTAAGCAAAATCGCTGCGCTGACCTTATCGTCCAAATGACGAGACTTGATAAAACCTGTCTCTGTCACGATAGTTCGTGGGTCAAAGCTGATAAAATCACCAACCTCAATCCCCAAGGCACGAGTTTCTTTTTCAGTGGTTACTTTTGCATCCAAACGCACTTCCATATTGTCTTGCGTGCGTTCTGCAGTTCCTGCATCCTTGTAGACATGGCAAGAAGTTTGGTGGATAAGGACCGTCCCTGATACTTTTTCACCTGTACTAGCCACATGAACGGTACAGTTTTCACCTTCAATCATGTTCCAAGGAAAACCACCGATACGATCCAATTTGAGACGACCGTCTGGTTTGACAGCACGGACAATAGCACCCAGCGTATCTACATGGGCAGTCACATAGCGATGCTCCTCATCATTTTGACCTTTGATAGTCATATTGACACCGCCCTTGGCTGTACGAACTGGCTGGTAACCAAAATCTTCTAGAGTCTTGACTAAATAGTCCGAAATCTCCCGAGTGAAGCCAGTTGGCGATGCTATAGCTGTCAGTTCTTTGATATATTCTACTGTTTGATTCATTTCTTCACCTCTTTTGCTACCTATTATAACACATTTATCATCGGATAAAAAAAGAAAATCACTCCTGTAGCCTTGACTACAAAAGTGATTTTAATGATTATTCCATTTCAAAAACATCGCTTTCTTGCTTGTTTGGTAGAACCAATGAGAGCAAGACTCCGACGATGGCTGGCACCAACCATGGAAGAGATGCCTTGGCAAAAGGAAGAGCGTTAACAAGATTTGCAAGAAACTCAACCTTAAATGAGCTTCCTAGGACGCTTGCAATGGCAATAGCTGTAACCACAGCAATTGTCAACTGCATACCTGGTTTTGAAAGAGGTACAAATTTGTTGACAATCACAATCATGACGATGGCAATCGTGATTGGGTACAAAATAACCAGCACAGGGATTGAGTACTTGATAATCGCATCAAGACCCAAATTAGCAATGGCAAATCCAATCAAGGTAAAGGCTGTCGCATAAACCTTGTAGCTGATTTGTGGGAAACGCTCATTAAAGAACTCAGCTGTTGACACAATCAGACCAACTGTTGTTGTGAAGCAGGTTACGGTAACCATAGCTGCAAGGAAGAGTTGAGCTGTTGAGCCAAATATTTCTTGAGTGGCTTGTGACAAAATGTAAACACCTGGTGTTCCACCCTTCATCGCCTCAGCTGGTACTGGGAAATGATTTCCAAGGAAACCTAAACCGATGTAAAGAGCGCTAAAGGCAAGGGCTACAACGATACCAACAACCCAAATAGTCGAAATGTATTCTTTCTTACTTGAAAATCCAAGTTGTTTCAAGGTTTGAACTGCGATTACGCTAAAGGCAACTGAAGCAAGGGCATCCAAGGTATTGTAACCTTCTAGGAAACCTGTACCAAAGGCAGAAGCTTGATAAGCAGCTGACGCAGCTTGAGGACTTGTTCCACCATATTTGATAGCTCCTAGAACAACCAAGATAACAATCAAAATCGCAAAGACTGGCGTTAAGATACGGCCAATACGGTCTAAGATTTTTGATGGATTAAGCGAAATTAGATAGGCTGCTGCAAAATACAGAACCGTAAAGACAATCAATCCAAGACCTTTATTTGAATCCGACAAAAGAGGGCTAATCCCTACCTCGTAAGCTGTTGTCGCAGTACGTGGGATGGCAAAGAATGGACCAATTGACAAGTAAAGAATTGAGAGATAAAGAGTCGCAAACCAAGGCGCTATCTTTGTTGAAATCTCGTAGATATATCCTTTAGGATTTAGCGTTCCAATAATAAGAGTCAAGACGGCGATACCGACACCTGAAAAGACAAAACCTGCGATGGCAGGAAGAAAATGTTCTCCAGATAGAGCACCTAGAGAAGGCGGAAAAATCAAGTTCCCCGCACCAAAAAATATTCCAAACAGGAGCAAACCTGTTAGGGCACCTTTTTTAGCCATGAAAATCTCCTTCATATTTATAAAATACTGACCTAGTATATCATGAATAAGAGTATGAAAAAAGTATCACGAAGTAAATATTGAATGTTTTCAAGATTCTTAAAAATGAGAATTGTCTAAAAATAAAATTCTCCTACCCAGTCCACACCAAGTAGGAGAAATTCTAATGTTTACAGTTCTTCAAAGGCTAACATGCCACCCTGAACATTGATAACTTCATAACCTTGTTCAGCTAGAAATTGACAAGCACGCGCTGATCTCATTCCAGATTTACAAATGACATAATGCAACTGGTTCTTGTCCAACTGATTATAGCTATCAGCTAACTGACTCAGCGGTAGGTTGTGGGCACCTTCTAGATGAAGAGCTTCAAACTCATCCACTTCTCTCACGTCCACTAGAGAAGGTTGGTCGTTTTGGTAAAGCTGGTAAAATGCGTCAAAGGCTATTTCTTTCATTCTTTTTCTCCTAATACTCTTCGAAAATCTCTTCAAACCACGTCAGCGTCGCCTTACCGTACTCAAGTACAGCCTGCGGCTAGCTTCCTAGTTTGCTCTTTGATTTTCATTGACTATAAAATGGTTTTAATTCTTTTTTTCAAATCTGGCACCACTTCTGACTCAAACCAAGGATTTTTGGCCATCCAGATTTGATTTCGCGGCGAGGGGTGAACTAAAGGAAAATACTCTGGCAAGTAGTTCTGGTAATGTTTTACCCGTTCTGTCACCTTGCCACTGACTTTCTCCTTTAAATAGTAGGCCTGAGCATATTGCCCAATCAAGAGGGTCAACTGAATATCGGGCAATTCTTGCAAGAGTTGCGGATGCCATTTTTCAGCAAAGCCAGTTCTCGGTGGAAGATCACCTGACTTGCCATGCCCTGGAAAGTAGAAATCCATAGGCAAAACAGCAAAATAGCCTGAATTGTAAAAGGTATCTTCATCTACACCCAACCACTCTCGCAAGCGGTCGCCACTTTTATCCTTCCAGTAGAGCCCTGCCTCTTGGGTTTTAAGTCCCGGTGCCTGACCGATGATATTGATGCGAGCAGTCTTTGGCGCTGCAAAAAGAGGATCAATTCCGCGTTCTGTATAGCTGATATTCTGCGGATCTGCCATAATAGCCTGCTTGATTCTTTCGATTTGAGACATCTACTTTCCCTCCAAAAAGAAGTCCAAGCATAAGATCTCAGACTTCTATCGTTTTATTTGATCAATTCATAAATAGCTTCGGCATAGATTGCTGCTGCTCGGAAGAGATCATCCAAGGCGATAAATTCATTGGCTTGGTGCATGGTGTCAATTGAGTCTGGGAACATGGCACCATAGGCAACACCTCGTTCAAGCAAGCGACCAAAGGTTCCACCACCGATGACTTGCTCGTGACCTTTAAGACCAGTTTGTTTTTCATAAACATTCAACAAGGTTTGGACAAGTGGATCTTCCATTGGCACATAGTGAGGCGTGTGACCGTGTTCAGAAAGGCTAACAGAAGCAACTGGCAAGTTTTCAAGAATTGACTTGATTTGCTCAGGACTTGTTCCTTTTGGATAGCGGATGTTGAGGGCAATGGTATTGTCAGCACTTACTTCATCAAAGCGGAAGACTCCCGCATTCATAGAAAGAGCACCCATCTTTTCATCCACATGAGCAATCTTGAGATTTTCCCCCTCGTGGTCGTTCAAGAGAATTTTACCAGCGATGTCAAGATAGTCTTTGGCTGGACCAGCAAAGTCAAACTGGCTGAGGAAGAGAGCTAGGTAAGTCGCACCATTGACACCTGAAGCAGGCATAGCACCATGGGCTGATTTACCAATGATCGTCACCTTGTATTGACCAGCTTCTTCTTGGAGTTCTCCTCTAAGTTTGTGTTCTGCAACAAAGGCATCTAGTTTAGCTTGCAAGTCAGCCAAATCACCTGAAACGACTGCTGTTGCTGATTCTGGTACCATATTTTCACGCAAACCACCTGTGAAGCTGTGAAGACGGGCAGCACCTGCATTTTCACCTGCAAAGTGGAGATATTCTGTAATATTTCCTTTTTCACCATTGATGATAGGGAATTCAGCGTCTGGAGAGAAACCAAAATCTGGTTTTGCAAGTCCTACGTGCTCGAAATAGTAGTCCATGTCTGCCCAACCTGATTCTTCGTCTGTTCCGACGATGAAGCGAACTTTTTTAGAAGTTGGAAGGCCCAATTCTTTGATGATTTTCAAACCATAGTAACAAGCTGTTGTAGGTCCCTTGTCATCAGAAGCTCCACGCGCATAGAGGCGACCATCTTTGATAGTTGGTGTGTATGGATCTGTGTCCCAACCGCTACCAGCAGGCACCACGTCCATATGGGCAAAGATTCCAAGAACTTCTTCTCCATCACCAAACTCAAAATGTCCTGCGTAGTTATCAACATTTTTAGTTGGATAGCCATCACGATCTGCGATTTCAAGGAATTTCTCCAAGGCTTTTACTGGACCAGGTCCAAATGGATGCTGGGCATCAACCTTACTATCATCACGTTCAGAGTTAATTTCCAAAAGGCTAAACAAGTCAGCCAAGAGGTCTTCTTTGCGTTTTTCTACTTCTGCTGTAAAATCAATTACTGTCATTTTTTTCTTCTTTCTATCTTTTCTCGATGATTTCATCTACTGGCAAGCGGTAGCTTGGTTCCAATTTCTCGTCTGTGTAACCCACTGTAATCAAGAGTTCTGGGCGGAAACGGTCTTCGATTTCTAAAATTTCGTTGGCCTTTGACTTGTCAAATCCAAGAATAATGTTAGAACCAATCCCTTGGTCTGTCAATGCAAGAACCAAATTCATGGCAACCAGACCTGCATTGAGAGCTAGGTAGTCGCTGACTTGTTGTTCACTGTAACGCGCAAACTCAGCAGGCAAATTCTTCATGAAATATTGAAGTTGTTCTTCAGAAAAGTTATTAGCACCACCAACTCGGGCAATCTTACGAGCACGTTTGGCAAGGTCTGTATCCGTAAACAGGGCAATGGTTACAGGCGCTGATGATACCTGCTCAAAGTTGGAACCGTAAGCCAATTTTGCCAATTCAGCATTTTTCTCACGAACCACCACAAATTTCCATGGCTGGCTATTGTGGGCACTTGGTGCCAAGGTTGCGATTTCGATAGCCGTACGCACATCTTTTGGATCAACTGGCTTATCAGTGAAATGCTTGGTCGCATGACGTTTTTTATTTAATTCAAGAAATTTCATAATCGATTTCCTTTTCTAATTCTACTGTTTCCATTCTACCATAATTTGAAAGAGCTTGCAGGGATTTTTCATGATTAAGATTTTTTATCACAGACATAAAAAATATATATTGGTTCATCAAGACAGTTTCTGATAAACTAGCAAGTACTTTACATTTGAATGGAGATATTATGAAAAAATTTAGCTTATTATTAGCCATCCTACCATTTTTGGTCGCCTGTGGAAATCAAGCTACACCTAAAGAGACCAGCTCTCAAAAGACAATTGTCGTTGCTACAGCTGGCGATGTGCCACCATTTGACTACGAAGACAAGGGAAATCTGACAGGATTCGACATCGAAGTTCTAAAATCAGTTGATGAAAAACTCAGCGACTATGAGATTCAATTCCAAAGAACTGCTTGGGAGAGTATCTTCCCAGGACTTGATTCTGGTCACTATCAGGCTGCAGCTAATAACTTGAGTTATACAAAAGAACGTGCTGAAAAATACCTCTACTCACTTCCAATTTCAAACAATCCCCTCGTCCTTGTCAGCAACAAGAAAAATCCTTTGACTTCACTTGACCAAATCGCTGGCAAAACAACACAGGAGGATACTGGAACTTCAAATGCTCAATTCATCAATAACTGGAATCAAAAACATACTGATAATCCTGCTACAATTGATTTTTCTGGTGAGGATATCGGTAAACGAATCCTAGACCTCTCTAACGGTGAATTTGATTTCCTAGTTTTTGACAAGGTATCGGTTCAAAAGATTATCAAGGATCGTGGCTTAGATCTCTCAGTTGTTGATTTACCTTCTGCCGATAGCCCCAACAACTATATCATTTTCTCAAGCGATCAAAAGGAGTTTAAAGAGAAATTTGATAAAGCGCTCAAAGAACTCTATCAAGACGGAACACTTGAAAAACTTAGCAATACTTATCTAGGTGGTTCTTATCTTCCAGATCAATCTCAGTTACAGTAAGATATACTAAAAGCGATTGGACCAGCCAATCGCTTTTTTAGTTTGCATTGGTTATTTTAGGAAACTCTTACAAAAAATCAAAAAAATTCTTCACATCCTCTACATACCCATGCTTTTCTATTAAGCTGGCTAAAAGTTCCAGATTGTGCCCCTGATAGTTGTCTTCTCTTCGTAGCTCTTCATACATTTCGATAAAAGGAAGCCCCTTGGACTTGGCCAATTCTAACTCCGATTCATAGTCATAAGCGACTTTACGAAATAGGATATTTACCAATTCCCCATCTTCAACTTCTATCACGGCATACTGGGCACGGTGATTTTTTAACGCCTCCCAATTAAAATAGGGCATGCCAATCGACCCTGGATTGATGATTTGTTGCCCTTGACTACCATAACGAAGCAACTGCTTGTGAACATGACCATAGACTGCCACGTCCGTTTCCGCATCTAGCAGTTGGTCAAATTTTTCTGTATCATTCCCAACCAGTAGATCCCCACCATAGTTTTTGTCAGGTAAATTATGAGAGATAGAAAAGCGTAGCCCCTCAACTTCTTTCTTTTCCAGCAATGGTAAGCTTCGTAGCCAGACAATCGTTGCAGGATCCATTTGCTCCATCAAAAACTGGGTCAATCGCATGAGCTGGACTTCCTGTGGGTCTTCTAAGCCATATTGTCCATCTAAAGCCTCAAGGACACAATCATCCCAATTGCCTCGAACACTGGCTGTGATAGGAAGATCCTTTAGCAGGGCTACCAAGTCATTTGCACCTGGACCAGGAAGAAAAATATCTCCCAGAAGCCAGTATTCACTGACTCCTTGATTTTTAGCATCTGCAATCACTGCTTCTAAGGCTGTCGCATTGCCATGAATATCTGATAAAATTGCGATTTTATGGTTCATGATGGTCTCCTTCTGTTTGATAATCTACTCTTTCTTCCGCCACTTGAGCTAATTCCACTTCTTCCTGCGGGTTCAACTTCCTCTGCACATCCTCTGCAACCACTCTTGGTACTCCAACTTCGACAATCTCATCCACACTGGCTTCCTTGATTTTGGTCAGAGACTTGAAATGCTTCATGAGATTTTGCTTGCGTTTAGGACCCAGACCTTCAATTCCATCCAGTTGTGATGAAAAAGAATTTTTGGAGCGCAGTTGACGGTGGAAAGTAATGGCAAAGCGGTGAACCTCATCTTGAATGCGTTGGAGGAGGAAAAATTCCTGAGAATTGCGAGATAACTCCACCACCTCAAGCGGATCTCCAAAGAGCAATTCATGGGTTTGGTGCTTGTCATTCTTTTGCAGGCCAGCAATTGGGATACCCAAACCTAGCTCTTCTTGGATAACTTGCTTGGCAATATTGACTTGACCTTGCCCCCCATCAATGACAATCAAATCTGGCGGAGTCAAGCCGTCACGTTGAACTCGACCATAACGCCTGCGAATGACCTCTCGCATACTAGCATAGTCGTCTGGCCCGACTACAGTCTTGATTTTATACTTACGGTAATCCTTCTTACTCGGTTTACCATTGACAAAGACTACCATGGCTGAAACAGGGCTGGTACCCATGATATTGGAGTTATCGAAGGACTCAATGCGAACTGGAGTTGGGATCTGAAGCAAACGTCCTAGATTTTCAATAGCCCCTTGGGTCTTTTCAACAGATTTCTCTAGCAGGTTGAATTTCTGCTCTAAGCTGACTCGGGCATTCTTTATAGCCAAATTAACCAGTTGCTTTTTCTCTCCACGTTGAGGCTTAAGAATCTTGGTATCTACCAAAGCCTTGACAGCTTCTTCGTCAATATCCTGCGGAATCAGTACCTCATTGGGAACCAGGTGAGATTTTTCTTGATAGAACTGTCCCACATAGGTCAAGAAATCTTCGTCTGGATCATTGTAATAGGGGAAAAGATTGACATCACGCTCAATGAGCTTGCCCTGACGAACAAAGAAAACCTGAACACACATCCAGCCCTTATCCACATAGTAACCAAAGACATCCCGATTTTGGAGATCCTTAGCCATAACCCTTTGCTTGGTCCGAAGCGTTCCAATGGCCTGAATCAAGTCACGGTATTCCGCAGCACGTTCAAACTCCATACTTTGAGCTGCCTTTGCCATTTTCCCTTTGAGGTCATCGATGATTTTGTCATCCTGCCCTTTTAGGAAATCAGAAACCTCCTGAGCCATGGACTGGAAATAAGCCTCATCCTTCTTACAGATGGTGTGGGCCATACATTGACCGATATGGTAGTAAAAACAGACCTTAGAAGGAGGATTAGTACACTTGCGAAAAGGGAAAATCCGATCCAGCAGTCGCTTGATCTCATTAGCCGCCCCCACATCTGGATAGGGACCAAAGTAGAGACCACCGTCCTTTTTGACCTGACGGGTGATAATCAATCTAGGATAGCGCTCATTGGTGATTTTGATGAAGGGATAGGACTTATCATCCTTGAGCATAATATTGTATTTAGGCTTATTTTCCTTAATCAGGTTGATTTCTAGGAGAAGTGCCTCAATATTAGACTCCGTAACAATAAATTCAAAATCCACAATTTCAGACACCAAGGCCTCTGTCTTAGTATCATGACTCCCACGGAAATAGGACCTCACACGGTTGCGCAGATTTTTAGCCTTTCCTACATAGATAATGGTGCCGTTTTTATCCTTGTGAATGTAACAACCAGGGCTGGTCGGCAAGAGCTCTAGTTTTGATTTAATCAAGTTGTTCATAATTCCATTATAGCAAAAAAGTAGGGAAAGATAGTCCCCTACTCATTGGTCTCATATATTTTTCGAAGGTTTGCAACATCCTCTTCCTGGATACCATAAAAGGAACCTGCAGGTTGCATCACAGACTTCTCATCTGTATGGTCCAATCCAATCGCATGCCCCAACTCATGTTCTGCCGTATGGACAACACGCTCATAGGAATAGTCATAGTCAGGATTGGACAGATAATAATGATTCAGACGCACCGTTACAGACAAGAATTGCCCCGTCAAGAGATTAGTCTGACTTTCCGCCTCTCCTGCCACAGGAGTGTTTCCGTCGTTCATCTCAGTAGCCAAGATATCCGCCTTGCTGGAATCAGTCACAAGTTCAAAGTTAAAAGCACCAGTTTGATTCCAATTCTGAATCGCTTCTATATAAGCCTCTTGGAAGCGTGAATCCATCTGGGGATCCAAGTAAATACGAGCAGAGGCTTGCGGCCACCTTCCTTCAGAATGCTGGTGGCTATCTGTCTGGTTTAACTTAGGCAGTTGCCCTGTTTTTTCCCATTGGTCAATGCTTTGTTGACCAATCTTTACCGACCGCTCTGCCTGCTTCAGCGCTCCTTGGAAATCCCCGTTCAGATACCAGAGAAATCCAAAAGCAAAAGCACACAAAAGAAACGCTATCCAAACTAGACGCCAAAACAAACGCCACACAAAAGAAAAGAAGGCTCCTATCAAACGAAAAATCCAGCGCATGTCCCTCCACCTTTCTAGCAAATAAAGTCTATTTTACTAAAACAAGCTGAAAGAAAGCTAAATTATGACAATCTCTCCTCTAATTTGAATTCGATTGGAAGAGTGGCTAAGAACCGTTCCAATTGTTTTTCCCAGTAGTACCACTCGTGAGTTCCAGCGCTATGGCTATAGGTCACATCAAAACCTAATTTTTTGAGATTTTTCACTGCTAGATTATTGGCTTCATACAAGAAATCCTGCTCTCCACACCAAGCCCACAGCTTGGTCTTTTTATCCGATTTTTTAGCCAGACTTTCAAGAGAATAGGGGCTAGCTGTCCAATCCTTAATCTCCCCAAACACGCCTCTCCAATAAGCTGGCGTTCCCAGATCTTGGCTTTCAGGAGAAAAATCTTGAAAACTAAGGGCACCTGAAAAACTAGCTGCACGAGAGAAACGATTTGTTGCAAGAGCCAGTTTGAAGCAGCCATAGCCTCCCATAGAGAGGCCAGCGATAAAGGTCTTTTCACGATTGCTAGTCATGTTAGGGAAGAAACGTTTCAGAACCTGTGGCAATTCCTCTGCCAAAGCTGTGTAATAGTCAAAACCATATTGGGTATCGGTGTACCAACCGTTGCTGGTATTGGGCATGACAACGATGAGGTTGGTTCCTCGAAGCAAGCGTTCTACATTGGTACGCTTGAGCCAACTGTTATGATTGCCAGACATCCCGTGTAAAAGATACAAAACAGGGATATCTTTACAATCTGCTTCTTCCACTCGATTGGCATCGGGGTAAAGAACATTCACCCCCCACTCCATATCTAATACCTGTGAGTAATACTCGATTTTCATTACTGCCATGATTTTCTCCTTCTATTTTCCGATAAGAAAAAGCCGAAATTCGACTTTCCCTCGGTTTATTTCAATGATTATTTTGCTTCCATCACCACTGGTAAAACGGCTGGACGACGTTTAGTTTGATCAAAGAGGTACTTGGTCAGAGTATCACGAACCTTCCCTTTGAGATCTGCCCAGTCAAAGTCATCTCCTTGAAGATAGTCTTCTACCGTTTGGTTAATCAATTCTGAACTTTCACGGAGAATATCGCGGCTCTTCTTGAGATAAACAAATCCACGCGTGTGAACACGAGCCTTGGCCACAATTTTCTTCTCACGACGGTTAACGGTAATTGCTACGATGAAAATGCCATCCTCTGACAAGACCTTACGGTCACGAAGGACCACATTTCCAACATCACCGATAGCATTTCCATCAATCAAGACATCGCCTGCCGAAACTGCTCCAGCTGGGACAAAGTCCCCATTCTCATAAGCCATGCTGGTTCCCTTTTTAGGGATGAAAATGCGTTCTGGCAACATCCCAACTGCCATAGCAGCCTTGGCGTGGGCATCCAACTCACGGTATTCCCCTTGAATTGGGAAGAGATACTTGGGTTGCAAGAGATTGATCATCAACTGCAAATCACGCGCATTTCCGTGCCCTGACACACGCAAGCTTTGAGTGATCAGTTTAACAACTCCACCAGCTTGGTAAATCATATTTTCCACACGCGCCATGACCGCTTCCTTGGCGATAGACGGAGTGGTTACGATATAGACCAAATCACCGTCCTTGATTTCCACATAACGGTGGCGACCAATCGACATCTTGCGAAGACCGTTGATAGGCTCACCCATACGACCTGTCTCAAGGATAATCAACTCATGGTCTTCAAAGCCAGACATATCTTTTGGCTTAATCAAAAGACTCTCGTTAGCTAGGGATAATTTCTTGAGGCGAATAGCAGTACGGACGATATTTTCAATATCAAATCCTGTCAAGACCACACGGCGACCTGTTGCATCCGCAGCGTCAAACACCTGCTGAATACGAGAGAGGTTACTGGCTACTGCTGCAACAATAATACGACCATCCCAATCCGAAATGGTTTGAGTGATTTCGTCCCCAACTTCACTTTCACTAGCTACTTGGATATTGCTATCTGCATTGGCTGAATCGCTGAGCAGAGCTAGAACCCCGTCACGACCGATTTCTGCCAAACGAGCAAAGTCTGTCGCATAGGATTCACTAGCTGTCTGGTCAAATTTGAAGTCACCTGTATAAACGATGCTACCTTCAGCTGTCTTCAAGACAACACCCAGACTTTCTGGGATAGAGTGGGTCGTACGGAAGAAGGACACCACAGTTCCTCCAAAATCAATCTCCGAATCCTCATCGATAACATGGAAATCATTAAATTTCTTAACCGCATCATTCCCTTTAACAAAGAGTTTGGCCAACTCAATGGTCAGCTCAGACCCAAATACAGGCACCTTGGCTTCAGCCAAGAGATAAGGTAGAGCACCAATAGCATCCGCATGTCCGTGGGTCAAGAAAACCCCTGCGATACGGTCGCTATTTTCAAAAAGGTAGTCCATATTTGGAATAACGACATCCACCCCTAGTTGTTCATTTTCAGGGTATTTTAGACCTGCATCCAAAACGAAAATAGATCCATCGATTTCAGCGATATACATATTTTTCCCGTTTTCACGTACACCACCAAGTGTTGTTAAACTGATATTACTCATTTTTCCTCCAAAAGCTTAGTTTATCTTGATTATAGGGTTGCTTACCCTCTTATTCTAAAAGCACTATTACTTTTAGCCGAATCTTTTCCTACCATTATACCATTTTTTTGATGATTTTCAAAATGAAGATTTGTTTTCAAAAAAGAGCTGGTTTCCCAACTCTTTCCTATCTACTACTCTTTTTCCATTAAAAAGTCATAAATTTCTTGCACAGTTCCTAGTGCCATCATTTCTTGATCTTTGACGGTTTGTTTGAGATTTTGGTAAATTTGACTTTCTCCGATTTCCCGCTTCGGTGCCTCTTTATTCACTGTCATGACCCCGTCTTTGATGGTCACAAAGCCTAGTTCCTCAAATATTTGAATCATTTTGACCAACAAGATTTGCTGGATATTGAGATAAGTAGCCAAATCCTTGAGCTTATAGCGAATATCAAACTCTGGAAACTGGTAGATAGTTTTGTACAATTTGGCAAACTGCTCTCTAGTCCCATATCCTGTTAGATAGTAAGCCTTGTCAATATCATTTTTGAAATAGACAGCAGAGAAATTCTGTTCCTGAAAAATGGTCTTCAGCAGGGTAATATCCTCAGGAATGGTTTTCACGACAATAGCTTCACTAGCCGCAAGATTTGGCAGTTCTCCAGCAAAATCCAAGACTGGAACTCCCTCTGGCAAGACTGCATTTTTCCCACGGATGTTAAAAAGTTGAACACCCTCCACACGCGCATCCACCATCATCAACTGGAGGGCAGTTTGGCCATTCCATTGGTTGACAGACAATTTGACTGCCAGCTCTAGATTCTTGGTTTGAGAAAACTCTGTCACCCATCTGCCTTGGCCAAAGGCTACCACTTCAAAACTCGCCTCACCTTTGGAAATTTTCAACTTGAGATGAGCATTGCCTGCCCCCATAGTACGGGCACTTTCGACATGAAAATCCTTGATATAAAAGACAGGTTTCTGATTGTCCATGCCAAAAGGAGCTAAACGTTCAAAACTTTTGACCGTTTCCAAACTAAGTGTCTCCAAATCCAGTTCTTCATCTAGATTTAACTTGTTCTTGCCAGCAGCATCTGCACCTTTTTCACGAACATAATCTTCCAAGACTTGAGATAAATCTGAAAGTTTCTCAACTTCCAACGTCATACCAGCCGCACCAGCATGGCCGCCAAAGGCGATAAAGAGGTCTCGACGAGAATCCAAGGCTTCAAAAATATCGACCGCTTCCACACTACGAGCACTACCCTTGGCACGACCGTCCTCTATATTGAGAACGATGACTGTCTGCCCTAGTTCTTCCAACAAACGACCAGCCACGATACCCAGAACTCCAGGATTCCAACCTTCCTTAGCCAAGACTTGGACCTTCTTCTCAGGGTCCACCATGGTCTTAGCTTCTTCATAGATAGACTGAACGATTTCCTTGCGCTCTTCGTTTTTCTGATGAATCATGAGAGCAATCTCATGCGCTTCCTCATCATCAAACCCAGTCAGCAAATCAATGGCAGGATTGGGATCATCCAAGCGGCCCAAAGCATTCAAACGAGGTGCAATCTGGAAACCAATCGTTTCTTCTGTCACTTCGTTGGCAGCAATCCCAGCCATGTCCAGCATTTCTTGCAGACCAATACGCTGAGTATGTCCCAACATTTCCAGACCGTATTGAACCAAGATACGGTTTTCATCCGTCAAACTAACCATATCTGCAATGGTACCAATAGCGACCAAATCAAGCAATTCCACTTGCACTTCTTCTAACAGGGCACAAGCCAGCTTGAAAGCCACTCCGCAACCAGCCAAATATTTGAAAGGATAGTCCGCATCAGGATGTTCAGGGTGAACGATGGCATAGGCATCAGGCAGGGTTTCAGGCATGGAATGGTGGTCAGTCACAATGACATCTACTCCCATAGACTGGGCCAATTCAATAGCCTCATGACCAGCAACCCCATTATCCACCGTCACAATCAAGGAAATTCCTTCTTGTTCGATAAAATATTTGTAAACACTGGCATTAGGTCCATAACCGTCGGTAAAACGATTGGGCAGATAAACCCGGCACTCGGCACCAAGCTGTTCCAAACTTTCCTTCACAATCGAAGCTGAAGTCATGCCATCCGCATCGTAGTCTCCATAGATGAGAATATTTTCCCCTTCTTCAATGGCCTGACGAATCCGTTCCACTGCCTTGTCCATATCATGGAGCAGATAAGGGTCGTGCAAGTCCTCCAAGGAAGGTTCTAAAAACTTCTTCAGACTTTCTTGGTCCTGAATTCCTCTTTCAAATAATAACCGAGCCACCTCAGGACCCAGTCCAGCCTTCTTGGCTATCTTTGTAAAATCCGCATCTTCTACCTGCGGGGCAAACTGCCATTCATAAGTAGGTGTTATCAAAAAGACATCCACTCTTTCTAAGAATTCTATTGCTTCATTATAACATGATTTAGGCTTTTTCTCTATCCAGATTGCTTTCTACAAAAATTTTACTAACTTTTTTCTGATATGATTTGACAAGAAAAATCTTTTGGTGTAGAATCATGTTATAAAATCTAACACAAAGGAGATTCCTTATGGCTTTAGTAGAATTTGAACACGTCGAAAAATATTACGGAGATTACCATGCACTCCGTGACATCAATCTCCGTTTTGAAAAAGGGCAAGTCGTTGTCCTCCTGGGCCCTTCTGGTTCTGGGAAGTCCACTCTTATCCGCACAATCAATGGTTTGGAGGCTGTTGACGAAGGAAGTCTTCTAGTAAATGGTCACCAAGTTGCTGGTGCCAGCCAGAAAGATTTGGTACCTCTTCGCAAGGAAGTTGGCATGGTTTTCCAGCATTTCAACCTCTATCCGCATAAAACAGTGTTAGAAAACGTAACACTTGCGCCCATAAAAGTTCTAGGAATTGATAAAAAAGAAGCTGAAAAAACAGCCCAAAAATATCTGGAATTTGTTAATATGTGGGACAAGAAAGATTCTTATCCAGCCATGCTATCTGGTGGACAAAAACAACGGATTGCCATCGCACGTGGACTCGCTATGCATCCGGAACTCCTCCTCTTTGATGAGCCAACATCTGCCCTAGACCCTGAAACCATAGGCGATGTTCTAGCAGTTATGCAAAAATTGGCCAACGATGGTATGAATATGATTGTCGTGACCCATGAAATGGGCTTCGCCCGTAAAGTTGCTGACCGCATTATCTTTATGGCTGACGGAGAAGTTTTGGTGGATACGACAGATGTTGATGACTTTTTCGACAATCCAAGCGAACCTCGTGCCCGACAATTCCTCAGCAAAATCATCAACCATGAAAGTGATAAAGTCAAATAAGGAGGCGCCTATGAAAAAGAAATTCTTTTTATCCGCATTATTGATTAGCCTTTTCAGCCTTGCTGCTGCAAAACCAGTTCAGGCTGATACCAGTGTCGCAGACATTCAAAAGAGAGGCGAGCTAGTTGTCGGTGTCAAACAAGACGTTCCCAATTTCGGTTACAAGGATCCCAAGACAGGGACCTATTCTGGTATCGAAACTGACTTGGCTAAGATGGTAGCAGATGAACTCAAGGTCAAGATTCGCTATGTTCCTGTTACAGCGCAAACCCGTGGCCCCCTTCTAGACAATGAACAGGTCGATATGGATATCGCTACCTTCACCATCACAGACGAACGCAAAAAACTCTACAACTTCACCAGCCCCTACTATACAGATGCCTCTGGCTTTTTGGTCAATAAGTCTGCCAAAATCAAAAGTATTGAGAACCTAAACGGAAAAACCATCGGTGTTGCCCAAGGTTCCATTACCCAACGTCTGATTACTGAACTGGGTAAAAAGAAAGGTCTGAAGTTTAAATTTGTCGAACTTGGTTCTTATCCAGAATTGATTACTTCCCTTCATGCTCACCGTATTGATGCCTTTTCCGTTGACCGCTCGATCCTGTCTGGCTACATCAGCAAACGCACAGTACTACTAGATGATAGTTTCAAGCCATCTGACTACGGTATCGTCACCAAAAAATCAAATACCGAGCTCAACGACTATCTTGATAACTTGGTTACTAAGTGGAGCAAGGATGGCAGTTTGCAAAAACTTTATGATCGTTACAAGCTCAAACCATCTAGCCATACTGCAGATTAAGGAGGATACCCCATGACAGATTTATCATCTTGGACAGCCTATTTTCAGGATTTTGGACAATTTTTCAATGGTTTCCTCTTTACTCTTGCCCTAGCGATTGGATCCTTTATCCTCGCCATGGTCTTAGGAATCTTCTTTGGTTCCATGTCAACCAGTAAACGTCCAATTTTACGCATTTTAGCTCGCATCTTTGTTGAATTTTACCAAAATACTCCCCTCTTGGTGCAGTTTGTTATTGTTTTTTATGGCCTACCTCTTATCAGTGACCATATCATCATGATTCCAATTTATTGGACAGCCGTTCTCTGCGTGGGACTCTATCACGGTGCCTATATCGCTGAGGTTATTCGTTCAGGTATTCAGTCGATTCCTAGTGGTCAGATGGAGGTCGCCTTGTCGCAAGGTTTTACCTATATCAGTGCCATGCGCTTGATTATCTTGCCTCAGGCCTTCCGCATCATCCTCCCTCCTTTGATCAACCAAATCGTCAACCTCATCAAGAATACCTCCACAGTCGCTATCATCTCTGGAGTAGACTTGATGTTTGTGACCAAGTCTTGGTCAGCTCTTAACGGAAACTACATTCCAGCCTTTCTAGGCGCTGCCCTTCTTTACTTTTCTCTCTGCTTTCCTGTTGCCCAGTTTGGTCGCAAGATGGAGCAAGCCAATAAAAAAGCCTATTCACTTTAGGAGGTTACTATGGAATCCATTTTAGAAGTTTTGACCCCAGATAACCTAGTCTTTATCTTTAAAGGATTTGGCTTGACCCTCTATATTTCTCTGATCGCTATCGTCCTCTCTACCCTCATCGGTACGGTGCTAGCTGTCATGAGAAATGGCAAAAATCCTGTCTTACGTATCATCTCCAGCATTTACATCGAGTTTGTGCGTAATGTTCCCAACCTCCTCTGGATTTTTACTATCTTTTTGGTTTTCAAGATGAAGTCCACTCCAGCAGGAATCACTGCCTTTACTCTCTTTACATCAGCAGCCTTGGCTGAGATTATCCGAGGTGGTCTCAATGCCGTAGACAAGGGACAGTACGAAGCAGGAATGTCACAAGGATTTACTTCTGCACAAATCCTCTACCACATCATTCTCCCACAAGCCATTCGTAAAATGCTGCCAGCCATCATTTCTCAGTTTGTTACCGTGATTAAGGATACCAGCCTTCTCTACTCTGTTATCGCCCTACAAGAACTCTTTGGAGCTAGCCAAATTCTCATGGGCCGTTATTTCGAACCAGAGCAGGTCTTCAGTCTGTATATCTTAATTGCCCTCATCTACTTCAGCTTTAACCTAGCCATTTCTAGCCTGTCTCATATGCTAGCAAAACGTTGGCAACAAGCTGCAGAATAAACAGCCACTCTCCAGTTCAATTGGAGAGTTTTTTGATGATAGTAGATATTTATAGACCTCAATTTGACACTATACTTTTTCTATGATAAAATGTAACAAATTCGTTTACAACAAATCAAATCTAAATGAAATGGAATTTTCTATGAAATCAATCAAAGGATTACTCTTTATCATATCTAGTTTTATCTTGACTATTTTGACTTGGATGAACACTTCTCCCCAATTCATGATTCCAGGGCTAGCTTTAACAAGCCTATCTCTGACTTTTATCCTAGCCACTCGTCTCCCACTACTAGAAAGTTGGTTTCACGGTTTGGAGAAGGTCTACACCGTCCACAAATTCACAGCCTTTCTCTCCATCATCCTACTAATCTTTCATAATTTTAGTATGGGCGGTTTGTGGGGCTCTCGCTTAGCTGCTCAGTTTGGCAACCTTGCCATCTATATCTTTGTCAGCATCATCCTTGTCGCCTATTTAGGCAAATACATCCAATACGAAGCTTGGCGATGGATTCACCGCCTGGTTTACCTAGCCTATATTTTTGGACTCTTTCACGTCTACATGATGATGGGCAATCGTCTCCTTACATTTAATCTTCTAAGTTTTCTTGTTAGTAGCTATGCCCTTTTAGGCTTGCTAGCTGGTTTTTATATCATTTTTCTATATCAAAAGATTGGCTTCCCCTATCTAGGGAAAATTACCAACCTCAAACGCTTGAATCACGATACTAGGGAAATTCAAATCCATCTTAGCAGACCTTTCAACTATCAATCAGGACAATTTGCCTTCCTAAAGATTTTCCAAGAAGGTTTTGAAAGTGCTCCGCATCCCTTTTCTATCTCGGGAGGTCATGGTCAAACTCTTTACTTTACTGTCAAAAATTCAGGCGACCATACCAAGAATATCTATGACAATCTTCAAGTCGGCAGCAAAGTAAGCGTAGACAGAGCTTACGGACACATGATTATAGAAGAAGGACGAGAAAATCAGGTTTGGATTGCTGGAGGTATTGGAATCACCCCTTTCATCTCTTACATCCGTAAACATCCTATTTTAGATAAACAGGTTCACTTCTACTATAGCTTCCGTGGGGAAGAAAATGCAGTCTACCTTGATTTGCTCCGTGACTATGCTAAGAAAAATCCTAATTTTGAACTCCATCTAGTAGACAGTATAAAAGACGGCTATCTTAATTTTGATCAAAAAGAAGTACCTGAACATGCAAGCGTCTATATGTGCGGCCCTCTTTCTATGATGAAGTCACTTGCCAAACAGATTAAGAAACAAAATCCAAAAGCAGAGCTTATTTACGAAGGATTCAAGTTCAAATAATTACTCATACTCTCCTGGAATTTCCCAGGAGTTTTTTCTACACAAACACTTAAAAACACTGCCAGATTTCTCTAGCAGTGCTTTGAATTTCATTTATCTTAGTAAATTGTTCTTTCAGTTTCTACATCGAAGAAATGTGCTTTGTTCAAGTCAAATCCAAGTTCAACTGTTGCACCTGTTTGCAAGTAGTCACGAGCATCAACTTTAGCAACGAATTCATCTTTACCAACTTGGCAGTAAAGGTGAGATTCTGAACCAAGCAATTCAGATACAGAAATAGTTGCTTTTACAACTGATTCTGGGAATGTTTCAAGGAAAGCAGGTTCTGCATTCACGTCTTCTGGACGAATACCGAAGATCAATTCTTTACCTTCATAGCCTTTTTCACGAAGTACTTTCAAAGCGCCTTCTGGAACTTTCAAACGGAAACCGTCTGAAATAATTTCGCTACCAACCAATTTCACATTGATGAAATTCATTGCTGGGCTTCCGATGAATCCTGCAACGAATTTGTTAACTGGGTTTTTGTAAACTTCTTGAGGAGAACCGATTTGTTCTACACGTCCGATAGTACCTGTACCAGCAGGGTTCTTAGTTGCTGACATGATAACGATACGGTCTGCAAGTGTCATCGCTTCTGTTTGGTCGTGAGTTACGTAGATAGTTGTAGCTCCGATACGACGGTGGATTTTCGCAATTTCAGCACGCATTGATACACGAAGTTTGGCATCCAAGTTTGACAAAGGCTCGTCCATTAAGAACACTTTTGCATCACGGACAATCGCACGACCCATGGCAACACGTTGACGTTGACCACCAGAAAGGTCAGCAGGTTTACGTTCCAAGAACTCTTTCAATCCAAGGATTTCAGCTGCTTCTTGTACACGTTTGTCGATATCTTCTTTGCTGTATTTACGCAATTTCAAACCGAAAGCCATGTTGTCATAAACAGTCATGTGTGGGTAAAGAGCGTAGTTTTGGAATACCATGGCGATGTCACGGTCTTTTGGAGCTACGTCGTTGACAACCACACCATCGATAGATGCAGTACCTTCTGTGATGTCTTCGAGACCAGCAATCATACGAAGAGTAGTTGATTTACCACATCCTGAAGGACCTACGAAAACGATAAATTCTTTGTCTTTGATGTCCAAGTTGAAGTCTTCAACTGAGTAGTGTTCGCTGTTTGGATATTTTTTGTAAATGTTTTTAAGATTCAATTCTACCATGAGGTGAACTCCTTTTGTCATTTGATAGTTTTATTATAGATGAAAACGCTTTACATTTCTATGGCAAGGTGACCAAAAAAACAAAAAAGTTCTGTGCAACTTGCACAAAACTTTAGAGAATGTCTGGTAAAATCAATTGATAACACAGGGTCAGGTCAGTCAATTCCTTCAACTGAAGCCCTGTCAATTCTTCCCATTTATCAATCTTGTACTGGAGAGAATTTCGGTGCAGATAGAGTTGCTGGGCTGTTTTAGTCAGAACGGCACTATTTTCCCAAAGAGAGAGAATGATTTCCTGAATCTGGTCCTGATCCAAGATCATCTGGTGCAAGCATTCCTTGATTGCCTTCAAGTTCACGATCCTTTCTCCCATACTCCAAAGATAGAGCTGAGAAAAAGTATAAACACCTTGGTGACCCTGACGCCACCAAGTCTTAAACAAATCGCGCTCTTCTTTGATTAAGTCTGACAGGGCTTGATGTCCTGTCTGAGACCAAACTTGGCCTAACATGATAGATAGACGAAGTCCAAAGTCATACTCAACCGCTTCAATCGTATCAGATAAGATTGAACGAACAGAGGTGTACTTATCTTGTTGCAACACGAAAACATAATCCTGAGCTCCGACCTGTAACACTGTCTGACAGTTAGGAAAAAGAGTCCGCATCATATCCAGCCAAGAAGCTAGATTTTCCTGCTGAAAATAGGAAAGATGACAATAAACCAACTGAATCTTTTTAAAAGCTTGCGGTGCCTGCCCCTTCCCCTCAATCAGATAGAGATACCAAGGATTGAACGAACTAGATTGCTCCTGCTGGGTCAAAAGAGCAACCAACTGCTTTTCACGCTCGCTAAGCCCATCTTCATCCAGTAAAATCCACTGCTGAGAAGCCAAAGGAAGAGTAAGATAGCCCTCTTTCTCTACTGGTTGGTCTGAAATCTGAGCTTCAGGAAACCAGTCTTGTAGTTCTTTTGCCATCATGTCCTAGCCCTCCACTTTTTGGATACACCACGAAATCAAGCTCTCAAGACGTTCCAGATTTTCAGTCATATGGAGATAGCCCATGACGGCTTCAAAACCTGTGGACATACGGTAAGTTACCACATCGGCATTTTTGGCCTTGGTGTGGCTATTGGTATTGCGACCACGTTTGTAGATTTCTTCTTCTTTTTCCGTCAAGACTTGCTCTTCCAACATAAGTAAAATCAGGTGAGCCTGAGCTTTGGCAGACACATACTTAGTGGCCTCTTGGTGGAGTTTATTGGGCTTGGTCATGCCTTTGAGGATGAGGTGGCGACGAATATACATAGAATATACTGCATCTCCTTCAAAAGCTAGCGCAATCCCGTTAATGAGATTGACATCAATCACGTGTCCACCTCACTCCATCTTTGGTGTCAAGGAGCTTAATTCCTTGAGTAGCCAATTGGTCACGGATCTGGTCCGCTGTCGCAAAGTCACGATTGACACGAGCTTCTTGGCGTTTTTGGATCAAGTCTTCAATCTCTGCATCCAAAACTTCCTCAACAAAGACAATTCCAAAGACTTCCAACATGGCCGCAAGAGCTTCCTTAACGGCTGCATCATAGTTACCTGAATTGATCCATTTGGCAATTTCAAAGACAACTGTGATTCCATTAGCTGTATTGAAATCCTCATCCATGGCCGCTACAAACTTATCTTTAAATGATTGTAACTCCTGAGCATCTACAGTTCCTGTAAATGGTTGCTCATAAGTATTCTTCAGATACTTGAGATTAGTCTCTGCATCACGCACCGCTTTTTCCGTAAAATTGATAGGCTTACGGTAGTGCTGAGTCGCAAAGAAGAAACGAAGCACCTGACCATCGATCGTTTCTAGGGCATCGTGTACCGTAATGAAGTTTCCCAAAGACTTAGACATCTTGACATTGTCGATATTGACAAAGCCATTGTGCATCCAGTAGTTGGCAAAGGTCTTGCCTGTTTTGGCTTCTGACTGGGCAATTTCGTTGGTGTGGTGAGGAAACTCAAGGTCCGCTCCACCACCGTGGATATCAATAGTATCGCCCAAAATTTCTGTCGACATGACCGAACACTCGATATGCCAGCCCGGACGACCAGGCCCCCATGGACTATCCCAAGAAATCTCACCTGGTTTAGCAGCTTTCCAGAGGGCAAAGTCCACAGGATTTTCCTTGCGAGCTGTTTCTTCATCAGTACGACCTGATGCACCTAGCTCCAAGTCTTCCAAGGTTTTGTTAGCCAACTTGGCATAGTTATGGGATTTTTCCACACGGAAGTAAACATCCCCTTGACTCTCATAGGCAAAGCCTTTCTCGATTAAATCTTCCACAAAACGGATAATGTCAGCCATAAACTCTACTACACGTGGATGGCGAGTAGAAGGTTTTACACCCAAGGCCGTCACATCCTCACGAAAGGCAGCGATGTACTTGTCCGCAACCTCCTGAGGCGTGATACCTTCTTCCTTGGCACGGTTGATAATCTTATCATCCACATCCGTAAAATTGGAAATATAGGCAACCTCATAACCACGATACTCAAAATAGCGACGAATGGTATCAAAGGCTACCGTCGAACGGGCATTCCCCACGTGGATATAGTTATACACGGTTGGCCCACAAACATACATCTTGACTTTGCCGTCCTCAATCGGGACAAATTCTCGCAAATCACGAGACATGGTGTCGTAAATTTTAATCATGCGGTCCACTCCCTTCTCTATTTCTGACTTTTCGGCTAAAAACCAGCTCTGCAAAAGGACCAAATTGTCTGAGGCTATCTAGTTGGTAAAAGCGCTGTCCTTCCTCTTGGGTAAAGAGGGGAACCCCCTTTCCTAGGATAAGGGGCGCTATCTGAATAATGAGATGGTCGAAAAGATCCGCATCCAAGAGCGGTCCTACCAAGGAATTACCACCAATCACAAAGACATTTTTGCCTTTGTCAATCTGGCGAACAAAGTCCACCACATCCCCAGCTACTGGCTGGTAATTGCTGACAGGCAGGTGCCTATCATGCGTAAAGACATAGTTTTCCGTAGCTTGATAAAAACTTTCTACATCTTGCAAATCTTGGATTTCCTCAAAGGTCTGCTTGCCCATGATGGTGATATCCATTTGCCTGTAAAAGTCATCATAGCCTGTATCCTCTACAGAACCAAGCTGATGCAGCCAGTCTATCCTGTGCTGGCTGTCTGCCAAGTAGCCATCCATGGTGATACAGCCGTAAAAATATACTGCCATTCTTGTAGTTTCCTTTCTAGTTCTACTTTGCCTTCACTTAGCGGGATAAACCCAGATGGTTAGACCTAAGCTAATCAAAGTATTCAGCAAAATCCTTGCTGGACAAGAAAAATAAGCCAGAAAACAGCAATTCCAATCTGTAGCAGAACGGTTCATTCTTAAACATTCAAGCGCCTCTCCTGTCTACTTCCGGCTCAAGGTGTCATAGATTTTAATCATAAAATAATAGTCAGGAAAACTAAAATCCGAGAACAGTTAGTTTCATCACTAAGAGTTCAATTGAATTTCAGTCCGAATGTCTCTACACTTCGGAATCCCTTGCTCCTTTATCATTCAGATAAACCACCTGATTCTGTTTGACAAAGCCAATTTTTTCATACAAGCGCTTGGCACCTACATTGCTATCTTCCACTGCAATCTGAAATTCCTTGTCATTTTGCTCAATTAGTTGGTTGACAAGGGATTTTGCTAAATAGCTTCCATAGCCTTGTCCACGTTCAAGCTCAGCTATTGCTAAACCGTAGAGGTAATTCGTATTAGTCGATAAATCTACCGTGCAAGTTCCAATAACCTGACCGTCTTTTAACAAAATATATAAGCGACTTTCTGAATCCTTCAGAGCTTCAGCGACATATCTATCCACAATCTCTCTAGATTCATGCTCCTCTGAGAATGCCTGAAATTTTAACTGACTAATTTGCTCCTGATAGGAACTATCTGCTAACAAAACTTCAAGATTGGAAACAGTTGCTAACGGATAAGGTCTTCTATCCTTACCTAACCAGGTTTCTGTCTCTTCATCCTCGACCAATCCCCAGTTGCTGACAAAATCAGGATAACGGTCTAGAAAAACACGCTCTGTCTGAAAAGTAACTGAACGAATAGGGAAAGAAGCTGTTTCTCTCTCAAAACTAGTAAACAATACACGCGCAATTCCCTGACGGCGATAATCTGGATGAACCAGTATCGTCACTTCCACATCTTGGTCATCAGCATAGACAGTTAAGAGACCAACAAGTTCGCCTTTTTCATAATAAAGGAAAAAGGCGGGCATGTTTGGGTCAAAATTAAGCATGTTAGAGAGATAGGGATCACGATAGGTACCGTCATAATTTTGGCAACAGTTAATTAGTTTTTTCGCCTCAGATAACTCCTCTTGGCTTAACTTGTTTCTTGCTTGAATCATATAGGTATCCTCTACAAACCAGAAGATCTGTGACTGGCATCTTTAGCCTGCTCAAGTTTATTGACATAGTATTCCCGTTTTACTTCAACTTCGTGAATGGTTGGTTCATCCTTTTGCCCATGCACTCGGACAATCTTAGCTGGAATTCCGACCACTGTCACATCACTTGGAACATCTGCAACAACTACTGCTGCTGCACCGACCTTGGCATTTTCACCGATTTCTACAGGTCCAATGACTTGGGCATGGGCCGATATGAGAGCTCCCTTTCGAACGGTCGGATGGCGTTTGCCACAGTCTTTCCCTGTTCCCCCAAGAGTCACCCCATGATAGAGGAGAACTCCCGTCTCAACGATAGCCGTCTCTCCAATCACCAAGCCAGAACCGTGGTCGATAAAGACACCTGAATCAATCTGGGCACCTGGATGAATCTCAATCTGAGTCCAAAAGCGCCAAAACTGACTGTGCATACGAGCCAGGAGTTTGAAGCCATGTTTCCATAGAAAATGCGAGAGACGGTGGGCCGCCAAGGCCTTGACACCTGGATAAGTCAGCAAAACCTCCAAAGTGGTGCGGGCCGCTGGATCATTTTCTTTTACGATATCAATGGTTTCGCGCCACCATCCCATACATTTCTCCTTTTCTTATTCTGAATCTTTTGGTGTTTCTGTAAATTCTTTCTTAGGTTTGTGATCCTTGTGATGACGTGGGCGGTGAGGTCTCTCAGACTTTTCGCCTTTTTCATCACGTTCAGGTTTTGGAGGACGAGGTAGAAGAGCCTTCATAGAAGCATCCACACGTCCTTTTTCATCAATCTTGATAACCTTAACATCAACTTCATCCCCGATTGCTACCAAGTCTTCGACATTATTGGTACGAGTCCAAGCCATCTCAGAGATATGAACAAGGGCATCTGTCTTATCAAAGAGGTTGACAAAGGCACCAAACTTCTCGATACGAACAACCTTAGCATGGTAAACTTCATCCACCTTAGCTTCACGAACCAAGCCAGCAATGATTTCTTTAGCACGGTTAATAGCATCTTGGTCGCTAGAGTAGATAGACACATTTCCTTCTTCGTCGATATCAATCTTAACACCTGTTTCAGCGATAATCTTGTCGATGGTTTCTCCACCCTTACCGATGACAATCTTGATCTTATCGACATCAATCTTGATGGTATCAATTTTCGGAGCAGTTGGAGCCAATTCTGGACGAACTTCTGGAATGGTTGCTTCAATCACATCAAGGATTTCAAAACGCGCTTTCTTAGCTTGGGCAAGAGCCTCAGTCAAGATTTCTGCAGTAATCCCTTGAATCTTGATATCCATTTGAAGGGCTGTAATCCCGTCACGAGTACCTGCTACCTTGAAGTCCATATCTCCAAAGTGGTCTTCCAAACCTTGGATATCTGTCAATACTGTGTAGTTATTTCCATCTGAGATAAGTCCCATGGCTATCCCTGCTACTGGTGCCTTGATTGGCACACCACCAGCCATAAGGGCAAGAGTTCCTGCACAGATAGAAGCCTGAGATGAAGAACCGTTTGATTCCAAGACCTCTGCTACCAAACGGATCGCATATGGGAATTCTTCCAAGCTTGGCAAAACTTGAGCAAGGGCACGCTCACCGAGAGCACCGTGACCGATTTCACGACGACCTGGTGCACCATAACGACCAGTTTCCCCTACAGAGTATTGTGGGAAGTTATAATGATGCATAAAGCGTTTCTTGTACTCAGGATCCAAGCCATCAATGATTTGAGTTTCTCCCATCGGAGCCAAGGTCAAGACTGAAAGGGCCTGAGTTTGTCCACGAGTGAAGAGACCTGAACCATGCACGCGAGGAAGGAAGTCAACAACCGCATCCAAAGGACGGATTTCATCAACCTTACGACCATCAGGACGCACCTTGTCTTCTGTGATCAAACGGCGCACTTCAGCGTGTTCCATTTGTTCCAAGATTTCAGCCACATCACGCATGATACGGTCAAATTCTTCGTGGTCCGCATATTTTTCTTCGTAAACAGCAGTTACTTGGTCTTTGACTGCTTGAGTTGCAGCTTCACGGGCTAATTTTTCTTCTACTTGAACAGCTTTTTGGAGGTCGCTGTTATAGGCTGCGATGATTTCAGCTTGCAAGTCAGCATCCACATGAAGCAATTCCACTTCTGCTTTTTCCTTACCTACAGCAGCAACGATTTCTTCTTGGAAAGCAATCAATTCTTTGACCGCTTCGTGCCCTTTAAGGAGGGCTTCCAACATGATTTCTTCTGATAATTCTTTGGCACCAGACTCAACCATGTTGATAGCATGCTTGGTCCCAGCTACTGTCAATTCAAGGAGAGATTGCTCTGCTTGTTCTTGACTTGGATTGATGATGATTTGGCCATCGACATAGCCCACTTGTACCCCAGCGATTGGTCCATCAAATGGAATATCTGATATAGAAAGCGCCAAGGATGATCCAAACATAGCTGCCATTGGTGCAGAAGCATTTTCATCATAAGAAAGAACCGTATTGATGACTTGCACTTCGTTACGGAAACCTTCCGCAAACATAGGACGGATTGGACGGTCAATCAAACGCGCTGTCAAGGTCGCATCTGTTGAAGGACGTCCTTCACGTTTCATAAAGCCACCAGGAAACTTCCCAGCCGCATACATTTTTTCTTCATAGTTGACTTGGAGTGGGAAGAAATCCCCAGTCGCCATTTTCTTAGACATAACGGCCGCAGTCAAGACAGTTGACTCACCGTAACGCACGACAACTGCGCCATTTGCTTGCTTAGCAACCTGACCAGTCTCTACAATTAACTCACGACCCGCAAAAGTCGTTTGAAACACTTGTTTTGTCATTTTAATCCCCTTTGGATTGATGAAATTATACGCCTTGCCTACAAAAATCAAGATACAAAGGGCGTAAAGAATCCCGTATGAAAATAGGAGATTGACGCAGTGTGCGATGCACACAAGAAAATCTATCTTTTTCACTAGGAATTTAGCCCGTGTTCAACTATCTAAATACTTTGAAAAGTTTAAAAATATTATTCTTTAGTATTTATACCTTTTATAGCAGATTTGAATAACTAGGAATCTGTTTATACCCTCATCTTTGTATCAAGTACGTACAGAGTCTATTTTATCATATTTTTCTTAAAAAGTGCGGTCTTTACCATTAAAAAGGAACCATTCCTCTCACCTGAGAAGAATGGTTTGCTTTTTATTATCCTAGAGACTGATGATTAAACAAGGCATGGGTTGCTTGGTGGATGTATTTTGCTGTTTCAGCATTGTTCATGGTGTAGAGATGCACACCTGCAACATCCTGAGTTACCAAGTCCACGATTTGGTCCACTGCATAGGCAAGTCCTGCTGCTCTGAGCGACTCAGGGTCATGCTCATACTTGTCTAAGATGGCTTTAAATTTGCGTGGAAGATGGATATTCTCACAAGTCTTCAAGAGGCGGAGAGCCTGATTTCGATTCAGAATAGGCATAATCCCTGCATGAATAGGAACATCAATCCCAGCCAAGATACACTTGTCTTGGAAATCATAGAAACGCTCATTGTCAAAGAAAAGCTGAGTCACAAGGCTCGAACAGCCTGCATCCACTTTCTTCTTAAGATTTTGAATATCTGAAATTTGATTTGGTGAATCTGGATGACCTTCTGGATAACAAGCACCAACAATATCAAAGTGAGGAGCTTGTTCCTTGATGAACTCAATCAAGTCAGTTGCGTAGCGGAAATCCTTTTGTGGTTCCACATCAGGGATAATATCCCCACGAAGAGCCAAGATTTTCTGCACCCCAACCTTGTCCAAGTCGGCAATGGTTTCAGCCACCTTGTCCTTGGTCAAATAGATAGCTGGCAAGTGAGCAATAGTCGGAATCGCCAAGTCATTTTGGATAAAGTCAGCCAAACGAACCGTCGTTTCCTTGATATTAAATTTATTATTGCTGGCAGTCACACTGATAAAGTGGGGAGCCAATTCCTGCATGTCCTGCAAGGCTGAAATAATTTTATCATTACCCACGGCTGGGTTTGGAGGGAACACTTCAAATGAGAGTGACGGTGTTTGGCGTGACATAGTCATTATCCTTTTCTAGTTGATTTTTTTCGTTAGCTGGATTCCTAGAATCCAAGTGAAACAGGCAGATTGACCAAACAGCGCTTCTTGAGAAATCCTATCTTACAATTTCTCACGCGCAGCTTTAGCTGCTTCCACAAGGCGGATCAAGCTTTCTTTTGTTTCTGGAATACCACGTGTTTTCAAACCACAGTCAGGGTTGATCCAAACTTTCTTGCTTGGCACTTTAGCAAGGATGGCTTCGATTGTGTGGTCGATTTCGCCTTCATTTGGTACACGAGGTGAGTGGATATCGTAAACCCCAGGGCCCACTTCTGTTTGGAAGTTCTTCGCTTTGAGTTCGTCCAAGATTTCAAGATTTGAACGGCTAGCCTCAAATGAGATAACGTCCGCATCCAAGTTGTCGATAGCTGGGATGATATCTGTAAATTCTGAGTAACACATGTGAGTGTGGATTTGTGTGTCTGGCGCTACTGTTGAGTGTACCAAGCGGAAAGCAGGAATTGCCCAGTCAAGGTAGTCTTCGTACCAGTCGCTACGACGGAGTGGCAATTTTTCACGAAGAGCAGCCTCATCGATTTGGATGATTTTCACACCAGCAGCTTCAAGGTCAAGAACTTCATCCTTGATAGCAAGGGCGATTTGAAGAGTAGAATCCTTGATAGAGATGTCTTCACGTGGGAATGACCAGTTGAGGATGGTAACAGGTCCAGTCAACATACCTTTAACAGGTTTGTTTGTACGGCTTTGTGCATAGCTAGACCATTTAACAGTGATAGGGTTAAGACGAGTGACATCACCCCAGATGATTGGTGGTTTCACCCCACGCATACCGTATGATTGTACCCAACCATTTTTAGAGAAGAGGTAACCTGACAAGTTTTGACCGAAGTACTCAACCATGTCATTACGCTCGAACTCACCGTGAACAAGGACATCAAAGTCGATATCTTCTTGCCATTTGATCCATTCATCGATCGTTTCAGCAAGGAAAGCGTCGTACTCTTCTTGAGACAATTCACCTTTACGGTAAGCCAAACGTTTAGCACGAACTTCTTTTGTTTGAGGGAATGAACCGATAGTTGTTGTTGGAAGAGCTGGAAGTTTGAAAGCTTCTTCTTGGATAGCTTCACGTTCTGCAAAAGCTGGCAAACGAGTGTAGTCTGCGTCAGTCAATCCAGCGATACGCGCACGAAGTTCTGCATTTTCACCCACACGCTCAGTCGCAAAGAGTTCTTTATTTGCTGCAAGAGCTTCTGCTCCTTGACCGTTGCGGATAGCATCCAAGTCACGGATTTCATCCAATTTCTCAACTGCGAAAGCAAAGTGGTTCAAGATAGCTGGTTCAAATTCTTCATTAGCAGTTGTGAATGGCACATGAAGAAGTGAGCATGAGCTAGTCAAAACAATGTTTTCAGCTGGAATTTGCTCAAGAATAGCCAAACTCTTTTCGTAGTTGTTACGCCAGATGTTTTTACCATTGACAATACCTGCATAGAGAGTCTTGTCAGCTGGGAAACCACCTTTAACGAGTTCAAGAGTTTTCTTACCTTCAACGAAGTCCAAACCGATAGCATCAACTGGCAAGTTTACAAGATCAGCGTAAACGTCACGAACGTCACCAAAGTAAGTTTGAAGCAAGACTTCAAGACCTTTTTTATCAGCCAAAAGTTTGTTGTAGAGGTTCAAGAAGAGGGCTTTTTCTTCAGCTGTCAAGTCTTTAACAAGAGCAGCTTCGTCGAGTTGAATGCGAGTCGCACCAAGTTCAGCCAATTTAGCAAAAACTTCTTGGTAAGCAGCTACTAAGCTGTCTACGAAGTCTTCTGCTTTCACACCTTCTTCAAAGTCTGACAATTGAAGGAAAGTGAATGGACCTACAAGAACAGGACGAGTGTTGAGACCAAGTTCTTTTGCTTCTTGGAACTCATCGAAAATCTTGTGACCTGCAAGTTTAACTTGAGTGTCTTTTTCAAATTTAGGCACGATGTAGTGGTAGTTGGTATTGAACCATTTCTTCATTGGAAGGGCACGAACATCCCCCTTTTCTCCTTGGTAACCACGACCCAAAGCGAAGTAGCGCTCAAGGTCAGACAAGTCCAAGTTTTGAACTGAAGCAGGTACCACGTTGAAAAGGAAAGCTGCATCTAGGAAGTTGTCATAGTGAGAAAAGTCATTTGATGGGATTTCAGTGATACCTTTTTCTTTGACGATGTTCCAGTGTTTCGCACGCAATTCTTTTGCTGCTGCCAAAAGTTCTTCTTCTGAGATTTCTTTTCTAAAGTATTTTTCAGTTGTAAATTTTAATTCGCGGAATTCGCCCAAACGAGGGAAACCGATAATTGTAGTTGACATGATGTGTCCTCCAAAATTTGTTGTTGAAACTATCTTAACAGAAAAGAATGCGTCTGTATAATTGTAAAAAATTAGGCTTTGATATAGTTTGAAACTATATCTCTGTTTTAGACAAAAGAAAAAGACTTGAGACAAATGCCTCAAATCCTTTGTGTAGCTTGTTTTATAGCTGTGTTTTAGTTAGACTGGTCAAACGTGTTATTAGTAATTCTTATAAGTGACTATGACTTGTTATTAGAAAAGACTATAGGTTGATCCCCTTCTCTCGGAGATTAGCCAGACACTCCTCATAGTAAGCATCGTCATGTTCGCTGTATATAGGACTAGTCAACTTTTCCTCTGCTAAATCTTCATAGAGAGAGCAAGACTTACCACGGTAGTTCTTGTCCAGCCACTCTGGACTGACATTGTAGCCACGGTCAGCCATCTCCTCCATGATCAAGCGATGATAGGCATAGAGACGATAGGGAGAGTGAGTAAAGACATAGTCAACCGTCGCATGCTTTCTGCCCCAGCCATTGCCACGCAGGGCGCAACACTCTCGATGCTGCCCCAAAAGCTGAGGACGCGGAAGTTGTGAAATCAAAGCCTCATGCCAAAGTCTCATGGGAGTCTCCTTTCAGTAAAGTCGAATGTTGCAAATAGGTATTTGGATAGCGATCAAGCAAGTCTCGAGTCTTAGTAATCAAGTCTGCCTTAGAAGCCTGACCAAAGCGGTAGCGATCCAGCAAGAGCATATAGTCCTTGCGCTCGGCATCTGTCGCTTTCTTTTTGAAATAGCCCCAAATATGCTGAAATGCATTGCAAACCTGACCCCTGTGTTCTGGAATCTGACAGGCACGATCGATCAGTTCTTGAACATGACTTACCTCCACCTCTTCATTCTTCAAGTATTGGCGGATCTCATTGTAAATATTGCTAGAATGACTCAAAACGAGGTATTTGTTTCTCGCCCAGAGTTGCTGGCACTGGGATTTTTGATTAGTTTGTTCCATGTTTCTCCTTGTTTTCTATCAGTTTCCAGGAAATATGGAAACAAAGTTTTAACTTAAAAATGAGCGAATTAATGACTTCACTTGACTGACTGTATGATTTTTCATCTTCTAAAAATTTTCTGACACTTAGGAAACAAAGTAATAATTCTCTTTTAGTTCTCGGAAACGCTCAAAACCGAGAATACCCTCATTTTGTAATCTGCCCAAAACGACACTAGGATGAATATCTATCTCCTCAGAAAATCGAAGGATATCTGTCTTATTAAAGTTTCCTTTTTCTACAAAAGCTTGATAATCTTCTGGTCTAATCAAGAAATCTTTTGCAAACTGGTCTGCCTGTTCCTCAGAACGAAGATAGGACTCACTGTTTCCTTCATCAGATGAAAAATCATTTTCCAGAATGTGCCCAATCTCATGGAATAGTGAGAACCAAAAAATATCTGACGCTTTGTTACGATCCGTAAGTAAAAGCAAGGCACTACCATTACTGAATTTTTTAGTCGCTCCATTTAGATTGGCATTTGGCAAAGCAGGTAGACCTACTAGGACCACACCACAGTCTAGCAAGATATCATACAATCGTTTAGGAAAAACTTCTGGATTTTGTCTGGTCAACTTTCTCAACGCAGGCAGGCTTCTCTCTAGCTTTCTGCGATTTAACTTAGTTGTCGTTTTATCACGTGCTTTTTTAGATGCCAACTCCAGCATGATATTAGAGTTTACTATACTTTTAGTTGTAAACTCACGCGTATTCCGATAGCTGACTAAATGGTTAAAAGATGTAAGGTTTTCTAAACTTGCCACACCTAGAATCTTGCGAAGCTCGATAATCTTTTCCTTCAAGCTATAGCGTTTGTCTGTAACGTAGCCTTCTTCCTTAAAATACTTGAAATCAATCATCTCACAGATTTCTTTCTCGCTACCTTCTTCTAGCTCTTTTTGTTCTACAATCTCTGCAACTTTTACATCATAAGCATTTTGAAGATTGAGCCAAGTTTGCATGGAAACTCCGCTTAGCTTGGAGAGCTTATGAGCTGTTTCTTTACTAATGGACTCCTCTGCATTGACCAGCTTGCTGATAGTCTTTGCTGAAACCCCTAAACGCTCCGCAAATTCTTTCTGCGTTACGTTATAATCTTCAATCAACTCTTCAACATACTGACCTGGATGAAAAGCAATCAGGTCTTTGTATTCAACAATTTTATTACTCATAGTGATTGCTGACCTCCTCTATTTTTAGGATTTCGATTTCAACAGGACTTGGAAACACCTTTTCTAAATCCTCCTCACGAAATTCCACAATCAACCGATAGGAACTCTTTCGACCATCTATATCTAAAGCAAACTGTCCCTGTCTCTTTCCCTTAAGTGGGTGAAAGCGATATTTAGGAAAAGCTTTCACACTAGCCAAAGAATCCGCCGCTTCCAAAAAGTTGATCAACTGATGCAATTTTACAGCAATCTTATCCGAAAAATCTTTTTTCGCCTGTCTCAGCTCTGTGCACTGCTTTTTAACAGTTTTGTTTGTATAGATAAGCTTCATATGTCCCTTTCTGTTATAATTAAATTACCTTTTAGGTAATTTAATTATAACATGTTTAGACAATAAAAACCAGCCAAAAGTTGATTTGGCTGGGATTGTTTTAACCACAAATTCTAAGAGTTCAAAAATTCTCTTGACTCTATTTACTCATTTTTTCTTAACACAAATTTAATTTCTTCTAATCTAGCTTTTAAAGTGTTCTTTGATAACCTCAAATCTAAAGTTTGATATTTTTTAGACTGTTCAAAAATTTCATTATAAACACTTGAAGTACATTCTAACTGACTTTGATAATTCATGATACTTTTTAAATTATTCTTAAAATCTTTCAATTTATTTTTATAATATGGAGAACGAATATTAAGTTTATCCAACTGGCTTTTCATCTTATCAGAATCTAGTATAAGTTTTTGTAACGACAGCCTTGATTCTAAATTGCTTTCAATATTAATAAATTCGTTTAATAAAAAATCTAAACTAAGTAAAGATCTTTCAACATATTCTGAAATACTAAAATCAGGCTTAATACTATTATGAGCATATTTATGCCTTGCTTTTATTAACGAATCATGTATCTCAGTGAAATCACCATCAGTGTTAAATAACAAGAAAATTAATTTTTTGTCATTAGTCTGAATATACTTATCTAAAACATCTTTTTTTATGTGTTCAAATTGCGACCTAGGGCTGTATTTATTTCTACGGAAACTATTTTTCAAAAATTTCTCTAAATGCTTATTATCATTTGAGGACTCAACAGTCAAAATTGAAAAAACTAATTCTTTTACTAGTTGTTCTGAAAAAGTATAGTATTCAATCATCAAATTTAATTCACTCGATTCATATATAGTCTTCAAATCTGTATAGTCAATTTCAATTTCTTTTGCAAAATTCCGATGTTTCTCTGGATCATCTGCAAGACTTCCATATATTTTCTGTACTCTCTCCAGTGTTTCCTTTAATCTTAATAAACGATTTTTAAATTCATTATAATCAATCATTATATTTACTTTTCTAGCATTCCTTCAAAAATCTCAAATCTCTTTTTAATTGATGATACACTCCCAGTACTTGTAGAAAATGGATTATGCGATTCATCTAATAGATAACCATCGAATAACTGTCCCATATGATTGATATACCTCTCATTAAAATTATTAGGAAGTTTATATCCACCAAATACCATAACCCCTAACAGAGATTCTAAAATACCAAAATTTAGAATACCTTCAATATCTCGATTCGCGTTCACTCTTCTAAATAATTTTTTTGCTTCGAAAAATCCTAACAACTGATCTAAGGAACTAAATAATTTGCTAATTACTTCTTCTGAAATACTTTCTGATTTCTTTTGTTCCCCATATTCATCTAGTATATTTTTAATACCTTGTTTGCTAGATTTAAATTTTCCGTAGTATATATCTGACATTGCAAGAATTCTAAGGAACGCTTCTACATGAAGATCTTTTTTAATCTGAGTTGAAGTAAACAATGATAGGTAATTTTCTGATTGACTTGCAGCTCTATACAATGACTCTATAAATGGACCATAAGCTAACGACTTTCTTATTTGCATGCCATTTAATTTTTCTGAACCAGTATTAATTCTTTCAAAAATTAAATATTTTGAACTAAAATCACCTGGGTTCAGCTGTTTAAACTCTACTAGAGATATAGTACTTCTACGAATTTTTCGTTGGTACTCCTCTGGTAGTTCCTTAAAGGATTTTCCAGCAATTTCAGGAAAAACATTCTTTCTTGATAATCGACTTGTTATATTTTTTTTATCGCTTTTAAGACCTGTCCATGGGTGTCCCTCTATAAAGTTATATAATGTAGTTAAACGTTGATAACCATCAATAATCTCGTATCTATTATCATCTACCTCCAAAAGGAAAAGAGGGGGTATGGGAAGACCTAGTATAATCGATTCAATCAGCCTAGAACTCTTAAGCGATGTCCAAACAAACTTCCTTTGCATTTCAGGTTTCTCAATTTCATTATGTTTGAACATATCAACTAGTTCACCAAATGAACGATTACTAACCCAGTGTTTGATTCTAAAGCCTTCAGGAACAACATCTTGTTCCTCATCATCTAAATCAGCAAAGGCTTCCTCTACATCTTCTAAAATTTCATCTGAAATTTCTAAACCATTACTTTTAACTTGATTATAAAAATCATCTACACTAGAAGCATTAATTGAGCCATCATAGCCCTCTAATTCCTCTGTATTCACTGCAGTAATTTCATTGTCTGCAAAAAAATAAAAGAAAAACATAAGCACTCCTTAACTTAAATTGTAAAATCTTGCACCTTCACCTGTCCATTCATCAGCATCGGCAAGAGCCAATCGCGCAGTTGGGTGAGTTCTTGGTTTTCAAAAATGTTATTCCTAATCTTTTTATAAATCACATCTGCTTTATTTGCGAATTTTAATGATATTTTTTTATCAGGAACTATAACTAATTTCTCTTTTAAAAATTTAAAATGTCTAGCATACCCATAATTCGATAAATCAAAATCTTCAATCATGTGATAAAGTAATATATTAGAAATATTCTCATTATTAGAAATCAATACCTGAGTCCCATCTGCCCCTCTAGCATAATCAAAATTTATAAATTTTACTACTCTGGTGTGGTCGCCAAAAATAACATGTCCATTTTGAGGCTGTATTAAAGAATTCTTGTTATTCGTAAAACCTGCAATATATTTTTGACTCTGATCGATAACAGGTATTCTCCCTACAAATTCAATCGAATTATTTTCAATTTTTTCAGCTTTAGTAACTTTATCTAATAAATTGCCAACACTCTCCACTCCCCACCCCTCTGGGATTTCGCGTTTGAGTTCTGGGCTATAGACCATCTTTCCGCCTGATGATTTGTAGGGGTTGCCATTCTGGTCTGGGAAATCAAACTGCACAAACCAGTAGTCATAGAGGGTCTTAGCCATGGCTTCCAACTCTTGGTTGATTTGGTTGTTGATTTGTTTTTTCTTTTCTAACGAATAAAGGAAATCACCAATTTTCTTTTGAGTATCAAAATCTGGTAGCATAATTTCAAGATATGAAAACATTGCCTCATTGAAACTAGCTCTTAGTGTCATTACAGTATTATTTATTATTGTTCTTCTAAACAAAGGACTTCTTAAATAAAAAGCCATGAATTTAGGATAAACAATTGTTTTATCAACCGACCTAAGTCTTTTCAAAAATCCACTGAAACTAGCTTCAGGATAATCCTTCAAAGCAACTGAAGACATAGCCAATTCATTAACTGTTTCACTAGTGCGTGTTAAAAATATATCACCCTCTTTTATTGAGTATTTTTGCTTCTCACCATCTGTCGTATCCATTAAATCAATTAAACTGTCTGGCAAAAAATAATTATTAAAAACAACAGAGAATGAAAGAAATGGTGAACCGTGTCCCGCTTGCTCTTTAGTTGAAGAAATTCCTGAACTCATTTCATAAAGTTCTGATAATTTATATCTTTTCCACTCACTCATACTTCAACCCCTTCATTTGCTCTGTAATCTCCTGCTCTAGTGCATGCGATTGCTGGAAGAGATCGGTGAGTTTGTTTTGAAAGGCGGTCATCTTAACTTCAAACTCTTCTGCTGTAATATCTACATAGTCAATCTTGATATCAAAGTATTGACCTGCGCTGAGTGAGTAATTTTTCTCCTTGATATCCTCATAAGAGACGGTGACAGAAAAGTCCTCGACGGTTTCTTTCTTGATAAAGGTCTCGACGATTTTCTGCTCTTCCTCAGGAGAGAGCACGGTCTTTTGGTTCTTGCCTTCCTTGACCTTGGTTCCGAGGTTTGAGGCATCGATGAGGACAACATCGCCCTTATTTTTCTTATCAATAAAGAGGATGGAGACGTTGGTACCTGTCGTCGCAAAGATATTAGACGGCATAGAAACGACACCTGCCAGCATTTTATTGTCCACCAAGTGTTGACGGATAGCCTTGTCAATCCCTGACTGGGCCGTGATAAAGCCTGTCGGTAGGACTACGGCTGCTTGACCATCTGGCTTCAGAGAGTAGATGATATGCTGAACAAAGAGCTCATAAATCGCCATCTTGTCCTTAGATTTAGCTGGAACCTTTGGCACTCCTGCAAAGAAACGCTCACTGGCTTCTGGCAAGCTTTCCACTCGGTCACGCCACTCTGAAAAGTCCAGCTTAAAAGGAGGATTGGAGACGATATAGTCCATCTTTTCAGGATGACGATTGGCAATAATGGTATTTCCCTGTACGATATTATGAATGGAGTGTTGAAGTCCGTTCAAAATCAGATTAAGACGGAGGAGATTAGATGATTTTTGCGATATATCCTGACTATAGACAGTAGTCTTATCCACACCGATACGACTAGCCAAATTCATGAGCAAGGTTCCAGACCCAGCAGACGGGTCATAAATCCGCACGTTTGATGGCTGGTCATTTCCCACAAGAATATCAGCGATAATCTTAGCCACAGAGTGAGGCGTGTAGTACTCGGCATACTTGCCACCACCGTCTTTGTTGTAGTCCTTGATCATGTACTCAAAGAGGGTAGAGAAAAAGTCGAAACCTTGTGAAAAAATAGTCTCATCAAACTTAACACGCGCCAGTAGATTGATGATAGCTTTTGCCACTTCGTTACGCTTACTGCTATCTGAGATAGTGTCGGTAATCAATCGTTCATCAAAGAGACGAATAGCCGTATCTCCGTCCGTATGAACAGAGAAAATATCGTTATTATCAATGGCGATCTGGTTGAGGGTATTTTCAAAACTCTCGTAGAAAGTCGCTTCATTTTGCTGACGGTGAAGGGTTTCGATTAACTGGTCAGGCTTGAGCCAAGCCGTACTTGTACCAATATCCTCCAAGAGCCAGTCATAGTCATCTTCACCCATTGCCAACAAGTTTTCATAAGTGTTGGATTCATCCAGCACCTTAGCTTGATATAAAAACTTATCATTTAAAAACTTGTAGAGGAAGGACTGGGTGAGGAGTTTGTACTCACCCGCTTCTCCTCCTAGTCCTGCATGAGTAAAGACTGCTTTCAAATCATCTACCAAGTCTTGGACTTGGACTTTATATGTTTCATTCATTAGTGTTGGTATTCCTCTTCATATCCTTCAAATAGCGACTCGACGATATAATTAAAATCCTGTCTTGTCAAACTACTTGCAGATTGGTTGGTTTTCATTTCAATCCGAGCTTCTTCTCGAATCATTTTCTTGAGAAAGTCCTCGTTATCGAGCACTCCTTGATTTTGACCGATTTTATGGTCTAGTCTGACTTTAGAACCCTTGATAACATGGTAAATAGCAGGAAAATCACTGACCATAGTCGAGTTGGTTACGTGTTTGTAGGAACGTGCTGCCATTTCATCTCCGTCAAAATTCATCGTCAAACGTCTCATATGAGTATGATAATCTTCCACTGACTTAAAGAGGTCTTCATACTCTTTTTGAATTTCTTTGATGTTTTCCATAGTATAGCCTTCTTGCCCATGAATCAGGTGTTTTTTCATGATACGCTGGAATTCTTCGTAGAGAAAAACCCACTCAGGATCTTTCTCATCACGCTCTTTTATGATACCTCCAGCAACTCGACGCTTCAAATCTTCTAGGTCATTGGCTGCTAGACGGAGTTCTTCCTCCGCAATCTTGACAAAACTAAAACTGGTCTCAGACATGGCAAGATTTAAAAGAGTACGACTGGAAAAATCATCTGGCTTATCTATTAGTGACAAGGTCAGCAAACGTCTTGAGATGACATTGAGCAGAGTTGCAATCTGAGTAATATCAATCTGTTCGAGCAAATGGTCATGACCAAGTAAGCGGGCGATATTATAGTATTGCTTAACCGATTCTAAAGCTTTTCGGAGTTCATTTAGTTGCTTTCTATCCTTGATATCATCAATTGATTGAGAAAAGAACTCTAGATTAAAGGTTGGATAGTCCATGAGGATGCGCTCTGTCTTGCTTAGTTCCTGAGAAATTTCCTCTGCTGGCACAAAGAGCGACCCAAACACATCCTCTCCATTTTCCCCAGTCAGGGTCGTATCATACTCTTGATTGAGTTCTTCCAGATATGCACGATTAGTCTTGTCAAACTCCTCAGAAATATCCGCAAAATCAACTACATAGCCAAAGAGATAGTCCTTGTAAGGACGATTCACACGAGTCAAAGTCTGGAGAAGGTTATGAGCCTTAATCTTGCGACCTAGATAGAGACGCTTGAGGCGAGGCGCATCAAAACCTGTCAGGAGCATCGAATAGACGATAATGAGGTCAATCTTACCTTCTTTATAGGCATCCACCTTTTCCTTTTTCTCTTCCTTGTCTCCCTCATCATGGAGGATGAGAGCAGAGGTCAAGTTGGTTGTTCCAGCCTTTCGTCGTTCTTCCAACTGCTTTTCAAGCTCACGCGCCTGCTTGGATGAATCACAGACAATCATACCACCAATGGTCTGGTCATCAAAAACCAGATCACGCGCACGATTAAAGTCCTCCAGAATAAAATCAAGCATAGGTTCCACATAGTGCGGATGAGCAAAAATATCTTCTTTTGACAGATCTCCACGTTGGATTTCTTCATTGATTCCTCTGAGATTATCTTTATAGGACGTCTCGATATCTTCTCGCATCAAACGCAAGGTAAAACCATCATCTATAGACTGGTTGTAGTAGTATTTATGGATATAATCCCCAAAAATATCACGTGTAGTCGCATGGCTTTCCTTTGTCTTACCATCTTTCTTGTAGGTAATCAAGGGGGTCCCAGTCAAAGCAATCTTGATTGCATTGGTATCTGCTTGGTATAGATTTGGCAGATAGGAACCTCGTTCGTTATAAGAGCGATGTGCTTCATCGATAAAGTAGATATTTTGACGATTAAGATCATAGCCAGAGCGGTCGGTCAGGTCTGAATCATCTTTGAACTTCTGTATATTGACAACGGCGACATCATAGCCGTCTTGCTTTTGATTGAGTTCTCGAGGATTGTTGATGCGCTTAACCTTGAGTCCTCTTTTAGTAAATTCCTTAAAGGCTTGGTCTGCCAAATCCAAGCGATCAACGACAAAGTAAAACTGCGGAACAATCCCCTGTTTTGAAAAATAATTGGTCAGATAGCGGATATTGAAGAAAGCCAGGGCAGTCTTACCTGAGCCCTGTGTATGCCAGATAACACCTTTTTTGACACCTTTTGCGATGGTTTCTTCGATAGCTCTTGTAGCGAAGTATTGCGGATAACGCATGACATGCTTCTGCAATTGTATCTGCCCTTCCTTGCTTTCTTCTTCTACATAGACCAGCCCAAAGCGAAACATGAAAAGCAGGCGTTCTTTTTGATACAAAGAAGATAGGAAAGTATTGCAAGGAGTGTCGGGCTGTAAGTTTGTTGTAAATTCTGGTTGAGATTTGAGAGCAAAATGCTTCACATCCTCAAGTACGAAATCAATTTGTTCATCTCTTAAAGCTTCAATTGAATGCAGAAAATCTACTTCTCTTTCCTCCTTGAAAGCATTAAACTTGGTTTTTGAATAGGCATTGGAAGCGTAGTAAGAACCCTGTTTTTGTTGACCTTGGCCACTAATATAAGGCAAATTATCAGATAGAGCTATCAACTGGGTAATATTGTTAAAACGACGGAACTTACGATTTTCAAAACGGTATCTGGCTCTGTCCTGTTCTGACTGAATCCCCGTCTTTCCATCACGGATAGCATTTGGTTGTTTAACTTCGATATAAGAAAGGGGAAGTCCATTGATAAACACAACTATATCCGGACGAAATTCATCTTGTCCATTTTGACAAGTAACTTCAAGCGCCAGATGGAAGGTATTGGCTTCAGGATTTTCCCAATCGATATAAACAGCACCTTCTTGTCCCTGTATCCTTTTAAAGAATGATCGCCCTAAATCATTTTGATCCAGTTCCAGCTTGATATTGGCCAATTCTCTCTCAAAATCTTCATCTGTTAAATAGTTATTAAACGTTAAAAATTGCTCCTTAAAAACAGATACAAGAATATTGGTATCTGGATCTCTTTCTTCAATTTCTTTACTATTACGAGAAAGATAGGTATAGCCCATTCGCATCAAATGCAGAGCTGCTGGTATTTGTACTCTTGTTAATTCAGAAAAATCTTTTCGTCTTGCCATCGCAAACCTTCCTTACGTTTCATTTGAACTATTCCTATCCTGAAATTTCCAAATTTTATACTAGGTCTATTATAGCATGTTTAGCCTCAAAATCCATCACTCTTCCCCTTGCAAAGACAATCCATTCCCCCTTTCTCCTCCAAAATATGGTATAGTAGAACTATACTATCTATGAGGAGTTTACATGTCACAGGATAAACAAATGAAAGCTGTTTCTCCCCTTCTGCAGCGAGTTATCAATATCTCATCGATTGTCGGTGGGGTTGGGAGTTTGATTTTCTGTATTTGGGCTTATCAGGCTGGGATTTTACAGTCTAAGGAAACCCTCTCTGCCTTTATCCAGCAGGCAGGGATCTGGGGGCCACCTCTCTTTATCTTTTTACAGATTTTACAAACGGTCGTCCCTATCATTCCTGGGGCCTTGACCTCGGTAGCTGGGGTCTTTATCTATGGTCACATCATCGGGACTATCTACAACTATATCGGGATTGTGATTGGCTGTGCCATTATCTTTTATCTGGTGCGACTCTATGGAGCTGCCTTTGTCCAGTCTGTCGTCAGCAAGCGCACCTATGACAAGTATATCGGTTGGTTGGATAAGGGCAATCGTTTTGACCGTTTCTTTATCTTTATGATGATTTGGCCCATTAGTCCAGCTGACTTTCTCTGTATGCTGGCTGCCCTGACCAAGATGAGTTTCAAGCGCTATATGACCATCATCATTCTGACCAAGCCCTTTACCCTCGTGGTTTATACCTACGGTCTGACCTATATTATCGACTTCTTCTGGCAAATGCTTTGATACATAAAAAATCCGTTTGGTTTCCCAAGCGGATTTTGTGCTTTATTTTGAAACTTCTTTTGCAAGGACAAAGTTCCCAAGTGTAGCAGAACCATTTCCTGCGACTGCTGGCGTTACAATGTAATCACGCACATCTGGTACTGGTAGATAACCATTAAGGAGAGCTGTAAATTTCTCACGGACACGGTCCAGCATGTGTTGTTGAGCCATGACTCCTCCACCAAAGACAATCACGTCTGGGCGGAAAGTCACTGTCGCATTAACCGCAGCTTGAGCGATATAGTAGGCTTGAACATCCCAAACAGGGTTGTTAAGTTCAATATTTTCCCCACGTACACCTGTACGAGCTTCCAAACTTGGACCAGCTGCATAGCCTTCCAAACAGCCTTTGTGGAATGGACAAACACCGTTGAATTCTTTTTCAATATCCATTGGGTGTCTAGCAACATAGTAATGGCCCATCTCAGGGTGACCCACACCGCCGATAAACTCACCACGTTGGATAACACCTGCACCGATACCTGTACCGATTGTGTAGTAAACCAAGTTTTCGATACGGCCACCAGCATTGTTACGGGCAACCACTTCACCATAAGCAGAGCTATTTACGTCTGTAGTAAAGTACATAGGCACGTTGAGGGCGCGACGAAGGGCACCAAGCAAGTCCACATTTGCCCAGTTTGGTTTTGGAGTCGTTGTGATAAAGCCATAAGTTTTTGAGTTTTTATCAATATCAATCGGACCAAATGAACCGACTGCAAGACCAGCAAGGTTATCGAATTTTGAGAAGAACTCGATGGTTTTATCGATTGTTTCGATTGGAGTTGTTGTTGGAAATTGTGTTTTTTCTACAACATTAAAGTTTTCATCACCGACAGCACAGACAAACTTTGTACCGCCCGCTTCCAAGCTTCCATATAATTTTGTCATGATAAACCTCTTGTTTTTATTTTCTTTATTATAGCATATTTCGAAAGTCTAAATTTCTCTATTTTTTAGATTTTCCTCTGTAAATCTTACCATTCAAGCAAAAACGAACAAACATGTCATTTGTTCGTTTTCATTGTGAGAGGGAATATTGTACTCAATGAAAATCAAAGAGCAAACTAGGAAGCTAGCCGAAGGTTGCTCAAAGCAATGCTTTGAGGTTGTAGATAAGACTGACGAAGTCAGTTACATATATCTACAGCAAGGCGAAGCTGACGTGGTTTGAATTTGATTTTCGAAGAGTATTAGATTTTCACTTCGATCACAGCATCCCCCTTAGCAACTGAACCTGTTGCGACTGGAGCTACTGAAGCGTAGTCAGCTGTATTTGTAACGATAACCATTGTTGTATCATCAAGACCAGCTGCAGCGATTTTGTTTGAGTCAAATGTTCCAAGAACATCTCCTGCTTTCACCTTGTCACCTTGGGCAACTTTTGCTTCAAAACCGTCACCGTTCATTGTTACAGTGTCGATACCAACGTGGATCAAAACTTCAGCACCATCGGTTGTTTTCAAACCGAAGGCATGTCCTGTTGGAAAGGCGATTGAAACTTCAGCATCAGCTGGTGCATAAACCACACCTTGGCTAGGTTTTACAGCGATACCTTGTCCCATAGCTCCACTTGAGAAGACTGGATCATTGACATCAGCAAGAGCGACAACATCACCAACGATAGGAGTTATAAGTGTTTCATTTTGAAAAGCAACAACATTTCCAGTAACTGCTTCTTCAACGAAGCGTTCTGTAGTAGTTTCTTCAGCAACCTCTACTTCATCTTCATAACCAAACATGTAAGTAAGAGCAAAACCAAGGGCAAATGATACAGCTACCATCAGAAGGTATAGTGGAAGTTGTCCATTACCGGCATAAAGCATTGTTCCAGGGATGATGGTGATACCACTACCAGTACCAGCAAGTCCAAGGATTGAAGCCAATCCACCACCGATTGCACCAGCAATCAATGAAAGGAAGAATGGTTTACGGAAGCGCAAGTTCACCCCGAAGATAGCAGGCTCTGTAATACCTAGGAAGGCAGAAAGAGCAGCTGGGAAAGCAAGAGTTTTCAGTTTTGGATTTTTAGTTTTAACACCAACCGCAACAGTCGCAGCACCTTGAGCTGTCATAGCAGCTGTAATGATAGCGTTAAATGGGTTAGCATGGTCAGCAGCAAGCAATTGAACTTCAAGCAAGTTGAAGATGTGGTGTACACCTGACACGACGATCAATTGGTGAACCCCACCAATCAAGAAACCACCAAGACCAAATGGCAAGCTAAGGAGTGCTTTTGTTCCAAGAAGGATGTAGTTTTCAACAACGTGGAAGACTGGTCCGATGACAAAGAGTCCAAGGATAGACATAACCAAAAGTGTCACGAATGGTGTTACCAAGAGGTCAATCACATCTGGAACAACCTTGCGGACAGCTTTTTCAAATTTAGCTCCGACAACCCCGATGATGAAGGCTGGAAGAACTGAACCTTGCAAACCAACAACAGGGATGAAACCAAAGAAGTTCATAGCTGTTACTTCACCACCTGAAGCGACTGCCCAAGCGTTTGGAAGTGAGCCAGAAACAAGCATCATACCAAGAACGATACCAACGGCAGGATTTCCACCGAATACGCGGAAGGTTGACCACACAACCAAACCTGGCAAGATGATGAAGGCTGTATCTGTCAAGATTTGTGTGTAAGTTGCAAAGTCACCTGGAAGTGGCATTTCAAGAGCGTTGAAAAGACCACGCACCCCCATGAAGAGACCTGTCGCTACGATAACTGGGATGATTGGAACGAAAACGTCACCGAAAGTACGGATAGCACGTTGGAACCAGTTTCCTTGTTTCGCAGCTTCTGCTTTCATGTCATCTTTAGATGATGTTGGCAAACCAAGTGCAACAACCTCATCGTACATTTTGTTAACTGTACCTGTACCAAAGATGATTTGGTATTGACCTGAGTTAAAGAAAGCACCTTGAACTTTTTCCAAGTTCTCAATCACTTCTTTATTAATTTTCCCTTCATCTTTGACCATGACACGAAGACGAGTCGCACAGTGAGCTACACTGTTGACATTTTCACGTCCGCCCAAGGCATCGATGACTTTTTTTGCAATTTCCTGATTATTCATTTGCAAAAATCTCCTTATATAAAATTTTGTTCTTGTTTGAAAGCGATTTTATTCGCCCTACGAATATTATTCTATCACGTTTAAAAAATATGTCAAGCGTTTTGTAGAAAAAATTTTGCCATTTGTCCAATTTTGATTGTTTTTGCTATTTTTTCATTAACAAAGCAGGAAATATCCTTTGAATTCAGGGTTTTTACTTTAAGGTTTTCAAAAACTTTCATATTTTCATCGATTTTCATAAAATTTCGTTTCTAAATTCTGTCAATCGTTTGACATTTTTTCTTAAATTTAGTGTGAAAGACTTGCTTTTTTATAAGGAAACGTTTACTATTAAGATAGTAGAATTTATGGAGGAAATAGAAATGGAATGGACTACTGAACGTCGTTATAGACGCTATGAAGATTGGACACAAGAAGAAATTCAACATATAAAGGAAAATATGGCTCAATCTCCATGGCATACTCATTACCATGTTGAGCCAAAAACAGGACTTCTCAACGATCCAAATGGCTTTTCCTACTTTGATGGGAAGTGGGTTGTTTTTTATCAGAATTTTCCTTTTGGTGCAGCCCACGGTTTGAAATCTTGGGTTCAGCTTGAAAGTGATGATTTGGTTCACTTCACGGAAACTGGAGTCAAAGTTTTGCCTGATACTCCATTAGATAGCCACGGTGCCTACTCTGGTTCTGCCATGCAGTTTGACGATAACTTGTTCCTATTTTATACAGGAAATGTTCGCGATGAAAATTGGATCCGTCACCCATATCAGATTGGGGCCTTGATGGACAAGGATGGCAAGATTACAAAGATTGACAAGATCTTGATTGACCAGCCAGTTGACTCTACTGACCACTTTCGCGACCCGCAAATTTTTAACTTTAAGGGTCAATACTATGCTATCGTCGGCGGACAAGACTTGGAGAAAAAAGGTTTCGTTCGTCTCTACAAGGCTATTGACAACGACTACACAAACTGGCAAGTAGTTGGCGACCTTGACTTTGCTAACGACCGCACTGCCTACATGATGGAATGTCCAAACCTGGTCTTTGTAGGCGATCAACCTGTCCTCCTCTACTGCCCACAAGGATTGGAGAAGAAAGTTCTAGACTACGATAATATCTATCCAAATATGTATAAGATTGGTGCTTCCTTTGACCCTGAAAATGCCAAAATGGTAGATGTGTCTCAACTTCAAAACATGGATTATGGTTTCGAAGCCTATGCAACTCAAGCCTTCAACGCTCCTGATGGACGTGCTCTAGCTGTTAGCTGGCTTGGCTTGCCTGATGTTTCATATCCATCCGACCGTTTTGACCACCAAGGAACCTTCTCTTTGGTCAAGGAACTCACTATCAAAGACGACAAACTCTACCAATATCCAGTCGCAGCTGTCAAGGACCTTCGTGCCTCTGAAGAAGTCTTCTCAAATCGTGCTCAAACCAATAACAGCTACGAACTCGAGCTCAACTTGGAAGCCAATAGCCAGAGCGAGATTGTCTTACTTGCTGATAAAGAAGGCAAGGGACTTTCCATCAACTTTGACCTTGTAAATGGTCAAGTGACAGTAGATCGTAGCCAGGCTGGTGAACAGTATGCCCAAGAATTTGGGACAACTCGTTCTTGCCCTATCGAGAATCAGGCTACTACTGCTACGATTTTCATCGATAACTCTGTCTTTGAAATTTTCATCAATAAAGGAGAAAAAGTATTTTCCGGTCGTGTCTTCCCACATGCGGACCAAAATGGTATCCTGATTAAATCTGGAAATCCAACTGGAACTTACTATGAATTAGATTATGGTCGCAAAACTAACTGATGTCGCCAAACTTGCAGGCGTCAGCCCTACTACCGTTTCTCGGGTTATCAATAAAAAAGGTTATCTCTCTGAGAAAACCATTCAAAAGGTAAATGAAGCCATGCGGGAATTGGGCTATAAACCCAACAACCTAGCTCGTAGCTTGCAAGGAAAATCAGCCAAATTAATCGGTTTGATTTTCCCTAATATTTCCAATGTTTTCTATGCAGAATTGATTGATAAGCTGGAGCACCAACTCTTCAAAAATGGTTACAAGACCATCATCTGCAACAGTGAGCACGATTCTGAGAAGGAACGCGAATACATCGAAATGTTGGAAGCCAATCAGGTGGACGGCATCATTTCTGGCAGTCACAACTTGGGAATCGAAGACTACAATCGGGTGACGGCGCCAATTATTTCCTTTGACCGAAACCTGTCTCCAGATATTCCTGTCGTTTCCTCTGACAACTATGCTGGTGGGGTTCTTGCTGCCCAGACCTTGGTCAAGACAGGTGCCCAGTCTATCATCATGATTACTGGGAATGACAATTCTAACTCGCCAACTGGACTACGCCACGCTGGTTTTGCATCTGTACTCCCCCAAGCTCCTATTATCAATGTTTCCAGTGACTTTTCTCCCGTCAGAAAAGAAATGGAAATCAAGAATATCTTGACTCGACAAAAACCAGATGCCATCTTTGCTTCGGATGACTTAACAGCTCTTCTGGTCATTAAAATTGCTCAAGAATTGGGCATTTCTGTCCCAGAAGAGCTCAAGGTCATCGGCTATGATGGTACCTACTTTATCGAAAATTACTACCCTCAACTGGCTACTATCAAGCAACCCTTGGAAGAGATTGCCTGCCTCACTGTTGACCTTCTCTTGCAAAAGATTGAAGGCAAGGAAGTCGCGACAACAGGCTATTTCTTACCAGTTACATTATTGCCAGGAAAAAGTATTTAAGTACAAGAAAACTCAGACGAATCGGTCTGAGTTTTTTTATGATCTTAAGTTTTCTAAATAACGCTGGGCTGTCTCTAGGTTAAAGGTTTTATCTGCGATAAGGCGCTCGACTAGGGGAGCTACCTCATTTTCACTGGCACCTGCTAGGAGTGCCAAGGATTTAGCCTGCAATTTCATGTGGCCTTGCTGTATCCCTGTGCTGACCAAGGCTTTGAGAGCTGCAAAGTTTTGGGCAAGCCCGATAGACACGATAATCTGGGCTAATTCTTTGGCAGAAGGATTTCCCAGTAGTTCGTGACTGAGGGCTACACGAGGGTTGAGACCGATAGAGCCACCCTTGGTCGCCACAGGCATAGGAAGAGTCATCTTACCAACCAATTCTTCTGTCTCCAAGTCCAGACGCCAAGAGCTGAGGCCTTGATAACGTCCATCTCGACTTGCAAAGGCATGGGCCCCAGCTTCGATGGCACGCCAGTCATTACCAGTGGCAATCAAAATGGCATCAATACCGTTAAAAATTCCTTTATTGTGGGTAGCTGCTCGATAAGAATCAGCCTGCGCAAACTGACTAGCCAAGGCTATCTTCTCTGCAATTTCTCGTCCTTGATCCTTTTGGCGACTCAAGTAGCGAAAGGCGATGCGGCAACTTGCTGTCACCAGAGAATCGGTCGCGTAATTAGACAGGATTCCCATGAGACTCTGTCCCTGGCTGAGTTCTTCTAAGACTGGTTTCAAGGCTTCCAGCATGGTGTTGAGCATATTGGCACCCATGGCTTCCTGGGTATCGACATGGAGATAAACAACGAGAAAGTCTGTTTTGCCTTTGATCTGCTCTACATGTAGATCACGCGCCCCACCCCCGCGTTTAACAATCGAAGGATAGGCTTGATTAGCAAGTTCCAAGAGTTCTGCTTTCTTGCTGGCAATCTTCTCTTGCGCTAGCTCTGGATCATCAACTTGATAAAGAGCTACCTGCCCAATCATCTGGCGCTCATGCACTTGAGCAATAAAGCCACCTGCTCGCTTAATGATTTTGCTGGCATAGCTGGCTGCAGCAACCACTGAGGGTTCTTCTGTCACATAGGGAACTGTATAGTCCTGCCCATTCACCAAAAGTTCTGGAATAATAGAATAAGGCAGAGAAAAAGTTCCTACCACATTCTCACTCAGCTGGTCTGCAACAGCCAAGCTGACTTGTTCATCCTGCTCCAGACTCCTTTGCTTTTCAGGGCTAAGGAGCGCCTGAGCTTTTAACAACTCAAGGCGCTCATGGTATGTTTTTTTAGAAAATCCATTCCAACTTATCTTCATTATTTTTCAACCTTGCTATAACGGCGTTGGTGGTCGACAATCTCCACCAAGGCATAGTCTTGATTTTCATATCCAGTAAACTGGGCTGAGTTTGTTTCATCCAATACCACTTCCTCAAAGAAGACCTTTTCATAGTCGGCGACGGATAGGGCAGTTCGTTGGTCGAGCTTGTTCAAGCGGTCTTTATCCAGATAAGCTTCATAACCTTCAACCAATTCACAACTGAAGAACTCCGTCACAGCACCACTTCCGTAACTATAAAGGGCGATTTTATCCCCAGCCTTCAAGCTATCTGTATTTTCCAAGAGAGATAAAAGTCCTAGGAATAGGGAACCTGTATAGATATTCCCCACCTTTTGACTATAGAGAATAGACTGGTCAAAATGATTTTGCAAGAGATCTTTTTTCTCTTGAGTCAGACTCTCAGCTATGATTTTTTTTAAGCCTTTTAGCGCCAATTTAGGGTAAGGCAAGTGGAAACAAATAGCCGCAAAGTCATTCGTAGTCCAATTATAGCGTTTCTTGTACTCGATCCAAGTTGTCATTAGACTCTCAAGATATTGCTGAGTCGAATATAAACCATTCACAAAAGGAGTGCTTGAATAGTTTGGACGCCAGAAATCCATGATGTCACGGGTTTGAGCTACATTGTCATTATTAAAGGCCATAATGCGTGGATTCTGAGTAATCAACATAGCTACACTTCCAGCACCCTGAGTGGGTTCTCCTGGAGTCCCCACACCGTACTTGGCAATATCACTAGCAATGACCAAGACCTTAGACTTTGGAGAATTCTCCACATGCAATTTGGCATAATGAAGGGCAGCAGTAGCACCGTAGCAAGCTTCCTTCACTTCAAAGCTACGAGCGAAAGGTTGAATACCTAATAAGCCATGAACAAAGACCGCCGCAGCCTTACTCTGGTCAATTCCTGACTCTGTCGCAACGATGACCATGTCAATTTCTTCTTTTTCTTTATCAGTCAAAATAGAATTACTTGCGCTGGCCGCCAAGGTTACAATATCCTCAGTCATAGGCGCAATACTAATTTCGTTTAACAGGAGACCCTTGCTATATTTATTTGGGTCAGTCCCTCTTGCTTCTGCTAAATCTTGTAATTTCAAGACATATTGACTGGTCGCAAAACCAATCTTATCAATACCGATTGTCATATTTACCTCTGTTTTATCATTCATTGTAAAAAATCGTTCTATACTATTTTATCACAAATAGCAGTAAAAAAGAGAAAAAAGACTTGATTCACAAATTCAAGTCTCTTATTATTCTAACTATTATGCTGTTTTCGCAAGTAGGAATAAAGTCTGAGAATCACTGTTCCACTAGCCATTCCAATGGAAATAACCAAAGCCAACATAACAACCAAGGTAGCACTGGCAATGGCGTGACTATAGTCTCCTGTCACAAAAAAGGCAGTTGTCCGATAGGACAGATAGCCCGGAACCAGGGGTGCCAAAATGGCCAAGATAAAGACCACTGCAGGTGTCTTATAAAGAATACTTAAAATCTGGCTAACACAAGAACCAATAATAGCCGCAATAAAAGTAGCCACAATAACATTGGTCGGTTCCTTGAGCAAGAGATAAATTAACCAGACAGCCATGCCCAAAATCCCTCCTGGTAAGAGCATGGACCGCTGAACATTGAGTACGATTAAAAAAGTGATGATAGCAAGAAGACTTGCTACTGCTTGTAATAAAAAGGTTGTTAGTATCATATTAGTTCATCAATACCAAGGCGACAGAAGTTCCTGCCCCTAAAGCAAGGGTAATGAGCAAGGATTCAAACATCTTGCTCATACCAGAGTTTATGTGGTTAGTCATAATATCACGGACCGCATTGGTCAAGGCAATCCCTGGTACAAACGGCATGACAGCACCAGCTATAATCAAATCTGCTGTTGAAGGAAAGCCTGTGTAGCGAGCCCAAAACTGGGCTATCATCCCAAAGACAAAGGCTCCAGCAAAGGCTGTCACAAAGGGAATTCGGATAAACTTCTCCACATAGAGGGAAAAGGCAAAACCAAATAAGGTAGCCACTCCTGCCCCGATTGCATCGTAGATATTTCCACTAAACATAATTGAGAAGAAAGGGGCACTAAAAGTCGCAGCCAGAGTCACCTGTAACTTGGTATAAGGAAGAGGTTGGGCTTGCAAGGCCGTCAATTGCTTGAAGGCTGTTTCTAAATCAATTTGCCCCCCAACCAGCTGACGAGAAATCTGGTTGACATCGCAGACTTTTTCAATATTATAAGAAGAGGAAGTCACGCGTTTCATTCGCGAAATATTGGTGTTTTCAATGGAGAAAAAGATAGCAGCAGGCATGGCAAGAACATTGCAATCCACAATCCCCTGCGAATGCGCAATCCGAATCATGGTATCTTCTACACGATGAATCTCTGATCCACTTTTGAGGAGAATGGTTCCAGCTAACATAATCACATCGATGACGGCATTTAATTCTTTTGACTCTTCCATGCTTGCCTCCTTTTATCAACTTCCTCTATTCTATCACAAATTAGGACTCAAAAAAAATCTTTGCCATGAAATCATGACAAAGATTCGTTTAATCACGAGAATTTTCGTGGTTGCCTTCACTACTTGATTGAGTAGGAGCAGGTGCATTCCCTCGTTGATTTCCTTGTTGGTTCCCCTGATTTGGTGTCGTAGTAGAACCTTGGTTTCCACGTTGGACTGGTGCTGATGATGACGTTGACGGCGGTGTTTTTGGTTTGTAGATTGAAATCTTGACACGCGTCTTAGTCAAATCAACCTTTTCACCCGCTTTTGGACTCTGTTCAACGACTGTACCTTCAGCAGTTCCATCAGGAGCTGTCGACACTTCTACAACTTCAATATTGGCTTCTTTAATACCGACAATTTGAACGAGATTATTTTTAGTAAATTCAAGACTAGATCCTGTGTAACTTGGCATGGCAACGCTAGTTACTTTCTTAGCAACGGTTAAGGTAATCGTTGAGGCCTTGCTCAAATCATAGGTTGTTCCGGCAGCTGGACTCTGTCTAAGAACAGTTCCTGCTTCGCTCTCACTTGATTCTTCTTCCTCAATCTTGATGAGATTTTCAGGAACCTTATTCTGCTTGAGTTCTGCGATAACATCTGTAGATTTACGGCCTATATAATTGCTAATTTGGAAAGATTGCTTGCCTGATGAGACAACCAAATTGATTTTCGTTCCTTCTTTTCGACCAGTTCCAGCGTCAGGATCTGTACGGATAATCCGCCCTTCTTCCACCTTTTCACTAGCCTCTGATTTCTCCTCGCCAATCTCAAAATTGGCTTTCTTGAGCGTTTCCTTGGCTTCCGCAACTGTCTGACCTGCCACATCTGGAATGGCAATGGTTGCAGGAGTTCTGGATAGTATCCAAATCAGAGAGGCTGCCACCAATACAATGCTGGCCAACAAAATCATATAGCGAACTCTAAATTTCCGTTTCTTAACAGGCTTGGTCGCGTAATTGTCTTCCAAAACCTGCTGACTAGGTTTCGCAGCCTGTGGCTTCTGACTTTGTGTTTGCACCTTAGGAATCGAGGTCAAGGTACTCTGGGATACCTTTGGTAGTGTCTTGGTGTCCGCCTTAGTAGTATCATTAAATACCAGTTTAGGCTCATTGCGACGATTGTAAGACAAGCTACTAGACAAGTCCACATACATCTCTGCAACTGACTGATAACGATCTGTCAATTTCTTGGCAGTTGCCTTAATAACAACATTCTCCAAAGCCTGAGGTACAGATGGATTCTCATCAATAACTGACGGCAGTGGTTTCTGGAAATGCTGAAGGGCGATGGTCACCGCACTATCCCCGTCATAAGGGATATGGCCTGTCAGCATCTCATAGAAAATAATCCCCATGGCATAGATATCACTCTGTACAGTCGCCTTAGAACCACGCGCCTGCTCCGGTGACAAGTAATGAACCGAACCTAGCATAGAGTTAGTCTGGGTCAGGCTCGTCTCAGCAAAGGCTACCGCAATCCCAAAGTCTGTGACCTTGGCAGTCCCATCTGGTGTCAAGAGGATATTTTGAGGTTTCAAGTCCCGGTGAACAATTCCTCTGGTATGGGCCAAACGCATGGCTAGGAGGATTTGTCCCATGATACGGACAGCTTCTTCATTAGAGAGAGGATAGTGTTCCTTGATATAGCGTTTGAGGTCTAGTCCAGCAACATACTCCATTGCAAGATACTGTTGACCGTCTTCCTCACCAATATCTGTAATCCGAACGATATGAGGATGGTCCAAATCCGCCATGGCTCTCGCTTCCCGCTGAAAACGCGCCACAGCAATCGGATCTGTCTGGTAATTGGTCCTCAGGACCTTCACTGCCACTTCTTCCCCGTCTAGAATCAAATCTTTGGCCAAGTAAACATCTGCCATGCCTCCTCGACCAATCTGTTTGATAATTCGATACCGCCCGGCAAAAATCTTGCCGATTTGGATCATTTTGCATCCTCCTCGTTCATAGAAACAAGGGCAACCGTAATGTTGTCTAAACCTCCTGCATTGTTAGCAAAACGCACAAGCGTCGCTGTTTTATCTGCCAAAGGAATATCACTGGTTACAATATCACAAATCTCACTACCTGAAATCATGTTGGTCAAACCATCACTATTGAGCAAGAGATAGTCTCCTGGCTCAAGGGTAATCATTCCAAAATCAGGTTGAACTTCATCTTTTTGACCGATAGATTGAGTAATAATATTTTTCTGTGGATGACTGGCTGCTTCTTCTGGCGTCAATTGACCAGCCTTGAGCAATTCATTGACCAAAGAATGGTCGCTCGTCAACTGGTGGTATTCTTCTCCACGAATCAAACCGATACGAGAATCTCCAATATGAGCATAGATAGCCTGATTACCAATAATAGCAACAGCTTCTAAAGTTGTTCCCATTCCTTTATAGGCATCATCTTGTCCAAGTTGATGAATCTTTTGATTTTCAATTTCGAGGTAATGGGCGAACCATTCACGTACTTCATTGACTGTATCGATTTGGGTATCAACCCAAGCTATACCTAGGTCTGTTACCGCCATTTCACTAGCAATATTCCCTGCGCGATGACCTCCCATCCCATCAGCTAAAATAATCATAGTACGTCCAGCTCTATTGACATAGTGGTTGACATAGTCTTGGTTATTTGTTCGTTTCTGACCAACATCTGTTAATAATGAAATTTCCATGTGTCAGTTCCTTCCTAATCCGATATCTTACGAAATTGACTGATGAAGAATCCATCACTTCCATACAATTCAGGTGTAATGAGGATACAGCCGTCTTTCATGATATCCTTACATTCATGTTCTAGTTTTACCTGCTCGAACTCAGGATGACTTTCTAAAAATGCCTCAACGACTTGAAAATTCTCCTCTGAGACAATAGTACAGGTACTATAAGTTATTATACCACCTTTGCCTAGTGTTTGACAAACACTACCTAATATTTCTAGCTGAATTTCCTGTAAGGACGCGAAATCTGCCGTTTCTTTATTGTATTTGATGTCTGGTTTTCGACGCAGAAGACCAATTCCTGAGCAGGGAGCATCCACCAAAATCTTATCAAATGAATTCTGCCCAAAAAACTCATGCACCTTTCTGGCATCCAATTTTTGCGTTTGAACCCGATCTGCAACTCCTAAACGTTGGGCATTTTCTTGGATTAAGTCCAACTTGTGATCGTACAAGTCTAGAGCAGTTACCTGACCTGTCGTGAGATAAGAGGCTATATGGGCTGTTTTCCCACCTGGTGCCGCACAGGCATCTAGAACCTGCTCATCACCTTTTAAATCAAGCGTAGGAGCAACAAGCTGACTGGACTCGTCTTGGATGGTAATTGCTCCATCCGCAAACAAATCATGGCCTGCAAAATGCCCTTGCTCCTTCACAAGACCAGAGGGAGACAAGGATGAATCACTAGCCTCCAACAAGGTTTGGATTTCTGCTTTTCGGTTTAAATCAGTCACTCGGATGCTAGCCTTGTTTCGCACCAAAAGACTTTCAAAAATAGCTTGTGCTCGCTCTTCACCATATTCTTCCTTGAGTTTGGAAACTAGCCAAACTGGGAGAGAATAGGCAATGGAATCACGCTTGTTTTTTCGCTTGATGCTAGCAATATCTGGCCAGCCTTCACGCAGAATACGACGAAGGACAGCGTTGACTAATTTTTCACTGCCTTTTTTACGGACTTTGGCCAATTCTACTGCTTCATTGACCACAGCATGGTCTGGAATTTTATCCAAATAGCAGAGTTGGTAGGCACTCATGAGGAGAAGGACGTAGAGCCAACTGTCTAACCGGTCTCTGTCTTCGATAAAGTGGGATAGGTACCATTCCAGAGTCAGTTTACGGGCTACCGTTCCATAGACCAGCTCGGTCACCAAGCCCTTGTCTGCTGCCGAGAGTTGACTCCCCTTGAGATGCTTATTTAAGGCGATATTTGAGTATGCTTGATTGATAAAGACATCTTCTAATACCGCTAGGGCTAAACTTCTAGCCGTTTCTACTTTAGTCACCAAATCGTTCTCCTACAGTCAATGTACGTCCAACTCCGTTGAGGAAGGAAGCAATGTCCATCTTAGGTTTACCAGCTGGCTGCACTTGTTTGAGGGATAGAGCCCCTTCTGCCGTTGCGACAATCAATTCTTTCTTGCCGATAGAGAGAATTTCACCTGGATTTCCCTGACCTTCTACAGCTAGAGCTTCATAAATCTTAAAGCGGTCTCCCTTAAGGAAAGTATGGGCAACAGGCCAGGGGTTCATCCCACGGATCTGGTTAAAGAGTTGACGATTGCTTTTAGTCCAATCTAGTTTTTCTTCTTCTGGCTTGATATTTGGCGAGAAAGTAACCTGACTTGGATCCTGTGGTTCAGGTTTGATATCACCAGCAATGTAGGCAGGCAAAGTATCCAAAAGCAAATCACGACCAACTAGCGCCAATTTTTCAAACAAGGTGCCAACATTGTCCTCATCTGTGATAGGAATACTGCGACGAGAAATCATATCCCCTGCATCCATTTCCTTAACCATTTCCATAATGGTCACACCAGCTTCCTCATCACCTTGAATCAAGGCATAATGGATAGGCGCACCACCACGGTGTTTAGGAAGAAGAGAGGCATGAACGTTGACCGCAAAATCCATGCTATCAAGGAGTTTACTTGGAAGAAACTGCCCAAATGCAGCAGTCACAATTCCATCTGCTCCTAGCTTCATAAGATCTTCCATCTCTGGACTTCCAGATAGTTTTTCAGGTTGGTAGATAGGAAGTCCTGCCTCTTTGGCAGCCTGCTTGACTGGGGTTTCTTGAATAACTTTTTTACGACCAACAGCACGGTCTGGCTGGGTCACAACGGCTAGAATTTCGTAACGCTCATCTGTCAAAAGTCCTTTTAAAACTGTTGCTGAAAAGTCGGGTGTCCCCATAAAGATTAATTTTGTCATATCTTCTCCTTCTTATAAAAATTGCTGTGGCTCATGATCAATGCTGAGACGGAGCTCACTATTTTCTCGTTCTTGAGTCAGGGCCAGAACCTGATTTAGAGTCGGCCCAAGCTCATCTTCTAAACGGTATTTAATTAAAATCTGGTAATGATAGAGGTTGTGGGTACGGGCGATGGGTTTGGGAGTCGGCCCAAGGATGTTACTGGTCTCTGACAAACCTGACCGCAAAATATTCATCACTTCATAGGCACGTTTGACAACCTCCTCTTCTTTCTTATGAGAAAGGGTAATGCCAATCGTAAAATAGTAAGGTGGATAACCAAGTTGTCGTCTGATTCCCATTTCATAGGCATAAAAGCCTTCGTAGTCCTGATCCTTAGCAAATCTTATAGCATAATGCTGCGGATTGTAGGACTGAATCAAAACCTGACCAGCTTTTTCAGCACGGCCTGCACGGCCTGCCACCTGAGTCAAGAGCTGGAAGGTTCTCTCAGAAGAACGGAAATCAGGCAGATTCAAGGCTGTATCCGCATTGAGCACTCCGACTAGGGTCACATTTGGAAAATCCAATCCCTTAGCAATCATCTGAGTTCCTAGTAAAATATCTGCTTCCCCTCGACCAAACTGGTCAAGTAGAGCTTGGTGACTACCTTTCTTACGAGTTGTATCCACATCCATGCGCAGAATGCGAGCCTGGGGAAAGAGTTCTGCCAGCTCGTCATAAGCCTTCTGAGTTCCTGTCCCATAGTAACGAATACTGCGACTCTTACAGTTAGGACAGAGCTGAGGAATGTCTTTCGAAAAACCACAATAATGGCAGTTCATGGTCTTGGTATCCATGTGCAAGGTCAAGGAAATATCACAGTTGGGACAAGTATCCACCGTTCCACACTCCCGACACATGACAAAGCTAGAATAACCACGACGATTGAGCATGAGAACCACCTGTTCTTTTTTAGCCAGACGATCCTGAATGGCTTCTAGCAAAGGTGGAGTAAAGTTTGACGTCTCGTTTTGTCCGATATAGTCCCTAAAATCAATCACTTGAACCTCAGGGATCCTAGCTAAAGGATTGGCACGTTGGGTTAGACGTAAATGTTGATAAACACCTTTTCCAGCCCTCGCACGGCTTTCTAAGCTCGGTGTCGCGGACCCGAGGACCAGAGCCGCTTGATTATACTGGGCCCGTAAAATAGCCACCTCTCTGGCATGGTAACGGGGATTGCTATCCTGCTTATAAGTCGCTTCATGCTCCTCATCGATAATCATGACACCTAGATTTTTCAGCGGAGCAAAGATGGCAGATCTGGCACCAACAACAACTTGAGCATCGCCACGTTCCACTTTGCGCCATTCATCATACTTTTCACCATTGGACAGACCTGAGTGGAGAATAGCCACTTTCTCACCAAAGCGAGCAATAAAGCGCTCCGTCATCTGTGGAGTCAGGGAAATCTCAGGTACCAGTAAAATAGCTGTCTTACCCTTGTCCAAAGCCCCTTGGATAATCTGCAAGTAAACCTCAGTCTTCCCACTTCCTGTAATCCCTTGAAGGAGGAAGGGAGGTTGATGACTGCCAATCGCACTCACAACCGCATCACGCGCCTGCCTTTGCTCTGGATTCAACTCCAAAGGCTGACTTACTTCAATGCCTTCAAAATAAGCATCCGAGCGTTGCACTTCCTTTTGGACTATGGTCACAGCACCTTGTTCCACAAAAAAGTTGACTTGCTCCCGCGAGTAGGACTCTAACAAGCTAGCCAAGGTATCACTCTCAGGATGAGACAGCAAATAGGCTCTCAGTTCTAATTTTTTCTTGGCGCGTGTAGAAATCTCTACACCTTCTAATTGAGCAAGATGAACCTCATACCAGGACTGGGTCTTGACCTTCTTTTGATCGACCGCCTGATATTCCAGACCAAGCAGACCTTTTCTAGTCAAACGCATCATTTCGGCTTGCTTCGCGATGTCTAGTGAAGAAAAGGCAAGCGAATCTTCTGAACCAAACAGACGCTCTCGGTCTTCCTGACTCAAACCTTCCAGAGGATAGAGAATCTTGTCATAGCTGGAGTTCAGAAATCCCGGTAACATAGCCTTGAGGATGGAGATTTTATAGGAGAAGACGGACTTACGTAATTCCTCAGCCAGCCAGAGTTGTTCTTGTGTGAGAACAGGAGAAAAGTCCAGAACCTCGACAATATCTTTTAAATCTTGCTCCATCTCTTCTTCATCCGATTGGGACTCCAAACCAAGAACAATCCCTTGAATCAGACGATTTCCCTTACCAAAGGGCACATGAACCCTCATCCCAACTTCCAACATTCCTTCAAACTCATCAGGAATCCTGTAACTATAGGGCTGGTCTGTCTGCATTAAGGGCACATCTACTATAATCTTGGCTATAGCCATCTTCTCACCTCCTCCTTGTCAGTATATTCTTGCAATAGAAAAAATAAGATTGAGTCCCCCCAACCTTAAATTTTTTCACCATCTTCTTTTTCTTTAGCGATTTGCTCTTTGATTTTCTTTTCTTCTTCTTCTTTGCGGCGTTTTTCTTCTTCGATACGGCGACGCACTGCTTCACGTTTTCCTTCTGGATCTGGGTGAATTGTAACGTTTCCTGATTCGATTTCTTCTAAAGCGCGAAGAGTTGATTTTTCAGACTTGAAACCTTGAGTTGCTGGCGCACCTGCTTCCAATTCGTGGGCACGTTTTGCTTCCAAGATTACGAGTGAATATTTTGAAGGAACCTTGTCTAGCAAGGTATCAATAGAGGGTTTTAACATCATTTGCTTGTACCTATTTTCTAAATTTTATCGGGTAGTGGAAGATTTTGGTAACATCTCCTGATAGTGACCAATGACACGATCCACACGGAAGTGCTCTGCTTCGATCACACGTTTGACACGCTCAGCAGCTAGGGGCACCTGATCGTTGACAATCGCATAATCATACTCACGCATGAGGGCAATTTCTTCCTTGGCTTTTTCGATTCGTTGGGCAATCACTTCTGCACTATCTGTTCCACGCCCTACCAAACGATCTTGCAATTCATCCAAATCTGGTGGTGTCAGGAAGATAAAGACAGCATCCGGAACCTTTTTCTTGACCTGAAGAGCGCCTTGAACTTCAATTTCAAGGAAAACATCGATTCCCTTGTCCAAGGTTTCATTGACATAGGTCAGAGGAGTTCCATAGTAGTTGCCGACATATTCTGCATATTCCAACATCTGTCCTTGACGAATCAGCTCTTCAAACTCTTCACGAGTACGGAAGAAATAGTCAACACCGTCCACTTCTCCAGGACGTTGTGCGCGCGTCGTCATCGATACAGAGTATTGAAATTGGTTTTCAGAACTCTCAAAAATCTCTCTTCTAACCGTTCCTTTTCCAACCCCTGAAGGACCAGAAAAAACGATTAGTAAGCCTCGGTCTGCCATTGTGTCTCCTTTTAGTCAGTCTGTAAAAATAAGATTTCCCTTCAGATAGTAGCATTTAGTGCAAACTATCCTTCTACAGTCTTTCTATCTAGTGTAACAAAAAAGCAGTAATTTTTCAACTGCTCTTTCTTATTTATTTAGCATAATCTACTGCACGAAGCTCGCGAATCACGGTTACCTTGATATTTCCTGGGTAATCTAGATTGTTTTCAATTTTCTCACGAACTTTATGAGCCAAGATTGTGACTTTGTCGTCCTTGATTTGTCCTGGATTAACCATGATGCGGATTTCACGTCCCGCTTGAAGGGCAAAGCTAGTTTGCACTCCTTCAAAGCCGTTAGCAATTTCTTCCAAATCATGAAGACGCTTGATGTAGCTTTCAAGAGACTCACTACGAGCACCCGGACGTGCCGCGCTCAAGGCATCTGCTGCAGCAACGATAACTGCAATGACGCTCTCAGCTTCGACATCACCGTGGTGGCTAGCAATCGTATTAACCACAACTGGATGTTCCTTGTACTTACGGGCCAATTCCATACCGATTTCAACGTGGCTTCCTTCAACCTCGCGGTCAATGGCTTTCCCGATATCGTGAAGGAATCCAGCACGACGGGCAAGAGCCGCATTTTCACCCAGTTCGCTGGCCATAATACCAGCCAGCTTAGCAACTTCAATCGAATGACGTAAGACATTTTGTCCATATGAAGTACGGAACTGCAAGCGACCCATGATTTTCATCAAGTCTGGATGAAGGTTTGGCGCACCAATCTCATAGGCTGCTGCCTCACCGTATTCACGGATCTTATTGTCAATCTCTTGACGGTTTTTCTCAACCAACTCTTCGATACGAGCTGGGTGGATACGACCATCTTTGAGCAACATTTCCATAGTCATACGGGCAATCTCACGACGAATCGGGTCAAAACCTGACAAGGTCACCACTTCTGGTGTATCGTCGATAATCACATCGACCCCTGTCAAACTTTCAAAGGTACGAATGTTACGACCTTCACGACCAATAATGCGTCCCTTCATAGTATCGTCTGGCAGATGAACTGTTGAGTTTGTTGACTCCGCCACATACTCACCAGCAATACGTTGCATAGCTTGAACCAGGATGTCCTTGGCCATTTTGTCAGAACGTTCCTTGACCTCTTGCTCAGCTTCACGAATGCGGCTGGCAATCTCCTTGGTCAAGTTTTCCTCTGTCTGTGCCAAGATAATATCTCGTGCTTCTGCCTGAGACAGAGCACCAATACGCTCTAACTCTGCTTCTTTTTGTCTTTCGACTTCCTCTAATTGCTCTTCACGCGCATCAAGGTTTTTCGCTCTATCAGAAATACTTTGTTCTTTTTGTTCAAGTGTTTGTTCTTTACTCGTCAAATTGTCGTCCTTACGATCAAGGCTAGCAGCTCTCTCTGTCAAACGACTTTCGATTTGTTTGAGTTCTTGACGTTCTGATTTAAATTCAGCGTCCACTTCTTCACGGTATTTTCTGGCTTCTTCTTTGGCCTCCAATAGTGCTTCTTTTTTAAGAGACTTACTTTCACGTTTAGCTTCATTAACAAGTAAATCCGCTTCTCGCTCAGCTTGTCCACGTAAATTAGTTGCTTCTTGTTCAGCATTTAAAAGCATCAACTCCGCAGCTTCCTGAGATGATTTCATCTTAGCTGAGATGCTGACATATCCAATGACTAAACCAATGATGACGGCAAAAACAGCAATCGCAATCGACATGATTTCCATGTTTTTACCTCATTTTATTGTTATTCCGAATGACATACATTCTTTTACATTCTACCATAAAAAAGTGATTTTCACAAACCTAAAATAGAATATGTTTTGGGGAATTTGGAACACATTTGCTAAAATAAACTTGTTATTTAGAAATAGTAGTTTAGTAGAGACTTGAGAAAAAGCCTACCTTTCAGTAGACTTAGTTTGTTTCTATTCTAATCGGTACTCTTCCAAAATTCTGTTCTGCTATACTTGGATTCCCCAGTTGGTAAATCTGATCTGCCTTTTGGGTCATATCATCCCAAGGTTCTTTGCCAATTCGGCTGACTAGATGGATCTGCCCTTTCAGAGACTTAAGGTGTTGTCTTCCTTTTTTAGTAAATCCAAGGACATGAATCCCTTCTGGCAAATCACTTTCTCTGGTCTGTACCAAGATATAGGTCAAGAGTCGTCGTATACGCGCCTTGGTGTAACGTTTGGTGGCAACCGCCTCAACCAAGTCTTCCATAGACTGTGCTGTTTTAATAGCTTCATTAATGCGCACAGCCATTTCTTGATTGACCTGATAGATGGCGATTAGGTCGGGATTTGATAAAATTTGATAGCGGAGTAAAGAAAAATAGTCGTCCCAACTCACCTTATTAGCCTGCTCAAAGAGGGAAACAGAAGGCATAAAGCGTTCTAAGAAATCTTGGTCTGACTGGTGCTGACGCAGAGCTGTTGCCGAAGCAAAGTCCACATCCTTATCCACAGAATGGTAACCAGCCCCCTGACGCTGAATCGGATGGAGTTTGATGTTGCGTCCCACAACTGCCTTAACATAGGCAAGAGCAAGAACATGATTGGGCGTATTGCCTGAAAAATCAAGACCTGCAAATTCCTTCCACATGGCCTGGGTTTTCTGTGGATAGGAAAGAGAATCAGGCAGATTTTCAACAAATTTCTCCATCTCAGCACATTTCTCTGTGTATAAGTCAGCGATTTTCTGGTAATCCAGCACTTCCTCCGTTCCAAAGGCTAAGTTATCAATCCCTAACTGAGCTAAGATATCCACAGCTCCTTGACCAAAGAAATCTGCTGCCTGAACACTGACTAAAAAGGGCAATTCTACTACCAAGTCTGCGCCATTTTCCAGAGCCATCTGGGCTCGTGTCCACTTATCCACGATAGCAGGCTCTCCACGCTGCATGAAATTCCCAGACATAGCCACGATTTTCAGCCCCTCAACCTGTTCCAGCAGGTATTTATGGCCATTGTGAAAAGGATTAAACTCCGCGATAATACCCGTTATGGTCATGCTAATCTCCTACTTCTGCGCCACAAAAAACCAACGGGTGCTAGTTTCTGTTGGCTCCTTGTCTTCAAAGTCCGCATAGAGTTTGAAGGACTTGAATCCAGCCTGTTCCAGCAAAATATCATAGGTCAAGACCTCATAAGTCCGCTCCTCATGCACTTCATCGTGGCGACTAAAGGACCCATCCTCTTCCTTGATAAAGAAAGTCAACTCATGAACGATAGAGTGAGGCGCTACATCCTCGTAGGTATCCCAGAGCATGGCAAAATCTTCCGCATTTTCATGGTAGGAATAGCCTGGAAAAACCTCATCCGTCTGGTAAGTCGAATGCACATCAAAGATGAAAACTCCATCTTCGTTAAGGACATTATAGACTTCCTTAAAAACGTCTCCTACTTCCACCTCATCCTGCATATAGCAGATAGAGTCCGAATAACACGTGACAAAGTCGTATTTAGCTGCCTTAGACAAATCCAGCATATTGCCTTCGATAAAATCAATCTTTTGCTTGGCTAAAGCAGCTCTCTTCTCCGCAATCCCCAGCATATCCGCGCTCAAATCAAGTCCAGTCACATCAAAACCAGCCTGAGAGAAGCGCACAGATTGAATTCCTGTCCCACAAGCCAATTCCAAGAGTTTCTTTCTCTCCTTGGTCTTAGGCAAATGACGCAGAGAAAAATCCGTCCATTTGTCGTATAAACTATCATCCATTACTGCATCATAGACCGCCGCAAAGGTTTCATAAGTTGCCATAATCATGATACCAAGAGCCTCCATGGCAAACACCACTCGCTCTTTACCTTTCCATCAATTTTCTAAAATAAGTAAAGAAACCCAGTTGACTACAACTGAGTTCATCTTCTAAGCAAGAGCTTCTGAAATATCTACTGAATTCGCCTCATGCCATAGCTTCTCTAGGTTATAGTGGGCACGCATTTCTTCTGAAAAGACATGCACAACGACAGCGCCGAGGTCTAGTAGGACCCAGCCTCCAGCTGCATCACCTTCGATATGGCTACCTTTAAAGCCTGCATCAGCTACTTTTTCACGGATGTTGTCAGCAATAGCGTCTAACTGACGGCTATTCATTGAGCTAGTGATGACAAAGTAGTCAGTCACGCTGGTCAAATCTTGTACATCAAGTGCGAGGATATCCTCCGCACGTTTCTCATCAGCCGCTTTCACGACTAGTTCTAGTAATTTTTTTTCGTTCATTTAGTCCTCTTTCAAATAGTGCACAAAGGCGTTATAGGTTTCAAGGGTTTGGGGATAGATGGGGAATCCCTGATGAGCTAGATGCTCCACGGTACGAGCTGTTTCGTAGGCCACCGCCTTATTGAGCGATAGACTTGCAATCTCACGCGCCACATCAACTCCTGGAAAGGCACGATTATGCTCTATATAGTCTGCGACGTAGATAACCTTATCAAGATCTGTCATCTGACCAGCACCGACTGTATGGATTTCAATGGCTCGCAGGATTTCAGAATCTTGCAAGTTCAAATCTTCCTGAATTTTGTAAATGCCAACCATTCCATGCCAGACATTATTGCCCCAGTTTTTGAGGTCAGGGTCTAGCTGATAACGGTCAATCAAGTCTAAAAATTCCTGATCTGACAGCTTTTTAGCATAGTCATGAAGGAGCCCTGCTAAGCCTGCTTTCTCGGCATCGACTCCAAATCTCTCCGCCAGTTCTATGGCTGCACGCTCCACACCTAGACAATGGGTTAAGCGTTTTTCAGGTAGAAGCTCTGTCATTTTTTCTAACAAAGCCTCACGGGAGCAGTTGATATAGTCTTGATAGGCCATCAGTAGAGCCCCTCCTTCTCGATGTAATCTAGCACAGGCTGAGGTAGGAGAAAGTTGGGTTTCCGACCTTGGGTCAGGAAATCACGCACCATGCTAGATGAGATATCCATGAGAGGCACATCCACCCAGATAACTGGATAGGAAGTGCCAGCCTTATAGCGTGGGCGCTGAACTCCCACAAACTGAACCATATCAACCAGTTCATCAATTCGATACCACTTAGGCAAATAGTCCACCATGTCGGCCCCGATGATAAAGTAATAGTCTGTATCTGGATGTTGCTCTGTCAAAATCTTCATGGTGTCGTAGGTGTAAGAAATGCCCTTGCGCTCCAACTCAATGGTTTCAATGGCTAGTCCTTCAATCCCCTCAATCGCCAACTCAAGCATCTTGAGACGATGGTGTTCAGGGATGGTTTCCTTTTTATCTACATGAGGAGGTTGGTATTCAGGCATAAGTAGAACTTGGTCCAGTCCCAACTGCTGACGCACTTGGTCCGCAACAATCAGATGGGCATTGTGAACAGGGTTAAAATTCCCCCCTAAAATCCCGACTTGTTTGCGCTTTTTCTCCTTGATTTCTGGCTCCAACTCTACCTTGGTAAAGGGGGTCAATAGTTCGATTGCCATAGGCTAGTCTCCTTCAATTCTCTGTAAAACAGCTGTTTGGAGTATGGTTTTAGATTTCTTTGACTTTCTTGGAAATCTTGCGATTCTCTTTCTTGCTGGATTGTTTAAACAAGATTAAGATGCGTCCGATTTTTTGGACTGTATCCACACCGATTTCTTCTTCCAAAATTTCAGCTACTTCGTGGATATTTTCATCTGTGTTTTGCAAGAGAGTGACTTTAATCAATTCGCGGGCGTCAAGAGCTTGACGGACGCTGGTTTTGATTTGGTCGTTGAGACCATTTTTCCCGATTTGGATGATGGGTTTGAGGGTGTGTGCCTGGCTGTTGAGGAAGGCACGTTGTTTTGATGTTAATGACATAATTTCTTTAAAAGAGTTTCTTTTTATACTTTTCTGAAGTGGTGACGGATGTCAGCAAAGTCCTTCGGACTTTCATGACTAAAATTTGAGCCTAAGGTCTCAAATTTTCCGCAGTTGGTACAATCACTTGCACCAACTGACACCACGGCGAAAAGTATTCTCTATGGGGTTCGCCCTGCTCGTCCGAGTTCAGAAAACCCTTTCCTTTCTGTGTTTAAATAATTGCTTTTCGTGTGACGACGGCGACGCCTTCTGGTGCCCAGACGGCGACTTTTGCTGTGCCTGTTACGCGAATCCAGCCTAGGCCTGAGATAACTAGGTCTGTCTTTTCCTTAATGATAAATACATGCTGGACTAGTTTTGGAAAATCTTCTTTTTCCTTGCTATTTGGTGGTGTTAGCAGGGTTCCAAGGTGCTTGTCGTAAAAGGCACTCGCCCCTTCAAGCTTGGTACGATGCAATTTGAGTTCATTGTCAAAGAAGGCTGTAAAACCTTGCTTTTCTCCTGCAATAAAGTCAAAGCGTCCGAGACCTCCTAAAAACAGGGTTTGTTCAGGATTGAGCTGATAGGTCTTAGGCTTGATTTCCTTTTTAGGACTGACATACTTGAGGTTTTTGGCAGTTAAGTAGTGGGCCATCTGGTGACGGTGGATGATCCCCGGCGTATCGTAGATATAAGATCCGTCGTCAAGCGGAATCTCAATCTTGTCCAAGGTTGTCCCTGGGAAGCGCGAAGTCGTGATGACATTCTGATCACCCGTAATTTCTTGGATAATAGCATTGATTAGGGTTGATTTTCCAACGTTGGTCACACCGACCACATAGACATCGCGACCCTTACGGTAGTGTTCAATCTTGTCAATGACTTCCTTAATGGCATGTTTGTTTTGTGCCGAAGTTAGGACGACATCAACTGGACGAAGTCCTTCTTCGTGGGCACGTTCCATGAGCCACTGGCTAATCTTGCCTGGTTTAACAGACTTGGGCAAGATATCTTTTTTATTTCCCACCAAGAGGACATCATTGCCTGATACAAAACGTGGCAAGCCTGGGATGGCAGAGCCATTAAAGTCAAAGATATCAATGACATTGACCACTAAGGCATCACTGTCTCCCACCTCGTGCAAGAGCTTGAGGAAATCATCGTCCGTCAACTGGACATCCGTGACTTCATTGTAGTGGCGGAGACGGAAACAGCGTTGGCAATAGACTTCGCCCATCTCCAAACCTTTTTCAAGTGCCGACTGGGGGGTAAATCCAAGGCCAGCCTTGTCTGTCGTCTGAATGGTTGCTCCACAACCAATACAGAGAATTTCTTCCATAGTTAAATTCCTTTTTTATATGCAATCGGTCCGTACTTTTCAGTGATTTTTCTCATCACACGACGCTCACGAGCTCGGTTAATCTGCGTTTTGATCGAGTCATGTTGGACCAAGGGTTTGACTAAAATCGAGCGAATACCAGCACGGTGGGCTGCTCGTATATCTGTCATGAGCTGGTCACCAACCATGACCACTTCACTTTTCTCATAGCGGAATTCCTTCATGGCACGATTAATCCCAAATGTGAAGGGCTTCAGAGCCCAATAAACGTAATCAATTCCAAACTTCTCAACTGCACGTTGAACCCGTTTTTTTGTGTTATTTGAGACTATGATAATGCGAATGCCCGCGTCCCGAAGGTCATGTAGCCATTGCTTCATCTCTGGCGTCCCGTCAGGGTTGTTCCAAGCAATGAGGGTATTGTCCAAATCGACCAAAACAGCCTTGATTCCCTGCGCCTGCAGGCTTGGGACTGTCAGATCATAAACTGCTTCCACAGCAAAATCTGGCATGTAATTTTCAATCGCCATTCTGGCTCCTTTTCTTAACTTTTTTTCGCAATTTTCCTTAGCAACAACGACAGGACAATCCATAATCCAGCACTGGCCAAACTAATGTAGAGCCAAGCATGGGGCTCATCTGTTAATGGCAAGGGAACATTCATTCCGAAAAAGCCTGTCACGACTGCCAAAACCGCTAGCAAGACTGAAATGATGGTCAAGGTTGTCAAATTATCATTCAGATTATTGTTTAGGATATTGTTGTAAGATGCTGATAGTTGTTGGAGGACTTGAGAAATCAAGTCTGTCATGGATACCAGCTGATGAGCCTCAATCATGGCATCATCAAACTGTTCTCTCTCAATTTCGTTAAAACTGCGATAGAGGGCATGCCCTTGAATATGCTCCAGCAACATGCGATTTTGCTTGGCTGCCGCAGTAAGATAAACCATACCTGTCTCCAAGTCGGACAGCGCAAAAAGGTTTTTCTTAGTCGTCCGCTGGCGCAAGAGGCCATTGACCTCGTCCTTACTCTTGTCCATCTGCTCTATGACAGGATAGTAGGCATTGCTGATGATTTCCAGACTGGCAAAGAGAAACTTGTAAATCGAAAGCGTGTCATGACTGTCCAGATAACGGGTCATCTGTTCAATGACATAGGCGTTCTTGGTATTACTAATGGTAATCAGGCGACGATGTTCCACGATAAAGGTCATGGGAAAGGCTTCGTAGTATGCCTTATCCTTTTTCAAGTTCAAGACATTGTAGATAAAGGTCACAGTCCCATTTTCACGATGATAATCCATGTGGGCGCGCTCATTTCTATCCAATGCGTATTCAATGGTTTCCTTGTCCAAACCGTAGATTTCAGAAAGGTCCTCTAGTTTTTTCAACTTGTCCAAATCTAGGTTAATCCAGGTACAACCATTGCCCAACTGTTTTTCTAAAAACATCTTTTCTCCTTTACCAAACTCTTTCTATTGTACCATAAATCTGCTAAAATTTCAGGCCTGGTCTGTCCGAGAAAAATTGCTGACAACAGTGATATTCCGATTGGGAACGAAGTGTAGAACTCCGTCTTCTCCTCTGAGTTGCGTTGTTCGAATGCCGACGCTAACGACCTTGCCCGATACAGTAATAGGACCATTTGTCAGAACGACCTCATCTCCCACATCCAGTTGACGTTCAAAGAGGATGAAAAAGCCATTGATAACATCAGACAGAAAACCTTGCGCTCCCATACCAATAGCCACCCCAGCAATCCCAGCACCTGCCAGCAAACTAGAAACTGGCAAACCTAAAATAGACAAGATACAGTAAAGTAAAAAGAAATAGAGGGTATAATTAAACACATTCTCTAATAAACGTGAAATGGTTTTCTGACGTCCGACATCATGACGAGACATTTTTAGAGAAGGTTTAACAATTCTCTGCACCATGGTATGGAGCAATTTTTTAGCTATATAGAAGAGTAAAAATAAGAATAAAAGAGAAAGTAACTTGGTTAAGATATTCTCGATAATCGCTGTAACATCAAGCTTATTGAGATAGGTTTGAATAAATTCTTGCATAGAAAACTCCTTTCATTCATTATACCATACTTTCATAAAGTGTCAGTCTCCATAAATTTTCAAAAATAATAACAAAAATAGACAGAAAATTCTTGATTTCACTTAATATTTATACTATAATCATAAACATTACACAACAAAGGAGATTGTTATGAAAAAATTCATTCATGCTTGGAATAAGGCAAGCCTGATCAAACGTATTTTGATTGGCATGCTTGTCGGAGGAATCCTTGGACTGACATTTCCTACTGTTTCAGGAATTGGTCTACTCGGAGATCTCTTTGTTGGTGGTCTCAAAGCCATCGCACCGATTTTAGTCTTTGCCCTCGTTGCCAATGCCCTTTCCCAACACCACAAGGGACAAGATAGCAATATGAAAACTGTTATCTTCCTTTATTTAGTGGGAACCTTTGCAGCGGCACTTGTTGCTGTCCTAGCAAGCTTCATTGTCCCTGTTGAGATTACCTTGAATAGTGCCAATACAGAAATCGCACCACCAGATGGAATTGGCCAGGTCCTCAGTAACCTCTTGCTCAAACTGGTTGACAATCCAGTCAATGCCCTCGTTACTGCTAACTACATCGGTATCCTATCTTGGGCAGTTGTTTTCGGGATTGCTATGAGAGAAGCCAGCAAAAACAGTAAAGAATTGCTGAAAACCATGGCTGATGTGACTTCTAAGATTGTCGAATGGATCATCAACCTAGCTCCATTTGGAATCCTTGGCCTTGTCTTTAAAACCATTTCTGATAAGGGAATCGGAAGTCTAGCTAACTATGGAATCTTGCTTGCCCTCTTGGTGACAACCATGTTCTTTGTGGCCCTAGTAGTCAATCCATTGATTGCCTTTCTCTTTATGAAGAGAAATCCTTATCCCCTCGTTTGGAAATGTTTGCGTGTCAGCGGTGTAACAGCCTTCTTCACTCGTAGTTCTGCGGCTAACATCCCTGTCAACATGAAACTCTGCCATGACCTTGGACTCAACCCAGATACCTATTCTGTTTCTATCCCACTTGGTTCTACTATCAACATGGCCGGAGCAGCCATTACTATTAACGTTTTGACCCTTGCTACCGTTAACACCCTTGGAATCCCCGTTGACTTCGCCACAGCCTTTGTCCTCAGTGTGGTAGCAGCTATTTCAGCCTGTGGTGCTTCTGGTATCGCTGGCGGTTCCCTCCTTCTTATCCCAGTTGCTTGTAGCCTTTTCGGTATTTCTAACGATATTGCTATGCAAGTTGTTGGGGTTGGATTTGTGATTGGGGTCATCCAAGACTCATGTGAAACAGCCCTTAACTCTTCTACAGACGTCCTCTTTACCGCCGTTGCCGAATACGCAGCAGCCCGTAAAAAATAACTCATAAAGGCAAGCCTGCTCAGGTCTTGTCTTTTCCGCTTTTATTCTAACTTACTAGGAAATCCATATGTCTATTAGCCAACGTACGACCAAGCTCATCTTAGCTACCTGTCTTGCCTGCCTTCTTGCTTATTTTCTCAATCTTTCTTCAGCAGTTTCAGCTGGAATTATCGCTCTATTGAGCCTGTCTGATACGCGTAGAAGTACCTTAAAACTGGCTCGCAATCGACTTTTTTCTATGCTTCTAGCTCTGTCTATTGGGGTTTTGGCCTTTCACCTGAGCGGATTTCATATCTGGAGCCTTGGCCTCTATCTTGCTCTATACGTTCCTCTAGCCTACAAGATGGGCTGGGAAATTGGTATCACACCAAGCACTGTTTTGGTGAGCCATCTTTTGGTACAAGAGTCAACCTCTCCAGACCTTCTAGTCAATGAATTCCTTCTCTTTGCAATCGGTACAGGATTTGCCTTACTTGCCAATCTCTACATGCCTTCACGAGAAGAGGAAATTCATCACTACCACACGCTGGTGGAAGAAAAGTTAAAAGATATTCTCCAGCGCTTCAAATATTATTTATCCAGAGGGGATGGACGCAACCGAGCTCAGCTGGTGGAAGAATTGGATACCCTTTTAGAAGAAGCACTCAGACTGGTTTATTTGGATCACTCAGACCACCTCTTTCACCAGACTGATTACCATATTCACTACTTTGAGATGAGACAGCGACAAAGTCGCATCCTGCGAAATATGGCCCAGCAAATCAACACCTGTCACCTAGCTGCCAGTGAAAGCCTAATTTTGGCTCAGCTCTTTTCAAAAATTGCCGGTCAACTGAGCCAGACCAATCCTGCTTCTGATCTACTAGATGAAATTGAACGCTATCTAGAAGTCTTTCGCAACCGCAGTCTGCCCAAGACAAGAGAAGAATTTGAAACCCGTGCCACCCTTCTTCAACTCCTACGTGAAGCCAAAACCTTCATCCAAGTAAAAGTTGACTTTTACCAAAAATATGGACAGTAATACTCTTCGAAAATCTCTTCAAACTACGTCAGCTTCCATCTGCAACCTCAAAACAGTATTTTAAGCTGACTTCGTCAGTCTTATCTGCAACCTCAAAACAGTATTTTAAGCAGCCTGCGGCTAGCTTCCTAGTTTGCTCTTTGAGTTTCATTGAGTATAAAAAAGAAAACTTCAGACCAATCACAAAAGGTGAATATCTGAAGTTTTCTTTTATTTATAAGTTATCACCATAAAGGTTAATAGTAAAACGAATAAGGCCAAACTCACTAATAAGGTGAGCACCTTTACCAAGGTGTTGCTCTGCCAGTAGCTTGGTTTACCAATATTACTAGTCGCATCCATGGAAAAGAGTTGATTTTGACGGGGTTGTATGGTTACCAATACAATCAAAGCAAGAGATAGGATAATAGCTAAAACAATCAGTATGTCAATCATAGGCCTACCTCAAAATTCCCAGCAAAGTAAAGAGTAAACCAATCAGAATCATTAAACCCAATATGAGTGAAAAAGTTTTACTAATCTTTTCCCCTCGAGTTTCTTTTTCCTTCTTGATAGGTTTTTGTTTCAACTCTTCCATACGACCTTCAACGTCTTTATAAAATAAATCTTCGTCTGACATATTAGCCTCCTAAAACAGTTTGCATGGTTTCCTGATATCGCACCAAGTCAACATAATTTGCATGTTGGCCTTGTTTGCCAAGTGCCTGACGCATTTGATCAACATCTGAAAGGGCCAGTTTAATGGTCTCAACCAAAGCAGAAACTTCACTACTTTCAAATAGATGATCAGGAGCGATATAAAGTCTATTGTGCACTGTCTGATTAAATCCAAGAATCAAGAGATTGTGCTCAAAGGCCTGACGAACTGCCTGTAGCAACTCATTACTGTGGTTTATATCCAAGTAAATATCCGACAATTGATAGAGCTCCTGAATCTTCTGTGGACTAGCGTTCTGGTAAAGAACCACATTAGGATAACGAAGCATATCTAATAACTTAGAAGACATCTCTGTCACCGCTGCGATACGGAAAGTAACATCAGGCAGGGCTTCTACGATTGCTTCCACTTGCTCAATCTGATCTGAATTAGTCAAGATTAAGGCATCTCGTCTTAGGAAATTATCACGTTTAAACTGGTAATGATAACCCAAGTGCATAAACTGAGCATGGTATTTCTCGTCAGTCAACTCTAAAGCGCGCTCATAGGTCGCCTTGTTTGGAATGATGATTTTCTTAGTACGCACATCATCGCTTTCCAAAATTAACTGCATATTGCCTGGAATTGCATCATAGAGAGGTTCTTGCCAAACCAAAACATCTGAGCCAGATTTATCTGGATGATGGAAGGAAACCAAGAAAGGAGTCGCTAGAGTATTAAAGATAAGCTGACTTGTATCTATTTCCAAATCTTGCAAAAAGAAGGTAATAAACTCAACCTTATTGGCAAAGTAACGCATGGACTGACTAGGTAAGGTTAATAAGATATCACCCGTCACATGGTTTTCAAGTAAAACTTCCTGACCATTGACATCTTGGTAAACCGTCATAATCGCCTCACTATCTGCACTATAGGTCGTTGTAGCAAAACAAGCTCCAAAGCGATTGTAGTGGTCAACCTGACGTACTCGACCTTCTAGATTTTTCCAATCTACCTGTTTAACCAAGCGAGCCTGCATTCCATCAGCATAATGAATGACGGCTCTCTCCTCTGTCATATCTTCAATATGAGCAGACTGATTATTTCCTGAAATTTCCCAAAAAGCTGGAACAGGGACTTGGTTAAAATAAAGAGGTTTTCCCTTTTCATATCCTAGATAATAAGTAAAAGGAGAGACCAGACCATCAGGCAGAAAACCATCTGCATCGATGACTACTCCAAGTTGAGAAAGACCAGTAGCTACTAGACTTTCATGTAAATCTCTACTTTCCTGACTATAACGATCATAAAGTTCAATCATGGAGCACCTCCTCTACTGTTTTCTTCCACTTTTCTAAAATTTCTTTGGTTAAGAAGCCTTCTGCAATCTGGTAAGAATGGGTACGCATATCTTCCAAACGATTTTCTTGATACAGTTGGCAAATCTTAGCTGCATAAGCTTGCTTGATTTGGTCTTCTACATGGTCAGATGAACTTGGAATCAGATAACCATTTTGCCCATCCTCTATAAAAGTCTGATTACCATAAGGCACATCAAAACCAATTAGAGGAAGGCCTGAACCAATAGCTTCCATCAAGGTCAAACCAAAGCCTTCGCTGGTTGAAGCAGTCAAGTAGACCTCATACTGACTATAAATCTGCGAAAGTTCCGCATGTCCCTTGAGTTGGATATAATCCTCAGCCTGATGAGTTGCAATAATGTCTCTGAGCAGAGAATCTTCTCCACCACTACCATAAATATCAAAGGTTAGTTCAGGAATTTCCTTACGAGCCTCAATGACCGCCTTGACCAACCAGTCAATGTGTTTTTCTTTGGCAAGACGTGAAGCGGTAATCAATGAAAATGACTTACGTCCTTGATTTGACTCGGTTAATGCATCAATACTACCAACAGGAATGGTAACAATCTTTGGACGATGCTGAGTATATTTGGCAAATTGCTCTTGCAACACTTCATTCTGTCTGTCAGTTGACACGATAAAGAAATCAACCTTATCTGCATTTGTAAACTGATAGTCATAATAGTTATTCCAAAGGATATAGTCCTCGTTTGTAGCATTTTCACTATAATGCTCCGCATGAACAACTACCGCTAAATGCGCCACTTGCGCTTCCTCAAAAACAACCTGACCAATTCCTGTCTCCCTATCAAGAATAACCAAATCAGACTTGTTCAAATTCAAAGATTTCATAAAGGCACGCATAAAAGCTTGCTTCCCATAGAAAATCTTATCCTTGAAACGATAAACTTCTTCCTTCCCTTGATTCATCAAGATATCATAGGCTGGAGTCCCGTCTTCATTATAGAAAGTTCTTTGGTATAGGACTGCAACATTTTCCTTGGGAGCAAAATACTCGCTACAATAACGCGTATAAGAAAAGTAATCCTTACGAATCAGTTTTCCTTTAAATACATACTCTGCATGTTGAACCAAGTCCTTGTCCTCATCCACCAAATAACAGGTGACAAACTTATCTTGATCAGAAAAGAAGACACGCAAAACCTTGCCATTTTTTTCTCTGTGACTTTCTTCACCACCGAAATAAGCCAGGACATCATCCACTGTCACGCTAGTCGGTGCAATCTTAATATCTGTAAAGTGGTTATAAAGCCAGATCACTTGATCATCATTAAAACCAATATTGGCTGTTAAGTGCTGAATATTATCGGCTAAAATCATATCTGTAAAGATAAACTTAGAGGACAGATTTAATTTCCGAAAAACACCAGCACGGTAGGCTTGGGCGTATTCAACACCGCTACTAGCCCAGCCGATTCCTAAATTTATATTGTAAATTGTCATATTTTCCTCTTTTTATGGGAAATGAGTCATAATCTCACCCCTAGGAGTGACTTCAACCAAGCCCATCAGGAGATTACGCACCATATCCGCACGGATTTGTTCTTTCATAGCTTCAAAGCCCGCGTAGGCTTCTTGATAATACTCTACGATCGGGTTTTTCTGACTAGCAGACTGACTACTGATAGCCATAGATAACTGTTGGAGATAGTCTACCTGCTCTACCCAGTTGTCATCAATAGCCTTGAGCATAGAAAGTCGTAAATACTGTTCATACAGACCATGCTGATCAAGTAATTCTTTCTTTTCAGAAAGTTCTTTATCAATCACCTGCTTCATAAAGCTACGAACTGCGATTTTGTCAGTCACATTTACATAGTCTGGAACTTCTTTAATATGGAAACTAATATTGGTCACAATGAAGTGGAAGAGTAGCTCTCGGCTTTCATAGTCTGAAGAAGTCACTTGATCTATGTAGCTAGCAATGATTTCTTCTACAACATCCTCTAAGTCACGAGAACCATCTATTAGACGATTACGCTCCTTATAAATCATATCCCGTTGAATATTCATACTCTCCGCATATTCTAGTGTCTGACGACGTGCCGAACGTCCAGCACTATCACTAGCATGCTGAGCTCTTTCAACTAATTTCCGATACTTGCGACCCTTAAGAACCTCTGGTTGAGTCATATCTTGAACCTGATAATCTTTATATTTTTTATGCACCCAAGATGGACCAAATTTCTTGATAACATCGTCCTCTAAGGATACAAAAAACTTACTCATACCAGGATCTCCCTGACGACCAGAACGTCCACGAATTTGCAGGTCAATCCGTTGACTTTCCATCCGCTCCGTTCCAATGACAACCAAGCCACCCAGTTCTGCGACTCCTTTACCAAGCTTGATATCAGTCCCACGTCCTGCCATAGAGGTAGCCACTGTCACAGCCCCCATCTGACCTGACTCAGAAATAATCTGAGCCTCACGCGCCGCATTGTTAGCATTTAAAACATTATGGGCAATTCCCTCTCGAAGCAAGAGTGACGAATAAAGCTGAGACATTTCAACTGAGCCTACAAAAACGAGTAAGGGATTCCCCTTAGCATGGTATTCCTTGATGTACTCCAAAGAAGCATACACTTTTTCAGGTAAAGTGACGTATAGATTATCTGGATAGTCAATCCGTTGTCTAGGACGATTGGTTGGAATGCACACTACAGACATATTGTAGGTTTCAATAAACTCTTTTTCTGCAACCTTACCTGTCCCTGTCATTCCAGATATCTTATTAAACATTTTAAAAAGACTCTGATAGGTGATAGAAGCCATAGCCCGCGTCTCTGGAGATAATTTGACATGCTCCTTTGCTTCAATAGCCTGATGAAGACCTCCTTGAAGTTTAGTTTGTTCCAACAAACGACCTGTTCCCTTATCTACCAGTACCATTTCATTACCACGAATGACATAGTCTTTATTTTTTGTAAAGAGTTTATGGGCTCGTATCGCATATACTAAATGACGAGCAAAGACCGCATGTTCTTCCTTATAAAAATGATCTATTCCTAAGAAACTTTCAGCAGCCTTAGCCCCCTTGGTAGTGAGCCAAATCTCATCCTTTTCCTCTTTAAAGATATAGTCCTCCCCTTCTACCAAAGTCGTTACCAGCGTATCAATAATACCGTAATGATTAGACTGAACACGCGGGGCTCCGGCAATGATAAGAGGTGTCTGAGAGCTGTCCAATAGAATATCATCAATCTCGTCAATAATGACGTAATCAAATGGACGTAAAAATTTTCCTTCCTCATTTGAGGCTAGATTATCATTTAAATAATCAAAACCTAAATTACTATTAGTTGTATAGATGATGTCGGATGCATAAATTCTTTTTCTCTCTTCTGACGTCAGTTCCTCTTTAGGATCATCTGTAAAAGGTACCCCAATTGTCAATCCTAAGAAACGGTAAACTTGTCCCATCTCTTCAGCATCACGTTTGGCTAGATAATTATTGGTGGTAATTAACATGGTTCCTTTTCCTGTTAGAGCATTGAGATAAACAGGCATAGTAGCCGTCAAAGTTTTTCCCTCACCAGTATTCATCTCAGCAACATTTCCCTGATGGATAACAATTCCTCCCATAACTTGGACATCATAGGGAAACATTCCCAACACACGTTTATCCGCTTCACGAACAACTGCAAAAGCTTCTACTAGAAGATCATCTACCGTCTCTCCTTTAGCAAGGCGTTGGCGAAATTCCACTGTCTTTGCCGCTAATTCTTGGTCAGTTAAGGATTCCATCTTTCCTTTAAGAGCATTAATTTTTTTTAAAATTCTCTTAACTTTCCGAAGTTGGATTTTTTGATAAAAACCTTTAAACACGATTTAACTCCTCAATAGAAAAAGAATAGAAATCTAAGGACTCAAAACCAGCACTTAGAAGGGAGACTTGATAGGTATAGGTATCATCAGGATAGGTAAAATCAAAGACTTTCATTTTTTCAATTTTCTCTTCAAGCACATCTCCATATCTATCAAAAAAGACAACCTTTGTATAGACTCCATTAGTAGGATGACATTCATAATTCATACACAATTGATAATCTTGTTTTCTCTTCAGCAAAGGGAGACTGGGCTGAGTTCTGGAGGCTTGATAGTTTACACTAGAAAACCAAGTTTTTAAGGTTTCTCCTGATGTCACTAAGGGATTATATAGACTAATATGTTTGTCTTCATGATAGGTTACCTTACTACCATACATAAATGTCCCCCCTACTTCTCCCCACTTAATGTCTGTTCTCTGATTGATAATCATTTGTCCAACCTTCCAAAATCTGATTTCAAAATCATACGGTAAAAATGTAGAAACCAAGCAACATTGGTATCTGTATCATCATTATGTCGTCCGTCTGTACCTTTAGATAAAATTTTAGCTCCTGTATAACAAAGATGTTCTACTAACTGATCGTAAGCTTCACTATCCATATCTTCATCCTTCATATAGGAAAGACCAAAAGTTGTCTGGGTAAAATCAGCCTTTTTAAAATCATTCCAAAAACGTTGATCCAAATCTTCCATATGTTGGGAACTAACTCCACCCGTCTGATGTCTCAGAACATCAAATCCTGTATTAAATACTCCTGGCGCCTCTAATCGCCCACGTCTAGCTATAGTTCCAATATTGGCAAGAGGCTTACCTACAATGATAGCATGAGGTTCAAAGGAAGCTCCATAATAAAGGGATGGAAAAGTTCCCATAGAGATGCCTGATAAAATCAAATCTTTAGATGTTAAACCAAGATAATCCAAGTAGTACTGAATTGTTTGCTTCACCTTATTTTCTAATTCATCACTCCCTAAGTAAAAAGCGCCTCCTTGTAGACGGGGATCTGAAAATAAGAGAAAAGGACATCCTAAATTTTTCATCATCCCATATCCCTCGAATCCCTCGGCAGGACGAAAACCGGAAAAATAAACAGCTAGAGGTGGCTTAAAATCACCTGGATGGAAAAAGTAGTTAATTTCATCACGCTTACTATCATGTAGGATATTCCCACCTAAAACAAACTTTCCGAACTGTTTTCGGCTCCAACGCTGGTGAAGATTTCCTAATTGAAGTTTGCCTTCACCACGTCCTTCAATCGATATATATATCAAATAATTAGCCTCTTTACTATCCATAATTATAGCTTTTTCTAAATCAGCTTCTAAATAAACTTCCTCTTCAAAAAATTCATCCACTGAACCATCCCATATCTTGCGAACCACTAGCTGAAATTCACAATTTCCTTGTTTTTCGTACTCTAACCATAGTTCTCTGGGTAAGTTTTTATTAACCATAAAATTATAAGACCAGTATGCTAGTTGTTGAAAATCATCCCCAAAATTCCCTTCTAAGGTTACATGCTCAAATCCTTGATAGGAAATAGAACCTTCAAATGACGGATGAATTTGGATACTAGATGGAAATAATTTATCTCCATATCCTCCACCAAAGAGGGAAGTTGATAAATCATTGATTAATTGCTGGGGATCGGAGAAATCTACAGTCTGAGCACACCGCTTTTTTAAACAATCAAGAATAGCCAAATCTGTCGTTTTATAATCTTGACTATAAAGTAAAGTATAGGGTTCTATATGGTGAATAAATGGCAATAAATCCCTTAGATACTGACCATCCTCTATTAAGATAGCCTGAAAACTGGTTATCCCTTCCATTTCCATCATTTTACGAAGGGCTAACGGTGAATTGGGACAGAAATAATACCAATCCATATTTTCAGGAATTTCGTAATGGTGAGCCCAATTATCAATCCCTATCTGTAGGATTTTATAGTCCTTTGACATCTGTAACCTCCTCAATCCACTGATGTAATTTATCTAAGAAACGTTGACCAGTATGTTCCTTAATTTTATCAATAGAATAAACCAAGGCCTGATTCCATTCTTTTAGTCTGTCTGTATAGTAGCCTGCAGCCTTTGAAAACTCTGTCACATCTGAAATCAAATAACCATTTTTCAAATGTTCCACATAGACGGTTTCAACCAGATTAATTTGAGGAATTCCCGCACTGATACCTGCTATTTGAGTATAGAGGTGTGGTTGTTTATTGAGATCCACAATCAAACGAACAAACTCGAGTGTCTTAATCAAATCCAATTCATCATTCATATTGACAAATTGAAAACGCAGCTCTTGCTCCTGGTTTTCTTCTAAAGGATTTTCTGCCCCACCGTAGTCTATTCCTTTTTCTAAACTATCAGTATGGATTTGTTCTTGAATGATTTCATTGACAAGTGATTCCACTTCTTCCATTTGGTTCTGACTAGCAGAAAAGGCCCCAAACATGACTTCTGTATTTTTAGTTTCAGCAATAAATGATAAGACCTGAAATAAGGCTTGTCTATCAATTCCTTCTGAAAAATCTAATTGATAATAAATAATCGATTCTTTTCTAGTCTGACTTCTTCCCAGTCGTAAACGTGTATCAAAAGGAGAGAGATGATGAAATTTATCCGATAGGTTAGGATATAGTTCCTGCAAGAGTTGTAAACTATCCTCTCTATCCACTAGGACTAGGTCTGCTTGTTCAAATGATGGAGCTAAATCTTTAAAACTAGCTTGAGCATTCCGATTAATGAAAAGACTCAAAATTTTAGCAGTATCACTTGGTAAACAACTGAAGAGAAATTGGTCATGATGAGGATGAGAAGGGATGATGAAAATATCCTGTTTTTTCTGTTGCTTTTGCAGATAGTTATCAAAATATTCTGCGATCAATTGACTTATATCCGCGTAGTGAAGCTGCTTAAAACGATAGCCAAATATTGGATTTACCTCTACTCGTCCTCCCTCATTTAAATGCTCTCTAAAGCGCCAGATGCCTTTTGGATCTAAATAGTCTTGATATGTAGGCTGTCCATTATCAAAATAAATGACACTGGATACAAACCCACGATCATCCATCATGTAGTGCTTACTTATCTGACCATTGTTATCAAAATATTGGATATCACTGATAAAGCCTTCTACGCCATGTTCTACCTTTGCATACTTTTTACCATTTTTTTGAACTACTATTGCAAATGGACTATACAGAAACTGGCAATCACTATCCCACTCTATATCTCTGAGATTAAGAACCTGGGTGTGTATATCATGCAAGTCTTGCATATCATCAAAGATAGAATAGACTTCTGTCTCTAAAACACCATGTCTATGTAAAAAATAACGTAAATGTGGCTGATAGGACAAGACTAATAAACGAGATTGTATCTCTTGCCTTTGAAAAAGCCTAATTTGATTGAAAGTATCATCAAATTCAAGTTTAAAGTGAGAATAATACCATGGAGTCATATCCGCGTGCCATTGACGGCCTGAACCATACCAAGCTGGAATAAAATAATACATAAAAGCCTCCTAAATCAAGGGTTTATAGGTTTCATTTAGTCTCAAAGCCTTCATTTCATCTTTAATTGTAAAAATCATACCACCAAACATCATAAATAAGCCTGGAATCATAGTAATCCTCAACAATTTTTCATCAGATAAAACAAATAACATTGGAGTACCCGCCATCAACACATTAAAAGTTCCCCCTATAATCGAAAAGCGCAACACCAATCGATTAATAAATCGACTTGTTTCCTCACCTGGATAAACTCCATATATATACTCTCCAGATTTCTTCATCTGATCGGATATCTGATCTCCACTCAAATTGACAAAAGCAAAAGCAATACTAAATAAAAAAATCATAGCAATATATGAATAAATCCATAACGGTTTTCCAACTCCGTACTGAGCAGATATGTCAGAGAAGACGGAAGTCTGAGGAAAAAGGGTTTGTAATAGTAAAAAGATATAGGTAGGTAAACTTAAAAAACTCATAACATACATAAACGGCATACCACCAGCGGGATTTAACATTATTTCAAAATAGGAATAGCGCTTAAACCGACTACGTAAGCCAATCTTATGAACGGGTATACGATAACGCGCTCTATACATGAGCACCATCATATAAGTTAATACAATACTGCTCAATACAATCAATAGCATTACTCCCATAGAAATTTTAACAAGCTGAAATGTACTTAAAATATCTTGTGGAATATTTAAAACAATACTAGCTAATAAAATAACTATAGAACCACCTACTCCAAGTTGAGCATTTAAATCTGATAACCACACTAGAAAGAAAGCCCCTGCTATTAGTAGCACGGTATTCATTATAGTCACTAATATGGATGAATAGAGATGTTGTATCGGTAAATTCAATGAAAGCGCTAAAGATTGAATCAAGGCAATGACTAATGTTAAATACATCTTTCTTCTATCTTGAACTTCTACTGCCCCTGAAGAAATATTTAATTTCTTAGAAAAAGATAACAGCTGCCATAGAATCATTGATGACATCCATGGCGACAGTCCTATAGAGAACAGAGAGAGGCTTCTCAGATTCCCTCCTAGAAGTGCGGTTGAGAAAGCTAAATAGGCCGTTGAGCCACCTAAAAAATCTCTACTATTCAAGTCAACAAAAGGAAGAGTAATTCGGCTTCCTAATATATAGATAAACAACAGAAACAAAGTTGTTAGTCCTTTTTTTACTGCCATCGATGAGTAAATTTTTTTCACGAAATACTCCTTTATTAAATCTTAGTTTCAATCTTTCCACTTATATACATACACTTAATTGCTACTTGCATTTATATTGTTATAATAAGGTCATATTTTTAGTAATACAATCAGAACCATTCAAAACACTTTATTTCTTATTTGTTCAACAGATTCAAATATTCCGTATAACGTTTAAAAATATCTGTATCTTCCAAACCAGCCTCTTTTGCTTGCTGGTAGCGCATTTGAAGATTACTTAAAATATTTTTCTTTTCTTCTGTTACATTCCAATCCTTCATAGCATAAATTGCCATACGTTCTGTCAAACATTCAAATACATCTATCAATAACTTTTCATTGATATTCCCACTAATACTATCCAATCCCACTCTATAATTATAAAGTGATTTATGAATATAGGTAGAATGGTAAGATTCCGCAAATAGTCTATAATTAGTTCTTGTATCTTCAATATTCTTCCCTTTAGGAAAAGAAATACATTTAAATAATCTACGAGAAAACAGAATCCCCCAACTTGTTGTAAAAGATAAATCTTTACGTTCTAAGAAAGGTAATTGTTGAATCAATTCCTCTCCAATATAATTTCTCTCGTAATAATCATCAAAGAAATGTATCAAATAAACGTTTTGTTCATTATGAAATTCTTTATAATTGGAGACAACAACTTCTGAATCATTCAGTAAAGCTGCTTTATATAAATCCTCTACATAAGTTGGATCAATCCAATCATCTGAATCTATAAAGGATATAAATTCACCTTGAGAATGTATTATCCCTACATTTCGAGCATCTGATAAGTCCCCATTCTCTCTTTCAAAATAATGAAAACGACGATCTCTATTGACAAATTCCTGGCAAATTTCCTTAGAACCATCCGATGAACCATAATTAATTAGCAAAATCTCTATATTTGAATAGGTCTGTTTAGTAATACTATCTAAACACAAACCTAGATAGTTTGCAACATTATAAATTGGGACAATTAAACTGATTAATGGCTGTGGATAAGTGACCCTATTTTCAAATTCTGAAACTATTGTTTCATAATTTTTTATCGCATCTGAATATGGAAACTGCTCTATTCTAAGTGAAACGAGATATTTAAGTTTCTCTAAATAGTAAAAGGTTGCAATTCCCTGACTTTCTGCGCTTTTCAATATCTGTTCATGAATTTGAATCTCCTGCAAAGCTAGTGATTCAGTAAAATTAAGGGTTATATTTGTTCCGTGCTGACGATAAATATAAGTTGCTTCCTTCACATAAATAATGCTTTGCATTTTTAAATAAAGATTGAAAAAGAAATATAAGTCCTCTCCGTAGTTAATACTTTCATCAAATTTCTGACTTTCAAGAAGTTCTCTTTTAAAGAGCTTAGAAGCGATACAGTGAAAATCATGGTTTAATTTTCCTAGTTTAGGAAATTCTTCCAAAAAAACATCACGATTCCGTTTACCAATTCTTAAAAATTCTTCTTCCTGACTTGAATAAACTCTCAGATAAAATTTTCCATCCAAATAGTAGGATTTGTAGCTTGAAATAGCCACATCCGCATTATTTTCTCTAAGAGCATTATATAGAACTTCTAAATAGTTAAACTCAACCCAGTCATCTGAATCAATAAAAGTGATGTACGCCCCCTCCGAACGTTCGAGTCCTAGATTACGAGCAGAAGACACTCCGCCATTTTCCTTTTCAATATAGCGAAAACGACTATCACGTTCTGCATACTCCTGACAGATTATTCCCGATGAATCTGTTGAACCATCGTTTACAAGTAACACTTCAAAATTAGTATAACTTTGATTGATTATGCTATCTAAACACTGAGGTAAATAATCTTCTTTATTATAGATAGGAACTATAATACTAATTAATTCATTATTCATATTTCCTCCATTTTCGCTAAACTTATATATTATAATTTATAAAACGAAAATCATTTGATAAATTCCATACTCAAAAATCCTATTCATCTAGGCATCTACTTTTATAAATTAATAGATAGATAATTCTCCATCAAATAGAATCCCAAAATTTGGAATATTAGACCATCTATCATCCAATCTTATTTTTTATTTCCCAAGCTCTTCATCAATTCAATCATTTCGTCAGGTCTATCTACAGAAAAAATACCATCGTAAATACTATCATCTGAGGATTTCCTAGTATTATCAAACGTAAAAATTTTTCTTCCTCTATCTCTAGCTTTAGACAAAACATCGAACACCTCAGCTCCATGGTTAATATCTAGATATACAGTCGAATCATCTAACATCCAATCAATTCTATTGTGAATGATACTTTGATACAGTGTCACATTTCTATATACTGATAGCTTGGTCAAGTCAGAAGCACAATATACTGGCGCTCCAATGTGGAAATGCCATTCTGGTAAAGACTTTATTAAATATTCTAAATGCTCTACTTCTAAAACCCATGTCAGAATACAAGCACTCTTCTTAGACTGGCTAGTACGTTCATAATAATTTAGATTAAATTTTCTAGATATAATTTCTGTCCAATCTAAATCTCTATAAGTCCACCATAATTCACGTAGTCTAGATATACTATATGTATTCCACGGCTTATCATGACTAGCATAGTGAACAATTGCAGGTGGATTATCATCCAAACGTTCACATTCTTGACCAAGACGATAAATATCAACACCAACCATATAATTATATGCTTCATCTAATGCTAACCAGTTATCCTCAAAGTAAATATTTAAAATACTCTGATCCCCAAGATGAACAGCTTGATTCTTCTCTGCAGCTAATTCCAATAAACGATTAACTATGGAATGTTCTTTCCATTTTGCAACATCCATTAGCAAAACTCCAGAATTAAATCCAGATTTTCGTCCCTCATAGACATAAACATCATCAACGGCTCCAATATAATGTCCGTTAAAATCTATTTTAAAGAGAGAGGTTAGATCACCTGTTACAATGATATCTGAATCCAGATACAATGCCCTATCAGAATCAACTACTTCTGTCGCAAAAAATCTAAAGTATGAAGCGTAATTTAAATGTGGTCCTGTTTTATAACCTTCAAAAAGTTCTTTATCCAAGTGTACATTGTGAATAGTGGAATTCACAACTTCCATTTTTCTTCCCAATAATTTGAACCATTCAGGAGCTATATCACTATTTAAAATATAAAAATCAACTTCTGTATTATGACAAAGAATCGATTTAATTGTTGTCTCTAATTGAACTAAATAAGCATTATCTGCTGCTAAGACAATTGATTTTCTCATGACTTTCCTTTCATAAAATTCTTGATCTTTTCTACCATTTCAGCAGGCCTATCATGGTGACAAATTCCAACATAAGACTCTTCAGGTATAGTCAAACAACGTGTATTATCGAAAGTCAGCATCGGCTTTTCACATTTTTTCACTAAATCATAGACATACATTAATTTCTCATCATGATTCAAATCTAAATAAATATCTACCTCTTTTAAACGTTTCTCTATTAACAAAGGAAAATCATTAGGATAAAGAGTGACATTATTAAATTTTGATAATCTCAACAGTTCATTTGCCATAAAAGTATGGGCAGTAATGTAAAAATGTACTTCTGGCAATTGTTCAACTAGATAATCAATTTTTTCTACACACCAAGAATTAGTTAAATTCATACAAGTTAATTTTGGTTTATGAATATCTGCAGAATAAAAAACATCCTTTTCTTTCCAGCTAGATACTATATAGCTCCATTCCATGAAAGAGTATCTCCACCACTCTTCTCTCAGACGCCCTACAGAAAATTGATTCCACGGCTTGTCTTGAGAAATATAATGTAAAATTTTAGGAAGCGGATTAATTGATTTTTCCAAAATCCAAGCATGCCCTTGTTCTGCCGCCCCTCTATCAAATCCTATTTGGTAATTAAAAGTTTCATTAATTTCAATATAGGAATCAAAGAACAACATATTTAAAATAGATTGATCTCCTTCTCCCACATTTTCATGCTCTTTTTCTGTCAAATCAATTAATTTTTGACGAATATTTTCAGTCTGCCATTTTTTATTATTTATTAATAATACTCCAGCATTAAAACCAATTCCAGCACCAAAACAAGAACGAGTTGCAGCTAAATAATTTTCACCTAAATCCAACTCAAACAATTCTTCCAAATCATCTGTTACCAGTAAATCACTGTCTAAATATAAAACTTTATCTTCTGTTACAAAATTTGGAATATAATAACGAGCAAATGTCATATGATTGATATGTGGCAGTTTATTTGACCAGTTCATTTGAAACTGTGGTCCAATTAACTTACAATCAATCAAATCTCCTCCCATCTCTTGAATATACATTCTTAATCTACTGAACCATTCTCGAGGAATGTCCTTGTTTAGTACATAAATTTTTAAACGACTATTGTGTCTACAGATTGATTTCATAGCCGTTTCAATTTGTCGAATATAAGCATAATCACCTGCAAATACTACTGCGCGTTTGGTATTTCCCATTTTAAATCCTTATCATTTATTCTAACTAACATTATTTATTGCCCTACAAACATGAAACTAAGATATTTATTTCATCGTCTTTAAACAAAAATCAGAAACAATCTACTTACTTAATCATAAAATAAATTTAAAATTTCTTTAATTCAACATACCGTATCTGTTTATGCTTTATTTTTGTCCAATTCTTAGTTTAATATCTTAGAAACAATCTGACTATTATAGGTTTCATCCTCAATAAATTCAATATCTTGGTCAAAATTATACTCTGCTGTATGCTTATGTGAAAATTTAACCTTGGTTTTAGCCTCCATTTTCATCCACTCATACTCTGAATCAATATGACCAATATCTAAGACTTGGTATCCCTTTTGACTTAAACGATAAGCTAAAACTTTTGCTGTAGGACCTAACATACACAAAATCAAGCGATCAGTTGCATACTTTTCAATTTCTTGTTCAATTTCATGAACTCTAGAAAAAGCACTGTGAGAAGGACAAATAATTCGCTTAATAGAATTTGCCTCATCGAACAAATCATTCCCCACGCCTGAACGAGAAGTCGCACCTTCAACTATCAGTAAATCACGGTTTTCCCAGATACTTTTCAATTTTCTAAATTGAGTTTTAGCTTGACTCTTGTCTTCAAAATCGATATAAGGGCGAGATACAAAGGTTGAGCCATACCATGAATTACTACATAGTTCTCTGTAAAAATCCATATAATGATCCATGTGTTCTTTCCAAAATGGAATTGCCCAAGATGTAAATCTGAAACGATCTGTAAAGGCGTCAGGAAGGCACACAACTAATTCTTCTCGACTTTCTTGTCCGATGATATCTCTCATAGTCGAGACCAACTCTTCATCATAATCCTGGTATGGAATCGAATGCCCTGCAAGCATATTAATTTCTCCATCCCCAAAACGAACCAAAGAAGACTTGTTCTCAATAATATAATCTAAGGTTTCATCTATCCCTTTTACTTGAATCGGATCTAGCTGTTTCCCTAGAATTTCATTATTTATTAATTTCTGTAAATCAGCCAACATTCTTTCAGGATGTTCACTTGAATACAACCTTTGACCATTATTCCCATTTTGAGATTTATAAAAAGCTAGTATCGGTTTAGATAGACGAGTCATTTCTGAAACAATATCGGCTGTTGATGTCAGTAGATTGATATCTAAATAAACATCCATCTTTTCCTTCAACTCTTCTAGCTTATCTCTAGAAATTACTGGATAGAGCTGAATATTAGGATAACGATTAGACAAATCATATAATTTTGGCCCCATAGCTGTCCAAGCAGCAACTTGAAAAACAACATTAGGTAAGTGTTCAGCCAAATAATCCAGTTGTTCAATATCCTGAGAACCCGTAAACGTTAAACAAGTCAAACTTGGGAGTTGTTTAAAGCAGGTTAGATGTCCATTTTTCTTAAAATCTTTAATTACATCAATCATAAAGGAAACTTTCCCATTTTCAAAAACGATTTGTCCTAAATCTCCGTGTTGAGTCGATTGAAAAGCTACTAGCGTTTTTTCTTGTTCTTGCAAAGATTTTAAAAAGTTCTCATCTGCACTACCATGATTGATATCCAAATAAAGATTTGTTGACTTTTTCAGCTTATCTAAGACAGGAGGAACAATCTGTGGATGCAATCTCACATTATCATGCACAGCTAATTTTGTTAGTTCATCTCCCATATCCGTCCAAGCCGCAATATGAAATACCACATCTGGTAGGGCTGTAACTAACTCTTCTATTCCTTCTAAATCTTGGGAATTAGTTAAGGTTAGACAAGAAAATTCTCTATCTATAGGGGGCAAGAGTTCAAATTCTCCCAAATGATGTTGTAAAATATGGCTCCACTCTAAATCATGGAATTCCCACCATAAATCACGATAACGATTGGCTATCAAGGTAGTCCAGGGTTTTCTGTAGGTCGTAAAATGAATCACCACTGGTTTATCACTAAAAGTTAGATGTTCCTGCCAATTATTATACAAAGCAACCACATCATGTCCTACTTGTAAATTATAAGCTCTACCTAGCTCTAACCAATCATCTTGCAAGACCTGATTGAAAATCGTTTGATCACCATTAAAATGTTCAAAACGACCTTCTTCAACTTCTTTCGTTGTTAGGATAGACTGTTCAATTAGTCGTTCTTTTAGTTTCTCTTGACGCCATTTTTCATTATTGATTAGTAGAACACCAGTATTAAAACCTTGACCATTTGCATCTCTAATCGCTGCTATATAACGTTCTTCTATATCCTGCTCAAATAGATTATCTAATTTATCATTGATAAGCAAGTCACAATCTAAATACAAAACCGTATCTTCTTGTATATAATCTGGGATAAAATATCTAGCATAAGCAATCGAACTAATGTGAGCTTGTTTTGTCCAATTCTGAAATACAGTCTGTTCAGGTAGTTTAACATCGATAATCTCACTACCTAACATGCGAGCTATTTTTCGTGGTTTGCGAAACCAATCTGGCATAATATCTTGATTTAAAATATAAATCTTAACATTTCGATTGTGGTATAGAATAGACTTTATGGTTGTTTCTAACTGCGTGGTGTAATTACGATCACCTGCTAATACAATTGTTTTGTTCATTTCATTCCCTTAATCAATTCCCAAGTGATAGATTGAATCTACCAATAACTTTTTAGTGAAATAGCCCTCTTTTAACAGATAACTAAAAGTCTTGATACGATTCGTCATTTCTTGATATTCTTGTAGATTTATTTTATCAACTATCTCATGAACTTCTTCCAGACTATCCGCCACAAAGCCCAAGCCTTGATCTACTATAAATTTAGCAGTTGATAAGCTGCTCGGTACAATGACTGGGATACCAGCTGTTAGATAGGTACTAACCTTATGAGATATATTTAAAGTATAGTATTGGTTACTTTCTCCATCATTTTGATGCGTTCCCCAGACAAGACCAAATCCACCCTTTGATAATTCTAACAACAATTCCTCATCTTTTTTCCATCCTTCGATGCTGAGATTTCTAGCACTGGAACTCGCTTCTCCTTTATTTGAAAATACTCTTAAAGGCGTATCTTGAGACCAATTTTGTAAGTCTGGAAAACGCTCTAAACTTCCTGCAAAAAAAAGTTCTTTTTTAAAAATCGGAGTGTATAAGGATAAATCATGAGGATGATCCCACATCCCTTGAATGAGAATCTTCTTTGTTGTCAAACCTTCTTCTATCAGGCGTTCTTTCATCTGTTCAGATGGAACAATCAAAACATCCGATAGATTATACATATACATATACTCTTTCATGAGATAATAGTTACTATCAAACATAAGAGGGACAACATCATGAATAAAACAAATAATCTTTACTTGCATATCCTTTAGCTTATCAAACAAGAGACGATCAAATTCAAATCCGTTCCAGGTAGGAGATTGAAAGACTAGGATATCTCCAATTGAAATACTGGCCATGATGCCATCCAGACGTTTATTCATTTCAGAAGGACTATCTGAAGCAATATTGTAAAAATAGATACCAACTTCTCTAAATCCCAGTTGGCTGGCAATCTTTTGAACAGCATTTTGCGCTAAGATAACCGTACTATCACCAGCCATGCCGTATAAATTTGTTAAATGTAGTTTCATATTGTATTATCTCATTTTTTATTAATATTTACGGAAGTAAAGATAATTTTTCTATCATCCTTCTATAAATCTCCGTAGACTGCATATTTTGTTCTTCTAATTTTGCTACTACTCTTTGTAATCTATTTTTATAAATCAAAATATGATTGGTCAAGTCATAATTCAAACTTGCTAAAATAGCTAGCTTTTCTTCCCTAGCCTCGATTTCATCATGTATACGCTTTTCACTCCATATATTTGATAAAGTACCAGATAAACCAATACGGTACCAATAAATATAACTGTTTAAATAGACAACCCGTGAAACTCTTAGAAGTAACTTCCCTTCATTATGAACTATACTATTCGTCGAAACATTATTGCAAATAAGACAACCTGCTCCAATAGTCACTCCTTTTAAAATTGTAATATCACTTCCTATCCAGCAATCTCTTACAACTCTAATCTGGACAATCGTTCACTGCCACTACTTATTTCTCTTAATACCTAAATCACTTGATAAAATTCATGCAAGTATTTATTCTATTTAGCAAAGTATTAAAAGGAAGATATAGGTTGCACTTTACATCTTTCCATGATAATAAAAATCACGTTTTATTTGATACCTTTTAAAAAATCCACCATGTCCTGAGGTTTATCATGTAAAAATATGTGATCCACATGATACGGATTAGCTACATTATCAAATGTTAGAATTGTTTTCTTAGCCTCTTGAACCCATTCTAAAACATCAGGAAATTTAAATTCATGATTAATATCTAAATAAACATCACATTCTTCAATCATTTTCTTGCACATCCACCTCATGACAGTTGGATGTAACTTAATATTCTCATAACTAGCTAAACTTCTAAGAATTTCTCCCATTTCTGTAAAAGTTAAAACATGAATTTCATAATCAGGTAAATTTTTAGATAAATAATCAATTTGTTCCAATTGCTGACTACCTGTAATTACCAATGCTTGATGTTTATATTCTTTTACAACTAATTCTTCCTGACTATTAATTTGAGCCCATTCTAATTGACTATATTGCCACCAAACTTCTCGTAAACGACCAACTGAATAAGTGTTCCACGGTTTATCAGCTGATAGATAATGTATAATAGCAGGGAGTGGAGACAATGGTAAATCAAAAATAAAATATTGTCCTCTGTTATCAGCGACCTGATCATACCCAATCTGAAAATTATAAATGTCATCTAACAGTACATAATTTTTACCTATTACGATATTCAAAACAGTTTGATCTGCCTCTGGTAAATGTTCATGCTCACTTTCAGTAATATCGATTAGTTTCTGCTGAATTGAATTTTCCTTCCAATAAGCATTATTAATCAATAGGACCCCTGCATTAAATCTATCTTCTAGACCATAGATTACTTTAGCTGCAGCTAAAGGTTTATTAGTTAAATCTATAGAAAACAACTCTGTCAAATCACGAGTAACTACCAAGTCACAATCTAGGTATAAAACAATATCTTCTGAAACAAAACTTGGAATAAAATAACGAGCATAAGTCATAAAATTAATATGCTGTCCTACTGGAGGTAGCCTCCAACTTTGCATATTACCTTGAAACATCTTGATATCTACTATATCACTATTGCGATATGACATTTTTTCCCTGGTAGAAATAAACCATTCTTGTGGAATATCCTGATTAAAAATATAAACTTTGATATCGCTATTATGATAACAAATAGATTTCAAAGTTGTTTCAATCTGACGAATATAACCATAATCTCCTGCAAGTACAATTGCTCTTTTATTCATTTATCACTCCTACATCTTTATTTCAATCGATATCCTGTTTGAAAATAAATATCATAAAATTATCTAAGATAAATAGTGCCAAATTCGATCTCAACTTTTCCATTGCGGTTATTAAACTTATTTAATCAAACTTACATACAGCATAAGTAACAATCGAAGATCCAATTAAACTAATATCCAGACACTTATTCAACAACAAGAAAATTTTCTAAAAATTTTTTTATTTCTGTCACCATTCCATTTGCATCTTCTTGTCGAAAAACTTTACTAAATCCACTTGAATCATGATTAGTATTCTCAAAAGCATAAACAGGCTTATTCTGTTCTATTGCTCTATTAACAATACCATCCACCTCTCCCCAATGGTTAATATCTAAATAAATATCTGATTTCTTCAACAAGTCCTCAATAATATCATCATGATGAACATTTGTGTATATATTCACGTTCTCATAACGATTGAAACTTTCAAGATAATCCGAAATATTTGTTTTAGCCGCTATATGAAAAGCTACCTCTGGCAGATTCTGAACAAGATAGTCTAAATTTTCTAAAGTGTCTGAAGCTGTTAAAGTAAAAACATGAAACTGGTGTTGTTTCCTTGGAATGATTTTCAAATCCTCTTGAGAAGTAACGATAGAATTAGCTGGTATATCTTTATAAATTAAGGCATTTGCTCCAATTATGACATTATCTCCAATCGTCACTCCTTTTAAAATGACGACATTAGTTCCAATCCAACAATTTTTTCCTATCGTTATTTTGTCAGCAGTAAATCGAATTTTTTCGATATGGTAATTTGAGTATTTATGATTATGGTCAAAAATCCTTACCCCATCTCCAAACATGGTATCCCTACCAATTTCAATTTCTTTACCACAACGAATCGTACAATGGTCATTAAAGAAAACTCTATTTCCTAGTGTTAATTTAGCATTATTAGCTACTTCTAAACTTACAAATGAACGAAATGTAACATCTGTTCCTAATTCAATAGTACTGGTGGGGGAAATCTCTATATGATGAAAATCTCCTAATAACTTTACAGAATCTTTAAAATCCATGTTTTTCTTCCACTTCTCTTAATTTCTCAATCATTTCTTGAACTTGTTCTACTTTGTAGGTTATCTGTCCAACTTCACGATATTTTGTATTTTCAAAAGCTAAAATTAACTTTCCTCTTTCTGAAAATTGATCTAACATTTCCTCTGTTTTTTCACCATGATTAATGTCTAAAAGCACCTGACTAGTCTCAATTAATTCTTGATCTAGTTCTACTAAATAATTAATCCCAGCATAAACAGTTACATTTGGATAAACCAACAATTGTTTCAAACGATCACTGACCATCACTCTAGCCGCAATCTTAAATTGAATATTAGGCAAGGATTGAATCAATGTATCAATTTGTTCAATATGATCTGAAGACGTATAAATTAAACAAGTAAGAGGTTCTCTGATAGGATAGATATGTGATTTTTGTAGTGGGTGTAAATGATGATTCTTTCCTAACTCTGTCCATTCAAGACCATGATAATACCACCAAACATCACGATAGGTCTGCGCAGCTAAATCAAACCACGGCTTTCTATGTGAGAGATAGTGGATAATACCAGGATAATCTTGACCTGCTGGTAACTCATAGTCTGTAAATTGCTTATGAATCACAACATGGTTATTATCAAATTCCATCTCTATCCATCTATTTTCAAAGAGCATATTTAAAATACTTTGATCCGCTTGATCCACTTTATCGTGCCACTCATTTGTCAAATCTATCAAGCGTTGAGACATGTTTTCTTGTTTCCACAAACGATTGTTGATTAGTAGAACACCCGCATTGAACATTTCCCTGCCATAGTATACTCTTCCTCCATAATCTCGAACAGCTGCTAATGGATAGTCTTGCAAATCTGTTTCAAACAAGTTATCCAAATTTTTAGTTACAACCAAATCACAGTCTAAATAAAGAGCCTTATCTTCTTTGACGAAATCAGATATAAAATAACGCAAAAATACTGTGTAACTAATATCTGTTTTATAACGCGAAATTTGCTCAGACGTAACCCGACAATTGATAATCTCTGAGTCATATCTTTCCAATCGCTTGTTTAATTGTTTAAACCATTCATTAGGAAAATCACTATTAATCAGATAAAAGCGAATCGAGCGATTATGGTAACAGATAGACTTAATAGTCGTCACAACCTGCTCGACATAGGCATGGTTTGCTGCCAAGACAATTGCTTTCTTAAACTCTTGATTTTGAGTCTGAAGCAAATCTAATAACATCTTCTTCTCTTTTATCTGATCTAACACATGAGAATCTGTTATTCCTCTGTTATTACTTTCAAAAGTTATATGATTTAAAATAGATTTATAAGCATGTATATGTTCTGACATTGGATAACCCAACGTTGACAATAATGCCAATCTATCTTCTATAGCGTATATGCAATCTCTAACCCATTTTTCATCCCAAGTATTTGAAATACTTCCACTCCTAACTCTGTAAATATAAGAAGCTTTATTAATATAAACAATACTTTTGGAAGCTAATAGTATTTTTAAATTAAATACGGCATCTTCAGTCACTCTTCCTACTGGAAAACGAAAATTAGAAATAATTTCTTTTCTATAAATTTTTCCCCAAGCAACTATCAATGCTGAATTTAATAATCTATTAGAATCATTTAAACAATCCACTATAGAGACATTGTCATAAAGTTTCTCAAAATAATTTCCAGATATATGAAAATAGAAATTTGAATCAGACTCATTAAACTTACAATAATTTCCAACTGCAATATCTGCCTGATACTCAATTAATTTATTATATAGAACTTCTACATAATCCGACTCAACCCAATCATCTGAATCAATAAAAGTTACATAGGAACCAGTCATACGTTCTAATCCTGCATTTCGTGCATCAGATAGGCCCCCATTTTCTTGTTCTATATAGATAATTCGATTATCTTTTTGTGCATACTCTTGACAAATTTCACCCGAATTATCTGTAGAACCATCATTTATGACAATAATTTCAAGATTTTTGTAAGTTTGATTAATCAGACTATCCAGACATTTATTTAGGTAATTTTCAACATTGTAAACTGGTACAATTACCGTAATTTTTTCAGTCATGAAGCTATTCTCCTTTCCTACTATTATAACATTTTTTTGCTATTGTTTAAGCTATTAAGGAATTTCCAAGTTAAAAAAATATATTTATTTCATTGATAGAATCGTCCATACAGTATAAAATTATAATTAAACTAAAAAAATGTATAATAATACAAAAATATAAGTTGAATAATTTAAAATATTTAGCGTTATAATCTTACTACAGTTACACAATAACATTTTCGAATGATCAATCCTAAAGATAAATTTTTAATTCATCTCAGACATCTAAAAAATGACTTGTCTATATGCATATTAAGTATCTTTTAGGAATTTATTGATATAACTAGCCTTATTATTTTAGAATAGCTATCTAATAAACGTAAAAAAGCGACCCACATCAAAAATTAGATAACATTCTAATTTTTGAGTATAAGCCACTTTTTCTATCTAAAAATAAAGAAAAACAAATTTGTAAAATGTGTTTTACTAACCTTTAAAATATTTAGCTGCAATTGCTTTTTTGACCAAAATTTGTTGATAAGATTCCACGTCTCCATGTTTAAGAGTTTCTTCTTCATGAATAGATAATCGCCATTTATAAGCTTGAATTTCTCTATCTAATAACTCCTGAGGAGCTCCAATCAATTGGAGAATAGTCATACGTTCCTCAATACTCTTTAAGGGATATACATCTGCAAGATTGACTGTCCTTGTAACACTTGTAGAACGTTTTCTATGGATATAAATAGCCTTATTCATAAAAGCAATTTTATTTGCCTGAAGATAAACTTTATAAGTTGTGTAATCATCCTCTACACTTTTATCTGTTGGATATACAATATCCTTAAACAGCTCTGTCTTGTATAACTTCGCCCACGGAACTGTGAAGCATTGACTGAAATTATACTTACTGTCATATTGATGGTTAAACCATTCAAATGGCGTATAAGTCTGCTCAAAATAATCATCTGCTCCTACATGAATCAAAAAACTAGCTTGATCATCCAAAAATTGAGTAAAGTTTCCGATTGCAATATCTGCATCTGTTTTTTTCAATAAATCATAAAGATTTTGGATATGATCCAACTCCAACCAGTCATCATTATCTACAAAAACGATATAATCCCCAGTTACAACTTCCAAGGCACGATTGCGGCTAGAAGAAACTCCACCGTTTCTTTTATGATAGACTTTAACACGTTCATCTTGATTTTGATAACGTTGACAGATTGCTGCTGAACCATCTGTTGAGCCATCATTAATCAAAATAATTTCAAGATTTTGATAGGTTTGTTGAACGATACTATCCAAGCATTTTTCAAGATATAGTTCTGACATATAAACAGGAATGATAACACTAATTTTTTCCATCATTTTAATCATATACTCCTTTTCTGATGCAATATATAAAAAACAAAGTCGATTTCAGTACAGTAGGCATTTTTTAAGATATGCTCTAAATTAATTCTAATATTTCTAATAACAGATTAATCACATTTAACTTCCCCTGCATTTGGTAAGTATTCTCTTATAAATTCTGATATATCCTTACTCATGATTTTATCCAATCGTTCAGAAATAATGTCTTCTGGCCAATTCCACCACGCAATTTCTAACATCTGTTCACGGAAAATAGGCTCTGCGATTCGATAACGAATCACTTTGGCTGGATTGCCTCCTACAACAGCATATGGTTCTACATCCTTGGTCACTAGAGCACCTGCTGCTATGACTGCACCATCTCCAATAGTTACCCCAGCCATGATTTGAGCATTGTTACCAATCCAAACATCATTACCAACTCGAGTTGGACTTTTCAAAATATGATCATCAGTCATCTGTAATGACTCATCCGTGTAAAATACCTCTAAACTCTTGAATGGATAAGTTGTAATCAACTCTAAATCATGATTTGCAGTGATAAATTGAACATTATGACCAATAGAACAATAATCACCAATTATAACTTGACCTCCGTGGTCATAATCAATTAATTGTGGAATGCCATACGTATGTTTCCCCACTATTAAGGCTCCGTAATCAATTAAATAGCGACAAGTATATTTTGTCAGGTAATCAAATAAATCTGGACGCGAATCATATATTCGTATTTCTAAGGGAATCGTTTCCTGATGTAATCCTTCCCAGTAGGAATGACCTACTTCTTCATAGCAACACTCAAAAACTGCTGTTAGTTGCTCTGATTTAGAATATAATTTAAGTTTTTGATCTTCTAATTTCCAAAATCGCTCATTATCATGACCTGCTCCACCAATATCTCTAATCTTACCATCAGATAAGAATTGAAAATAACGTTGGTGTTGCTTATTTTTATGTGAAAATAGACAGAATTTTCCAGATAGCAATTAAAACTTCCCCCTTCAACTAAATTGACTATATCTATCAGTGTGTCTACAATATGAATAACTTGTCATCCAACTAAAACTTTTATACAAATTTAATGTTACTAACCATTAATATAGAGGTACTATATAGCGTTCTGTTATTATATACATCTTACCACAAATAGCCTTATAATAAAAGTAACTTACATACAATTAACAACTCGGAAATATAATCATACACAATTCAATGTCATGCCAATGTAATTCCATTTTTATAAGAATATTCAACAAGAACCAAAAAGCGGAGTATTAGAAAATAAAGCAACAGCTATCATTATGATATTTTAAAAACAAGCAAATGTCGCCAGTAAAATAATTGTCCTAGCTCCTAGAAAATATTCCGAACTAGAATCCTAACATAAAAAGAGACCTTAACGTCTTGTTTATCATAGGACTAAAATCGAACAAGAAAAGTTCGAATAAGAACTCTCCAGCTTAGGTACTAATCAGTTACTTCTCTAGTCTGGAGAGTTCTCAAAATAATACTCTTCGAAAATCTCTTCAAACCACGTCAGCTTCCATCTGCAACCTCAAAACAGTGTTTCGAGCAACCTGCGACTAGCTTCCTAGTTTGCTCTTTGAGTTTCATTTAGTATAACTCGTTGAAAATAATTCAAAAAATCCCCTGGATGATTTTTCATCCAAGGGATTCTTTATAAATCGAACATTACTACTTTCTATGTACTGTTCATCCGATTATTCTTCATCATCACGTTTACGACGTTTCGCGATCAGACCTAGACCAGTCACAGCTGCCAAAGCTCCAAGGAGTACAGATGACTTAGAAGCTTCTGTACCTGTATTTGGCAATTGCTGTCTTGAATTACCTGCTGATTCTGATGGCGTTTCAGAAGATAATGTGTCTGCTGATGCTGACTCAGAAGCTGATGTGCTTGCTGATTCTGACGCACTTGTTGACGCTGATTCAGATGCGCTTGTGCTTGCTGATTCTGACGCACTTGTTGACGCTGACTCAGATGCCGATGTGCTTGCTGATTCTGACGCACTTGTTGATGCTGATTCAGATGCCGATGTGCTTGCTGATTCTGACGCACTTGTTGATGCTGACTCAGATGCGCTTGTGCTTGCTGATTCTGACGCACTTGTTGATGCTGATTCAGATGCCGATGTGCTTGCTGACTCAGATGCACTTGTTGACGCTGACTCAGATGCGCTTGTGCTTGCTGACTCAGATGCGCTTGTGCTTGCTGATTCTGACGCACTTGTTGACGCTGATTCAGATGCGCTTGTGCTTGCTGACTCAGATGCACTTGTTGACGCTGACTCAGATGCACTTGTTGATGCTGATTCAGATGCGCTTGTGCTTGCTGACTCAGATGCACTTGTTGACGCTGACTCAGATGCCGATGTGCTTGCTGACTCAGATGCACTTGTTGACGCTGACTCAGATGCCGATGTGCTTGCTGA
>CAJNBT010000002.1 GCA_905221085.1 bacterium
ACACAGAAGTTAAGCCCTAGAACGCCGGAAGTAGTTGGGGGTTGCCCCCTGTGAGATATGGAAGTCGCTTAGCTCTAGGGAGTTTAGCTCAGCTGGGAGAGCATCTGCCTTACAAGCAGAGGGTCAGCGGTTCGATCCCGTTAACTCCCATAGGTCCCGTAGTGTAGCGGTTATCACGTCGCCCTGTCACGGCGAAGATCGCGGGTTCGATTCCCGTCGGGACCGTTTAAAATAACGTAAGTTATTTTAGACTCGTTAGCTCAGTTGGTAGAGCAATTGACTTTTAATCAATGGGTCACTGGTTCGAGCCCAGTACGGGTCATATATGCGGGTTTGGCGGAATTGGCAGACGCACCAGATTTAGGATCTGGCGCTTAACGGCGTGGGGGTTCAAGTCCCTTAACCCGCATTAAGATATAATAAATGAGCCGGCTTAGCTCAGTTGGTAGAGCATCTGATTTGTAATCAGAGGGTCGCGTGTTCAAGTCATGTAGCCGGCATTTTTAGATAGAAGAAAACAGTGCGAACGTAGTTCAGTGGTAGAACACCACCTTGCCAAGGTGGGGGTCGCGGGTTCGAATCCCGTCGTTCGCTTAGAGAGGCCGGGGTGGCGGAACTGGCAGACGCACAGGACTTAAAATCCTGCGATTGGTAACGATCGTACCGGTTCGATTCCGGTCCTCGGCATAATATAATGAGCACCCTTAGCTCAACTGGATAGAGTACCTGACTACGAATCAGGCGGTTAGAGGTTCGACTCCTCTAGGGTGCATTTTCTATTTAACTCGGGAAGTAGCTCAGCTTGGTAGAGTACTTGGTTTGGGACCAAGGTGTCGCAGGTTCGAATCCTGTCTTCCCGATATATGGCGGTGTAGCTCAGCTGGCTAGAGCGTCCGGTTCATACCCGGGAGGTCGGGGGTTCGATCCCCTTCGCCGCTATAATGATCTTGTTGGACCTTTAGCTCAGCTGGTTAGAGCTCTCGGCTCATAACCGAGTGGTCGTAGGTTCAAGTCCTACAAGGTCCATTTGAATAGTATGGAGGATTACCCAAGTCCGGCTGAAGGGAACGGTCTTGAAAACCGTCAGGCGTGTAAAAGCGTGCGTGGGTTCGAATCCCACATCCTCCTTTTTATTAACGCGGGATGGAGCAGCTCGGTAGCTCGTCGGGCTCATAACCCGAAGGTCGTAGGTTCAAATCCTGCTCCCGCAATAAGGCTCGGTAGCTCAGTTGGTAGAGCAATGGATTGAAGCTCCATGTGTCGGCGGTTCGATTCCGTCTCGCGCCATTTTTACTTATAGTATGTATGCGGGTGTAGTTTAGTGGTAAAACTACAGCCTTCCAAGCTGTTGTCGCGAGTTCGATTCTCGTCACCCGCTTTGAACTTTGTTCAAATTACCAAGTTTTTAACTTGGGCGCGTAGCTCAGGTGGTTAGAGCGCACGCCTGATAAGCGTGAGGTCGGTGGTTCGAGTCCACTCGTGCCCATTAATTGGAGAATTACTCAAGAGGCTGAAGAGGACGGTTTGCTAAATCGTTAGGTCGGGTAACTGGCGCAAGGGTTCGAATCCCTTATTCTCCGTTTGAATGAGAGTTTATAACTCTCTTTTTTTTGCTTCTTTATCAACTGTAGTGGGTTGAAGAAAAGCGGCTCTTTGTCAACTGTAGTGGGTTGAAGAAAAGCTAAGCTCGAGAAAGGACGAAATTTGTCCTTTCTTTTTTGATGTTCAGAGCGATAAAAATCCGTTTTTTGAAGTTTTCAAAGTTCCGAAAACCAAAGGCATTGCGCTTGATAAGTTTGATAAGATTATTGGTTGCTTCCAGTTTGGCGTTTGAATAGGGGAATTGAAGGGCGTTGACAATTTTCTCTTTGTCCTTGAGAAAGGTTTTAAAAACAGTCTGAAAAAGAGGATGAACCTGCTTAAGATTGTCCTCAATGAGTCCAAAGAATTTCTCAGACTCCTTATTCTGAAAGTGAAAAAGCAAGAGTTGATAGACATTGTAGTGGTGTTTCAAGTCTTCTGAATAGCTCAAAAGCTTGTCTAGAATCTCTTTATTGGTTAAGTGCATGCGAAAAGTAGGGCGATAAAAACGCTTATCACTGAGTTTACGACTATCCTGCTGGATGAGTTTCCAGTAGTGCTTGATAGCCTTGTATTCATGGGATTTTCGCTCAAACTGATTCATGATTTGGACACGCACACGACTCATAGTACGGCTTAGATGTTGTACAATGTGAAAGCGATCCAGAACGATTTTAGCGTTTGGAAAAAGTTGTCTAGCTAAGTCATAATAAGGACTAAACATATCCATAGTAATGATTTTTACCTGACAACGAACAGCTCGATTGTAGCGCAAAAAATGATTTCTTATGATAGCTTGTGTTCTTCCCTCAAGAACAGTGATGATATTGAGCTTTTCAAAATCTTGCGCAATGAAACTCATCTTTCCCTTAGTGAAGGCATATTCGTCCCAAGACATAATCTCAGGCAGACGAGAAAAATCATGCTTAAAACGGAAGTCATTGAGTTTGCGAATAATAGTTGAAGTTGAAATAGACAGCTGATGAGCAATATCGGTCATAGAAGTCTTTTCAATCAACTTTTGAGCAATCTTTTGATTGATGATACGAGGGATTTGGTGATTCTTCTTGACGAGGGAGGTCTCGGAGACCGCTATTTTCGAGCACTGATAGCACTTAAAACGACGCTTTTTAAGTAGGATTCTAGTAGCCATACCAGTTGTTTCAAGGTAAGGAATTTTAGAAGGTTTTTGAAAATCATATTTCTTAATTTGACTTCCGCAATCAGGGCAAGACGGGGCGTCATAGTCCAGTTTAGCGAAGATTTCTTTGTGAGTATCCCTATTAACGATATCTATAATTTGGATATTTGGGTCTTTGATATCAAGAAGTTTTGTGATAAAATATAACTGTTCCATAGGATTCTTTCTAATGATGGTTTTGTCGCTTTTCATTATAGATCTTATGGGACTTTTTTTCTACACAAAAATAGGCTCCATAATATCCATAGGGGATTTACCCACTACAAATATTATAGAGCCAATTTTTTATATATTATCTATTGCTACTTCCAACCCTTGAGTGAAATTTCTCCGCTATTGAGCCAGATTTCTTTTCCGTTATCACATTGAACTAAAAGTTTTCCATTTTCTGAGATATCTTTAGCAAGCCCCTTGTAGTCTTTTTGATCTAGTGTGAAAGTCACTTCTTTTCCTAGAACGAAGGACTGTTTTTTGTATAGGTATAATAGCTCTTCTGATGGTGTTTCGAAGAAAGCACGCCAGATTTCTATGATTAATTCATTCCTTGTTATTGGAGCTGTAGTTTTAAATAAGCTAGCAGCTTTTTCTTTTAATTCTTGTGGGAAATCATTAATAGTAAAGTTGATTCCTACTCCAATAATGATATCTGTGACTAAGCCTGTTTCTACAGAGGTCATTGCTTCAGTGAGGATTCCTCCAATTTTATGATTTTTGAGGTAGATATCGTTGACCCATTTTATGTCGATATTTATTAAAGTTAGGTTCTTAATGGCTTTGTAGATAGCTCCTGCTACAAGTAGTGTGTAGGATGGTAATTTGTCGTAGGGAAGATTTGGTTTGAGATGGAGGGTCATATAAATGCCACCTTGTGGTGAGTAGAAAGAACGTTGAAATCGACCTCGGCCTGCTGTTTGATAGGAAGCTAGATAGAGGGTGTTTGCTTCATTCCCTAAATCAATTGCTTCTTTTGCATCCAGTTGTGTTGATTTTGTTTCGGGTTTAAAACTGACTTTAATTGGAAGATTTTCTTCTAGAATCTCTGGAAGAATAAGGTCACCATTCATCAGTTTATATCCTTTGTTTTTGATACTATCAATTTCAATGCCTTCTTGTTCTAGACGCTTGATGGCTTTCCAAATTGATGTTCGGCTTAGGGATAGTTCTTCTGCGATTTTTTCTCCGCTGATATAATCGGTTTCTTTTGCTAGAATTTGGTAGACGGCTTGGTAGGATTTCATAGTGTTTCCTTTCTTTAAGAATAGTATATGATTTGAATCTATTTTGGATAGTTGCGTCTAATCTATATTTTATTACTACTATTTTAACATATGCCTACTATTTACAGCATGATTTTCTTAGAAAAAATATAATCATTAAGATTGAGTTTTTAAATCCCAGTATTTTTGCTTTCGTTTTGCTTCCTTTTTTACCTAGTAAACGTTTCCTTTGTTTTCAAATTGCTAAAAAAGTGGTACAATATAGGATAGCTTACTATTATCTGAATCAGCTGATTTGGAGAGAAAGGATTCATTTTGAAATCAATAGGCTTTATTGAAAAGCTGAAAGGGTTGTCTAGTAAAGAACTTATTTTATTGGGAATTATCCTGAGTATCTTTTTACCCTTTTATCTTTTTGTAGTTGTATTCTGTTTATATATTATCAGTTTAATTTTTACAGGAGACATGAAAAGTATTCTTCAGAAAATGGGGGAGCATCCGATGCTACTTCTTTTTCTTGGCTACAGTACTGTTATATCCGTTTTTGCACAAAATTGGATGGGTCTTGTGGCTTCAGTAGGAATGTTTCTATTTACTGTTTTCTTTTTGCACTATCAGTCGATTTTATCACATAAATTCTTTCGATTGATTTTGCAGCTCGTCTTGTTTGGCAGCGTCTTATCAGCTGCTTTTGCGAGTTTAGAGCATTTCCAAATTGTGAAGAAATTTAACTATGCTTTTCTTTCACCTAACATGCAGGTGTGGCATCAGAATCGTGCAGAAGTGACCTTCTTTAATCCTAATTATTATGGAATTATTTGTTGTTTCTGTATCATGATTGCTTTCTATTTGTTTACAACGACCAAGTTGAATTGGTTGAAAGTATTCTGTGTGATTGCAGGCTTTGTTAATCTCTTTGGTTTGAACTTTACTCAAAATCGAACTGCCTTTCCTGCTATTATCGCTGGAGCTATTATTTATCTCTTTACGACCATTAAAAACTGGAAGGCCTTTTGGCTTAGTATTGGGGTCTTTGCGATTGGCTTGAGCTTCCTCTTTTCTAGTGATTTGGGAGTTCGGATGGGGACTTTAGACTCTTCTATGGAAGAACGCATTTCTATCTGGGATGCTGGGATGGCCTTGTTTAAGCAAAATCCTTTTTGGGGTGAGGGGCCATTAACCTATATGCACTCTTATCCTCGGATACATGCTCCTTATCATGAACATGCTCACAGTCTTTATATCGATACGATTCTGAGTTACGGAATTGTGGGAACCATTTTATTAGTTTTGTCTTCTGTTGCTCCTGTTCGTTTGATGATGGATATGAGTCAGGAGTCGGGAAAACGTCCGATTATCGGTCTTTATCTATCTTTCCTTACAGTGGTTGCTGTACATGGAATCTTTGACCTGGCCCTCTTCTGGATTCAGTCAGGATTTATTTTCTTGCTAGTTATGTGCAGTATTCTGTTGGAACATCGAACTTTGGTATCGGACATGACGGATTAAGTATATAAGATTACAATCTTCTACCTTGTGTAGGAGATTTTTTTACTGGGAAAAAATATTTCTAAATCGAAATAGTTGACAGTTAGAACGATGAGTGTTACAATTGTTTTATTCTTTTCGATATCGAAATAAATTGGAGGTGTTATGAAAGATAGTCATTTGCTAGCCCATCATATTCGTTTGTTGAATGGGCGAATTTTTCAAAAGTTACTGAGCCAAGACCCTGAAGCTCTTTATAGGAGTGAGCAGGGGAAGATTTTAGCAGTTTTATGGAATAGTGAAACTGGCTGCGCAACTGCGACAGATATTGCTTTGGCGACTGGACTTGCTAATAATACACTGACGACTATGATTAAAAAGCTAGAGGAACAAAAGCTTGTAATTGTTAGTCCGTGTGGAAAAGACAAGCGTAAGAAGTATTTGGTTTTAACAGAGTTGGGGCAATCTCAGAAAGAAGTGGGGCATCGTGTCAGTCAGAAATTGGATACGATCTTTTACAAAGGATTTTCAGAGGAAGAAATTCGTCAGTTTGAAGCCTTTCAAGAAAGAATTTTGGCTAATCTGAAAGAGGATGAAAATGAGGTTTAAAATAGAGCAAATTAGCTGTTTATAAGTAAAAGCCACTTTCGACTTTGTTTTCCAACTCTTAGGACAAGGAAACTATGTGGTTAGCTATGGTCAGACTCAGATTGATGGAGTTGCTTATGCCCAGTAGGATATCTTCCGTCTAGAAAACGGGAAAATTGTGGAGCATTGGGACAATAAGGAAGTCATGCCTAAGGTAGAAGACTTGACCAATCGAGGGAAGTTTTAAATTGAGGATACAGAATGATTGAATACAAAAATGTGGCGCTACGCTACACAGAAAAAGATGTTTTGAGAGATGTCAATTTACGAATTGAGAATGGCGAGTTTATGGTTTTAGTTGGGCCATCTGGGTCAGGTAAGACGACCATGATTAAGATGATTAACCGTCTCTTGGAACCGACTGATGGAAATATTTTTATGGATGGCAAGCGCATCAAAGACTATGATGAGCGTGAACTTCGTCTTTCTACGGGTTATGTTTTACAGGCCATTGCTCTCTTTCCTAATCTAACAGTTGCAGAAAATATTGCCCTGATTCCTGAGATGAAGGGCTGGACTAAGGAAGAAATTGCTCAGAAAACAGAAGAGCTTTTGGCTAAGGTTGGCTTGCCAGTAGCTGAGTATGGGCATCGTTTGCCTAGTGAATTATCTGGTGGAGAACAGCAGAGGGTTGGTATTATACGGGCTATGATTGGCCAGCCTAAGATTCTGCTCATGGATGAGCCTTTTTCAGCCTTGGATGCTATTTCGAGAAAACAGTTGCAGGTTCTGACTAAAGAATTGCATAAAGAGTTTGGAATGACAACGATTTTTGTGACCCATGATACGGATGAAGCTTTGAAGTTAGCGGACCGTATTGCTGTCTTGCAGGATGGAGAGATTCGCCAAGTAGCGAATCCCGAGACCATTTTAAAAGCCCCTGCAACAGACTTTGTAGCAGACTTGTTTGGAGGTAGTGTTCATGACTAATTTAATTGCAACTTTTCAGGATCGTTTTAGTGATTGGTTGACAGCTTTATCTCAACATTTACAGTTGTCACTTTTGACCTTGTTGCTGGCCATCTTTATAGCGATTCCCTTGGCTGTTTATCTTCGCTATCATGAGAAGTTGGCGGATTGGGTTTTGCAGATTGCAGGGATTTTCCAGACCATCCCGTCTCTGGCCTTGCTGGGGCTCTTTATTCCCTTGATGGGAATTGGAACCTTGCCTGCTTTGACAGCACTAGTGATTTATGCGATTTTTCCGATTTTGCAAAATACTATCACTGGACTCAAGGGAATTGATCCAAGTCTACAAGAGGCTGGGATTGCCTTTGGGATGACTAGGTGGGAGCGACTCAAGAAGTTTGAAATTCCACTTGCTATGCCTGTTATGATGTCTGGAATTCGGACGGCAGCTGTCTTGATTATCGGTACGGCAACCTTGGCGGCCTTGATTGGGGCAGGGGGACTGGGTTCCTTTATCCTTTTGGGAATTGACCGTAATAATGCCAGTTTGATTTTGATTGGGGCCCTTTCTTCTGCAGTGCTAGCCATTGCCTTTAACTTCCTACTAAAAGTGATGGAAAAAGCAAAATTGCGGACGATTTTTTCTGGTTTTGCCTTGGTGACAATATTGCTTGGCTTGTCTTATAGTCCAGCCCTCTTGGCTCAAAATGAGAAAGAAAACTTGGTTATTGCTGGAAAATTGGGACCAGAACCAGAAATTTTGGCCAATATGTATAAGTTACTGATTGAAGAAAATACCAGCATGACTGCGACTGTTAAACCAAATTTTGGGAAAACAAGCTTTCTCTATGAAGCTCTGAAAAAAGGCGATATTGACATTTATCCTGAATTTACTGGTACGGTGACTGAAAGTTTGCTGCAACCATCACCTAAAGTGGGTCATGAGCCAGAGCAGGTTTATCAGGTGGCGCGTGATGGCATTGCCAAACAGGATCATCTAGCCTATTTCAAACCAATGTCTTATCAAAATACCTATGCTGTAGCTGTTCCGAAAAAGATTGCTCAAGAATATGGCTTGAAGACCATTTCGGACTTGAAAAAAGTGGAAGGGCAGCTGAAGGCAGGTTTTACACTCGAATTTAATGACCGTGAAGATGGAAATAAGGGCTTGCAGTCAATGTATGGTCTCAATCTCAATGTGGCGACCATGGAGCCAGCCCTTCGCTATCAGGCAATTCAGTCAGGTGATATTCAAATCACGGATGCCTATTCGACTGATGCGGAATTGGCGCGTTATGATTTGCAGGTCTTGGAAGATGACAAGCAACTCTTCCCACCTTATCAAGGGGCTCCACTAATGAAAGAAGCTCTTCTCAAGAAACATCCAGAGTTGGAAACAGTTCTCAATAAATTGGCTGGTAAAATTACTGAAAGCCAGATGAGCCAGCTCAACTACCAAGTCGGTGTTGAAGGTAAGTCAGCAGAACAAGTAGCCAAGGAATTTCTACAAGAAGAAGGCTTGTTGAAGCAATGATGGCGCAGAGAGTTTAAACATACTAATCACAACTGTTTAAAGAGACTTTAGAGAAGAATGAAGTTAGGTAAAACTTACTCTTAGGTAAAGATTTTTTCATGATAAAACGCATAGTATCACGTTTCTAAACATCTGATATTATGCGTTTTTCTGATTTGAAATACGCTTTCCCTAATCTCTTTCTTTGATTGATGAAAAGGTATGCTAATAAGAGAATTGATAATGATAAAAATTTTTTCGATTATGTGCAAAATGCTTGACTTGGAGTCAACTCAAAGTTATATAATAAGATAAGTGAGTTAGAATAGCGTGAACTCAGTGAATGAAATGAGAGGAGGTTAGCCTATGAATATTAAATCTGCTAGTGATTTGTTGGGAATTTCAGCGGATACGATTCGGTACTATGAACGGGTTGGTCTTGTGCCACCGATTACTCGTACCGCTACTGGGATTCGTGATTTTCAAGATCAGGATATAGAAGCGCTGGAATTTATTAAGTGTTTTCGTTCGGCGGGTGTCTCTGTAGATAGTTTAGTTGACTATATGTCGCTCTACCAAAAGGGGGATGAAACGAGAGAGGAAAGACTTGCTATTTTAGAAGAGGAACAGAAAAAATTAGAGGAGCGCTTGTCTCAATTACAGGTGGCTTTAAATCGCTTAAATCTCAAAATTAAACTTTACAAGGAAGGAAAAATTTAAATGAAATCAGCAGTATATACAAAGGCAGGTCAGGTTGGACTTGCTAGCATTGAACGTCCGCAAATTATAGAAGCAGATGATGTGATTATTCGTGTGGTTCGTGCGTGCGTTTGTGGTTCAGATTTATGGAGGTACCGTAATCCAGAAACGAAAGCTGGACACAAAAATAGTGGACACGAAGCGATTGGGGTTGTTGAAGAAGCTGGGGAAGCCATTACGACGGTGAAACCAGGTGACTTTGTCATTGTCCCTTTTACCCATGGATGTGGTGACTGTGCTGCCTGTCTTGCTGGTTTTGATGGCTCTTGTGATAATCATATTGGCAATAACTTGGGGGGCGATTTTCAGGCGGAATATATTCGTTTTCACTATGCAAACTGGGCGCTGGTTAAAATTCCTGGACAACCTTCTGACTACACAGAAGGTATGCTAAAGTCCCTCTTGACTCTTGCAGATGTTATGCCGACAGGCTATCATGCGGCGCGTGTTGCTAATGTTCAAAAAGGGGATAAGGTTGTGGTCATTGGTGATGGTGCTGTAGGTCAATGTGCTGTTATCGTGGCTAAGATGCGTGGAGCATCGCAAATTATCCTCATGAGTCGTCATGAAGATCGTCAAAAGATGGCTCTGGAGTCGGGTGCGACAGCTGTTGTAGCTGAGCGAGGTCAAGAAGGTATTGCCAAGGTGCGTGAAATTCTCGATGGTGGAGCAGACGCAGCACTTGAATGTGTTGGTACGGAGGCTGCTGTAGAACAGGCGCTAGGTGTCCTTCATAATGGAGGGCGTATGGGATTTGTAGGAGTCCCACACTATAATAATCGTGCTCTGGGTTCGACATTTATGCAAAATATCTCTGTAGCAGGTGGGGCAGCTTCTGCGACAACATACGATAAGCAATTTTTACTAAAAGCCGTTCTTGATGGTGATATCAATCCAGGTCGCGTCTTTACTTCAAGTTATAAATTAGAGGATATTGACCAGGCTTATAAAGATATGGACGAACGCAAGACCATTAAGTCTATGATTGTAATGGACTAAAAAAGAAAATCCTAATGGAGATTTGAGACTCTCTATTAGGATTTTTTGTCATGTTTAATTTGTGGAGTTATGGCAGAGTACTCTCTCTCAGAGTCAGTCTGGTTCCCAGCATGGTCAGGCTAGGGATTTTGCGACCGTGGAGTACTTCTTTGTTAAGAATATCCATACCTGTTCGGCCCATTTCTTCAGTATAAACCGTGATGCTAGAAAGGGGAGGATAAACCTGTTTGGTCAGGCTGGTGTCGTTAAAGGAAATGAGGCTGACACGGTCTGGTAGGCTGATTCCAGCTTCTTGGAGCGCACGGAGTGCACCGATGGCTAAACTATCGCTAGCTGCAAAAAATGCTGGCGGGAGTTGGTCTCCTAAGCTCTGAATGGCCTCCTTCATCAAGTCATAGCCAGACTGGGCAGTAAAGCTTCCTTGAAAGACAAGTTCATCATGATAGATTCCCTTTGCTTTGCTGTAGTTCTTAAAATTTTCCAGACGCTTGTCCTGAATGATTTCTTCTTGGTCAGTTGTTTCCTCAAGGCCTGTTAGAATCCCGATACGGTTCATCCCTTGATTGAAGAAATGATCGACAACTTGTTTCATGGCAGTGTAAAAATCCGTGATAATACAGGTGTGTCCTAGTGAAAGAGTATCACTGTCTAGAAAGACAAGAGGCTTTTGGTATTCTTCAAAGGCAGAAATCTGAGCTCGGCTAAATTTTCCGATGCAGAGAATCCCAATTACTTCCTCGCTTAATGTAAAAGGATGGTCATTAAAATAGCGCAAGATATCGTAGTCCAGTTCTTGGGCTCTTTTTTCTATGCCTAAGCGAATCTGGTAGTAGTAGAGGTCGTCTAGCTCTCCTTGTTCGCTGACCCATTGGATAATGGCAATCTTTTGCTTGGGCTTGTGGGACTCGCCTGTCTTGAGGTGCTTGGTGTAGCCCAGCTCTTCAGCAACGGTTAAAATACGGTGTCTGGTTTCTTCTGTAACAGATAGGCTCTGGTCGCGGTTGAGGACACGGGATACGGTCGCGATAGAGACAGAGGCTAGCTGTGCAATGTCTTTTAAGGTAGCCATAAATCCTCCTTGATTAGGTTAGTATATCATATTTTTCTGTATTTTACTGATAGTTTAGTAAAAGTTTAGTAAAAAGGATTGACCTTGGGAAAACCCTTGGATACAATAGAAGAAAACGATTACACGTTAAGGTGACTTAACGGACAGTAAAAGGAGAAATCATATGACACAACATCTTACTGCTGAAGCTCTTCGTAAAGACTTTCTTGCTGTTTTTGGTCAAGAAGCAGACCAAACCTTCTTTTCACCAGGCCGTATCAACTTGATTGGTGAGCACACAGACTATAATGGTGGACATGTATTTCCAGCAGCCATTTCCTTAGGAACTTATGGGGCTGCTCGCAAACGTGACGACCAAGTTTTGCGTTTCTACTCAGCTAACTTTGAGGACAAGGGCATTATCGAAGTTCCTCTAGCTGATCTCAAGTTTGAAAAAGAGCACAGTTGGACCAATTATCCAAAAGGGGTTCTTCATTTCTTGCAAGAAGCTGGACATGTGATTGACAAAGGTTTTGATTTTTATGTTTATGGGAATATCCCAAATGGTGCTGGTTTGTCTTCTTCAGCATCCCTTGAACTCTTGACAGGAGTCGTGGCAGAGCATCTCTTTGATTTAAAATTAGAGCGTCTCGATTTGGTTAAAATCGGAAAACAAACAGAAAATAACTTTATCGGAGTAAATTCTGGCATTATGGACCAATTTGCTATCGGTATGGGTGCAGATCAACGTGCTATTTACTTAGATACTAACACTTTAGAGTATGATTTGGTGCCACTTGATTTGAAGGACAATGTCGTTGTTATCATGAACACTAACAAACGCCGTGAATTGGCGGATTCTAAATACAATGAACGCCGTGCTGAGTGTGAAAAAGCAGTGGAAGAATTGCAAGCAGCCTTAGATATTCAGACCTTGGGTGAATTGGACGAGTGGACCTTTGACCAATATAGCTATCTGATTAAAGATGAAAATCGTTTGAAACGTGCTCGTCATGCTGTGCTTGAAAACCAACGTACCCTCAAAGCTCAAGCAGCCCTTCAAGCAGGAGATTTGGAAACATTTGGTCGCTTGATGAATGCATCACACGTTTCCCTAGAGCATGACTATGAAGTAACTGGTTTGGAATTGGATACCCTTGTTCACACCGCTTGGGCTCAGGAAGGTGTTCTCGGTGCTCGTATGACAGGTGCAGGATTTGGTGGCTGTGCCATTGCCTTGGTGCAAAAAGATGCCGTTGAGGCCTTTAAGGAAGCTGTTGGCAAACACTACGAGGAAGTAGTTGGATACGCTCCAAGCTTCTATATTGCTGAAGTTGCAGGTGGCACTCGCGTCCTTGACTAGTCAAAAGGAGGCTTTATGGTGACCTTAGTAGATAAATTTGTAACACATATCATTTCTGAAAGTTCATTTGAGGAAATGGATCGAATCTACCTGAGCAATCGTGTCTTAGCACGAGTGGGAGACGGTGTTTTGGAAGTTGAGACCAATCTGGATAAATTGATTGACCTCAAGGACCAGCTGGTTGAGGAAGCCGTTCGATTAGAGACGATTGAGGATAGTCAGACTGCGCGTGAAATCCTTGGTGCTGAATTGATGGACTTGGTGACTCCTTGTCCGAGTCAGGTTAATCGTGACTTTTGGGAAACCTATATCCACTCTCCTGAGCAAGCGATAGAGGATTTTTACCAACTCAGTCAGAAGAATGACTACATCAAGCTCAAGGCCATTGCTAAAAATATCGCTTATCGTGTTCCATCTGATTACGGAGAGCTTGAAATCACCATCAATCTCTCTAAGCCTGAAAAGGATCCGAAAGAGATTGCGGCAGCCAAGTTGGTGCAAGCTAGTAATTATCCTCAGTGTCAGCTTTGTCTAGAGAATGAGGGCTACCATGGTCGGGTTAACCACCCAGCTCGCAGTAATCATCGCATTATCCGTTTTGAAATGGCTGGTCAGGAATGGGGCTTCCAGTATTCTCCCTATGCTTACTTTAATGAGCACTGTATTTTTTTAGATGGCCAGCATCGTCCCATGACAATTAGCCGTCAGAGTTTTGAACGTCTGCTTGCTATCGTAGAGCAGTTTCCAGGATATTTTGCAGGCTCTAATGCCGACCTGCCGATTGTGGGGGGCTCTATTCTAACTCATGACCACTATCAAGGAGGCCGTCATGTTTTTCCTATGGAATTGGCTCCTCTGCAAAAGTCTTTCCGATTTGCTGGTTTTGAGCAGGTCAAGGCTGGGATTGTCAAGTGGCCCATGTCAGTGTTGCGTTTGACTTCGGATTCCAAAGAGGATTTGATCAACTTGGCTGATAAGATTTTGCAGGAATGGCGTCAGTATTCAGATCCTACAGTGCAGATTTTGGCAGAGACGGACGGAACACCGCATCACACCATCACACCTATAGCCCGTAAGCGTGATGGACAGTTTGAGTTAGACTTGGTTTTGCGAGACAATCAGACATCGCCAGAGCATCCTGATGGCATCTATCATCCCCACAAGGATGTTCAACATATCAAGAAGGAAAATATCGGCTTGATTGAGGTCATGGGCTTGGCAATCTTGCCACCACGTCTGAAAGAAGAAGTGGAGCAAGTCGCCAGCTATCTCGTGGGAGATGGGGATACAGTTGCCTCTTATCATCAGGAATGGGCAGACAAGCTCAAAGCCCAACATCCAGATCTAGCGGATAAAGAAAAAGCCTTTGAAATCGTCAAGGACTCTGTGGGTACTATCTTTGCACGTGTGCTTGAGGATGCAGGAGTCTACAAGCAGACAGAACAAGGACAGGCAGCCTTTATGCGCTTTGTGGAGCAGGTAGGAATTTTGCCAGACTAGGAGCTTTCTCCTTGCACAGTCCTATAAAAAGTAGTATTATAGTGTCGTTTGAAATATCAGGAGGAAACGATGAAAGATTTTCACTTTGATGCTATATCAGCTTTTGAAAATTATGAAATTAAAGAGATGAAAGATGGTCACGTTGTGGTGACGACAAAAGTAGTGGACTCGTCGCTCAACTACTATGGCTATGCCCACGGTGGCTATCTCTTTACCCTTTGCGACCAGATTAGTGGTTTGGTGCTCATCTCGCTAGGATTAGACGTAGTGACGCTTCAATCCTCTATCAACTATCTCAAGGCAGGAAAACTCGACGATGTACTAACCATTAAAGGAGAATGTGTCCATCAAGGTTGCACAACCTGTGTGGTGGATGTCGATATCACCAATCAAGAGGGCAGAAATGTCTGCAAAGCAACCTTTACCATGTTTGTCACAGGCCAACGGTCAGAAGACAGACAGGTGAGGATATAGATAAACAAAAAAGAGGCTCGCACCTCTTTTTCTTATTTCTTTTTATGATTTAATACGGCATTGAGGACAATGGCAAGTAGGCTGGCTACGACGATTCCGTTTGAGAAGAACATTTGGAAGGCTGTTGGCATGCTGATAAAGAGATTACTGTTGTTGAGTCCGACCCCTGCAGCGATTGAAACTGCTGCGATAAGGAAGTTATGTTCATTGTTAGCAAAGTCAACGCGCGCGAGGATTTGCATCCCTTGAATGGATACAAAGCCAAACATTACCAACATGGCACCACCGAGGACAGGGCTTGGAATGATTTGGGCAAGGGCGCCAAACTTAGGAAGGAGTCCAAGGAGAACCAGGAAACCAGCTGCGTAGTAGATTGGCAGGCGCGTCTTGATACCTGATAATTTAACCAAACCAACGTTTTGTGAAAATCCTGTGTAAGGGAAGGTGTTAAAGATTCCTCCGAGAAGTACGGCCAAACCTTCTGCGCGGTATCCGTTACGAAGGCGCGTGCTGTCGATTGGGTCTTTCGTGATATCAGACAAGGCCAGATAAACACCAGTTGACTCAACCATAGAAACCGTTGCGATGATACACATCATGACAATAGATGAGATTTCAAAGGTTGGCATCCCAAAGTAGAGTGGAGTTGGGACATGGACAAGTGGTGCTGCTGCAACAGGAGAGAAGTCAACCAAGCCCATGGTAGCAGCAATGGCAGTTCCAACAACCAGACCAATCAAAATGGAGATAGACTTGATAAATCCTTTAGTAAAGATGTTAATCAAGAGGATAATCAGAACAGTGATAGCGGCAAGCAAGAGACTTTGACCAGTTGGTTCTGGAACGTTATTTCCCATATTTCCAATAGCAACAGGAATCAAGGTTAAACCAATCGTGGTAATAACAGATCCTGTTACGATAGATGGAAAGAGATTGGCTACTTTTGAGAAGATACCTGAAACAAGAACCACGTAAATACCTGATGCGATAAGGGCACCAAACATAGCACCACTACCATGGCTTTGCCCAATCATAATCAAGGGAGCGACCGACTGAAAGGCAACTCCGAGAACGACTGGGAGTCCAATTCCAAAGTATTTGTTGAGTTGGAGTTGGAGGAAAGTTGCCACCCCACACATGAAGATATCTGTAGAAATCAGGTAGGTCAACTGCTCAGTTGAATAGCCAAGGGCTGTCGCAATCATGATGGGAACCAGGATGGATCCTGAGTACATAGCTAGTAAGTGCTGCAAGCCAAGAACGGCTGCTTGCGAGTGTTTTTCTTGAGTTTGCATTAGAGATCTGCCTCCTTAAATACGACCTGACCATTTTCAAAACGATCCAAGCGAGCGAGTGATAGAACAGGATAGCCTGCTTTTTCAAGCAAATCACGGCCATCTTGGAAGGATTTTTCAATCACAATACCGATAGCTTCGACTGTGGCACCAGCTTGTTCGATGATTTGAATCAAGCCTTTAGCAGCTTGGCCATTAGCAAGGAAATCATCGATAATCAAGACCTTGTCCTCTGGTGATAGGAATTTTCCAGCGATAGAAACGGTGCTGGTTACCTGCTTGGTAAAGGAGTAGACTTCGGCAGTTAAGATACCTTCGTTCATAGTGATGTTTTTAGCTTTTTTAGCGAAAATCATGGGAACGTTTAAGGCTTCAGCTGTAAAAAGGGCTGGGGCAATACCTGACGCTTCAATAGTTACAACCTTGGTAATGCCAGCAGCAGCAAATTTTTCCGCAAAAACCTTACCGATTTCTCGCATCAAGCTAAAGTCAACTTGGTGGGTTAAAAAGGAATCCACCTTGAGGATGTTATCACCCAAGACATGCCCATCCTTGAGGATGCGCTCTTCTAATAATTTCATAAGACCTCCTAAAGTCTAAAAGCCAATCCATTTGCTTGTTTATAGTTTCTAGCAAGAAATAGAAAAAGGACCTACTTAATCTCTAAGTAAGTCCCCCAAATAGGCATGGCAAAAACGACCATACCTCACTGCTGACTTACTTATTGTTAGGTGTTCCGGCACCTTGTAGAAACGTCGTGCCAATTCACGACATAAACAAGTAAAACGCTATTCAATTTTAAATAGGCTTGAGCCAATGTTTTTATTTTACACTAAATAACTTTAGAAATCAAATATTTTGTTAGTTTTTTGAGATAAAAAACGAACAAATATAAGAAAAGCGTACAAAGATTAACTTATTGGCTAACATTTATACTCAATGAAAATCAAAGAGCAAACTAGGAAGCTAGCCGCATGCTGTACTTGAGTACGGTAAGGCGACGCTGACGTGGTTTGAATTTGATTTTCGAAGAGTATTAGAAGATTTTTTCATCATAAAAGACATATTATCAAGATTTTAAACACCTGACAATATGCCTTTTTCCCAATCTTTATTATTCTACTCGCTAAATCTTAAAAAATAACCATCTGGATCCAAAATCGCAAATTCATGGGGATATATAAAGCTATCTCCTACTCGAAATTCTCTTTTTGTCAGGGGACGATGGATAGGATAGTCAGCTTCCAGCAGTTTTTGGTGGAGCTGAGGAACATCTGCAATGCCAAAGGAAATATTGACACCGCGCCCGAAAGGATAGGTCAGCTGAGCTAATTCTTCTGCGTTGCCTTCTTCTAGCATAAGTTGGCAGTCTTCAAGCGAGAGGAAGAGAAATTTCTCCTCTGGACGCTCGTATTCGACAGAGAATCCTAGCAGGTCGCAGTAGAAGTGGCGTGATTTTTCGATGTCAGATACTACAAATTCAGGAATGACAGCTTGATAGTCCATTCGTTTTCTCCTTAGAGTTTAATCTCCATGACAATGGGTGTGTGGTCTTGGCGAGCACCTGAGTCAATCATATCAGATTTAGTGACCTTGTCTGCGAGACGGTTACTTGTGAGCCAGTAGTCGATTCTCCAACCTGTATTGTTGATTTTAGAAGTCTTGCTACGTTGTGCCCACCAAGTGTAGTGTTCTGGGACATCACCGTGAATGTGGCGGAAGGTGTCCGTAAATCCAGTTGCCAAGAGGTTGGTAAATCCAGCACGTTCCTCGTCTGTAAATCCAGGTGAACGGCGGTTGCTAGCAGGATTTGCAAGGTCGATTTCATTGTGGGCTACATTGTAATCACCGGTCGCAAGGACTGGTTTTTCTTTGTCTAGTTCAGCCAAATACTCCGCATATTTGACATCCCAGACTTGACGTTCTTCCAAGCGTTTGAGTCCATCGCCAGCGTTTGGAGTGTAAACTTGGGTCACGAAAAATTTATCAAATTCTAGAGTGATGATACGACCTTCCAAGTCCATGGTAGAAGGGGCACCGATTTCTGGGAAGCTGATAGTTGGTGTAAGTTCTTTCTTATAGAGGAACATGGTTCCAGCATAGCCTTTACGGGCAGGTTCTTGGGAAGAGCGCCAAGTGTTTTCGTAGCCTGGGAAGAGTTCTTCTAAAATTTCCAAGTGTTTCTTTGTAGGCCCTTTGGCAGAAAGCTTGGTTTCTTGGATAGCAATGATATCAGCATTTTCAGCGACCAAGGTTTGTAGGACTTCTTGGGACAATTTCGCGCGAGCTGAGTCACTAGTTAGGGCTGCGTTAAGGGAATCAATATTCCATGAGATGAGTTTCATAAAGTTACCTTTTTCATTCAGATTATAGATTTTATTATACCAAAAAAAGGCCTATTTCCCCAACGTATGGTTTGAAAAATCACCCTCTTTCGTTTATAATGAAGAATGATTTTATGAAAGGGAGTGAAAATAAATGAAATTTTACTCGTATGACTATGTACTTAGCCAAATCAGTCAGCAAAATGGCATCATGATTGGCTTTGGGATTGTCCTCCTAGCTATCACAGGATTTTTTGCTTTTAAGGCTTATCGTGATAAAAAGGGGACTAAGTTTCGGGAATTGGTCATGATTTTAGCCTTGACCTTAGTGGCCATGCTTTTGGTGACAATTTCAAAATACCAGACCAATCAAGCCTCTAACAATCAATTTCAAACGTCCCTTCATTTCATAGAGGTTGTTTCCAAAGACTTGGGAGTGGATAAATCAGAAGTTTATGTCAATACTTCTGCAACCACTGATGGAGCGCTTGTCAAGGTAGGTTCAGATTTCTACCGCGCTATGAACGGGAGCCAACCAGACAAGTATCTTTTAGAGAAATTAGAATTGCATCAAACAGACGCTATTGAATTGGTGGAGGTAAACAAATGACACTCAACTATATGGAAATTTTAATCAAACTGGCCTTGGGGCTCTTCTCGCTTGTTTTTGTTATTAATGTGACAGGAAAGGGGAACCTAGCACCTAACTCTGCAACAGACCAAATTCAGAACTATGTTCTTGGTGGTATCATCGGTGGGGTGATCTACAATAGTTCAATCAGTATTCTGCAATACGCAGTGATTTTGATGATGTGGACGATTTTGGTTTTGACCCTCAAGTGGCTCAATAACAATGTTCGTTTTGTCAAACGATTGATTGATGGAAAACCAACTCTCCTCATCAAAAATGGGCAGATTGACCCAGAAGCCTGTCGTTCAGTTGGCTTGTCTGCAGCGGATGTAGCCCTCAAACTTCGTAGCCAAGGAATTTTCCAGATGAAGCAAGTTAAACGAGCTGTGCAGGAGCAAAATGGTCAACTCATCGTGGTCCAAATGGGGGATGAAAATCCTAAGTACCCAGTTGTGACTGACGGTGTCATCCAAGTGGAAGTCTTGGAATCGATTGGTCGTAGCGAAGAGTGGCTGCTTGATAACCTCAGCAAACAAGGACATGAAAATGTTGCCAATATCTTTATAGCTGAGTATGACAAGGGTGCTGTTACAGTCGTAACCTATGAATAAGAAAAACCTGGGGTCTTGGCCTCAGGTTTCCATTTGCAATCAGAAAGGGATTTTATGTCCATTATTCAAAAACTTTGGTGGTTTTTCAAGTTAGAAAAACGCCGTTATCTAGTCGGGATTGTGGCCCTGGTCTTGGTTTCCGTCCTCAATCTCATTCCACCTATGGTTATGGGGCGGGTTATTGATGCCATTACTTCGGAGCAATTAACTCAGCAGGACCTCCTTCTTGACCTATTTTACCTGCTGCTTGCAGCCTTTGGGATGTACTATCTGCGTTATGTTTGGCGTATGTATATCCTTGGGACTTCCTACCGTCTGGGACAGATTATGCGATCTCGCTTATTTGAGCATTTCACAAAAATGTCTCCAGCCTTTTATCAGACCTATCGGACGGGGGACCTGATGGCGCATGCTACAAATGATATCAATGCCTTGACTCGTCTAGCAGGTGGTGGGGTCATGTCTGCGGTGGATGCCTCTATTACAGCTCTGGTGACTTTGCTGACCATGCTCTTTAGCATTTCATGGCAGATGACCTTGGTTGCCATTCTTCCTCTGCCTTTCATGGCTTATGCGACCAGTCGTCTAGGGAGAAAGACCCACAAGGCTTTTGGTGAATCACAGACAGCCTTTTCTGAACTTAATAACAAGGTACAAGAGTCCGTATCAGGTATCAAAGTGACCAAGTCTTTCGGTTACCAGGCGGACGAGTTGAAGTCCTTTCAGGCAGTCAATGAATTGACCTTCCAAAAGAACCTTCAAACCATGAAATACGATAGTCTCTTTGACCCTATGGTTCTCTTATTTGTTGGTTCCTCCTATGTTTTAACGCTCTTGGTCGGCTCCTTGATGGTTCAGGAGGGGCAGATTACAGTTGGAAATCTGGTCACCTTTATCAGCTATTTGGATATGCTGGTTTGGCCTCTCATGGCCATCGGCTTCCTCTTTAATATTACTCAGCGAGGGAAGGTTTCCTACCAGCGGATTGAGGAACTTTTGTCTCAGGAATCACCTGTACAAGACCCTGAGTTTCCTTTAGATGGAATTGAAAACGGGCGCTTGCAGTATGCCATTGACTCTTTTGCCTTTGAAAATGAGGAAACACTGACAAATGTTCACTTTAGCTTGGGAAAAGGGCAAACACTGGGCTTGGTCGGGCAGACAGGATCTGGGAAAACGTCCTTGATCAAGCTTCTCTTACGTGAGTACGATGTGGATAAGGGTGCCATTTATCTAAACGGTCACGATATTCGTGACTATCGTCTGACAGATCTTCGTAGTATTATGGGCTATGTCCCTCAGGATCAGTTCCTCTTTGCGACTTCGATTTTAGACAATATCCGCTTTGGCAATCCGAACTTACCTCTTTCAGCAGTCGAGGAAGCTACCAAGCTAGCTCAAGTTTACCAAGACATTGTAGCCATGCCTCAGGGATTTGATACGTTGATTGGTGAAAAGGGAGTCAGTCTTTCTGGAGGTCAAAAGCAGCGTCTGGCCATGAGTCGGGCTATGATTTTAGACCCTGATATCTTGATTTTGGATGATTCTTTGTCGGCTGTGGATGCCAAGACCGAGTATGCCATTATCGACAATCTCAAGGAAACGCGAAAGGACAAGACAACCATTATTACGGCTCATCGCCTGAGTGCGGTTGTCCATTCAGATCTAATCTTGGTTCTGCAAAATGGCCAAATCATCGAACGAGGCAGTCACGAAGACTTGCTAGCTTTGGATGGCTGGTATGCCCAAACCTACCAGTCTCAGCAGCTGGAAATGAAAGGAGAAGAAGATGCGGAATAAGAAAGAACAATGGACTGTATTGAAGCGCCTGATGTCCTATCTCAAGCCTTACGGTTTCCTGACCTTTGTGGCACTCAGTTTTCTCCTAGCGACGACGGTCATTAAAAGTGTCATTCCCCTTGTGGCTTCCCACTTTATCGACCAGTATCTCAGCAATCTCAACCAACTCGCTGTGACCGTTTTGCTGGTCTACTATGGCCTTTATATCCTACAAACTCTGGTCCAGTATGTCGGTAATCTTCTCTTTGCGCGCGTGTCTTACAGTATTGTTAGGGATATTCGTCGGGATGCCTTTGCCAATATGGAAAAGCTAGGCATGTCTTATTTTGACAAGACACCAGCAGGTTCTATCGTCTCTCGTTTGACCAATGATACCGAGACCATCAGCGATATGTTTTCAGGAATTCTATCCAGCTTTATCTCAGCAGTTTTTATCTTTCTGACAACCCTTTATACCATGTTGGTGTTGGATTTTCGTTTAACGGCTTTAGTCTTGCTCTTTCTTCCCTTGATTTTCCTTTTGGTCAATCTCTATCGGAAAAAATCAGTCAAGGTTATCGAAAAAACCAGAAGTCTCTTGTCTGATATCAATAGCAAGCTAGCAGAAAGTATCGAAGGAATCAGGATTATCCAAGCCTTTAATCAAGAGAAGCGCCTGCAGGCAGAATTTGATGAGATTAACCAAGAACACTTGGTCTATGCCAACCGTTCTGTAGCCTTGGATGCCCTCTTTTTGAGACCTGCTATGAGTTTGCTGAAACTCCTAGGCTATGCCGTTCTAATGGCCTATTTTGGCTACCGTGGCCTTTATCTAGGAATAACAGCTGGAACCATGTATGCCTTTATCCAGTACATCAATCGTCTCTTTGACCCCCTGATTGAAGTAACGCAAAACTTCTCAACCCTTCAAACCTCCATGGTTTCTGCAGGTCGTGTCTTTGCCTTAATTGATGAGAGAACCTATGAGCCCCTTCAGGAAGATGGGCAAGATAAAGTTAAAGAAGGCAATATCCGTTTTGAACATGTATGTTTCTCTTATGATGGGAAACACCCGATTCTTGATGACATTTCTTTCTCTGTTAATAAGGGTGAAACCATTGCCTTTGTGGGTCATACTGGTTCAGGGAAATCATCTATTATCAATGTCCTCATGCGTTTTTATGAATTTCAGTCAGGGCTAGTTCTCTTGGATGGTGTGGATATTAGGGACTACAGTCAAGAAGAACTGAGAAAAAATATCGGACTGGTCTTGCAGGAGCCCTTCCTCTATCATGGGACCATTAAGTCCAATATCGCCATGTACCAAGAAATCAGTGATGAGCAGGTCCAGGCTGCGGCAGCCTTCGTGGATGCAGATTCCTTTATTCAAGAACTTCCTCAGGGATATGATGCACCCGTTTCTGAGCGTGGTTCGAGTTTCTCTACTGGTCAGCGTCAGCTTCTTGCCTTTGCTAGAACAGTCGCCAGTCAGCCTAAAATCCTGATTTTGGATGAAGCGACAGCCAATATTGACTCTGAAACAGAAAGTTTGGTTCAAGCTTCACTAGCTAAGATGAGACAGGGACGGACAACCATTGCCATCGCTCACCGCCTTTCTACTATTCAAGATGCCAACTGTATTTATGTTTTGGATAAGGGGAGCATTATCGAGAGTGGAACCCATGAGGAACTCATGGCTCTGGGAGGAACCTATCACAAGATGTATAGTTTGCAGGCGGGTGCCATGTCTTAATACTCTTTGAAAATCTCTTAAAACCAGGTCAGCTTTATCTGTTACCTAAAAGCTGTACTTTGATTTTCATTGAGTACCAGAAGGAAATCCTTCAAATTACAGATTTCTTTCACCGTCTTTTCCATTTTGTGGTATAATGAAAAATGTTGACAAATAGTATAATAAAAACAAAGGAGAAACAGCATGCTGAAATGGGAAGACTTGCCCGTGGAAATGAAATCAAGCGAGGTTGAGTCTTACTACCAGCTTGTCTCTAAAAGGAAGGGTTCGCTGATTTTCAAGCGTTGCTTGGATTGGGTTCTAGCCTTGGTCTTACTGGTTCTGACCTCTCCCATCTTTCTCATCTTGAGCATTTGGATCAAGTTGGATAGCAAGGGGCCTGTTATATACAAGCAAGAGCGCGTGACCCAGTATAATCGACCTTTCAAGATTTGGAAGTTCCGTACCATGGTGACGGATGCGGATAAAAAAGGGAGTCTGGTGACTTCTGCTAACGATAGTCGCATTACTAAGGTTGGCAATTTCATCCGCCGTGTGCGTTTGGACGAACTGCCTCAGTTGGTCAATGTCCTTAAAGGTGAGATGTCCTTTGTCGGTACACGACCTGAAGTGCCTCGTTACACAGAGCAGTATAGCCCTGAAATGATGGCGACTTTGCTTTTACCAGCAGGGATTACCTCTCCAGCCAGCATCAACTACAAGGATGAGGACACCATCATCAGTCAAATGACTGAAAAAGGTCTGTCAGTTGACCAAGCTTATGTAGAGCATGTTCTTCCTGAAAAGATGCGCTATAATCTCGCCTATCTCCGAGAGTTTAGTTTCCTTGGAGACATCAAAATCATGTTTCAAACCGTGTTTGAAGTGCTAAAATAAAGTAGTCATGAGAGAATGAGTACAGATAAAAGGAGCAAATCAATGCTAAATTACAATATTCCATTTTCACCACCCGATATTACAGAAGCAGAAATTGCTGAAGTAGCGGATACCCTGCGTTCTGGTTGGATCACAACAGGTCCTAAGACAAAAGAACTGGAGCGTCGTTTGTCTCAATATACACAGACGCCTAAGACTGTCTGTCTTAACTCTGCAACTGCCGCTCTTGAGTTGATTTTACGCGTTTTGGAAGTGGGTCCTGGAGATGAAGTCATCGTTCCATCCATGACTTACACAGCTTCATGTAGTGTCATCACGCACGTAGGAGCAACACCTGTCATGGTGGATATCCAAGCAGATACGTTTGAAATGGACTATGACCTGCTGGAGCAAGCTATCACTGAAAAGACTAAAGTAATTATTCCTGTTGAGCTTGCAGGGATTGTTTGCGACTATGATCGTTTGTTCCAAGTTGTGGAGAAGAAACGTGACCTCTTTACTGCGTCAAGCAAGTGGCAAAAAGCCTTTAACCGTATTGTGATTGTTTCTGATAGTGCCCATGCTTTGGGATCAACTTATAAAGGACAACCAGCTGGTTCTATCGCTGACTTCACTTCTTTCTCATTCCATGCTGTTAAGAACTTTACAACGGCAGAGGGTGGAAGTGCGACTTGGAAAGCCAATCCAGCGATTGACGACGAAGAAATGTACAAGGAATTCCAAATTCTTTCCCTTCACGGACAAACTAAGGATGCCCTAGCCAAGATGCAACTGGGTTCATGGGAATACGATATCGTCACACCAGCCTACAAGTGCAACATGACCGATATCATGGCTTCACTTGGTTTGGTACAATTAGACCGTTACCCAAGTTTGCTTGGCCGTCGTAAGGATATCGTGGATCGCTATGATCGTGGTTTTGCAGGTTCTCGTATCCATCCATTGGCACACAAGACTGATACTGTCGAATCTTCACGCCACCTCTACATCACCCATGTAGAAGGAGCAAGCCTAGAAGAACGCAACCTCATCATCCAAGAATTGGCCAAAGCAGGAATTGCAAGTAACGTACACTACAAACCGCTTCCGCTCTTGACAGCCTATAAGAATCTTGGCTTTGATATGGTGAATTATCCTAAGGCCTATGCCTTCTTTGAAAATGAAATTACGCTCCCTCTTCACACTAAACTAAGCGATGAAGAAGTGGACTATATCATTGAGACTTTCAAAACAGTTTCTGAAAAAGTACTAGCTTCATCAAAAAAATTGTAAAAAAGTCTTGACAAAGAAAAAACAAAGTATTAAAATAAGTTCAACAAATCAGAAAAGTAACTATTTTTGATCTTCAGGGAGCCTGTGGTGATTGTGAACAGGTGGTTGGAAATAGTGAAAGTGGGCTGATTTTAAAAATGAATTTGAAACAATGAAAATTCGGTGTGCACACCTTACAGTGCAACTTGTTGTTAGACAAGGAAGAGATGTAAAGGGATAGTCCCTTTATAATTGAGGTGGCACCGCGTTACCAACGCCCTCACACGGAAGTATATTCTGTGTGTGGGCTTTTTTCTTTCGGTCATTTTGTTTTTCTTTTATTAGGGCGTTAAGTCGCTTTGATGAACTTAAGTTCTATCTGCAGCTCCTTGCCTACTACTAAAAGCAAACAAAAGCCGAATTAATATAGAAAGAGGAAAAATTTTATGACAACTAAAGGTTATTTTGGACAATTTGGTGGTAGTTTTGTACCGGAGCCGATTCAGGCTTTGCTAGATGAATTGGAAGTGACATTTGAAAAGTACAAGGATGATCCAGAATTTTTGGCAGAATTTCGCCATTACTTAAAGGACTATTCAGGTCGCGAAACACCGCTCTATTTTGCGGAAAGTTTGACAGAGCACCTAGGTGGAGCTAAGATTTATCTCAAACGTGAAGACCTTAACCACCTTGGTTCTCACAAGCTCAACAACGTTTTAGGACAAATTCTTTTGGCTAAACGCATGGGCAAAAAACGAGTAATCGCAGAAACAGGAGCTGGTCAGCACGGTGTTGCGACAGCAGCGGCTGCAGCCAAGTTTGGTATGGCCTGTGATGTCTACATGGGAGCAGAGGATGTGGAACGTCAACGTCTCAATGTTTTCCGTATGGAGATGATGGGAGCAACTGTTCATGCAGTTGAAACAGGGACTCGTACTCTCAAAGATGCTGTTGATGCAGCCTTTGGAGCATGGATGAATGACTTGGAAGCCTTCTATGTTCTGGGATCTGCTGTGGGACCTCACCCATATCCAACCATTGTCCACGAGTTCCAAAAGGTCATCAGTGAAGAATCTCGCCGTCAAATCTTAGAAAAAGAAGGTCGTTTACCAGACTACGTTATTGCCTGTGTAGGTGGTGGTTCCAATGCAATTGGTGCTTTTTCTCAGTATGTGGCTGATGAAGAAGTCAAATTAGTTGGGGTTGAAGCTGCTGGTCATGGACTTGACACAGACAAGCACGCAGCTACTATGACAAAAGGTAGTATCGGAATTGTTGACGGTATGAAGACCTATGCAGTCTTTAAGGAAGACGGAGAGCTGGCTCCAGTTTACTCTATCTCAGCTGGATTGGACTATCCAGGTGTTGGGCCAGAACACGCCTACTTTAAAGATTCAGGTCGCGTGGAATATGTTGCAGCGACGGATGAAGAAGCTGTTCAGGCTCTCCTCCTTCTCAGCAAGACTGAAGGGATTATCCCAGCGATTGAAAGCTCACACGCTATCGCAGAAGCAGTTAAACGTGCACCGAAACTAAGTAAAGACGACATTATCATCATCAATGTCTCTGGCCGTGGAGACAAGGACGTAGCTGCGATTGCAGACTACTTAGAAGCTAAAAAATAAAAGATGGAAAAATTACAGTCCTTTCTCTCACAGAGAGCTTGTGGTTGCTGGAAACAAGCAGAGAAAGCTGTAAGGTTGGGGCCATTTGAAACAAGAGAAAAAAACATAATTCTCAAGGGAGTGCCCTTTATCGCACAGCCTGTTACAGGAGGTTTCTGAGACAGGCATGAGAGATAGGAGAAATCCTATAATTGAGGTGGCACCGCGAATTTCGTCCTCACGCAAGTTGTTTTGCGTGGGGATTTTTCATACAGTCGCCATGGACTAGAAGTAGAACTGAAAGGGAGATTACAATGGAACGAATCATTCATGGAGATGTCTTATCACCAATCTTGGCTTATATGCGCCTAAAGGGGCAACACAAGGTTATCTTAGAAAGTATTCCTAGAGACAAGGAAACCGCTCGTTTTTCTATCCTAGCCTATAATCCAGTTTTTGAGATTAAGTTTGAAAATGGAGTCCTTTATCAAAATGGTCAAGTGATTGATCGAGATCCTTTGGATTTCCTTTATGAAGTGACTCATAAGAGCCAGCACCATTCAGATCTACCTTTTGGTGGGGGAGCTATTGGCTTTGTCGATTACGATATGATTTCGCTCTATGAAGAAATTGGTCAAATCCCTGAGGATACTATTGGGACTCCAGACATGCATTTCTTTGTTTATGAGAGCTACATGGTTTTTGACCACAAGAAGGAAAAAATCCATGTCATCGAGAATGCTCTCTACAGCGAGCGCAGTCAAGAAGACTTGGAAAAAGCCTTGAACCAAGTGCTGGAGGAATTACGCATTCCTGCTCCAAATGAATTTGAAGACTTGGATCTATCTCCGCTGGACTTCAAACCGCATATCGCTCCTCAGAAGTTTGAGGAAATGGTAGAAAGAGCTCGTGACTTGATTCGTAATGGCGATATGTTCCAATGTGTACTCAGTCAACGCTTCTCAGCAGAAGTTACCGGAAATCCATTTGACTTTTACAGAAATCTTCGCGTGACCAATCCATCCAATTACCTTTATTTCTATGATTTTGGAGATTATCAAATTATCGGTGCTAGTCCAGAAAGTTTGGTTTCTGTCAAAAACGGCATCGTGACAACCAATCCGATTGCGGGTACACGACCAAGAGGAGCTACGGATGAAGAGGACAAGGCCTTGGCGACTGACTTGCTTTCTGATGAGAAGGAAACAGCAGAACATCGGATGTTGGTAGACTTAGGACGTAATGATATCGGCCGCATCTCTGAAACAGCAAGTGTCCAAGTTACCAAGTATATGGAAGTGGAGCTCTTTCGCTATGTCATGCATTTGACCAGTGTGGTCAAGGGGCGTTTGCTTCCAGAACTCACTGCTATGGATGCCTTGAAATCAACACTTCCAGCTGGAACAGTGTCAGGAGCACCGAAGATTCGGGCCATGAGACGCATCTATGAACTAGAAACGGAAAAACGTGGCGTATACGCAGGAGCAATCGGTTACTTGTCTGCGACGGGTGATATGGATTTTGCCATCGCCATCCGAACCATGATTCTCAAAAATCAAACGGCTTATGTGCAGGCTGGGGCAGGGATTGTCTATGATTCTATCGCCCGAAATGAATACCAAGAAACCATTAACAAGGCTAAATCTATGACTAGAATTGGAGAACTAAGACCATGATTTTATTGATTGACAACTATGATTCTTTTACCTATAACTTGGCTCAATACATTGGGAATTTTGCAGAAGTGCAGGTCTTGAGAAATGATGATCCTAAGCTGTATGAAGAAGCTGAAAAAGCAGATGGTCTGGTCTTTTCTCCTGGTCCTGGTTGGCCAGTTGATGCTGGAAAGATGGAAGATATGATTCGTGATTTTGCCGGCAAGAAACCGATTCTTGGGATTTGTTTGGGTCACCAAGCCATCGCAGAAGTCTTCGGTGGGAAGTTAGGCTTGGCACCAAAAGTCATGCATGGGAAACAGAGCAATATCAGCTTTGAAGCGCCATCTGTTTTGTATCAAGGCATTGAGGACGGCCGTGCGGTCATGCGTTACCACAGTATTTTGATTGAAGAAATGCCAGAAGAGTTTGAAGTGACAGCTCGTTCGACTGATGACCAAGCTATTATGGGAATTCAACACAAATCCCTTCCAATTTATGGCTTCCAGTACCATCCAGAAAGTATCGGAACGCCAGATGGCTTGTCTTCTATTCGGAATTTTATCGAGAAGGTTGTAAAGTGAGGAAACTAGGATGAAAGAGATTATTGAAAAACTAGCAAAATTTGAAAATTTATCAGGTGTGGAAATGACGGATGTCATCGAGCGGATCGTAACTGGTCGTGTAACAGAGGCACAGATTGCTTCTCTCCTTTTGGCCCTTAAGATGAAGGGGGAAACACCTGAAGAACGCACAGCCATTGCCCAAGTCATGAGAGGACATGCCCAACACATTCCAACTGAAATCCATGATGCTATGGACAACTGTGGTACAGGAGGCGACAAGTCTTTCAGCTTTAACATTTCCACAACTGCAGCCTTTGTCTTGGCTGGTGGCGGTGTTCATATGGCAAAACACGGTAACCGTTCGATTTCTTCTAAATCTGGTTCTGCAGATGTCCTCGAAGCCTTGGGCATCAACCTAGACCTCAAACCAGCTGAACTAGGTAAGGTCTTTGATAAAACTGGAATCGTCTTTCTCTTTGCTAAAAATATGCACCCAGCCATGAAATACATCATGCCAGCTCGTTTGGAATTAGGAATTCCAACGATTATGAACTTGACTGGTCCCCTGATTCACCCAATGGCCTTGGAAACACAGCTTCTTGGGATTAGTCATCCAGAACTTCTAGAAAGTACAGCTCAGGTTTTGAAAAATATGGGTCGCAAACGTGCCATCGTGGTTGCTGGACCAGAAGGATTGGATGAAGCTGGTTTGAATGGAACGACCAAGATTGCTCTTCTTGAAAATGGTGAAATTACCTTGTCAAGCTTCACTCCAGAAGATCTGGGGATGGAACGTTACGCTATCGAAGATATTCGTGGAGGAAATGCTCAGGAAAATGCAGAAATTTTGATTAGTGTTCTTCAAAACGAACCAAGTCCATTCTTGGAAACGACAGTCTTAAATGCTGGTCTTGGTTTCTATGCTAATGTTAAGGTAGCTAGTATCAAGGAAGGAGTTGCCTTGGCCCGTCAAGTCATTGCTAGTGGCAAGGCGCTTGAAAAACTCAGACTGTTACAGGAGTACCAAAAATGAGTCGGGAATTTTTAGCACGAATTTTAGAGCAGAAGGCGCGTGAGGTCGAGCAGATGGAGCTGGAGGAAATCCAGCCCCTGCGCCAGACCTATCGCTTGGCAGAATTTTTGAAGAATCATCAGGACCGTTTACAGGTAATCGCAGAAGTCAAGAAGGCTAGCCCTAGTCTGGGAGATATCAATCTAGATGTGGATATTGTGCAACAGGCCCAGACTTATGAAGCGAACGGAGCAGTGATGATTTCGGTTTTAACAGATGAGGTTTTCTTTAAAGGGCATTTGGATTATCTAAGGGAGATTTCCAGTAAGGTAAACATTCCGACGCTCAACAAGGACTTTATTATCGATGAAAAGCAAATCATTCGTGCCCGCAATGCCGGTGCGACAGTTATCTTGCTTATTGTCGCTGCCTTGTCAGAAGAACGTCTCAAGGAACTGTACGACTACGCGACAGAGCATGGTCTGGAAGTCTTAGTGGAAACTCACAATCTAGTTGAACTAGAAGTAGCCCACCGCCTTGGTGCCCAGATTATCGGTGTCAATAACCGCAATTTGACTACCTTTGAAGTTGACTTGCAGACCAGTGTAGACTTGTCCCAGCACTTTAAGGAAGGACGCTATTACATTTCTGAATCTGCTATTTTCACAGGGCAGGATGCGGAACGAGTAGCGCCATACTTTAACGGAATTTTAGTAGGGACAGCTCTCATGCAGGCAGAAGATGTGGCCCAGAGAATCAAGGAGTTGCAGATTGACAAAGGTTAAAATTTGCGGACTATTGACCAAAGAAGCGGTGGAAACAGCCGTATCAGCAGGAGCAGACTACATCGGTTTTGTCTTTGCACCTAGTAAAAGACAGGTGACCTTGGATCAGGCTGCTGAGTTGGCAAAGCTCATTCCTGTAGATGTGAAAAAGGTTGGTGTATTTGTTTCACCAAGTCGGGCAGAACTGCTAGAAGCGATTGACAAAGTTGGCTTGGACTTGATACAGGTTCATGGCCAGGTGGCAGATAATTTATTTGATAATTTGCCTTGTGCCAGTATTCAGGCTGTGCAGGTGGATGGAGAGGGTCATGTGCCCAATTCTCAGGCAGACTATCTACTCTTTGATGCCCCTGTGGCTGGGAGTGGCCAGACCTTTGACTGGGGCCAACTGGATACGACGGGATTAGCTCAGCCATTTTTCATCGCAGGTGGGCTTAATGAAGACAATGTAGCAAAAGCAATTCAACACTTTACTCCCTATGCAGTTGATGTATCAAGCGGAGTGGAGACAGATGGACAAAAAGATCAGGAAAAGATTAGAAGATTTATAGAGAGGGCAAAGAATGGCATATCAAGAACCAAATAAAGATGGATTTTATGGAAAATTCGGCGGACGTTTCGTTCCAGAAACATTAATGACAGCAGTTTTGGAGTTGGAGAAGGCTTACCGTGAAAGTCAGGCAGACCCAAGTTTCCAAGAGGAATTAAATCAACTTTTGCGCCAGTATGTGGGACGTGAAACTCCTCTTTACTACGCAAAAAACTTGACCCAGCATATTGGCGGAGCCAAGATTTACCTTAAACGTGAAGACCTCAACCATACAGGCGCCCACAAGATTAACAATGCCTTGGGACAAGTTCTCCTCGCTAAACGCATGGGCAAGAAGAAAATTATCGCTGAAACAGGTGCCGGTCAACATGGTGTGGCAACTGCAACAGCTGCGGCTCTCTTTAACATGGAATGTACCATTTACATGGGTGAGGAAGATGTCAAGCGTCAAGCCCTCAATGTTTTCCGCATGGAACTTTTAGGAGCTAAGGTAGAGGCTGTGACTGATGGTTCGCGCGTGCTCAAGGACGCGGTTAATGCAGCCCTTCGTTCATGGGTGGCAAATATCGATGATACCCACTATATCCTTGGTTCTGCCTTGGGCCCTCATCCATTCCCAGAAATCGTCCGTGACTTCCAAAGTGTCATTGGTCGAGAAGCCAAACAACAGTACCGTGATTTGACAGGCCAAGACCTACCAGATGCCCTAGTAGCCTGTGTTGGTGGTGGTTCTAATGCCATCGGGCTTTTCCATCCATTTGTAGAAGATGAGTCAGTAGCCATGTATGGAGCTGAAGCAGCAGGACTTGGTGTGGATACAGAGCATCACGCAGCTACCTTGACCAAGGGGCGTCCAGGTGTCCTCCACGGTTCTCTTATGGATGTGCTCCAAGATGCCCATGGTCAAATTCTTGAAGCCTTCTCTATCTCGGCAGGTTTGGACTATCCTGGTATCGGTCCAGAACATTCTCACTACCATGATATCAAACGTGCCAGCTATGTTCCTGTGACTGACGAAGAAGCCTTGGAAGGATTCCAGCTCTTGTCTCGTGTGGAAGGGATTATCCCAGCCTTGGAATCTAGTCATGCCATTGCCTTTGCGGTGAAATTGGCAAAAGAACTTGGACCAGACAAATCTATGATTGTCTGTCTATCTGGTCGTGGGGACAAGGATGTGGTCCAAGTCAAGGACCGCTTGGAAGCAGATGCAGCAAAGAAGGGAGAAGCGCATGCCTAAGACTTTAACAGAAAAATTGAATGTTATCAAAGCAGCTGGAAAAGGAATTTTCGTTCCCTATATCATGGCTGGAGACCATGAGAAAGGTTTGGATGGTCTAGCTGAAACAATCCACTTTTTAGAAGATTTGGGTGTCTCTGCAATTGAAGTGGGCATTCCCTTTTCAGATCCTGTCGCAGATGGACCTGTTATAGAAGAAGCTGGCTTGCGCAGTTTAGCCCACGGGACCTCTACCCAGGCTTTGGTTGAAACCTTGAAAACCATTGAAACAGAGGTTCCGCTGGTCATCATGACCTACTTCAACCCTCTCTTTCAGTACGGTGTGGAGAATTTTGTCAAAAATTTGGCTGATACAGCGGTTAAGGGATTGATTATTCCAGACCTGCCTCATGAGCATGCCAACTTTGTAGAACCATTTTTGGCAGGTACAGACATTGCTTTGATTCCTTTAGTAAGCTTGACTACAGGGATTGAGCGTCAGAAAGAGTTGATTGATGGGGCAGAAGGATTTGTCTATGCTGTTGCCATCAATGGGGTGACAGGGAAATCTGGCAATTACCGTGCAGACTTAGACAAGCACTTGGCACAACTTCATCAAGTGGCCGACATCCCAGTCTTGACAGGTTTTGGTGTATCTAGTCAGGCTGATGTAGAACGCTTCAATGCGGTGTCAGATGGCGTTATCGTCGGTTCGAAAATCGTAAAAGCCCTCCACCAAGGAGAGCCAATTGAGGACTTTATCAAACAAGCAGTAGCTTACCAAAAATAATCACACAAGCAGCAAGTAAGAGGAAAGGCACGAAAGGAAGTCTTTCCTTTTTCTTTTGCAGGAGAAAGGCCAGAATTCCTGTCGCAGAAGCAAACTGAATCAAGATGAGTAATTCGGTCGCGCTAAAGACGAGCGCACAAGAAGCCAGAAAGAGAAAATCCCCTGCTCCCATGCGGATATCGATAAAATGAGCCATGATTCCAAGGATAATGAAGAAGACCATGACCAGATTCCAACCACAGAAAGCCATGAGGATTAGGTGGAAAGTCAGCCAGACCAGTAAGGGATATTCCTGATGACGAAAGTCGTAGATTCCTAAGGTCAGGCCAGCGATTATGAGGACGACTTGTCCCAAAGAAAGCACTCCCCAAGACCAAGCCAGAAAGAGGAGTCCTAAGCCGAGTTCAAAGAGGGCATACCAGACAGGGTAGCTAGCCTTGCAGTAGCGACAGCGAAAGCGATTGAAGATCTGCGAGAGGATAGGAATCAAATCTAAGGGATGCAAGCGAGTCTGACAGGAATCGCAACGGCTAGCAGGCCGAATAATGGATTGCTCAGGAAAACGGTCAATGACCAAACCAAGAAAGGAAGCGAGAATGCTCCCGACAAGAAAAAAATAAATATCAATCATACTTATCTATTCGTAAAAAATAGGAGAAGTAGTATAATGGAGAAACATAAACAAGATAGTGAGGTCAAGATGACAATTCGTTTTGAAGAAAATGTGAGCACAGAAAATGCTCAGCTCGTATGCCAATGGTCTAACTCCCTCGGCAAGTCTTTTCAAGAACAATGGATGGGACCAAAGATTCCTTTTCCACTAACCATTCAATACTTGCAAGTTTTGGAAGGAATCTTTTCAATCTTTGATGGACAAGAGTTTGTGGGACTTATCCAGAAAATCAGATTGGAAAATAGAAATCTACATATCGGGAGATTTTTTATCAATCCCCAGAAACAGGGGCAAGGCTTAGGTAGCCAGGCTTTAAGGAAATTTGTTAGTTTGGCATTTGAAAATGCAGATATAGATAGTATTTCTCTAAATGTCTACGAGGCAAATCAAAGAGCTCAGAATCTTTACCAAAAAGAAGGATTTGAGATTGTAGAAACCATTGGGGCACCTGAATGGAAATATATTATGAAGAAGGGGATGTAGAAAGGAAAAAACTTGTAAATTTTTAAACCAAGCGATTTATTTTTTATGTAGTGAAGATTCTTTTGCACTAAAATAGCTGCTTAAATATCCATTGGTTGACCAAAAGTAGAACAGATAAACAAAAAAGCCTTGAAATTAAGGCTTTTCTTGTTGTATTTAGATGCCCCCTACAGAATTTGGAAATGACCTTCATATTGAGAGTAATTAAAAATATTGAAATATAAGTGATTTTAGGGAAATACTTTTAGGTACTTTCAATGTCATGATTTAAAAATGGGGCAAAAGTGGGGCAATAAATGAATGTAAAATATGGGCAAGCTTCTTTATTAGATTGCTTCAAAAAAGCAAAAGAGCCATCAACTAGAAATAGCTGCTGGCTCTATTTTTGTATTTGTTGTTCCGTATTTGTTTCGTGCAATTCACGTCTATTTTTCTCGAATCATGCCCACTCGTTTTTCGTCAAGATAGGAAAAATGATGCTTACGATAGAGCTTATCTGCAGGAACTTTAGCTAGTAAAGTGATAAAACTACTCTCATGTGTGTTTTCATCAAACCACTGATCAATCATTTCCATAATTCTATTTGCGATACCCCGTCTTTGGAACTTTTTATCTACCATAATATCGGATACGACAAAAGTGACACCGCCATCGCCAACAATTCTTCCTAGACCAATGAGTTCATCATCTTCATAAACAGAAACTAAGAAAAGAGTTCCTTCAAGTGCCTTTTTAACTTCAGAATGGGGTTTAGTGCTATGCATTCCAGCGTTTACTCTCAATTGATTATAAGCTTCAACGCTAGGGATTTTATGAGTAAATTCCATAAAACGATTCCTCCAATAACTTTTTGTTTTTTTATTTGTTACAATAACAACTCTTCGTAATCAGGATGGTCTTTGATATAGACTGCTGCGTAAATGGCATCTACTAAAATGGCTGGGAAAGCGAAGGCCATTAAAGCGCCAGAGAAAAAGCCGAAAATCATTTGTATGTAGTCTGTAATCACGGCAATGACCAATAGAATAAAGTCCAGGACTTTAGCAATATTGAAAAGAAGTTCTTTCTTCTTACTATTCACCTCATACATTTCCCATCGATTAATCTTCCAAATTTTCCCTTGATTTTGAGGGAGGTAATACCATGCGTAAATGACGGTCATCACCACAAATAAAATCACTATTGGAATGACATAAAATAACGTCAACTTGGACTCGTAGAGCTTTAACGCGCTGAAAGGTGTTTTATCATCGGTAACCATCAGTAGGAAGATAAAGATAACGGTATAGGTGAGTATGACGGTCCAAACGACTAAGGCCACTAGAATATAAGTTAGAGACTTAAAGCGATTGATTAAAGGTGTAAAAAGTCCAAAGAGAAGGTTAACGATATTAATGATCGTCGCACTCAAGAATAGGACCTTAATAGTCCCTATAGGGTCATTATATCCAGCAACAAAATATAGAAATGCAGTAAATGGAAGTATAAGCCAAGGGAAGAATTTAATGTACCCTAGACTCACCTCATTCGTGATTAATGGACCATGGTACCGGTCGACAGCTTGATTGTTTTTTTGATTTCTTTTGTTTTCCAGAACCATGCATGGGTCGATGAGATTCTTTCTTTTTCAGTAAAAACTTTAACATTCTGTTTCCTTTCAAAAACTTGGATAAATGTATTTCTACTATACCACAATCCTAGTGATGCGGTATCTAACAAACTCTCTTTATATAAATAATGTCATATTTAGGTCATATAACGAGTGTATACTGAAAACTACCATTTGAAAAAGGAGCAAAAAGATGAAAATTGCATGGAATGAAATTAAATACCAACCTAAAAAATTTATATTAATTGAGGTCCTGATTGTGATTATGATGTTCATGGTCATTTTCCTATCGGGTCTAACAAACGGATTAGGGCGCATTATTATGGCGCAAATTGATACGTTTGGGGACGTTCATTATATTCTTTCAAAGGATTCAGAAGGAGTGATTCCTTACTCAACCCTTACAAGAGAGGAATTAACGGAGATTGAAGAACTCCATCTAGAAAACGAAACGGGACTTGTGATTCAACGTTCTACGTTTATGAAAGAGGACGAGGAAGGTTCGCAAGATGTGACATTCTTTGCGATGGATACGTACAAGAACTTAACGATTAAGACAGAAGATGGGTATGCCGCAGCTGACTTATCTGAAAACGAAGTGATTTTAGATGAATCGTATAAAGCAAAAGGCATTCATGTTGGCGACACGATTAAAGACAAGTCTTCGGAAGTAATGCTTAAAGTAGTGGCCTTTGCCAAAGACGCAAAATACGGACATAGCTCAGTGGCCTTCATCAGCTCGAAAACACTCGAAGAAATGCGTCAAAAGAAAAATCCAAACTACACTTGGCGACCACAAGCCATCATCACAAGCCAAGCGGTAACAGCCAACGACTTATCCGAACAGTTGATGATCTCAAACAAACAACAAATCATTAATAAAATCCCAGGATACACTGCGACGAATATGATTTTAAAAACAATGACTTGGGTATTATTAATCGCATCAGCCGCAATTCTAGGAGTATTCTTCTACATCTTAGCCTTGCAAAAATTAAAACAATTTGGTGTGTTAAAAGCCATCGGAATGTCTATGGGACAAATTACAAGAATCCAATTATCGCAAGTCGGAATTCTTTCCGTTATCGGGATTGGAATCGGACTCGGGCTTGCCTTAGCGTTGACGCCATTCTTACCGGTAAGCATGCCATTTTATATGCGAGCAGAAGATAATGCCGTGATTTCTGCAAATTTTATCGTCATCTCGATTATTTGTGGCGCGTTATCTCTATTAAAAATTAAGAAAGTGGATCCAATCGAAGTGATTGGTGGAAATGGTGAATAAGATGTCAGTGATTGAATTACAACAGATTAAAAAATCATACGCAGACGGCAATCAAATGCACGATGTGATTACAGACTTAAGTTTAACCGTTGAACCGCAAGAATTTGTGGCTATTTTAGGTCCTTCCGGTTCAGGGAAATCAACGCTTCTTTCTATCGCAGGATTACTCTTATCTGCAGATAGTGGTGAGATTATTATCGGCGGACAAAACTTAACAAATGTAAAACAAAGTGAATGGACGAAGAAAAGATTGGAGTTGCTTGGGTTTATTTTCCAAGACCATCAATTACTTCCATATATGACAATTGGGGAACAATTAGAAGTGGTCGCTAAACTAAAAGGGGAAAAAGACGCTGCGAAACGCAAAGCAGAAGTCAAAGTCTTATTAGCAGAACTAGGCATTGAAGATTGCTACGGACAATACCCAAATCAAATGTCTGGTGGACAAAAACAACGTGCTGCGATTGCGCGTGCGTTTATCGGAAACCCACAACTCATTTTAGCGGATGAGCCAACTGCCAGCCTGGACCCAGAACGTGGTCAAGAGATTGCGCAATTGATTCAACGCGAAGTGAAATCCAAATATAAGAGTGCCATTATGGTAACGCATGACCGCTCTGTGCTTGAATATGTAGATACCGTTTATGAGATGAAGAAAGGGAAGTTAGTTCGTCTGTAAGCAGTTGTGCTATAATGTTCTAGAAAGAAGGTGGAGCTATGTTTAGAATATTAGTTGCTGAAGACGATCATGCGATTCGCACCTTAATTACAACCAAGTTAAAACAAGAAAATTATACGATTTATACAGCCGAAAATGGGGAAGAAGCCCTGTCCGTCATGGAGAAGCATCAAGTGGATTTATTAATTTCCGACATTATGATGCCAGTGATGGACGGGTATTCCCTAGTAAAGGCGCTGCGAGAAACGAAATATACCTTGCCGATTTTAATGATTACGGCAAAGTCTCAGCTGGAGTCTCTGGAAGAAGCTTTTACACTCGGAGTCGATGATTATATGGTGAAACCTATTCGCTTAGAAGAGTTGGCTTTACGTGTTCGAGCTCTACTGAGAAGAGCGAAGTTGGAAACTGAGAAAGTCTTACGTTTTCCACATACGAAACTCGACTACAACGCGTTAACCTTAACGGATTTAGAGACGGATACGGTTTATCAAATTCCGAAAAAAGAGTTTTATGTGCTTTATAAATTGCTCAGTAATCCAGAGAAGATTTTCACGCGTCTGGACTTGCTGGATGATATTTGGGGGATGGAAGAAGACTTCGATGAGCGATTGGTGGATGCGTGCATTAAACGGGTTCGCCAGAAGTTTAAAGACAATCCGGACTTTGATATTGTGACAATTAGAGGATTAGGGTATAAGGGGACGGTTAAAAATGGATAAACAAAAAGAATTACAGTTCCCGCTAAGAAACTACTTTGTATTTATGTTTTGTAGTGTTTTAGTGACGACAAGTATCATTGCTCTTATGACCGTGTTCGTGTTGAAACATTGGCTTCATGTAGAAGTGAGTTTTCAATCGTGGCTACTAATTTTTAGTTTTGTCATTATCGTTGTAGGAAGTCTTGCGATGTGGTACGGTTCGGTGCATTTAACACGGCCAATTTCGGAGTTAAATGAATCGGTAAAGGCGATTTCTAGAGGAGATTTCAACCGTAAGATTCCGCGTAAACCTTATCCTAACGATACTGCAAAATATCATAACGAGTTGGACCAGCTTTCTCAGCATGTGAATCAGATGGCGGAGGACTTGAAGCGGACGGATGAACACCGCTCGGCATTTATCGCCAATCTGTCGCATGAATTGAAGACGCCGATTGCTTCCCTTGTTGGGGTAAGTGATTTGTTGGCCGATGAGAAATTAGATGAAACAACTCGTAAAGAATTGACGACTATCTTGCAGTCGGAGAGTTTGCGATTAAGTCGCCTGTGCGATGGGATTGTGACACTCACGAAGATGGAGCGCGATTTTGAATCGAAGAAAAAATCGGTTCATCTGGATGAACAAATTCGGCATGCCGTGATTTTGATTACTGAGAAGTGGAAGCAAAAAGAAATTGACTTGACGTTTACGAGTCAGCTAGTTCATTGTGTGACGGATCCAGATTTAAGCATGCAAGTGTGGACGAATCTGCTTGATAATGCGGTGAAGTACTCTGGAGATAGCGTGCATTTAACGATTGATATTCAAGAAGTAGATGATGCAGTTAGAGTCACGATTGCCGATAACGGAATCGGAATGAGTGAGGAAGACCAACGACATATTTTTGAGCAATTTTACCAAGTAGAAGGTTCTCATGTGCAAGAAGGGAATGGCCTAGGCCTTGCAATTGTTAAAACGATTGTAGAACGCCTCGGCGGAACCATCACAGTAGAGAGTGAACTCGGAAAAGGTAGTGTGTTCCAAGTGGTGCTACCAAAGTAAAAATTAGCTGTTTGTTTTAGGAAAAGTTGACAGTCTTCTGATAAACGCTATAATCATATTGAAGAATATTCATTGAGGGCAGAAAGGTTCCTGCCGCACCTCTTAGGAGGTACCTGAGATGACGAGGTTACTGAACGTCCAATGAATATAAGTAAAGAGTCTGGGACTATTGTCCCAGACTCTTTGCCTGTTGTATTTAGATGCCCCCTACAGGGATCGAACCTGTGACCCACGGATTAAGAGTCCGCTGCTCTGCCAGCTGAGCTAAGGAGGCAAAGAAAAAGCTGTATTGGTGCCGAAACTTCACGGTTTGTATTGAACCCGCGCAATTAAGCAGGTGGGCAACTCGCTCTAACTGAAGCTGTTTCCGTGTGAGACGGCCTACATGCTGTTAGAAGACTTTTGTTTCCCTAATAATACAAAAAATAGTCGGTCAACACTTAAGTGTGAAGTCGTACACCACAGCGTTTCTATGTTTATATGATACCACTTTTTCAAAAAAAATCAAGAGGAAAATGCAATTTTTTGAAAAGGATTTCAGATTTTTCGCAAACGGTCGATGGCTTCCTTTCTTTGAGCCAAAGCCCGTTCATATTTACCAGTATCTTCTGCTTGGAAATAGTGATGATTGCGAATTTTTTCTGGTAGATAGTCTTGCTTGATCCAATTTCCAGGATAGTTGTGTGGATAGAGGTAGTCTTGGGCATTCCCCAGTTCCTTGCTTCCGCTGTAGTGACCATCACGCAGGTGTCGCGGAATGGGCAAGTGCCCTGATGTTTTGAGGTCGGCAAGTGCCTTATCCATAGCTACATAGGCTGAGTTGGATTTTGGAGAAAGGGCCAAATCAATCACGACATTGGCAATGAGAATGCGGGCTTCTGGGAATCCAATCTTTTGGGCGGCATCCATAGCAGTTACGGTATGAATCTGGGCTTCAGGATTGGCCAAGCCGATATCTTCATAGGCGATAATGGTCAAGCGACGCGCGAGACTAGGTAGGTCACCTGCCTCAATCAAGCGGGCAGCATAGTGGAGACTGGCATCCACATCCGAACCACGGATGGACTTTTGCAGTGCTGAGAGGACATCGTAGTGTCCATCCCCATCCTTATCCATGGTAATGTAGCTCCGCTGCAGGCTATTTTCCATGATGTCCAGAGTGATGTGGCGGATGCCCTTGTCATTCTCAGGGGTAGATAGAACAGCCAAGTCCAGTGAGTTGAAGGCAGAGCGCAGGTCTCCGTTTGTAGAGGTCGCAATAAAATCCAGCGCATCCTCATCTAGTTCCACTGGAAAATCAAAACCACGCTCAGGGTTACTTAGAGTTATCTGAAGGGCCTCTTTGATGTCTTGATTGGACAGAGGTTCCAACTCAAAAATCTGAACACGGCTACGAATGGCTGGAGTGACAGAAAAGAAGGGATTTTCAGTCGTAGCCCCAATCATGATAACCAGACCACTTTCCAAGAGTGGAAGGAGAAAGTCTTGCTTAGTCTTGTCTAGACGATGAATTTCGTCTAGAAGGAGAACCAGTCCACCTGAAAATTTAGCCTCTTCAGCGATTTCTTGCAGTCGTTTTTTACTATCCACTGTCGCATTGAAAGTTCGAAAGGCATACTTAGTAGTCCCAGCGATGGCAGAGGCAATACTAGTTTTACCGATTCCCGGAGGGCCATAGAGAATCATGGAGGACAGGCGGTTGGCTTCCACCATGCGGCGGATAATTTTTCCAGGTCCGACCAGATGCTCCTGACCGATGACCTGGTCGATGGTTTTAGGGCGCATGCGAAGCGCGAGATTGTCTGGCATAGCAGTCCTTTCTAACGTAGATTTTCTGATGTATATGTGGTAAGATGGTAGTATCTATTTTAGCATAATTCTGAGCAATCGGGGCGATTAAAGAGTCGCATAGAAAGAGGACAAAATGGCAACATATGGATTTTTAGATGTTTTAGAGGAAGAGTTGGAGAAGAATTTTCCCTTCGACTTTGAGATTAGTTGGGATAAGCGTAACCACGCAGTTGAAGTGAGTTTTTTATTGGAAGCGCAAAACGCTGCAGGTGTGGAGATGGTGGACGAAGACGGAGAGGTGTCATCAGACGATATCCTCTTTGAAGAAGCAGTGCTTTTTTACAATCCTGCTAAATCAACAGTCAATGCAGAAGACTATTTGACGGTTATCCCTTACCTGCCTAAAAAAGGTTTTTCTCGTGAGTTTTTAGCTTATTTTGCGCTATTCCTTAAAGATACTGCCGAGGTTGGACTAGATGCCCTCATGGACTTTTTGGAAGACCCAGAAGCAGAAGAATTTGTCATGGAATGGAACCAAGAAGTCTTTGAAGAAGGAAAAGTTGGCTTGGAAGAGGGAGAATTTTATCCTTATCCAAGATACTAGGAGTTTGACATGGAAATTGAAATTTCTGATTTCACAGGCTGCAAGATTGCTTTGTTTTGTGGGGATAAGGTCTTGACTATCTTACGCGATGATAAGGCAAGCATTCCCTGGCCCAATATGTGGGAACTTCCAGGTGGGGGACGAGAGGGGGATGAAAGTCCTTTTGAGTGCGTGGCGCGTGAAGTTTATGAAGAACTGGGAATTCGTCTGACTGAGGATTGTCTGCCTTGGAGTAGGGTTTATCCAAGTATGCTCTATGAAGGTCGGCACTCTGTCTTTATGGTTGGTCAGCTAAGTCAAGAACAGTTTGACAATATCACCTTTGGAGATGAAGGACAGGGCTATCAGCTCATGAATGTTGAGGAATTTCTTAGTTCCAGTCAAGTTGTACCTCAGTTGCAGGGTAGAGTGAGAGATTATATGGAGGAAGTTTGATAAATGGCGAAGCGTAGCAAAAATATCAATATGTTTCTCATGGATGGTGAAGTAACTGGAAAAATCAAATGTACTTTGTCAAATTGGACGGGAGTGATTTACAAAATACCTCGTATTCAGTTGGGAGACTTGAAGTCTCGTGATGAAATGAAACAAAGTGGTATTTATTTCTTATTTGGTCGAGATGAAGATAAACAGAAAGATGTGACCTATATTGGTCAGGCGACAACTCGGAAAAATGGTGAAGGGGTAATGTTGCGAATTCAAGAGCATACCCGTGATACTCATGCAGATTATTTTAATGATGTCATCATTCTAACAACTCAAAATAATTCTTTTGGTCCAACAGAAATTAGCTATTTGGAAAATAAATTTACTCAACTTGCTAAAGAAGCTGGTCGCTACATTGTGAAAAATGGGAATGTTCCAAATCCTGGTAATGTGACTGAGGAAAAGGAATCTGAACTGGATGAAATTGTTGAAAATACGCTAATGATTATTGGAACTTTAGGTTATCGTGTTTTTGTTCCAATGACAAAGAAAGTTAGTCAAGATTTGACTGATAATCATTCAACTTATCTTTATTTAAAGCGTAAAACTAAGAAATCTAACAAAGTAATAGAAGCAACTTGTGAACGGACAACTGAAGGTTTTGTTGTTTTAGAAGGAAGTCAAGTAGAAATAATGGATTCTCCATACCTTCCAGCAAGTTTAAAAGAAATGCGTCAGAATTTAATAGCTTCTCGGGTCATTCAAGATGGAGTGTTAAAAGAAAAACAACTCTTTTCTAGCCCTTCTTATGCAGCAGCTTTTTTGCTGGGTATGCAAACGAACGGTCGAACTGATTGGAAAGATCAGGATGGAAGAACTTTAAAAGAATTAGAAGAATTAATAGATTGATAAGGAAGTACAATATGGAAACATGGCAAGAGTTAAAAGTTACAGTGAAGCGTGAGGGGGAGGAATTGGTTTCCAATCTCTTGATCGAGCTGGGAGCGCAAGGCGTTGCGATTGAAGACAGCATGGACTATGTGGGGAATGTGGATCGCTTTGGCGAAATTTTCCCAGAGGTCGAGCAGCAAGAAGAAATCATTGTGACCGCTTACTACCCTGAAACGGTAGATGTGGAAGTGGTGGAAGCGGACTTGCAAGCGCGTCTGGCAGAATTGACCGACTTTATGGACTTAGGAGAGGTCAAGATGGGCACGACTGCCTTGGCTGAGGAAGACTGGGCTGATAACTGGAAGAAATACTATGAACCAGCTCGTATTACCCATGACTTGACCATCGTGCCGTCTTGGACAGACTATGAGGCGACTGCGGGAGAAAAGATTATCAAGCTGGATCCTGGTATGGCCTTTGGTACGGGTACTCATCCAACGACCAAGATGAGCCTCTTTGCCTTGGAGCAGATTCTTCGTGGTGGCGAAACGGTGCTGGATGTGGGGACTGGTTCAGGTGTCCTCTCTATCGCTAGCTCGCTTCTTGGTGCTAAGGAAATTTTCGCCTATGACCTAGATGATGTAGCAGTTCGTGTGGCTCAGGAAAATATTGAGCTCAACCCTGGCATGGAAAACATCCATGTAGCTGCAGGTGACTTGCTTAAGGGTGTGGAAATTGAGGCAGATGTGATTGTGGCTAATATCTTGGCGGATATCCTCATTCATCTGACGGATGATGCTTATCGCTTGGTCAAGGATGAGGGCTATCTCATCATGAGTGGAATTATTAAGGACAAGTGGGATATGGTGCGCGAGTCGGCTGAGTCAGCTGGATTTTTCCTTGAAACCCACATGATTCAAGGGGAATGGAATGCCTGTGTCTTTAAGAAAACTAAGGATATTTCAGGTGTGATTGGAGGCTAGCATGCAGCAGTATTTTGTAAAAGGCAGTGCAATCTCTCCTGTGACCATCGAGGATAAGGAAACCAGCAAGCATATGTTTCAGGTTATGCGCCTGAAAGAAGAGGATGAGGTGACCTTAGTCTTTGATGATGGCATCAAGCGCTTGGCGCGCGTGTTGGATGTGGAAGCTCGTCAGTTTGAGTTGGTCCAAGAATTAGTTGACAATGTAGAACTGCCAGTCCAAGTGACCATTGCATCCGGCTTTCCAAAGGGAGATAAGCTAGAATTCATCACTCAAAAAGTAACAGAACTAGGTGCCAGTCAGATTTGGGCATTTCCAGCAGATTGGTCAGTTGCCAAGTGGGATGGCAAGAAATTGGGTAAAAAGGTTGAAAAACTAGAAAAAATTGCCCTTGGAGCGGCCGAACAAAGCAAGCGTAATATCGTCCCAAGTATCAAGCTTTTAGAGAAAAAAGCCGATTTTCTAGCTCAGTTGGACCAGTTTGACTCTATCATAGTTGCCTATGAAGAATCAGCTAAAGAAGGAGAAGCCGCTGCGCTCTTACAAGCAGTCGCTGGTCTTGAAAAAGGAGACAAATTGCTCTTTATATTTGGACCAGAAGGCGGTCTATCACCAGCAGAAATTGAAAGTTTTGAAGCTAAGGGAGCTGTCTTAGCAGGACTTGGTCCTCGTATTTTGCGAGCAGAAACAGCACCGCTTTACGCCTTATCAGCCCTTAGTGTTTTATTAGAATTAGAGAAATAAGAGGAAGAAAATGGAACAAAAACACCGTTCAGAGTTTCCAGAGAAGGAACTTTGGGATTTAACAGCCCTATACCAAGACCGTGAGGATTTCTTGCGTGCAATCGAGAAAGCTCGCGAAGACATCAACCAGTTTAGCCGTGATTACAAGGGTAATCTTCATACTTTTGAGGATTTTGAAAAGGCCTTTGCGGAATTGGAACAAATCTACATTCAGATGAGCCATATTGGTAACTATGGTTTTATGCCTCAGACGACAGACTATAGCAATGAAGAATTTGCCAATATTGCCCAAGCTGGGATGGAATTCGAAACAGATGCTAGTGTAGCTCTTACCTTCTTTGACGATGCCTTGGTCGCAGCAGACGAGGGAGTCTTAGACCGTTTGGGTAAATTGCCACATTTAACAGCTGCTATTCGTCAGGCGAAAATCAAAAAAGCCCATTATCTGGGGGCTGATGTGGAGAAGGCCTTGACCAATCTGGGTGAAGTTTTCTACAGTCCACAGGACATTTACACTAAGATGCGAGCTGGGGATTTTGAAATGGCTGACTTTGAAGCCCATGGCAAAACCTACAAAAATAGCTTTGTGACCTATGAGAATTTCTACCAAAATCACGAGGATGCTGAGGTTCGTGAGAAATCTTTCCGTTCCTTCTCAGAAGGACTTCGTAAGCACCAAAATACGGCTGCAGCAGCCTATTTAGCCCAAGTCAAGTCTGAAAAACTCTTGGCAGATATGAAGGGCTATGACTCTGTCTTTGATTATCTTCTGGCTGAGCAAGAAGTGGACCGTGCCATGTTTGATCGCCAGATTGACCTCATCATGAAGGACTTTGCGCCAGTTGCTCAGAGATACCTCAAGCATGTTGCCAAGGTTAATGGTCTTGAAAAGATGACTTTTGCAGACTGGAAATTGGATTTGGACAGCGCTCTGAATCCTGAGGTAAGTATCGACGATGCCTATGATTTGGTCATGAAGTCGGTAGAACCTTTGGGGCAAGAATATTGTCAGGAAGTTGCTCGCTATCAAGAAGAGCGCTGGGTGGACTTCGCTGCCAATAGTGGCAAGGATTCTGGTGGTTATGCGGCGGATCCATATCGCGTGCACCCTTATGTCCTCATGAGCTGGACAGGACGTTTGAGCGATGTCTATACCTTGATTCATGAAATCGGGCATTCTGGTCAATTCATCTTTTCAGATAATCATCAAAGCTACTTTAACGCCCACATGTCTACCTACTATGTTGAAGCACCGTCAACCTTCAATGAATTGCTACTCAGTGACTACTTGGAGCACCAATCTGACGACCCTCGTCAAAAACGCTTCGCTCTTGCTCACCGCTTGACAGATACCTACTTCCATAACTTTATAACTCACCTTTTGGAAGCAGCCTTCCAACGTAAGGTTTATACCCTGATTGAAGAAGGGGAGACCTTTGGAGCAAGTAAACTCAACAGTATTATGAAGGAAGTCTTGACGGATTTCTGGGGAGATGCTATTGAAATTGACGATGATGCGGCTTTAACTTGGATGCGCCAAGCTCACTACTACATGGGCTTGTATAGCTACACTTACTCAGCTGGTCTTGTTATCTCTACTGCGGGTTACCTTCATTTGAAACATTCAGAAACTGGAGCTGAAGACTGGCTCAATCTTCTTAAATCAGGTGGTAGTAAGACACCGCTTGAGTCAGCCATGATTATCGGAGCAGATATTTCAACAGACAAACCACTTCGTGATACCATTCAGTTCTTGTCAGACACAGTTGATCAGATTATCGCCTACAGTGCCCAGTTGGGAGAGTAAATTAAAAGAGTCTGGGACAAAAGTCTAACCTTAAATATAAAAAGCGAACAAAACGAGTTATCTGATACTCAGAATTTTGTCTTGTTCGCTTTTTTCTAATCTATCGATTTTAAAAATTTATAATAAAGAATTCCTAAAATCAAAATTTTTTGTCCTGACCTCTTAAATTATCCCCAAAAGCTATCTTCTTCAGCTTGATCTGAAGAGAAGAGCCAAACTTCTTTGATTTTTCCGTCTTCAATACGGAAGAGGTCAATCCCGTTCATATTGAGTTCAGTACCATCAGTCCGTGTTCCAAGAAAAGTAACATTAGCTGCGATTAAATCCTTATTGTCAGAAACCCAATTTGTTATCACCTTAAAGGTTCCATTAGTTTTCTCAGCAAATGTAGCTAGGTGAATTCCTAGCTTGTCCTTACCAACAACTGTACCAGATATACTATGAGTACCAGGTTGATGCCAGACAATATCGTCTGCCATCGTTTCAAAGACACCAGGAAAGTCACCAGCAATTAAAGCTTGGTTATAAGCATTGAAAATTTCTAAGTTTGTTGACATATCTATTCTCCATTTCTTTTTTATGATATAATTGTAACAGTTACAAACAAAAAAACAAGTAGACACTTTTTTGATATCTAGTATCAAAAGTAGTACTATTATTGATACTAAAAGATAAATTTTTTTAAAAAAATAGAAAGAAGATATTTTATGACAAATAAAGTGAGTGAGTATGGTATTTGTCCATTTGCGACAACGCAGAGGGTTTTAACGGGGAAATGGGCACTGGTAATCATTTATCAGTTGAGTACGGGTACCAAACGATTTAAAGAATTGCAGAGATTATTGCCTGGGATTACTCAAACTATTTTGACCCGTCATCTCCGTCAATTAGAAAAGGATAAGATTGTTCAACGAAAGGTCTATGCCGAAGTTCCACCACGAGTTGAGTACAGCTTAACCGAAATGGGGCAGGAATTCAGAGTTGTTTTAGATGCTGTCGAGAAATGGGGTCTGGATTATATCAGGTTGCTAAATGCTAATGAGATAAATAACAGATAATTCCTATATAGGGAATGTATTTTTTATCGAATCTCTCAATTAAAAGACAGTAAGTCAAACCTGAAAATTTCCAAGCACATTTCTTGAAACCCTTTCTTTCTTTTGATAGACTAGTATCTAGTTTTTGAAAAAAGGAGAAATAAAATGAAAAAATTTGTTGCTGAGTTAATCGGTACGTTCATGCTTGTGTTCATAGGAACAGGAGCTGTTGTTTTTGGAAATGGTCTTGATGGTCTTGGACACCTTGGAATTGCTTTTGCCTTTGGTTTGGCAATCGTAGTTGCAGCTTTCTCAATCGGAACTGTTTCAGGTGCTCACTTGAACCCAGCTGTTTCGATCGCTATGTTTGTTAACAAACGTTTGTCATCTTCAGAGCTTGTAAACTACATCCTTGGACAAGTTGTTGGAGCTTTCATCGCTTCTGGCGCTGTCTTCTTCCTCTTGGCAAATTCAGGGATGTCAACTGCTAGTCTTGGTGAAAATGCCTTGGCAAACGGTGTAACTGTCTTTGGTGGTTTCTTGTTTGAAGTCATCGCAACTTTCTTGTTTGTCTTGGTTATCATGACTGTGACATCAGCAAGCAAGGGCAATGGCGCGATTGCTGGTTTGGTAATCGGTTTGTCATTGATGGCGATGATTCTTGTGGGATTGAACATTACTGGACTTTCAGTAAACCCAGCTCGTAGTTTGGCACCAGCTGTCTTGGTAGGTGGTGCAGCCCTTCAACAAGTTTGGATTTTCATCCTTGCACCAATTGTTGGTGGTGTTCTTGCAGCACTTGTTGCTAAAAACTGTCTTGGAACAGAAGAATAATTGAAACTCAAAAAGCCTTGCTCCTCATCTTGAGGAACAGGGCTTTTTCGTATGATACTCTTCGAAAATCTCTTCAAACCACGTCAGCTTCGCCTTGCCGTATGTATATGTTACTGACTTCGTCAGTTCTATCTGCAACCTCAAAGCAGTGCTTTGAGCTGACTTCGTCAGTCTTATCTACAACTTCAAAGCAGTGCTTTGAGCAACCTGCGGCTAGTTTGCTATTTGATTTTCATTGAGTTTGAGTTTAACGGTTGTCAATTTTCTCTGGATAAAGGTCGTGTTGGAAGAGGCGTTGTTCTGCCAAGCCTTCATACTTAGTTCCTGGCTTACCGTAGTTGTAGTAAGGGTCGATTGAAATGCCACCACGAGGAGTGAATTTTCCCCAAACCTCCAAATAGCGAGGGTCTAGCAAGTTGACCAAGTCTTTACCGATGGTGTTGATACAGTTTTCGTGAAAATCTCCATGATTTCGGTAACTAAAGAGGTAGAGTTTGAGGGATTTTGACTCAACACAGAGCTTGTCAGGGATGTAGGAAATATAGATAGTTGCAAAGTCTGGTTGAGCAGTGATGGGACAAAGTGAGGTAAATTCAGGGCAGTTGAACTTGATGAAATAGTCATTTTCCACATGACGATTGTCAAAGGATTCCAGGACATCTGGTTGATACTCGAAAATGTAGTTGGTTTCTTTGTTGCCCAGTAGGCTGAGGTTTTTCATTTCTTCTTGTTGTGACATGATTTTTTCTTTCTAATTTTAAACACCACGTTGGTTATCGTAGAGGAGGGTATGGAGTTGGGGAAGGACGCGGACATTGCTCCAGCTATCGTCAGCAGCGACGCGTTCCCAGAGTTCTTTGAGGCGGTCTAGTTGATCTTGGACAATATTGCCTGTGGCCTTGGGCTCAGGATTTCCAGCCGATAAGAAGAGAACATCTGGTTGGTAGCGTTCTTGTATGCCTTTGGCAAAGGCCAAATCTGCATCGTCAAAGACAGGAATTTTAAAGGTGACTTTATCTGGATCAAGTTGGGAAACGATAAAGTCCAGGGTTTCAAAGTTGACTTCCATCTTGGATGAAGGAGGTTTGGGACTGAGAGTAACCTGGTCGATGTCTTTCAACCAATTTTGCCAGCGAGAACCTTGAGTCTCAACAGCCAGAGTGACACCACGTTCCTTGAGTTTAGTGACGAGTTCAGCCATGTTGGCTGCTAGGATAGCAGGATTTCCCCCAGATAGGGTGACGTAGTCGTAGCTTCCTAGTTTATCCAACTCAGCAATGACCTCGTCAGCTGTCATGCGAGTTGGTTTTTCAGAGCCATCCCAAGTAAAGGCAGAGTCGCACCAGTCGCAGTGGTAGTCGCAACCAGCAGTGCGGACAAACATGGTTTTCTGGCCGATAGCACGACCTTCGCCTTGAAAGGTTGGGCCGAAAATTTCAAGAACTGGTAGTTTGAGAACACGTTCCCTAGTCATCTAACCACTCCCGTCTAAACTCTGCAAAGGCAGTCGGAGTTTCATAGAGGCGAACGTATTCCAAACGAAGACCGCGCTCGTCTGGCAACTCTTGGTTCATGGTTTGGAAAATCCAGTAAACCATATTTTCAGCAGTCGTGTTCATATAGGGAAGAGTTTCGTTTAGATAGCGATGATCCAAGTGGGGCTCTAAGTAGTTCTTATAGATCGCTTTGATGTCTCCGAAATCATAGGCCATTCCACGTTCATCTAAAAATCCACTGACAGCAATCTGCAGATGATAGGTGTGACCATGAAGGGATTTGCATTTTCCCTCATAGTGAAAGAGGTGGTGGGCAGCATCGAAGGTAAACTCTTTTGAGACTAGAGTTCGATAAGGATTGTAAACGAGAGATTCTCCAGTTGCTTGTTTGATTTCTTTGGGTGCAAAAAACATTAGGCTTCTCCTTTCTGTGAGAGATAAACATCTAGACCATGTTGACGTAGGTGGCAGGCTGGGCAATCTCCACAGCCGCTCCCGATAATTCCGTTGTAGCAGGTCAAGGTCTTTTCACGAACATAGTCAAAGGCACCGAGTTGGTCGGCTAATTCCCAAGTTTCAGCCTTGTCTAGCCACATGAGAGGTGTTTGGATAACGAAGTTGTAATCCATAGCAAGGTTGAGAGTAACATTGAGAGATTTGACAAAGACATCTCGACAATCGGGGTAGCCTGAGAAGTCTGTCTCGCAGACACCTGTCACGATGTCTTTAATGCCCCGTTGCTTAGCAAGAACTGCTGCAAAGGATAGAAAGAGGTGGTTGCGACCATCAACGAAGGTATTGGGAACCTCCCCCTCTTTTTGTTCAATCTCCAGATCAGAGGTCAGGGCATTTTCAGTAATTTGTCCTAACAGAGACATATCTAGGATATGATGACGAATTCCTTGTTCCTCAGCGATTTCTTTGGCCACTTGAATTTCGATATGGTGGCGTTGGCCATAGGCAAAGGTAACGGCTTCTACCGTTTCATAGTGTTCTTTAGCCCAAAAGAGGCAGGTTGTAGAATCTTGACCGCCACTAAAGACGACCAAGGCTGATTGACGTTTCATAGTACTCCTTCCAAAATGGGAAATGTTCAGAGCACGCAAAAAGCTCCCTTGAGGGAGCTAAAAAATACCAAGTCAAGGTTTTTTTTAGCGATGGCATGTCCCAAACATCGTAATATTCTACCTATAGTCTAGCATATTTTTTGAAAAATGGCAAAGGACAAGAAAAAAGAGACCAAAGCAAGTACTTGGTCTCTAGTATGATTAGCTCAATTCAGCAACGATGGCCTTGATTTGTTCTGCTGTGTGAACACCAGCAACTTGTTTCACAACTTGGCCGTCTTTTTTGAAGAGAAGAGTTGGGATAGACATGATTCCAAAAGCACGAGCTGTGTTTGGATTTTCATCAACGTCCATTTTAACGATTTTCAAAACATCTTCTGAAAGTTCTTCAGACAATTTATCCAAGATTGGACCTTGCATACGACATGGACCACACCAAGTTGCCCAGAAGTCTACCAAGACCAAACCGTCTTTTGTTTCTTGTTCGAATGTTGCATCTGTAATTGCTTTTGCCATTGTATTTCTCCTTTTTTAGTTATATTGGCTTAAATCTTGTTTCATGAGATAGAAGAAGACATCTCCATAAGTCCCATGGTAGTCCAAATCATGACCGTTGTAAGTTAATTTTTGGACAGGGTAGTAGTCTGCGACGCCGATAAGGCAAGCTTGTTGTGAACGATCAAAATCTTCATAAGACTCGAAAGTTACAGTTCTTTCGTTCTTGCTGGCATCTAGATAGGTAATTTCAATCATTTTAAAACTCCTTTGTTTAATGATGACTTTATTTTACTCCTTGTAAAAGAGAATGTCAAGAAAAATGATTGCGCACGCAACTTTTTCTAAAATCATCTTAAATCAAGAAATCCAAACCAGTTTCCAAGCTTTCTTCGACAGCCTTTTGTAGAGAGGCCAGTGTTTTTTGCCCATCACTTGTCAGGCAGATAAAGCTAGAGCGTCTATCTTGATCACAACACATGCGACTAAGCAGACCGCAATTTTTGGCTTCCAAGCGAGCCACCATCCGAGAAACAGCGCTCGGGCTCAGATGAAGCTTATCTGGCAGGTCAATCTGGCGTAGAGATTTTTCTTGAGCCAAGTCCAGATAGTAGAGGAGGTAAAACTCTTTCAAGGTCAGACTTTGCTCGCTTCGCTGGGCAATGGTCTCTTCCAAGAGACTTTCAATTTCTTTCTGACGCCGATTGAAGTCAAACCATTTCTCCAAATAGGTCATAGTGTCTCCTTTCTTTTTAGAGTTATAACATAGAAGAATGTCCATTCACGGACAGTCTCTGCATCACAAGATGATTGCGCATGCAATAATTATACTACTTTTAAATCAAGCTGGCAAGAAGGACGCTGGCATCTCTTATCCTAAATCATGCCTGTTTTCACAAGTCTTTAATTGTCTATATTCCCTTTTCTCCCTATTTTTATTAACTTTTGCGCATTTCCTTGAAATTTTTTGAAAAAAGAGTAAACTGGTATGCAAGAAGTCTATTTCGTGGAGTTTAGGATGAAATTATATGTTCAATTAATGATTCTCTTTGTGATTTCTCTAATCGGAGAGGGAATTTCCAGTTTCTTTCATTTGCCTATCCCAGGCAGTATTATCGGTTTGATTATTCTCTTTCTAGCCCTACAATTTAAGTGGCTGAGAACCAGACATGTCAACATGGTTGGGAATTTCTTGCTGGCCAATATGACCATTCTCTTTTTGCCGCCAGCAGTGGGAATCATGGAAAAGTTTGATGTGATTGCTCCCTATCTCTTGCCCATCGTCTTGATTGTATTTTTTGCAGCTGTTATCAATATTATCCTCATAGCCTTGGTAGTTCAGTTCATTAAGCGACGGTTTGAGGGAGATTATGAGAAAGGAGATGCCAAATGAGTGAATTTGTTTCCAATCCCCTGTTTGGACTTGCCCTGTCTATCTTAGCCTATCTAGTAGGAATGCTGATTTACAGACGTTTTCCCCATCCATTGACAACGCCCTTGCTTTTGTCAGCTGTTTTCATTATCATCTTTCTAAAGGTGACAGGTATTTCTTACCAAGATTACTACCAAGGTGGGGTTTATCTGAACAACTTGATTGTCCCATCGACAGTTGCTCTAGGGATTCCCCTTTATAAGAGTTTTCACTTGATGAAGCACCATGCACGGAGTATTCTCTTTGGTAGTCTGTTAGCAGTAGTTGTCAATACCTCTTTCACAGCCCTTGTGGCTAAGATTTTTGGCATGGACTTTTTCTTAGCCATTTCTCTCTTTCCTAAGTCAGTAACAACCGCCATGGCAGTGGGAATTACAGAAAAATTGCAAGGTCTGACTACTGTGACCTTGGTGGTTGTAGTGGCGACTGGGATTTTAACCAGTGTCATCGGCCCAACCCTTTTGAAGTGGTTGAAAATAGATGATCCAGTAGCTGTTGGTCTTTCCCTTGGAGGAACAGGCCATGCAGTCGGAACAGGGACAGCCTTCCGATACGGCTCTGTAGCAGGAGCTATGGGTGGTTTGGCTATCGGTGTCACCGGTATTCTCTATGTCTTTGTCAGCCCTATTGTAGCCAGTTTGATATTGAGTTAAATCAAAACCCAGCTTTTTAGCTGGGCATTTTTTATTGCAAATTAACCTTGTTTCTCAAAATATAGTAGGTTCCGAGGTAAAAGATAGCTATGAAAATGAGTTCTTCAACAATGCCTATGCTTGCTCCCATATAGAAATTATCATTAAATCCTGCAAGTGAATTGATATAGAAGTTAGTACTGGTATTGAAGAAGACTTCTATAATTCCAATGACGATTTGGATACCAATGTAGGCTGCAATAGCGAGTGCTGTACGGTATTCATTGAATAGTTGTCCAATGGAAATGGCCAAGTAGATGCAGAGGATTCCTGAAATAGTATTTAGTAGGAAGGATAAGACAGTAAGACTAAAGCCGGTAAAATGTTCTCCAACAAATGACAGAAGAGTAGAAAGTTGAACTTCATTAGAATTTGTTGACAATAAGATAATATAGATACATAGGAGTAAGACAGCAGTGCTAATCAACGACCAGATAAAGGCACCGATTAGTTTGGCTGTGATGATATGGTGTTCAGAAACTGGCAAGGTTAAAGTCAGATAACCTTGTCGGTCATAGACACTTCCTTTGAATCGTTTAATAATCAAGAAGATAGTTGAAATCACAAGTGTAACCATCAAACCACCAAAGACAGTAGATAGAAAAACAAGTAGAACAGATAGATTTTTTTCAGGTAGTTTGATTAAGGATTGTGTCTGAATTCCAATAATAACAGAGAGGAAGAGAACAGCACCATAAAGAGCTAAATACCACTTGTTAACATTTTTAAATTCGTAGCGGACTAAATTCCAAAACATAATAATCTCCTTTGCTTAGGCCTTAAATTCCTGACGGAAGAGTTGGTCAATGGATTCACCTGACTCATAGCGAATGTCATCTACATTTCCTTGACGGACGACTTTTCCATCCTTAAGGAAGACAATTTCATCCAAGATTGGCTCGATATCAGAAATCAGGTGGGTAGAAATCAAAACGGTAGAAGTTGGTGAGTAGTTATTGATAATGGTATTGAGGATATAATCACGGGCTGCTGGGTCCACCCCACCAATGGGTTCGTCTAAAACGTAGAGACGAGCATCACGGCTCATAACCAAAATCAGTTGTACCTTTTCTTTGTTTCCTTTTGATAGTTTCTTGAGACGGCTATTTTCATCAATACCGAGGTCTGCAAGTAGATGATGGGCGCGTTCAAGATTGAAATCTTTATAGAAGGTCTTGAAGTAGGTTAGGGCTTCTTTGACCTTCATTTGTTCATTGAGATAGGTCGTATCTGGCAAATAAGCTACGATAGCCTTGGTTGCTGGGCTTGGATCCATGTCGTTGATCAGGACACGTCCTTGGTCTGGTTGCAAGAGGCCATTGATTAGTTTAATCAGGGTTGTTTTTCCTGAGCCATTTGGCCCAAGGAGACCAACAATTTTTCCAGCTGGGATGTCAAGGGAAACATTTTCAAGGGCTGGGGTTGCTCCATAAGATTTGGATACATTTTCAAATGCTAGTAATGACATAGGCTTAAACTCCTTTAATATAATCGCCGACTACGCCTGGTAGTTCTTCTTTTTCATAGCCAAAATGGGTCATGGAGGAAACGAAGTGTTCCAATTCTTCTTCCGATAATTGTTTGCGCGATTGGGCGATTAGCTCCTTATCCTCAGTCACAAATCGTCCAGTTGTGCGCTTGCTGTAGACAAATCCTTCTCGTTCAAGGTCTGACAAGGCTCTTTGGATGGTGTTGGGATTGACCCCTGCCTCGCTAGCCAGCTCTCTCACGGTTGGAAGTTGTTGATTGGGTTCCAGTGTATGGGAAACAATCTGAAGCTTGATTTTCTCCATAATCTGTAAATAGATGGGTTTTTTGTTGTCAAATGTCCAGGACATCTTGGTCTCCTTTCTCCTATCCTTTTGTCTTAATTAAATAATACAACAAAACAAAAAACTTGTCAAGCAAAAAGAAGAATTGTTTTGGGAATCGCTTAAAAAATGGTATAATGAAAAGAAAACGATAAGGAGGGAAAAGATGCGTTGTCCAAAATGTGGGGCTACCAAGTCAAGTGTTATCGATAGTCGCCAAGCAGAAGAAGGGAACACCATTCGTAGAAGGCGTGAGTGCGATGAATGCCAACACCGTTTTACAACCTACGAACGAGTAGAAGAAAGAACCTTAGTGGTTGTTAAAAAAGATGGCACACGGGAACAATTCTCCAGAGATAAAATCTTTAATGGGATTATCCGCTCAGCCCAGAAACGTCCTGTGTCAAGTGATGAAATCAACATGGTAGTCAATCGTATCGAACAGAAACTCCGTGGTCGAAATGAAAATGAAATTCAAAGTGAGGACATTGGTTCACTCGTCATGGAGGAGTTGGCTGAACTGGACGAGATTACTTATGTACGTTTTGCCAGTGTCTATCGTAGTTTTAAGGATGTTAGTGAGTTAGAGAGTTTGCTACAACAAATCACCCAGTCCTCTAAAAAGAAAAAGGAAAGATAAATGAAGCCAATTGACCGTTTTTCTTATCTAAAGAATAATCGGGTGTCGCAAGATACCTCATCTCTGGTACAGTGCTACCTCCCGATTATCGGTCAGGAGGCACTGAGCCTTTATCTTTATACGATTAGTTTTTGGGATAATGGCAGAAAGGAATACCTCTTTTCAAGCATTCTTAACCATCTCAACTTTGGGATGGATAGACTGATAAAATCCTTGAAAATTCTATCTGCTTTCAATCTCTTGACTCTCTATCAAAAGGGAGATGTTTATCAGCTCGCACTCCATGCTCCTCTCTCTAGTCAAGACTTCTTGGAGCATCCTGTTTATCGCAGACTCTTGGAGAAGAAAATTGGTGATGCAGCTGTGGAGGATTTGAAAGTTGAGAGTGCTGAGGGAGAAGAAATACCTGTCTCACTCAATCAAGTCTTTCCAGACTTGGCAGAACTGGGAAGTCAAGAAGACCTAGGTCTCAAGAAGAAAGTGGCCAACGATTTTGACTTGGAACATTTTCGTCAGCTTATGGCTCGAGATGGGCTTCGTTTTGCGGATGAGCAGTCCGATGTCTTAAACCTCTTTGCCATTGCCGAGGAGAAGAAATGGACTTGGTTTGAAACTTATCAATTGGCCAAGTCAACAGCTGTTTCTCAGGTTATTTCAACCAAACGAATGCGGGAAAAAATTGCTCAAAAACCTGTTTCCTCTGACTTTAGTCCTAAGGAAGCAACCATTATCAAGGAAGCCAAAAGTAAGACTGCCCTGCAGTTTTTGGCAGAAATCAAGCAAACACGCAAGGGGATCATTACCCAAACAGAAAGAGACCTCTTGCAACAGATGGCTGGCTTGGGCTTGCTGGACGAAGTCATTAATATCATTCTCTTGTTGACCTTTAACAAGGTAGATTCGGCAAACATCAATGAGAAATATGCCATGAAGGTAGCCAATGACTATGCCTATCAAAAGATTCATTCAGCAGAAGAGGCAGTCTTGCGCATCCGTGAGCGAGGGCAGAAGAGCCAGGCTCAAAAAAGCAGTACCCCTAGTCCTGCCAAGTCCAATGTACCCAAGTGGAGCAATCCAGATTATAAGAATGAAACTAGCGAGGAAACTCGTCTGGAACTAGAACGTAAGAAACAAGAACTATTAGCTCGATTAGAAAAAGGAGGAGATTAGATGGAAAGTGTCGGAGATGTACTCAAACGTCAACCTAGCCGTTTTCATTATCAAGATTTGGTCCAGAAGATCATGAAGGACCCTGATGTTGCGGCCTTTATCCAGCAAGAATCCTTGACTCCAGAGGAATTGAATCGCAGTATCTCCAAGTTTAATCAGTACATCACCGAGCGCGACAAGTTTCTTCGTGGGGATACGGATTATATTGCCAAAGGATACAAGCCGATTTTGGTTATGAATCATGGCTATGCAGATGTTTCATATGAAGAAACTCCTGAACTAATCGCGGCGGAAAAAGAAGCGGCTATTAAGAACCGTCTCAAGTTAATCAACCTGCCAGCCAGTCTCAAGCAAGCTAGTTTAGCTCAAGTTGATTTGGATGATTTGGGGCGCTTGCCAGTTTTTGAAAAGCTATTAGCCTTCGTGGAGCAATATCCAGCTATTCGAAAAGGTCTTTACCTATATGGAGATTTTGGTGTGGGTAAAAGTTTCATGGTGGCTGCCTTAGCCCATGATTTATCAGAAAAACGTGGTGTTTCATCAACTCTCCTCCACTATCCTAGCTTTGTCATTGATGTCAAAAATGCAATCGGTGATGGCAATGTCAAGACCTTGGTGGATGAGATTAAGCTGTCTGAAGTCCTGATTTTAGATGATATTGGTGCCGAGCAATCAACAGCTTGGGTACGTGATGAAATCCTGCAGGTCATTCTCCAATATCGGATGCAGGAAAATTTACCGACCTTTTTCACCTCCAACTTCAACTTTGAAGATTTGGAGCTGCATTTCGCTAAAGGGAAGCATGGAAATGACGAAACTTGGGAAGCTAGACGCGTCATGGAACGCATCCGTTATTTGGCTGAGGAGACTCGTTTAGAAGGAGTAAACCGTCGATGAAAGAAACAATCAAATTAATGAAAGCTCATACTTCAGTACGCAGGTTTAAAGAGCAAGAGATTCCTCAAGAAGACTTGACTGAAATCTTGACAGCAGCCCAGATGGCCTCGTCTTGGAAGAATTTTCAATCCTACTCTGTGATTGTAGTCCGAAGTCAAGAAAAGAAAGATGCCTTGTATGAATTGGTGCCTCAAGAAGCCATTCGCCAGTCAGCTGTTTTCCTTCTCTTTGTCGGAGATTTGAACCGTGCAGAAAAGGGAGCACGACTTCATACGGATACCTTCCAACCCCAAGGTGTAGAAGGTCTCTTGATTAGTTCGGTTGATGCGGCTTTTGCTGGTCAAAATGCCCTGCTGGCAGCTGAAAGCTTGGGTTATGGTGGTGTCATCATTGGCTTGGTTCGTTACAAGTCCGAAGAAGTGGCAGAGCTCTTTAACCTGCCTGACTACACCTATCCTGTCTTTGGGATGGCACTAGGTTTACCAAATGAAGAACATGAAGTCAAACCTCGCTTGCCATTGCATCAGGTGGTTTTTGAGGAAGAATATCAGGAACAAACAGTTGATGTGATTGAGGCTTATGACCGTGTACAGGCGGACTATGCTGGGGCGCGTGCGACCACAAGCTGGAGTCAGCGCCTAGCAGAACAGTTTGGTCAAGCAGAACCAAGCTCAACCAGAAAAAATCTTGAACAGAAGAAGTTATTGTAGAAAGTGAGAAATTATGGCCCTACCAACTATTGCCATTGTAGGACGTCCCAATGTTGGGAAATCAACCCTATTTAATCGGATCGCTGGTGAGCGAATCTCCATTGTAGAAGATGTCGAAGGAGTGACACGTGACCGTATCTATGCGACGGGTGAGTGGCTCAATCGTTCTTTTAGCATGATTGATACAGGAGGAATCGATGATGTCGATGCTCCTTTTATGGAACAAATCAAGCACCAGGCAGAAATTGCCATGGAAGAAGCAGATGTTATCGTCTTTGTCGTGTCCGGTAAGGAAGGAATTACCGATGCAGACGAATACGTAGCCCGTAAGCTTTATAAGACCCACAAACCAGTTATCCTGGCAGTCAACAAGGTGGATAACCCTGAGATGCGAAATGATATCTATGATTTCTATGCCCTCGGTTTGGGTGAACCATTGCCTATCTCATCTGTCCATGGTATCGGTACAGGGGATGTGCTAGATGCGATTGTGGAAAACCTTCCAAATGAATATGAAGAAGAAAATCCAGATGTGATTAAGTTTAGCTTGATTGGTCGTCCCAATGTTGGAAAATCAAGCTTGATCAATGCCATCTTAGGAGAAGACCGTGTCATTGCTAGTCCAGTTGCTGGAACAACGCGTGACGCCATTGATACCCACTTTACAGATACAGATGGTCAAGAGTTTACCATGATTGATACGGCTGGTATGCGTAAGTCTGGTAAGGTTTATGAAAATACTGAGAAATACTCTGTCATGCGTGCCATGCGTGCTATTGACCGTTCAGATGTGGTCTTAATGGTCATCAATGCGGAAGAGGGTATCCGTGAATACGACAAGCGTATCGCAGGATTTGCCCATGAAGCTGGTAAAGGGATGATTATCGTTGTTAACAAGTGGGATACGCTTGAAAAAGACAACCACACTATGAAAAACTGGGAAGAAGATATCCGTGAGCAGTTCCAGTATCTGCCTTACGCACCGATTATCTTTGTATCCGCTTTGACCAAGCAACGTCTCCACAAGTTACCTGAGATGATTAAGCAAATCAGCGAGAGTCAAAATACCCGTATTCCATCAGCTGTCTTGAATGATGTGATTATGGATGCTATCGCCATCAACCCAACACCAACAGACAAAGGGAAACGCCTCAAGATTTTCTACGCGACCCAAGTGGCAACCAAACCACCAACCTTTGTCATCTTTGTCAACGAAGAAGAACTTATGCACTTCTCATACCTACGTTTCTTGGAAAATCAAATCCGCAAGGCCTTTGTCTTTGAGGGAACACCAATTCATCTCATCGCAAGAAAACGTAAATAAAAAAGTAGAATCTGGAATGACATTTCCAGATTTTTTTGATAGAATGAAGCTAAAGAAAACGCTATCAAATAGAGAGGGGGCTGGTGATGAAACATTTGTTTAAAATGATAATCTTATTACCCTGGTTTTACTTTTTCAGCTGGATTGAAAAGGCCAATAGAGATAGTAAATTTTTCCCAATTTTTTACTATTTTTACTGGGTTTACATCCCCCTCTATGCTCTTTTTAGCCTTGCTTGGACAGTTATTTCAGTTCTGTTTTTCAATATCGTCTTAAGAAATGTGACAGATATCAAGTTATGGGGCATTTGGTTTCTTTTTATTATGCTAGCTATTGGTATGAATAGGTTAACTTATTTCTGTTTCAAAAAAATGCTTCGCTTGAGACGGGAACTAGGAAAGTCTAACGGTGGAAGGCATTGATTTATACTCTTCGAAAATCTCTTTAAACCACGTCAACGTCGCCTTGGATTATATATGTAACTGACTTCGTCAGTCCTATCCACAACCTCAAAATAGTGTTTTGAGCTGACTTAGTCAGTTCTATCTACAACTTCAAAGCAGTGCTTTGAGCAACCTACGGCTAGTTTCCTAGTTTGCTCTTTGATTTTCATTGAGTATTATATTACTTTCTATTTGTAGGAGGTTGCTTATGGAATATCTAAAATCATTTATTACACGCTATTCCAAGATTTATATTGGTTTAGTTCTGTTGATCTGGATTGCTTTCTTCTTTCTTCCTTGGGGCAGTCCGATTCTGGGGGGAAAGATTGACCTCTTCAGCATACAGAAAATCTTGCTAGTTTTTGGCATTCTGTCCATTTTGATGGCCTTGCTGTCCAAGAAAGTCAGTCTCTTTGTTTTTGGATTGATCTGCTGTTTTTCTCTTTGGATTAATCTATTTATCCTATTTGCGATTTTGCCGATTTTTGGCAATTAAAGTATCATAAAAGTCAGAGAGGTTAGCTTGGAAACTAGCCTCTTTTTCCTTTTCAAAATGGGGATTCTTCCTTGAAAATAATCAGTAATTGTGCTAAAATTAAAAGAACATTCTAAAATATTCGGAATTTAAAGTAAGGAAAAACATGGCTAATATTTTAAAAACAATTATCGAAAATGATAAAGGAGAAATCCGTCGTCTGGAAAAGATGGCTGACAAGGTTTTCAAATACGAAGACCAAATGGCTGCTTTGACAGATGACCAACTAAAAGCAAAAACAGTTGAATTTAAAGAACGTTATCAAAATGGAGAATCACTGGATTCATTGCTTTATGAAGCATTTGCGGTTGTCCGTGAAGGTGCCAAACGTGTCCTAGGTCTCTTCCCATATAAGGTTCAGGTCATGGGGGGAATCGTTCTTCACCATGGTGACGTGCCAGAGATGCGTACAGGGGAAGGGAAAACCTTGACTGCGACCATGCCAGTATACCTCAATGCCCTTTCAGGTAAAGGGGTGCACGTAGTTACGGTCAATGAATATCTGTCCGAACGTGACGCGACTGAGATGGGTGAATTGTATTCATGGCTTGGTTTGTCAGTAGGGATTAACTTGGCTGCCAAATCTCCAATGGAGAAAAAAGAAGCCTATGAGTGTGATATTACCTACTCAACCAACTCGGAAATCGGATTTGACTACCTTCGTGATAACATGGTCGTTCGTGCTGAAAACATGGTACAACGTCCGCTTAACTATGCCTTGGTCGATGAGGTTGACTCTATCTTGATTGATGAGGCCCGTACACCTTTGATCGTATCAGGTGCTAACGCTGTTGAAACCAGTCAGTTGTATCACATGGCAGACCACTATGTAAAATCTTTGGACAAAGACGACTACATCATCGATGTGCAGTCTAAGACTATTGGTTTGTCTGATTCAGGGATTGACAAGGCTGAAAGCTACTTCAAACTTGAAAACCTCTATGACATCGAAAACGTAGCTCTTACTCACTTTATCGATAACGCCCTTCGTGCCAACTACATCATGCTTCTTGATATTGACTATGTGGTGAGCGAAGAGCAAGAAATTCTGATCGTCGACCAATTTACGGGTCGTACTATGGAAGGTCGTCGTTATTCTGATGGATTGCACCAAGCCATTGAAGCTAAAGAAGGTGTGCCAATTCAGGATGAAACCAAGACATCTGCCTCAATCACTTACCAAAACCTTTTCCGTATGTACAAAAAATTGTCTGGTATGACGGGTACAGGTAAGACTGAGGAAGAAGAATTCCGTGAAATTTACAACATTCGTGTTATTCCAATCCCAACAAACCGTCCTGTTCAACGTATTGACCATCCAGACCTACTTTTTGCTAGCATTGAAGCTAAGTTTAAAGCGGTTGTTGAAGACGTTAAGGCTCGTTACCAAAAAGGTCAGCCTGTCTTGGTTGGTACAGTAGCGGTTGAAACCAGTGACTACATTTCTAAGAAATTGGTTGCAGCTGGCGTTCCTCACGAAGTCTTGAATGCTAAAAACCACTATAAAGAAGCCCAAATTATCATGAATGCTGGTCAACGTGGTGCTGTTACCATCGCAACCAACATGGCTGGTCGTGGTACTGATATCAAGCTTGGTGAAGGGGTTCGCGAATTAGGTGGACTTTGTGTGATTGGTACAGAACGTCATGAAAGCCGTCGTATCGATAACCAACTTCGTGGACGTTCAGGTCGTCAGGGAGACCCAGGTGAGTCACAATTCTACCTATCTCTTGAAGATGACTTGATGAAACGTTTTGGTTCTGAACGCTTGAAGGGAATTTTTGAACGTCTCAACATGTCTGAAGAGGCCATTGAGTCTCGCATGTTGACACGTCAGGTTGAAGCAGCACAAAAACGTGTCGAAGGAAATAACTACGATACCCGTAAACAAGTCCTTCAATACGATGATGTCATGCGTGAACAACGTGAGATTATCTATGCTCAACGTTACGACGTTATCACTGCAGATCGTGACTTGGCACCTGAAATTCACTCTATGATCAAACGCACGATTGGTCGTGTCGTTGATGGTCATGCGCGTGCCAAACAAGATGAAAAACTAGAGGCAATTTTGAACTTTGCTAAGTACAACTTGCTTCCTGAAGATTCTATTTCTGTTGAAGACTTGTCAGGCTTGTCTGATAAGGCTATTAAGGAAGAACTCTTCCAACGTGCCTTGAAGGTTTACGATAGTCAAGTTTCAAAACTACGCGATGAAGAAGCAGTCAAAGAATTCCAAAAAGTTTTGATTCTACGAGTTGTAGATAACAAGTGGACAGATCATATTGATGCCCTCGATCAATTGCGTAACGCGGTTGGACTTCGTGGCTATGCTCAGAACAACCCTGTTGTTGAGTATCAGGCAGAAGGTTTCCGTATGTTTAATGACATGATTGGTTCGATTGAGTTTGATGTGACACGCTTGATGATGAAAGCACAAATTCATGAACAAGAAAGACCACAAGCAGAACACCATATCAGTACAACAGCGACTCGAAATATCGCTGCCCATCAAGCAAATATACCAGAAGATTTGGATTTGAGTCAGATTGGACGGAATGAACTTTGCCCATGTGGTTCTGGTAAGAAGTTTAAAAACTGTCACGGAAAAAGACAATAAAATGAGATAGTTTAGAGGCGGATACCTTGTGAAAAGTATATTTTTACTTGGTATCCGTTTGCTTTATAAGGAGATGAGTTATGGTATTTACAGCAAAAAGTCCTAAAATTAATATTGAAGAAGTTCGTGCCTTATCAAAATTGGAAGGCCAAGCTTTGGAGAGAAAATCACAGCGCGATAAAGAGCTAGAAGCCATTATACGTGGAGAAGACCAGAGAATTCTCTTGGTAATCGGGCCATGCTCATCTGACAATGAAGAAGCTGTTCTTGAGTACGCTAAGCGTTTGGCAGTCCTACAAGAAGAAGTGGCAGACCGTATCTTTATGGTTATGCGTGTTTATACTGCCAAACCTCGTACCAACGGAGATGGCTATAAGGGATTAATTCACCAGCCTAACACGGCAGAAGCGCCTAGTCTTATCAACGGAATCAAAGCTGTTCGCCATCTTCACTATCGTGTCATCACGGAAACAGGTATGACGACAGCTGATGAAATGCTTTATCCTGAAAATCTTCCTCTTGTGGATGATCTGATTTCTTACATGGCGGTTGGTGCCCGTTCGGTTGAAGACCAGCAACACCGCTTTGTAGCAAGTGGAGCAGATTTTGCGACTGGTTTTAAAAATCCAACTTCAGGAAATCTCAATGTCATGTTTAATGGGATTTATGCTGCTCAAAACAAACAAAGCTTCCTTTTCCTAGGAAAAGAGGTGGAAACAACTGGAAACCCGCTTTCGCACGCTATTCTTCGTGGAGCAATCAATGAGTATGGTAAGAATATTCCCAACTACTACTATGACAATTTGATGGATACCATTGCCCAGTATGAGAAAATGGGCTTGGAAAATCCCTTTATCATCGTGGATACCAATCATGACAACTCTGGTAAGCAATATATGGATCAGATTCGAATTGTCCGTCAGACCTTGATTAACCGTGATTGGAATGAAAAAATTAAACAGTACGTTCGTGGCTTTATGATTGAGTCTTATCTAGAAGACGGCCGTCAAAACGAACCAGAAGTATTTGGCAAGTCGATCACAGACCCTTGCCTAGGCTGGGAAAATACGGAAGCCCTTGTCAGAGAAATCTACCAAACGCTAGGAGAATAAGATGGCATTTATTGAAAAAGGTCAAGAAATCGATATTGAAGCAATCAAGGCAGAAACCCAATTGTCTGCGGAAGCCTTGAGACTAAAGGAGCGTCGTGATAGAGAATTGGCAGACATCATTTCAGGGGAAGATGACCGTATCCTCTTGGTGATTGGTCCGTGCTCTTCTGACAATGAAGAGGCTGTCTTGGAATATGCTCGCCGTTTATCAGCCTTGCAAAAGAAGGTGTCGGACAAGATTTTCATGGTTATGCGTGTTTATACTGCTAAACCACGCACCAACGGAGACGGCTATAAAGGTTTGGTTCACCAGCCAGATACTTCTAAGGCTCCGAGTCTAATCAACGGCTTGCAGGCTGTGCGCCAGTTGCACTATCGCGTGATTACAGAGACTGGTTTGACAACGGCAGATGAGATGCTTTATCCGTCAAATCTGGTCTTGGTAGATGACTTGGTCAGCTACCATGCTGTTGGGGCTCGTTCTGTGGAAGACCAAGAGCACCGTTTTGTGGCTTCAGGGATTGATGCACCAGTCGGAATGAAAAATCCAACCTCTGGGAATCTTGGGGTTATGTTTAACGGTATCTATGCCGCCCAAAACAAACAAACCTTCCTCTTTCATGGCCAAGAAGTTGAGACTTCAGGAAATCCCTTGGCTCATGTCATCCTTCGTGGCGCAGTCAATGAATATGGGAAAAATGAGCCTAACTTTTACTATGAAACCCTGCTAAATGCAATTGAACGTTATGAGACAATGGGACTTGAAAATCCTTTTATCCTCATCGACACCAACCATGATAACTCAGGCAAGCAATATATGGAGCAGATTCGAGTGGTTCGTAAGACATTGCAAAATCGTGATTGGAACGAGAAAATCAAAAAGACAGTTCGAGGCTTTATGATTGAATCTTACCTAGCAGATGGTCGACAAAATCAACCAGAGGTCTTTGGTTGTTCCATTACCGATCCTTGTCTAGGTTGGGAAAATACAGAGGCTTTGGTAGAAGAAATCTATGCTACCTTGACAAAATAAGTGAAAAGGATGGAGTTGGGGAATCTCAACTCCTTTTGATGAGAATGATAGTTGGACACGGAATTGATATCGAAGAATTAGCTTCGATAGAAAGCGCAGTTACACGACATGAAGGATTTGCCCAGCGCGTGCTGACCACTAAGGAAATGGAGCGATTTAACAGTCTTAAAGGGCGCAGGCAGATTGAATATTTGGCTGGTCGCTGGTCGGCTAAGGAGGCCTTTTCTAAGGCAATGGGAACGGGTATTGGCAAGCTCGGTTTTCAGGATTTGGAAGTCTTGAATAATGAACGCGGGGCGCCTTATTTTAGTCAGTCTCCATTTTCAGGAAAGATTTGGCTATCTATCAGCCATACAGATCAGTTTGTGACAGCCAGTGTCATTTTGGAGGAAAATCATGAAAGCTAGTCCACATAGACCAACCAAGGCTCTGATTCATCTTGGAGCTATTCGACACAATATTCAGCAAATGGGGGCTCATATCCCTCAAGGAACGCTCAAGTTGGCTGTGGTCAAGGCCAATGCCTATGGTCATGGAGCTGTTGCCGTTGCCAAGGCGATTCAAGATGATGTAGATGGCTTTTGCGTTTCCAATATCGATGAAGCTATTGAACTTAGACAAGCTGGAGTTAGTAAGAAAATCCTCATTTTAGGAGTTTCTGAGTTAGAAGTCGTTTCTCTTGCTAAAGAATACGACATCACCTTGACTGTGGCTGGGCTAGAGTGGATTCAAGCACTCTTAGATAAGGAATCAGACTTAACTGGATTGACAGTCCACCTCAAGATTGATTCAGGCATGGGACGAATTGGTTTTAGAGAGGTTCGTGAGGCTAAGCAGGCTCAAGACTTGCTCAAGCAACACTGTGCTCGTGTTGAAGGGATTTTTACCCACTTTGCTACTGCGGACGAAGAATCAGATTCCTATTTTAATACCCAGTTAGAACAATTTAAAGCTATTTTGGCCAGTATGAAGGAAGGTCCAAGACTGGTTCACGCAAGTAATTCGGCAACGACTCTTTGGCATGCAGAGACTATTTTCAATGCGGTTCGTATGGGAGATGCCATGTATGGTCTCAATCCAAGTGGAGAGGTTTTGGATTTACCCTATGACTTGAAACCAGCCTTGACCTTGGAGTCTGCTTTAGTTCATGTCAAGACAGTTCCAGCTGGAGCTTGCATGGGCTACGGAGCGACCTATCAGGCGGATAGCGAGCAAGTCATCGCGACTGTGCCAATCGGCTATGCGGATGGTTGGACACGTGACATGCAGAATTTCTCTGTCTTGGTAGATGGGCAAGCCTGCCCAATCGTCGGGCGAGTTTCTATGGACCAAATCACCATTCGTCTGCCTAATCCTTATCCGCTAGGAACTAAGGTAACCTTAATTGGTTCTAACGGGGATAAGGAAATCACAGCTACTCAGGTAGCGACCTACCGTGGAACTATTAACTATGAGGTGGTTTGTCTCCTCAGCGACCGTATTCCGAGAGAATATGATTAAAGAAGAAAGGAGTGGAGCATGAATCTACATCAACCCTTGCATGTCTTACCTGGTGTGGGACCAAAGTCAGCAGAGAAATACGCCAAACTAGGAATTGAAAACTTGCAAGACCTCTTGCTCTACTTTCCTTTCCGATATGAAGATTTCAAGACCAAGCAGGTGCTGGAGCTGGAAGATGGTGAAAAGGCAGTTCTGTCTGGTCAAGTCGTGACTCCTGCCAGTGTCCAGTATTATGGTTTCAAGCGTAATCGCCTGCGTTTTAGCCTCAAGCAGGGAGAAGTTGTTTTTGCGGTGAACTTCTTTAACCAGCCCTATCTAGCAGATAAGATAGAGTTGGGAGCAACCCTTGCTGTATTTGGAAAATGGGACCGCGCCAAGGCTAGTCTAACTGGGATGAAGGTTCTGGCTCAGGTGGAAGATGACCTCCAACCTGTTTATCGCTTGGCTCAGGGAATCAGTCAAGCCAGTCTGGTCAAGGTTATCAAGACGGCCTTTGATCAGGGGCTGGACCTCTTGATTGAGGAAAATCTTCCCCAGTCTTTGCTGGACAAATACAAACTCATGTCCCGTTGTCAGGCAGTCCACGCTATGCATTTTCCTAAGGATTTGGCAGAATACAAGCAGGCCCTTCGCCGTATCAAGTTTGAGGAACTCTTTTATTTTCAAATGCAATTGCAGACGCTCAAGTCTGAAAATAGAGTTCAGGGAAGCGGTCTGGTTCTGAACTGGACTCAGGAAAAAGTGACAGCAGTCAAGGAAAGCCTTCCTTTTGCCCTGACCTCAGCTCAAGAAAAGAGTTTGCAGGAAATTTTGATCGATATGAAGTCCGACCATCACATGAATCGTCTCTTGCAAGGAGATGTGGGGAGCGGAAAAACAGTCGTCGCTGGCTTGGCCATGTTTGCGGCGGTGACAGCTGGCTATCAGGCAGCCCTCATGGTACCGACAGAAATTCTAGCAGAGCAGCATTTTGAGAGTTTGAAGGGACTTTTTCCAGACTTGAAATTAGCTCTCTTGACAGGTTCCTTAAAAGCTGCAGAAAAAAGAGAAGTTTTGGAGACCATTGCCAAGGGTGAGGCTGATTTGATTATTGGAACCCACGCTCTGATACAAGATGGGGTGGATTATGCTCGTCTAGGCTTGATTATCATCGATGAGCAGCACCGTTTTGGTGTGGGGCAAAGGCGTATTTTACGGGAAAAAGGCGACAATCCTGACGTTCTCATGATGACGGCGACTCCCATTCCACGGACGCTGGCCATCACAGCCTTTGGAGACATGGATGTTTCCATTATCGACCAGATGCCAGCAGGGCGGAAGCCTATTGTGACGCGCTGGATCAAGCATGAGCAGCTACCTCAGGTCTTGACTTGGGTAGAGGGAGAAATTCAAAAAGGTTCCCAAGCCTATGTTATCTCTCCCTTGATTGAAGAATCTGAAGCTCTGGATTTGAAAAATGCTATTGCTTTATCTGAGGAGTTGACGGCTCATTTTGCGGGCAAGGCAGAAGTGGCTCTTCTACATGGTAAGATGAAGAGTGATGAAAAAGACCAGATTATGCAGGATTTCAAAGAGAGAAAGACGGATATTTTGGTTTCGACAACGGTTATCGAGGTTGGGGTTAATGTTCCCAATGCGACCGTCATGATTATCATGGATGCCGATCGCTTCGGTCTCAGCCAGCTTCACCAGCTCAGGGGTCGTGTCGGTCGGGGAGATAAGCAATCCTATGCTGTTCTCGTTGCCAATCCCAAGACGGATTCTGGGAAGGACCGCATGCGCATCATGACAGAAACCACCAATGGTTTTGTCCTTGCGGAGGAAGATTTGAAAATGAGGGGTTCTGGTGAGATTTTTGGAACCAGACAGTCAGGTCTTCCAGAGTTCCAAGTGGCTGATATTATCGAAGATTTTCCGATTTTAGAAGAAGCCAGAAAGGTTGCTAGCTACATTAGTTCTATAGAAGGCTGGCAAGAGGATCCAGAGTGGCGCATGATTGCCCTTCATCTGGAGAAGAAAGAACATTTAGATTAAGCTTTCTCTAAGGAAAACTTAAGCTAGCTTTCAGGTTTGCCCCTTATACTAGAGTCATCAAAAAGAAACGAGGACTCTCACATGACAGTAACGATTAAAGTAAATTACCAAACCACTTTCCAAAAGAAAGAAGCAACAAAATAAGATTGAACAGGCGAAAAAGGGCAGAAATGCTCTTTTTATTTTTATGAAATAATCGGCTATAAATCAAACTTAGTCAAGTGATAAAAAGATATTAGTCTTCCAGTCTATTTACTCTTTGACAGAAGCTTGATATAATGACCCCATCTGAATAAGGAGGAGTGAAAAGAATGTTAGAAACAAGAACGATTGCTATTCAGGATAGGTATGGAGAACGCTTCCAGCATTGTTGGGGTTGCGGCCCAAAGAATGATTTAGGATTGCATTTGAAAACTTATCCAAGTGTAGAGGGCACAAGCTGTATTAGCCGTATTAAGGTAGACCAGCAGTATACAGGAGGTGTTCCTGCAAATCTATTTGGAGGCATGATTGCTGTGATTTTTGACTGTCATGGAACAGCGTCCGCTGCATGGTTTGCTCACCATCAAAAAGGTTTGGAATTGACAGACGAAACAGTTATCGGTCGCTTTATCACAGCTCATTTAGAAGTTGATTATCTTAGCCCAACCCCAATTGACGATGAAATTGTCGTCATTTCTACTCTGGAGGAATTAGGGGAAAGAAAGGCAATTATTTCTATGGAGATGTCAGTGGCGGATAAAGTCCGTGCAAAAGCCAAAATGGTAGCAGTAGCTGTGAAGGATCATATGTAAAACCGAGTACTAGAAGTTTAAGATTGCCTTCAGATGATAGGTTTGAGGGAGGAAAAGCTAAATTCACTTTCTATTTATACTTAATGAAAATCAAAGAGCAAACTAGGAAATTAGCCGTAGGTTGCTCAAAGCACTGCTTTGAGGTTGTAGATAAGACTGACCAAGTCAGTTACATATATAATCCAAGGCGATATTGACGTGGTTTGAAGAGATTTTTGAAGAGTATTACCCTTCTTTCTTGCATTGCTTGTCTAGATATGCTACAGTTATGGTAGCGATTACAAAAAGGAGCATGTTATGAAAAATCCAGCTTTGTTAAAAGAAATCAAGACTTATAGAGGAAGGGATGAGGTTCCAGAAGACTTTGATGCTTTCTGGGATGAGGAAGTGAAAAAAGTGTCCAATCTTCCAGCCTACCAGTTGGAGGAAAGAGATTTCTGCATTCCTCAAGTCAAGTGCTATGAGTTAACATTTGAAGGAACCAATGAAGGCAAGGTCTATGCACGTGTTGTTCTTCCAAAGACTGAGGGGAAAGTTCCAATAATCTTCCATTTTCATGGTTATATGGGACGTGGCTGGGATTGGACCGACATGCTGGCCTATACTGTGGCTGGTTACGGTGTTGTATCCATGGATGTGCGGGGTCAGTCAGGTTACTCACAAGATGGCTTGCGTTCTCCTCTTGGAAATACCGTTAAGGGGCATATTATTCGTGGTGCTGTGGAAGGTCGGGACCATCTCTTTTATAAGGATGTTTATCTTGATATTTACCAGTTGGTTGAGATTATTGCCAGTCTGCCACAGGTTGATGAGAAGCGACTTTCTAGCTATGGTGCCTCGCAAGGAGGGGCTTTAGCTCTGGTTGCAGCAGCGCTCAATCCACGGATTCAGACAACAGTTGCTATCTATCCCTTCTTGTCAGACTTCAGACGAGTGCTTGAGATTGGGAATACTAGCGAGGCTTACGACGAACTTTTCCGATATTTCAAGTTTCACGATCCATTCCACGAAACTGAGGAGGAAATCATGGCGACCCTTGCCTATATCGATGTGAAAAATCTTGCCCATCGTATCAAGGCTGAGGTTAAGATGATTACGGGCTTGGATGACGATGTTTGCTATCCTATTACTCAGTTTGCAATTTATAATCGTCTGACCTGCGACAAGGCCCATCGTATCATGCCCGAGTATGCTCACGAAGCCATGAATGTCTTTGTCAATGACCAAGTCTACAATTGGCTCTGTGGTAGTGAGATTCCTTTTAAATATGTGAAGTAATGAATGAGAGAGCCTAGTAGCTCTCTTTTTGTATACAGTCTAGTCAGCAAATATTCTAGTTCATATATACTTTGAAATTCATACTCTTCGAAAATCTCTTCAAACAACGTCAGCTTTATCTGCAAGCTCAAAACAGTGTCTTGAGCAGCCTGCGGCTAGCTTCCTAGTTTGCTTTTTGATTTTCATTGAGTATGAGTTTTTTTCTTGACCTTGGTGTAAAACAATTTATTTTCTATCTAGTTTGGTATAAGTTCTTTCAAGACATTGGAAAGCGTCTGTAAAATGTGTTATAATTTATAAGAAAATATACAGTTTGGCTACAAATGAACATTTATATATAAGTTTATGTATAACTTAGTTTTCTGATTAGGATAATATCTTATAAAAACGATATTCCTGTAGATACAGTACTTAGATAGCATTTGTAAAGTAGCAAAATAATCTATGTTTATTTTTGTTGTCAGAATTAAAGTAGAGAATGTTATGCTAATGGAAACTGTAATATTTTATTTTTTAGAATATACTTGGTTAAATTAACTTTGAAAGTTAAAGTGAGGTAATATATGTTTATATGTTTAAAGGGTTTAGGGAAATTTCGTAAATCCAAAGCTTATGGTTTGGTTGGTTGTTTGACACTATCAGCGGTGATTGGTTTAGCTGCACCAGAGTTACCAATTATTGGTGGCGGGGTTGTTTATGCTGATGTCATTCAAGGTGGTAGCGATATTCAAGATGTGGATGTTCATAGTAAATCTGCAGAAGGTGTTGCTATGACTTACACCACTTATGACAGTGGAACGAGTGGAAAACAAACCGCATCAGGTAGCGGTGTCTTTGTAGCTCCGAATGTGATGGTAACAGTAGCTCATAACTACTATGATAAAAACCAAGAGGATAAGTCTGCGGTCTTGCGTGGTGGGGAGTCTGCTCGTAGTTATGTTGTAATGAACTCGGAAAAGGAGAAAAGCAATAAAGTACCTACTTCAGGGGTATCAGAAGCTATTGAAAAAGACTCTATTCACTTGTATAACGGCAAAGACTTTGGTAAAGACTATAGCAACGACTTAGCAGTAGTGGTAACTAAAAAGCCTGTAGAAGCTATGACAGGTGGTGAGGACTCTCCAAGAGAGTTGAGTGATAAAGAGGTTTCTACTGGTGATAAAATCACTATGGTCGGATATCCTAATGATTTTTCTACTCCAAATTTAAGTAAAGAAAATAAAGCTCGCTTGAAAGACGGTAAGGCTTATTCAGTCTCAACAACTGTGAGCAGTATCAATAAAGAGAGTGGTGCAGTCACTTATCATTCCTCGGCTTTAGGAGGTTTTTCAGGTGCTCCTTTGTTTAATGATAAGGGAGAGGTAGTCGGTATCCATCAGCACGGAACAAATACTTCAAACGCTCCTGAGAGTGAGCGTATTGGCGGTGGTACTATCTTTACGGAAAAGCACAGAGCTTGGATTCGTTCTATGATTGATAAATATGGTATAAAGGGTTGGTATATAGATGGTGCAAACCGTTACTACTATGATGAAAATCATATAGCTTTAAAAGATGTAGAGTCTGAGATTGATGGTGCTTTATATAGTTTTGATGAAAAAGGTCGAGCTACTTTAGTAAAAGGTGAAGAAAAAGGTCGTGTTCTACTTCGAGTGGAAAATACTAAAGGAACTCGTTTGATTTCAGATAAGGTTGTTCAGGAAGGTCCTGTTGGAAGTGGCTTGAATTTTCATTTAAGACAAAATCCAGACTTCAAACAGTTAATAGCAACTTCCCCAACAGCTAAAGTAGTATCTTATAACGGAGTGCCAATTAACAAATTAGCAAGTGATGCAAGTTGGCCTGATGAATATGTCAGTAAGTTAGCTTTAGGAGATACAATTATAAGAGCGGTAGTAGATCCGGTAACTCCTCCATCAACGTCTTCTTCGGATTTTGCAAGAACTGAAGTTGGTAAAGTCGATTTGAGTGGTAAATCGAACTTACCTGTACCTAGTAAAGAGGTATTACAAGCTCCGAATGGCTCAGAAAATTTCTATGCTACAACGCACATTCAAACGCCAGATGGGTCGGGGTCAGGTACTTTAATTGCACCAAATTTGGTGTTAACAGTCGCTCATAATTTCTTAACAGTTAAAGGTTCTGAGGTAGTTACTAAATCTGGTCGTACCAATACAGTGTATAAAGCAACTTTACCGAATGGTAAGTCTGTGAATTTTTCAGATGATGATATTGTTTATTGGAATAAGAAAGACTCTGTATTTGGCTTTAAAAATGACTTAGCTTTGGTTCGGTTAAAAGAAGCAGTAAAAGGAGTAACTCCTGTAGAGGTTGTAAAACAATCTTCGAAAGTTGCAGAGGGGGATTCAGTTTCGGTCTATGGTTTTCCAGATAACAAGCTAAGTCCAGTTTTAGATAGCAAAGTAGTAGGAACTACAGACTTCGGTTCTGGAATAGAGGGAATTAGCTATGGAGGTACGAAACCTGGAGCGTCTGGTGGTGGTCTTTATAATGATAAAGGTGCTTTAATTGGAGTTCACCAAAATGGTGTTGTAGGAAGCCGCAGTGGTGGTTTGGTTTTATCAAAAGAGCAGTTGGATTGGGTTCGTTCTTATATTGAGGGTCAACCAAAAGATCCTGTCTATGTGGAAGATAAAGAAGTGGAACCTTCTAAGAAGGATTCGGATAAGGATTTAGCTGGGAAATTAGATCCAAAAAAAGATAGTGGAAAAGAAGATTCTGGTATTTTAGGTACATCTGGTGACTTTGCAGCTCCTACAGTCTCTAAGCCAGAGTTTAAAGGCGGAGTGAATGGAGGCGACTCACTTGTTACAGAAGTTCCAGAGTATAGCGGTGTTCTATCCACATTAGGAGATTCTCCAGCTCCTACAGTAGCTAAGCCAGAGTTTACAGGTGGCGTGAATGGGGGCGACTCACTTGTTACAGAAGTTTCAGAGTATAGCGGTATTATATCCACATTAGGAGATTCTCCAGCTCCTACTGTCGTTAAGCCAGAGTTTAAAGGTGGCGTGAATGGAGGCGACTCACTTGTTACAGAAGTTCTAGAGTATAGCGGTGTTCTCTCCACATTAGGAGATTCTCCAGCTCCTACAGTCGCTAAGTCAGAGTTTAAAGGTGGAGTTAACGGAGGCGACTCACTTGTTACAGAAGTTCCAGAGTATAGCGGTATTATATCCACATTAGGAGATTCTCCAGCTCCTACAGTCGCTAAGCCAGAGTTTACAGGTGGCGTGAATGGTGCGGATGCTGAGATTCATCACCTTCCAGACTTCACAGGCGGAGTGAATGCAGTAACTAGTGTTGTGTATGATGTAGAAAATTATACAGAAGTATTATCTACAGCAGGAGAAGAAAGTTCAGTAGTGAAATCTACTGATAAACAAGTAAATAATAAAGACAGTAAGGATGAAGCAGAAACTAAGCACGTTATCACAGAAATTGCTAGTTCACAACGTATTTTTAAAAATGAAACAGGAAGTATTCAAATTCAAGCTTCAGAAGAAGTGTTGAAAAATGTGATAGGTATTCAAATTCAAGAAGTTCAAGTTAGTGATTTAAGTTCATTAAACTACAAAGCATTTGATATCAAATTGAAGGATGTAAATGGCAGATATGTTAAACCTGAAGGAAAAGTCCTTGTTACTTTTGCTATAGATCAGTCCGTTGAGAATGTTTATGCTGTAGATCCAGAAGGAAAACTACACACTATTGAATTCGAACAAAAAGATGGAAAGATTATTTTTGAGACTAATAATTCTAGTATTTATGCGATGACTTTCCGACACTCCATTGACAATCCACTATTTAAAAATCCTACAGAAGATAACAAGGCTGAGGAAGTTTCACTGTCGCCTAAATTGTTATCAACAAATGAAAACTCTGAATCTAATCGATTAGAGAATAAAGTAAGTAATAACGAACAGTCTATGTTACCAAATACAGGTGAGTCTGCCTCATCACTAACAATCTTATTTGGTTTTGTAGGAGTGTTCCTTGGAGCAATGATTTCTTATAAGCGAAAAGACAGTTAATTTGTCTTCAGTTGTTCTTTGAACTTCTATGTTAATCTAAAATAAACCAGTCTGGAGTCCTGTAAAAAGATAGGAATTCTAGACTGGTTTTATTGATATAGAAGTTTATCATAAGATTCGTAATTTTGAGTAATAGGTATAGATATTTATGTTATCTGAAACTACTTTCAAGATACGTTGTTCTATAAAATACTTTTGAAACTGAAATCTATTCTATTACAAAGTATTGAAAGCGCTTAACAAATGGTATATAATGACCTCATAAGAACAAAGAAAAGGAGGAAAGAGGATGCCACAGATTACTAAAGAAGCCTTGATTGCACAAATCAAAGATGGAATCATCGTTTCTTGTCAGGCCCTTCCTCACGAACCGCTTTATACAGAAGCGGGAGGAGTCATTCCCTTGCTGGTCAAAGCGGCTGAGCAAGGTGGAGCAGTCGGTATCCGAGCAAATAGTGTTCGTGATATCAAAGAAATAAAGGAGGTTACAAAACTTCCGATTATCGGGATTATCAAACGAGATTATCCGCCACAAGAACCCTTCATCACGGCTACTATGAAAGAAGTTGATGAATTGGCAGAACTGGACATCGAGGTGATTGCTCTGGATTGTACCAAGCGTGAACGCTACGATGGTTTAGAGATTCAGGAGTTTATCCGTCAGGTTAAGGAGAAATACCCTAACCAGCTCTTGATGGCTGACACAAGTACTTTCGAAGAAGGACTAGCAGCTGTAGAAGCAGGAATTGACTTTGTCGGAACAACCTTATCAGGCTATACATCTTATAGTCCAAAAGTGGACGGACCAGATTTTGAATTGATCAAAAAACTCTGTGATGCAGGAGTGGATGTCATTGCAGAAGGAAAAATCCATACACCAGAACAAGCCAAACAAATCCTTGGATATGGAGTGCGAGGTATTGTTGTCGGTGGCGCTATTACTAGACCAAAAGAGATTACAGAACGCTTCGTTGCTGGTCTTAAATAACACAATCTCAAAGCAGAGGAGAGTGGTGGATGCGTCGGATGAAATGAAAACGGATACAAATAAAAACTTACTCATTATCCAATATGGATACGCTTATCAATTAGGAGAAAACAAATGAAATTTAGAAAACTAGCTTGTACAGTACTTGCAGGTGCTGCGATTCTTGGCCTTGCTGCATGTGGAAATTCTGGCGGAAGTAAAGATGCTGGAAAATCTGGTGGAGATAGCGGAAAAACAGAAATCACTTGGTGGGCATTCCCAGTCTTCACTCAAGAAAAAACTGGTGACGGTGTTGGAACATATGAAAAATCTATCATCGAAGCCTTTGAAAAAGCAAACCCAGATGTAAAAGTGAAATTGGAAACAATCGACTTTAAGTCAGGTCCAGAAAAGATCACTACAGCTATCGAAGCAGGTACAGCTCCAGACGTACTTTTTGACGCACCAGGACGTATCATCCAATATGGTAAAAATGGTAAATTGGCTGACTTGAATGACCTTTTCACAGATGACTTTGTTAAAGATGTCAACAATGAAAACATTGTAAAAGCAAGTAAAGCTGGAGACAAAGCTTATATGTATCCAATCAGTTCAGCACCATTCTACATGGCCATGAACAAGAAAATGTTGGAAGATGCTGGAGTTGCTAACCTTGTAAAAGAAGGTTGGACAACTGATGATTTTGAAAAAGTTTTGAAAGCGCTTAAAGACAAAGGCTACACACCAGGTTCATTGTTCAGTTCTGGTCAAGGGGGAGACCAAGGAACACGTGCCTTCATCTCAAACCTTTACGGCGGTTCTGTAACAGATAAAGATGTAACAAAATATACAACTGATGATCCTAAATTTGTCAAAGGTCTTGAAAAAGCAGCTGGCTGGATCAAAGACGGTTTGTTGAACAATGGTTCACAATTTGATGGTGGAGCAGATATCCAAAACTTTGCCAACGGTCAAACATCTTACACAATCCTTTGGGCGCCAGCTCAAAACGGTATCCAAGCTAAACTCTTGGAAGCAAGTAAAGTAGAAGTGGTAGAAGTACCATTCCCATCAGATTCAGGTAAACCAGCTCTTGAATACCTTGTAAACGGATTTGCAGTATTCAACAACAAAGACGACAAGAAAGTTGCAGCATCTAAGAAATTCGTTCAATTCATCGCGGATGACAAAGAATGGGGTCCAAAAGACGTTGTTCGTACAGGTGCCTTCCCAGTTCGTACTTCATTTGGCAAACTTTATGAAGACAAACGTATGGAAACAATCAGTGGTTGGACTAAATACTACTCACCATACTACAACACTATCAATGGTTTTGCTGAAATGAGAACACTTTGGTTCCCAATGTTGCAATCTGTATCAAATGGTGACGAAAAACCAGCGGATGCTTTGAAAGCCTTCACTGAAAAAGCTAACGAAACAATTAAAAAAGCTACAAAACAATAAGCACTGAATCAGATTGACTCCTCCCTTTTTCCTGTGCATAATCTATGTAAGAAAAGGGAGGATTTTATTTGAAATATCAGAAACTATCACGAAATTAAAATGAAGTTCTTACATAAGCGAATCTTAAAAAATTTCATTTTGATTTTAAAACTGTTCAAGAAAATCCAAAATATTCTATTTGTGAAAGAGAGGTGCCGACTGTGAAAGTCAATAAAATTCGTATGCGGGAAACAGTGATTTCCTACGCTTTCCTAGCACCAGTATTATTCTTCTTTGTCATCTTTGTATTGGCTCCTATGATTATGGGATTCATTACAAGTTTCTTTAACTATTCAATGACTAAATTTGAGTTTGTGGGCTTGGACAACTACATTCGCATGTTTAAAGACCCTGTCTTTATGAAGTCTTTGATTAATACCGTTATTCTGGTTATTGGATCGGTTCCGATTGTTGTGCTATTCTCACTCTTTGTAGCATCTCAGACCTACCACCAAAATGCCATTGCCAGATCTTTCTACCGTTTCGTCTTCTTCCTTCCTGTTGTAACAGGTAGTGTTGCTGTAACAGTTGTTTGGAAATGGATTTATGACCCACTATCAGGGATTCTAAACTTTGTCCTTAAGTCAAGCCACATCATCAGCCAAAACATTTCTTGGTTGGGAGATAAAAACTGGGCTTTGATGGCGATTATGATTATCCTTTTGACAACATCTGTTGGTCAGCCGATTATCCTTTATATCGCTGCCATGGGAAATATTGACAATTCATTAGTAGAAGCAGCGCGTGTTGATGGTGCGACTGAATTGCAAGTGTTCTGGAAGATTAAATGGCCTAGCCTCCTTCCAACAACACTTTATATCGCAATCATTACAACAATCAACTCATTCCAGTGTTTCGCCTTGATTCAGCTTTTGACTTCAGGTGGTCCAAACTACTCAACAAGTACACTTATGTACTACCTTTACGAAAAAGCCTTCCAATTGACAGAATACGGCTATGCCAACACCATCGGTGTCTTCTTGGCAGTTATGATTGCTATCGTAAGCTTTGTTCAATTTAAAGTACTTGGAAATGACGTAGAATACTAAAGAAAGGAGACAGCTATGCAATCTACACAAAAGAAACCTTTAACAGCTTTCACTGTTATTTCAACTATTATCTTGCTCTTGTTGACCGTGCTGTTCATCTTTCCATTCTACTGGATTTTGACAGGTGCCTTCAAATCACAGCCTGATACCATTATGATTCCGCCACAATGGTTCCCTAAAATGCCAACCATGGAAAACTTCCAACAACTCATGGTGCAAAACCCTGCTATGCAGTGGATGTGGAACTCTGTGTTTATCTCATTGGTAACCATGTTCTTGGTCTGTGCGACCTCATCTCTAGCAGGTTATGTATTGGCTAAAAAACGTTTCTATGGTCAACGTATTCTTTTTGCCATCTTCATCGCTGCCATGGCACTTCCAAAACAAGTTGTCCTTGTACCATTGGTACGTATCGTCAATTTCATGGGAATTCACGATACTCTCTGGGCAGTTATCTTGCCTTTGATTGGATGGCCATTTGGGGTCTTCCTCATGAAACAGTTCAGTGAGAATATCCCTACAGAGTTGCTTGAATCAGCTAAAATCGACGGTTGTGGTGAGATTCGTACTTTCTGGAGCGTAGCCTTCCCAATTGTGAAACCAGGATTTGCAGCCCTTGCAATCTTTACCTTCATCAATACTTGGAACGACTACTTCATGCAGTTGGTAATGTTGACTTCACGTAACAATTTGACTATTTCACTCGGTGTTGCGACTATGCAGGCTGAAATGGCAACCAACTATGGTTTGATCATGGCAGGTGCAGCTCTTGCTGCTGTGCCAATCGTAACAGTCTTCTTAGTATTCCAAAAATCCTTTACTCAAGGTATTACTATGGGAGCGGTCAAAGGTTAAGAAAAGTAAACTGGTGTGTCAAGATTGCGGAAGTGGTCTTGACATGCTATGGAAATATAGATGTTATAAGTGTCTACAAAATGTTGGGTATTTGCTTACCTTAGAGATTTTGTTAGACACTTATAAACTTAATTTATGATTTTAGTTAACTATCAGAAACGAAGGAAAGAGTATGATTTTTGACGATTTGAAAAACATCACCTTTTACAAAGGAATTCATCCCAATCTAGACAAGGCTATCGACTATCTCTACCAGCATCGTAAGGATTCTTTCGAACTAGGTAAGTATGAGATTGATGGGGACAAGGTCTTTCTAGTTGTTCAGGAAAATGTCCTCAATCAAGCTGAAAATGATCAATTTGAGCATCATCAGAACTATGCAGATTTGCATTTGCTGGTAGATGGACATGAATATTCGAGCTACGGTTCACGTATCAAAGACGAGGCAGTAGCATTCGACGAAGCGAGTGACATTGGCTTTGTACATTGTCATGAACACTACCCACTCTTGTTGGGTTATCACAATTTTGCGATTTTCTTCCCAGGAGAACCACACCAGCCAAATGGCTATGCAGGTATGGAAGAGAAGGTTCGCAAATATCTCTTTAAAATTTTGATTGATTAAAAACTCAGGAGGAGCAAACATGGCACAAAAAGGAGTAAGCCTTATCAAGGCAGCATTTGATACAGATAACTTTCTCATGCGTTTTAGTGAGAAGGTCTTGGATATCGTGACAGCCAATCTTCTTTTTGTTGTCTCTTGTTTGCCCATCGTGACGATTGGAGTGGCTAAAATTAGCCTTTACGAGACTATGTTTGAGATTAAGAAGAGTAGACGTGTGCCTGTCTTTAAAATCTATCTAAGAGCTCTCAAGCAAAATCTGAAACTAGGTCTTCAGTTAGGTCTGCTTGAGTTGGGTATCGTTTTATTAAGCATTCTAGACCTCTATCTCTTCTGGGGGCAGACAGCTATGCCTTTCCAAATGGTAAAAGCTATTTGTCTAGGTGTTCTTATCTTCCTCACTATCGTGATGTTGGCTAGCTATCCCATAGCTGCGCGCTATGATTTGACTTGGAAAGAAGTGCTACAAAAAGGACTTATCTTGGCAAGTTTTAACTTTCCCTGGTTCTTCCTCATGTTAGTTATTCTCTTTCTCATTGTGATGGTTCTTTATCTGTCCGCCTTCAGTTTACTTTTAGGTGGCTCAGCCTTCCTGCTTTTTGGGTTTGGACTCTTGGTCTTTATCCAGACTGGATTGATGGAGAAAATTTTCGCAAAATACCAATAGGATGGCTTGTTTCTGAAACTACTTTTAAGCCATAAACATTTCAAAATGCATATCGAAACTAAAATCTAAGTGTACACAAGATATTGAAAGCGTTTTTCACAAGGTGTATACTAAACACGTAAAGAATAAATCCTGCTTTTAGCAGAAAAAAAGAAAACTTAGGAGAAAATCTATGTCAGATTTAAAAAAATACGAAGGTGTCATTCCAGCCTTCTACGCATGTTATGATGATCAAGGAGAAGTAAGTCCAGAGCGTACACGTGCCTTGGTTCAATACTTCATTGATAAAGGTGTTCAAGGTCTCTATGTCAATGGTTCTTCTGGTGAATGTATCTACCAAAGCGTTGAAGACCGCAAGTTAATCTTGGAAGAAGTAATGGCAGTTGCCAAAGGTAAATTAACTATTATTGCCCATGTTGCTTGCAATAATACTAAAGATAGTATGGAATTAGCTCGCCATGCAGAAAGCTTGGGTGTAGATGCCATTGCAACGATTCCACCGATTTACTTCCGCTTGCCAGAATACTCAGTTGCCAAATACTGGAACGATATCAGTTCTGCAGCTCCAAACACAGACTACGTAATCTACAACATCCCTCAATTGGCAGGGGTTGCTTTGACTCCAAGTCTCTATACTGAAATGTTGAAAAATCCACGTGTTATCGGTGTTAAGAACTCTTCTATGCCGGTTCAAGATATCCAAACCTTTGTGAGTCTTGGTGGAGAAGACCACATTGTCTTTAATGGTCCAGATGAACAGTTCTTAGGTGGACGCCTCATGGGTGCTAAAGCTGGTATCGGTGGTACTTATGGCGCTATGCCAGAACTCTTCTTGAAACTCAACCAATTGATTGCGGACAAAGACCTAGAAACAGCGCGTGAATTGCAGTATGCTATCAACGCAATCATTGGCAAACTCACTGCTGCAAATGGAAATATGTACGGTGTGATTAAGGAAGTCTTGAAAATCAATGAAGGATTGAATATTGGATCTGTTCGTTCACCATTGACACCAGTAACCGAAGAAGATCGTCCAGTTGTAGAAGCAGCTGCAGCCTTGATTCGTGAAACCAAGGAGCGCTTCCTCTAATCCATAAGGAGGTATTTATGACACACTACGTTGCAATTGATATCGGTGGAACAAATATCAAATATGGTTTGATCGACCAAGAAGGCCAACTTGTTGAATCGCATGAAATGCCAACAGAGGCGCATAAGGGTGGATCTCATATCTTACAAAAGACAAAAGATATCGTAGCTAGCTATTTAGAAAAAGGCCCAGTAGCAGGTGTTGCCATTTCTTCTGCAGGAATGGTGGATCCAGATAAGGGTGAGATTTTCTATGCTGGGCCTCAGATTCCAAATTATGCAGGAACCCAGTTCAAGAAGGAAATTGAGACTAGCTTTAATATTCCTTGTGAGATTGAAAATGATGTCAACTGTGCAGGTCTTGCTGAGGCGGTATCTGGTTCAGGTAAGGGAGCGAGTGTCACCCTTTGCTTGACCATTGGAACAGGTATCGGAGGTTGCTTGATTATGGATGGGAAAGTTTTCCATGGATTTAGCAATTCAGCCTGTGAAGTTGGTTATATGCATATGCAGGATGGAGCGTTCCAAGATTTGGCTTCTACAACAGCCTTGGTGGAGTATGTAGCAGCAGCTCATGGAGATCCAGTTGACCAGTGGAATGGCCGACGCATCTTTAAGGAAGCCACTGAAGGCAACAAGATTTGCATGGCTGGTATTGACCGCATGGTAGATTACCTTGGGAAAGGTCTGGCAAATATTTGCTATGTGGCCAATCCAGAAGTAGTCATTCTCGGTGGTGGTATCATGGGACAAGAGGCTATCCTCAAACCTAAGATCCGCACAGCCTTGAAAGAGGCTTTGGTACCAAGTTTAGCAGAAAAAACACGATTAGAATTTGCTCATCACCAAAATACAGCAGGTATGTTGGGAGCTTATTATCACTTTAAAACAAAACAAGCCTAGTTTGACTCAGTCAAACTAGGATTTTCTTACACGTTTTTGTTTACGATAACCGTTGAGTTTTTTATTTTCCCAGTAGCTATTAAAGATTTTTTCCTTGCTTTCGCGATTGATTTCCAAAAAGTAGGCATAAATCAAATCGATAAAGAAGAGCATAGGAAGTTGAGCGGATATTCGTTGGATGTAGGAGGATTGGCTGTGGGTGGCTACAAGAACAGTCTCTGTATAGGCTAGACTATCTTTATTGGCTAGACTATCTTTATTGGGAACACTTGTAAAGAGTACAGTCTTTGCCCCCATCTCCTTAGCGTCTAATAGACTATCTAAAATAGAAGGTGTTGTACCAGAAAGTGAGAAACCGAGTACTAGACAATTCTCATCCATAATGCTGGTTGTCCAAGCAAAGCCGTCTTGGTCTGTCAAAGCCTCGCAGACTACACCTAGACGCATAAAGCGAAATTTCATTTCACGAGCTACGAGGCCAGAACTGCCTGTTCCGAAGAAGTAGACACGCTCAGCATCTTCGATTAATTGGGCAATTTGTTCTAGTTGTACTTCGTCAATCAAGTCCTGTGTTTGTTCCCTCATATTACTATAACTTCTGAGGACTCGTTTGGTCAGTGGACTGTGCTTGGAGACTTGTTTAGTTTGATTTTCTGCCTGATGTTGGTATTGGAAAATAAATTCTCGATAACCTGTAAAACCACACTTTTTAGCAAAGCGGGTCAGAGCAGCCTGGGAGATATGTAATTTTTGAGTTACATGTTGAGAAGATAAATCATCTGCAATTGTTTCTGCTTGTAAAAAATAATGAGCGATTTCTTGCTCTAGGTCTGTCATTTCTTCGAAGTGGGAATCAATGACAGTTGATATATCTGGTTTGTCCATGGGGAAGGCTCCTTTAAATGAGTCGTATTGGAAAAAGGCTAGATTATTGAACTTTTACATTTATTATATCACATAATATAGGGATGAATAAATAAAAACGTATCTTACCGTAAAAACGAAAAAAGCTTCTTTGCTTTTCCATAATTTTCTGCTCAAATTATGGTACAATTAAGAGTAAGATTTTTATTAGAAATGAGACTGATTTGTATGAGAAAATTTAACAGCCATTCGATTCCGATTCGGCTTAATTTATTGTTTTCAATCGTCATTTTACTCTTTATGACCATTATTGGTCGTTTGTTGTATATGCAGGTTTTGAACAAGGATTTTTACGAAAAAAAGCTAGCCTCAGCTAGTCAGACCAAGGTCACAACCAGTTCTGCCCGTGGGGAAATTTATGATGCTAGTGGAAAACCTTTGGTAGAAAATACTTTAAAGCAGGTTGTTTCCTTTACGCGTAGTAATAAAATGACGGCTAAAGATCTAAAAGAAATCGCTAGTCAGTTACTGGGATATGTGAGCATCAGTTCGCCAAATTTGACAGAACGCCAGTTGGCAGATTATTACCTAGCAGATCAAGATGTTTATAAGAAAGCAGTGGAAAGTTTACCACGTGAGAAGCGACTTGATTCTGATGGAAATCAATTATCTGAATCAGAGCTATACAATAATACTGTTGAGAGTATCGATTCAAGTCAATTGGCTTACTCTGATGACGAAAAGAAAGAAATTTATCTTTTTAGCCAACTCAATGCAGTAGAAAATTTTGCGACAGGAACCGTTGCGACAGATGCCTTGACAGATACACAGATTGCCTTGATTGCTTCGGCTTCTAAGAATTTACCTGGTATTAGTATTTCGACTTCGTGGGATCGAAAGGTTCTAGATACCTCACTTTCTTCTATAGTAGGTAGTGTATCCAGTGAAAAAGCTGGTCTCCCAGCTGAAGAAGCAGATGCTTATCTTAAAAAGGGTTATTCTCTAAACGACCGTGTTGGAACCTCTTATCTAGAAAAACAATATGAAGAAACCTTGCAAGGAAAACGCTCGGTGAAAGAAATCCATCTAGACAAGTATGGCAATATGGAAAGTGTCGAAAATATCGAAGATGGTACAAAAGGAAACAATATTAAACTGACCATTGATTTGGCCTTTCAAGATAGCGTGGATGCTTTGCTGAAAAGTTATTTCAATTCTGAGTTAGGAAATGGGGGAGCCAGATATTCTGAAGGTGTTTATGCAGTTGCTTTGAACCCAAAAACAGGTGCTGTTTTGTCTATGTCAGGGCTCAAACATGATCTGAAAACGGGAGAGCTAACGCCTGATTCCTTGGGAACGGTGACTAATGTCTTTGTCCCAGGTTCGGTTGTCAAGGCGGCGACCATCAGTTCTGGTTGGGAGAATGGAGTCTTGTCAGGGAACCAGACCTTGACAGACCAACCGATTGTCTTCCAAGGCTCAGCTCCGATTAATTCTTGGTATACTCAAGCCTACGGTTCATTCCCGATTACAGCTGTGGAAGCCTTGGAGTATTCTTCTAATACCTATATGGTTCAAACGGCTTTGGGCATTATGGGTCAGACCTATCAACCCAATATGTTTGTTTTAACTAACAATTTAGAATCAGCTATGGGGAAACTTCGTTCGACATTTGCGGAATATGGTCTTGGAGCCTCAACAGGCATTGACCTTCCAGATGAGTCAACTGGTTTTATACCAAAAGAGTATAATTTTGCTAATTACATTACCAATGCATTTGGTCAGTTTGATAACTACACCCCAATGCAATTGGCCCAGTATGTTGGAACAATTGCCAACAATGGTGTTCGGATTGCACCTCACATTGTTGAGGGAATTTATGGAAATAATGAACAAGGTGGCTTAGGAGACTTAATCAAATCTATTGATACCAAGGAAATGAATAAAATTAATATTTCTGAGTCTGATGTTTCCATCCTTCAACAAGGATTTTATCAAGTTTCTCACGGTGGAAGTGCTTTGACGACTGGTCGTGCCTTTTCAAATGGTGCAGCTGTATCCATTAGTGGGAAAACAGGTACAGCCGAAAGTTATGTAGCAGGTGGTCAAAAAGCTAACAATACCAACGCTGTGGCCTATGCCCCATCTGATAATCCTCAAATCGCTGTAGCTGTTGTTTTCCCGCATAACACCAATCTTACAAATGGTGTCGGACCTTCCATTGCGCGCGACATTATCAACCTCTATAATCAACATCATCCAATGAATTAGAAAGGAATTTATGCTTTATCCAACACCTATAGCCAAGCTAATTGACAGTTATTCTAAGTTACCGGGTATCGGGATTAAGACGGCTACGCGTCTGGCCTTTTATACCATTGGCATGTCTGATGACGACGTCAATGAATTTGCAAAAAATCTCCTTTCTGCTAAGAGAGAATTGACCTACTGTTCCATTTGTGGTCGTTTGACTGATGACGATCCTTGCTCTATCTGTACCGATCCGACTCGTGACCAGACAACGATTTTAGTCCTCGAGGATAGTCGTGATGTGGCAGCCATGGAGAACATCCAAGAATACCATGGACTCTATCATGTCCTGCATGGCCTCATTTCCCCTATGAATGGCATCAGTCCAGATGATATCAATCTCAAGAGCCTTATGACTCGTCTGATGGATAGTGAAGTTTCAGAAGTAATCGTAGCAACCAATGCCACGGCAGATGGAGAAGCGACTTCCATGTACCTTTCACGTTTGCTCAAGCCGGCTGGGATCAAGGTTACGCGCCTGGCGAGAGGTCTCGCTGTGGGAGCGGATATCGAGTATGCGGACGAAGTCACACTCTTACGAGCGATTGAAAATCGAACAGAGTTGTAAGCAGAGACAAATTAACGAACTCAATTCATTTATATAAAAAATCAAGGAGGCTGAAAATCGTTCCTATCGGCCTCTTTTTGTATAGTGTGATGAGTAGAATCAGGTTCAAGTTTTAAAAAACCAGGCAAATATGATATACTAAAGAGCGAGTATTCTAGTAGAATTAGGACAAATAATATGAAACAAACGATTATTCTTTTATATGGTGGACGTAGTGCAGAGCGTGAAGTCTCTGTCCTTTCAGCTGAGAGTGTCATGCGTGCGGTCAATTACGACCGTTTCACAGTTAAGACTTTCTTTATCAGTCAGTCAGGTGACTTTATCAAAACGCAGGAATTTAGTCAGACTCCAGGTCAAGAGGACCGTCTCATGACCAATGAAACTATTGATTGGGATAAGAAAATTGCTCCAAGTGCTATCTACGAAGAAGGGGCAGTTGTCTTTCCAGTTCTTCACGGTCCGATGGGAGAAGATGGTTCTGTTCAAGGCTTCCTCGAAGTTTTGAAAATGCCTTATATTGGTTGTAACATATTGTCATCTAGTCTTGCCATGGACAAAATCACGACCAAACGTGTGTTAGAATCTGCTGGCATTGCTCAAGTTCCTTATGTGGCTATCGTTGAAGGTGATGATATGACTTCTAAAATCGCTGAAGTGGAAGAAAAATTGACTTATCCAGTCTTCACTAAGCCGTCAAATATGGGTTCAAGTGTCGGTATTTCTAAATCTGAAAATCAAGAAGAACTCCGTCAAGCCTTGAAACTTGCCTTCCAATATGACAGTCGTGTTTTGGTAGAGCAAGGGGTCAATGCCCGTGAAATCGAGGTTGGACTCTTGGGAAACTACGATGTCAAAAGCACGCTGCCAGGAGAAGTTGTCAAGGATGTTGCCTTCTACGACTACGATGCCAAGTATATTGACAACAAGATTACCATGGATATCCCAGCTAAAATCAGTGATGATGTGATAGCTGTCATGCGTCAAAATGCAGAAACGGCCTTCCGTGCCATTGGTGGTCTAGGTCTATCTCGTTGCGATTTCTTTTATACAGATAAGGGAGAAATCTTCCTCAATGAGCTCAATACTATGCCAGGTTTCACCCAGTGGTCTATGTATCCATTACTTTGGGACAATATGGGAATCAGCTACCCAGACCTAATCGAGCGTTTGGTTGACCTTGCTAAGGAAAGTTTTGACAAGCGCGAAGCGCATTTGCTATAAAAATGAAAGAGAGGGTAGGAGCCAGAACCATCACTGCAAGGTGACTAGAGTTCTCGGGCTTCGACCCTTTTTAAAGGAGTAGAAATGAAATTAACTATCCACGAAGTTGCCCAAGCTCTTGGAGCGAAAAATGATGTCAGCATCTTTGAGGACATCCAGTTAGAAAAGGCTGAGTTTGACAGTCGTTTGATTGAGGAAGGGGACTTGTTTGTGCCCCTCAAAGGTGCGCGTGATGGCCATGACTTTATCGAAACAGCCTTTGAAAATGGTGCAGTAGTAACCCTGTCTGAGAAAGAGGTCGCAAATCATCCTTATATTTTAGTAGATGATGTTTTGACTGCTTTTCAACAACTAGCTGCCTACTATCTTGAGAAAACGGGAGTTGATGTCTTTGCAGTTACAGGTTCAAACGGCAAGACAACGACCAAGGATATGTTGGCGCACTTGCTATCAACAACCTACAAAACTTACAAAACACAAGGAAACTACAACAACGAGATTGGTCTTCCTTACACAGTTCTCCATATGCCTGAAGGAACAGAAAAGTTGGTCTTGGAGATGGGGCAGGACCACTTGGGAGATATCCACCTCTTGTCTGAATTGGCTCATCCAAAAACAGCCATTGTGACCTTGGTTGGAGAAGCCCATTTGGCCTTTTTCAAAGACCGTTCAGAGATTGCTAAAGGGAAGATGCAAATTGCAGACGGTATGGCTCCGAGTTCTTTGCTTTTAGCGCCGGCTGACCCTATCGTAGAGGACTACTTGCCAACTGATAAAAAGGTGGTCCGTTTTGGGCAAGGGGCAGAGCTGGAAATTACAGACTTGATTGAGCGCAAGGATAGTCTGACCTTTAAGGCTAATTTCTTTGGACAAACCCTCGATTTGCCAGTGACAGGTAAGTACAATGCTACCAATGCCATGATTGCATCCTATGTTGCCTTGCAAGAAGGAGTTTCAGAGGAGCAAATTCATCAGGCCTTCCAAAATCTTGAATTGACGCGTAACCGTACCGAGTGGAAGAAAGCAGCCAATGGTGCAGATATTCTATCAGATGTGTATAATGCCAATCCAACTGCTATGAAGTTGATTTTAGAGACTTTTTCGGCTATTCCAGCCAACGAAGGTGGCAAAAAAATCGCTGTCTTGGCGGACATGAAGGAACTCGGTGACCAGTCTGTTCAGCTCCATAACCAGATGATTTTGAGCCTCTCACCAGATGTGCTTGATACCGTGATTTTCTACGGAGAAGACATTGCTGAATTAGCCCAACTTGCTAGTCAAATGTTCCCAATTGGCCACGTTTTTTACTTCAAGAAAGCAAAAGACCAAGATCAATTTGAAGACCTAGTCAAGCAGGTCAAGGAAAGCCTTGGAACCAATGACCAAATCCTGCTCAAAGGCTCTAACTCTATGAATCTAGCCAAGTTGGTAGAAAGTTTAGAAAATGAAGACAAGTGATTTTGTCAAGTATTTGCAAAGAATGATTGCCCTTACAGATACTGGATTAACCTTTACAAAAGATCCTTTTGACCGTGAGCGCTATGAAGACTTGCGAAGTCTGTTATCTGAAATGTTGAATCAAGCATCAGACCTTGATGCCGAAGAAGTGGCAGAAGTTTTGAAGCCAACTTCCGCTTATGCAACTCCGTTAATGGACGTCCGTGCTTGGATTGTTGAGGATGAAAAAGTATGTCTAGTTAGGGGACAGGGAGAGGATAATTGGGCTTTGCCAGGTGGCTTTGGTGAGGTTGGCTATTCTCCAACTGAAAATATTCTCAAGGAAATTGAAGAAGAAACTGGCTTTGAAGCTAAAGTTGAAAGACTGCTAGCTGTTTTTGATACCAATCGTTTCCAACTACAGAGCAAACAGTATGCAAAGTTTGTTTTTGAATGTAAGCTTCTCGCTGGGCAATTCCAAGAAAATCAAGAAATTGCTGACCTTCAATTTTTTGCCATTGACCAACTGCCGAACTTATCTGAAAAACGCATTACCAAAGAGCAAATAGAGATTCTTTGGCAGGTTTATCAAGATCAGAGGGAGCAATATCTTGACTAAAAAGATGATTATCGTATTTCTAAATCCATTTTTCTTAAGTAGCATGGTATAATAATATGCAGGAAAATTTTGAATCATGAGGAATACTAGATTAGATGAATTTATGGGATATTTTCTTTACGACTCAGGCAAGCGAGCCACCTAAATTTGACTTTTTTTGGTATATTAGCCTATTTACGCTCTTAGCCTTGACCTTTTATACAGCCTATCGCTATCGTGAAAAGAAGGTTTACCAACGATTTTTCCAAATCTTGCAGGCTGTTCAGTTGATCCTACTTTATGGTTGGTACTGGGTCAATCATATGCCTCTGTCAGAAAGCCTACCTTTTTACCATTGCCGTATGGCTATGTTTGTGGTGCTCTTGCTTCCTGGTCAGTCTAAATATAGGCAGTATTTTGCATTGTTGGGGACATTTGGGACACTAGCCGCCTTTGTTTATCCAGTGCCAGATGCCTATCCTTTCCCCCATATTGCGATTTTATCCTTTATCTTTGGGCACTTAGCTCTCTTGGGGAACTCACTGGTTTATCTATTGAGACAGTACGATGCGAGAATGCTAGATGTAAAAAGAATTTTTCTCATGACCTTTGCACTAAATGCCTTGATTTTTGTGGTCAATTTGGTGACAGGTGGAGATTATGGATTCTTGACAAAACCGCCATTGGTTGGAGATCACGGCTTAGTAGCTAATTATTTAATCGTTTCTCTGGCCTTGTCAGCGGCGATTACGTTAACAAAGAAAATCTTGGAACTATTTTTAGCACAAGAAGCAGAAAAAATGATTGCAAAGAAAGCTTAGAAATGAGCTTTCTTTTTTGTACAATAGACAGATTGTTGACAAAGTTTACAGTGAATGAATTTCTGAACAGAAAAACTAAAAAATTGGCTGGTAAATTTAGGAAAAAACTGAGCACGATGAGATTTTTTGTGTTATAATATTCTGTGAATAGCTATGCCTACGTTTAGCTATTGAATATTACGAAGTTAGAAACTTGGAAGATAGAGAGGATGCGATGTAATGGCTAGAGAAGGCTTTTTTACAGGTCTAGATATTGGAACAAGCTCTGTCAAAGTGCTTGTAGCTGAGCAGAGAAATGGTGAATTAAATGTAATTGGTGTGAGTAATGCCAAAAGTAAAGGTGTAAAGGATGGAATTATTGTTGATATTGATGCAGCAGCAACTGCTATCAAATCAGCAATTTCCCAAGCGGAAGAAAAAGCAGGCATTTCAATTAAATCAGTGAATGTTGGTTTACCAGCTAATCTCTTACAGGTAGAACCAACTCAAGGAATGATTCCAGTTACATCTGATACAAAAGAAATTACAGACCAAGATGTTGAAAATGTTGTCAAATCAGCTTTGACAAAGAGTATGACACCAGATCGTGAAGTCATTACTTTTATTCCAGAAGAATTTATCGTAGATGGTTTCCAAGGTATTCGTGACCCGCGTGGCATGATGGGTGTTCGTCTTGAAATGCGTGGTTTGCTTTACACAGGTCCACGTACTATTCTTCACAATTTACGTAAGACAGTTGAGCGTGCAGGTGTTCAGGTTGAAAATATTATTATTTCACCATTGGCTTTGGTTCGTTCAGTCTTGAACGAAGGTGAGCGTGAATTTGGAGCTACTGTGATTGATATGGGAGCAGGTCAAACAACTGTTGCTACAATCCGTAACCAAGAACTCCAGTTTACAAATATTCTTCAAGAAGGTGGAGATTATGTAACTAAGGATATTTCTAAAGTCTTGAAGACATCACAGAAACTAGCTGAAGGTTTGAAATTAAACTATGGAGAGGCTTATCCTCCTCTCGCAAGTAAAGAAACATTCCAAGTCGAAGTGATTGGGGAAGTAGAACCTGTTGAAGTAACAGAAAATTACTTGTCAGAGATTATTTCTGCACGAATTAAGCATATTTTTGAACAAATCAAACAAGACTTAGATAGAAGACATTTATTGGATCTTCCTGGTGGCATTGTTTTGATTGGTGGAACGGCTATTTTACCGGGAATTGTGGAGCTTGCTCAAGAAGTTTTTGGTGTTCGTGTGAAACTCTATGTTCCAAACCAAGTTGGAATTCGTAATCCGGCTTTTGCGCATGTGATTAGTCTTTCAGAATTCGCGGGACAATTGACAGAAGTACATCTCTTGGCTCAACGAGCAGTCAAGGGTGATGAAGGATTATTCCAACAACCGCTCAGTTTTGGGGGAATGATTCAGAAAACAGCTCAGTTTGTTCAATCAACTACTGTTCAACCAGCTCCTGCTCCAGAAGTAGAACCTGTAGCTCCTGCAGAACAAGTTGCAGATTTTCAACAGACTTCACAAAATAAACCGAAATTAGCAGATCGTTTCCGTGGCTTGATCGGAAGCATGTTTGACGAATAAAGAGGAAAAATAAATTATGACATTTTCATTTGATACAGCTGCTGCCCAAGGTGCAGTGATTAAAGTAATTGGTGTCGGTGGAGGTGGTGGCAATGCCATCAACCGTATGGTCGACGAAGGTGTTACAGGCGTAGAATTTATCGCAGCAAATACAGATGTGCAAGCCTTGAGCAGTACAAAAGCTGAGACTGTTATTCAGTTAGGACCTAAATTGACTCGCGGTTTGGGTGCAGGAGGTCAACCTGAGGTTGGTCGTAAGGCTGCTGAAGAAAGCGAAGAAACACTGACTGAAGCTATCAGTGGCGCGGATATGGTCTTCATCACTGCTGGTATGGGAGGAGGCTCTGGAACTGGAGCTGCCCCTGTTATTGCTCGTATTGCAAAAGATTTGGGTGCTCTTACAGTTGGTGTTGTAACACGTCCGTTTGGTTTTGAAGGAAGCAAGCGTGGACAATTTGCTGTAGAAGGAATCAATCAACTTCGTGAGCATGTAGATACTCTATTGATTATCTCAAACAATAACTTGCTTGAAATTGTTGATAAGAAGACACCGCTTTTGGAGGCTCTTAGCGAAGCAGATAACGTTCTTCGTCAAGGTGTTCAAGGAATTACCGATTTGATTACCAATCCAGGATTGATTAACCTTGATTTTGCCGATGTGAAAACGGTAATGGCAAATAAAGGGAATGCTCTTATGGGTATTGGTATCGGTAGTGGAGAAGAACGTGTTGTTGAAGCAGCACGTAAGGCAATTTACTCTCCACTTCTTGAAACAACAATTGATGGAGCAGAAGATGTGATTGTCAACGTAACTGGTGGTCTTGACTTAACCTTGATTGAGGCAGAAGAGGCTTCACAAATTGTGAACCAAGCAGCAGGACAAGGGGTAAACATCTGGCTCGGTACTTCAATTGATGAAAGTATGCGTGATGAGATCCGTGTAACAGTTGTTGCAACGGGTGTTCGTCAAGATCGTGTAGAGAAGGTTGTGGCTCCACAAGCTAGACCTACTACCAACTACCGTGAGGCAGTGAGACCAGCTCATTCACATGGATTTGATCGTCATTTTGATATGGCAGAAACGGCTGAATTGCCAAAGCAAAATCAACGTCGCTCGGAACAAGCTCAAGGATCTGCTTTTGGTGATTGGGATTTACGTCGCGAGACAATTGTTCGTCCGACTGATTCAGTAGTGTCACCGGTAGAACGTTTTGAAATTCCAAATTCACAAGATGAAGATGAGTTGGATACACCTCCATTTTTCAAAAATCGTTAAGTAAATGAATGTAAAAGAAAATACAGAACGTGTTTTTCGAGAAGTCGCAGAAGCAAGTCTGAGTGCTCATCGCGAGAGTGGCTCAGTCTCTGTCATTGCAGTTACCAAGTATGTAGATGTACCGACAGCGGAAGCCTTGCTTCCGCTAGGGGTTCATCATATCGGTGAAAATCGTGTAGATAAGTTTCTGGAGAAATATCAAGTTTTAAAAGGTCGAGATGTGACTTGGCATTTGATTGGTACCTTGCAAAGACGCAAGGTGAAAGATGTCATTCAATACGTTGATTATTTCCATGCATTGGACTCAGTAAAGCTAGCAGAGGAAATTCAAAAAAGAAGTGACAGAGTCATCAAGTGTTTCCTTCAAGTAAATATTTCTAACGAAGAAAGTAAACACGGCTTTTCGAGAGAGGAACTGCTGGAAGTCTTGCCAGAGTTAGCCAAACTAGATAAGATTGAATATGTTGGTTTGATGACAATGGCACCTTTTGAGGCTAGCAGTGAGCAGTTGAAAGAAATTTTCAAGGCGACCCAAGATTTACAAAAAGAAATCCAAGAAAAACAAATTCTAAATATGCCTATGGCCGAGTTAAGTATGGGAATGAGTCGTGATTATAAAGAAGCGATTCAATTCGGTTCCACCTTTGTTCGCATAGGTACAGCATTTTTTAAGTAGGAGAGAACCATGTCTTTAAAAGATAGATTCGATAGATTTATAGATTATTTTACGGAGGATGAGGATTTAAGTCTCCCTAATGAAAAACGAGATGAGCCCATTTTGACTCCAGTAAATTCTACACAGGACAAGGCTCTTTCAATAAATCAAACACCACGCACAAGCACAAGTAGTACAAAAGAAGCTAATATTACTAGACTGCATGCACGTCAACAAGAGTTAGCCAAGCAAAGTCAGCATTCTACTGAAAAAGTAACAATCGATGTTCGTTACCCTAGAAAATATGAAGATGCGATAGAAATTGTTGATTTATTAGCAGGAAACGAAAGTATTTTGATTGATTTTCAATATATGACTGAAGTGCAAGCTCGTCGTTGTTTAGATTATCTGGATGGAGCTTGCCATGTTCTAGCTGGAAATTTGAAAAAGGTAGCTTCTACCATGTACCTGTTGACACCAGTGAATGTTATTGTAAATGTTGAAGATATTCGTTTACCAGATGAAGATCAACAGGGTGAGTTTGATTTTGATATGAGACGAAATAGAGGACGATAATGATTTTTTTAATTCGTCTGATTTATAATGCAGTGGATATTTACTCCCTGATTTTGGTAGCCTTTGCTGTCATGTCTTGGTTTCCAGGCGCCTACGAATCAAGTTTGGGTCGTTGGATTGTAGCATTGGTAAAACCAGTGCTTGCTCCTTTGCAACGCCTGCCTTTACAGATAGCAGGTCTAGATTTATCTGTTTGGGTTGCGATTGTTTTGGTTCGATTTTTAGGGGAAAACTTAGTGCGTTTTCTGGCGATGATAGGATGAATAAAGGGATTTACCAGCATTTCTCCATAGAAGATCGTCCCTTTCTTGATAAGGGAATGGAATGGATAAAGAAGGTGGAAGATAGCTATGCTCCTTTTTTAACTCCTTTTATCAATCCTCATCAGGAGAAACTATTAAAAATTTTAGCCCAAACCTATGGTCTTGCTTGTAGCAGTAGTGGGGAATTCGTCTCAAGTGAGTATGTTCGAGTTTTATTATACCCAGATTATTTCCAGCCAGAGTTTTCAGATTTTGAAATGTCTCTCCAGGAAATTGTGTATTCCAATAAATTTGAACACTTAACGCATGCTAAGATTTTAGGGACAGTCATCAATCAATTAGGGATTGAACGGAAACTTTTTGGAGATATCCTAGTAGATGAAGAACGGGCGCAGATTATGATTAATCAGCAGTTTCTTCTTCTCTTTCAAGATGGATTAAAGAAAATTGGCCGTATACCCGTTTCGCTGGAGGAACGTCCTTTCACCGAGAAAATAGATAAGCTAGAACAGTATAGAGAGCTGGATTTATGCGTGTCTAGTTTTAGATTAGATGTTCTTTTATCAAATGTTTTAAAACTATCTAGAAATCAAGCCAACCAGTTGATTGACAAGAAACTTGTCCAAGTAAATTATCATATGGTAGATAAATCAGATTATACTGTTCAAGTTGGAGACTTGATTAGTGTGAGAAAATTTGGGCGTTTGAGGTTGCTTCAAGATAAGGGACAAACTAAAAAAGAGAAGAAAAAAATAACAGTCCAGTTATTATTAAGTAAGTGAGGAAAAATATGCCAATTACATCGTTAGAAATCAAAGATAAAACCTTTAGCACACGTTTTAGAGGTTTTGATCCAGAAGAAGTAGATGAATTTTTAGATATTGTAGTCCGTGATTATGAAGATTTAGTCCGCTCTAATCATGATAAGGATTTACATATTAAGAGTTTAGAAGATCGTTTGTCTTACTTTGATGAGATGAAAGATTCATTGAGCCAGTCTGTATTGATTGCCCAAGATACAGCTGAACGAGTAAAACAAGCTGCATCTGAACGTTCAAACAATATTATCCATCAAGCAGAGCAAGATGCACAACGTTTATTGGAAGAAGCTAAGTACAAGGCAAATGAAATTCTTCGTCACGCAACTGATAATGCTAAGAAAGTTGCTGTTGAAACAGAAGAATTGAAGAACAAGAGTCGTGTCTTCCACCAGCGTCTTAAATCTACAATTGAGAGTCAGTTGGCTATCGTTGAATCTTCAGATTGGGAAGATATTCTTCGTCCAACAGCTACTTATCTTCAAACCAGTGATGAAGCCTTTAAAGAAGTGGTTAGCGAAGTGCTTGGAGAACCGATTCCAGCTCCAATTGAGGAAGAACCAATTGATATGACACGTCAATTCTCTCAGGCAGAAATGGCAGAGTTACAAGCTCGTATTGAGGCAGCCAATAAAGAATTGGCTGAATTTGAAGCTCAGGCTAAACAGGAAGTGGAAAATCCAACTCCTGTAGTGAGTCCTCAAATTGAAGAAGAGCCTGCTCATCCAGTTGGTCCAATGTATGAAGAGCCAGAAGTAGTCCCAAGCCATTACTCAGGCCCAACACCAGCTACTGAAGCTGTAAGCTCAGAACCAGGATTTGAGGCACCGCAAGAATCTGTTACAATTTTATAAGAAACGATGTGAGAACAATATCTTATCCTTATATTTCCAGCGAGCAGGAGATGGTGTGAGTCCTGCATTCCCTAATGATAAGATTATCCTCTCAAAAACTCAAGTCTGAAGCTAGTAAGATTTGACGTTCCCCACGTTACGGGAAAAGAGGGAGAAAGACTAGATCTTTTTCCGAACAAAGGTGGTACCACGATTTTCGTCCTTTTTGGCAGTCGTGGTTTTTAATTTGTTATTATTTATAAAGGAGATACCATGAAACTTAAAGATACCCTTAACCTTGGGAAAACAGCTTTCCCAATGCGTGCAGGCCTTCCTACCAAAGAGCCAGTTTGGCAAAAGGAATGGGAAGATGCAAAACTTTACCAACGTCGTCAAGAATTGAACCAAGGAAAACCTCATTTCACCTTGCATGATGGCCCTCCATACGCGAACGGAAATATCCACGTTGGACATGCTATGAACAAGATTTCAAAAGATATCATTGTTCGCTCAAAATCTATGTCAGGTTTTTACGCACCATTTATCCCTGGTTGGGACACTCATGGTCTGCCAATCGAGCAAGTTTTGGCAAAACAAGGTGTTAAACGCAAAGAAATGGACTTGGTTGAGTACTTGAAACTTTGCCGTGAATACGCTCTTTCTCAAGTAGATAAACAACGTGAAGACTTTAAACGTTTGGGTGTTTCTGGTGACTGGGAAAATCCATATGTGACTTTGACTCCTGATTATGAAGCAGCGCAAATCCGTGTCTTCGGTGAGATGGCTAATAAAGGTTATATCTACCGTGGTGCAAAACCAGTTTACTGGTCTTGGTCATCTGAGTCAGCCCTTGCTGAAGCAGAGATTGAATACCATGACTTGGTTTCAACTTCTCTTTATTATGCAAATAAAGTAAAAGATGGCAAAGGTGTTCTAGATACAGATACTTACATCGCTGTCTGGACAACTACTCCATTTACCATTACAGCTTCTCGTGGTTTGACTGTTGGAGCGGATATTGATTACGTTTTGGTTCAACCTGCTGGTGAAACTCGTAAGTTTGTGGTTGCTGCAGAATTGTTAGCTAGCTTGTCTGAGAAATTTGGCTGGGCTGATGTTCAAGTTTTGGCAACTTACCGTGGTCAAGAACTCAACCACATCGTAACAGAACACCCATGGGATACAGCTGTAGATGAATTGGTTATCCTTGGTGATCACGTTACCACTGACTCTGGTACTGGTATTGTCCATACAGCCCCTGGTTTTGGTGAAGACGACTACAATGTCGGTATTGCTAATGGTCTTGAAGTTGCGGTCACTGTTGATGAACGCGGTATCATGATGGCTAATGCTGGTGCTGAGTTTGAAGGTCAATTTTATGAAAAGGTAGTTCCAACTGTTATCGAGAAACTTGGTAACCTCCTTCTTGCCCAAGAAGAAATCTCTCACTCATATCCATTTGACTGGCGTACGAAAAAACCAATCATCTGGCGTGCAGTGCCACAGTGGTTCGCCTCTGTATCTAAATTCCGCCAAGAAATCTTGGACGAAATTGAAAAAGTGAAGTTCCACTCAGAATGGGGGAAAGTACGTCTCTACAACATGATTCGTGACCGTGGCGACTGGGTGATCTCTCGTCAACGTGCTTGGGGAGTTCCTCTTCCAATCTTCTACGCTGAAGACGGCACACCAATCATGACAGCTGAAACTATTGAACACGTGGCTCAACTCTTTGAGGAACATGGTTCTATCATCTGGTGGGAACGTGATGCCAAAGATCTCTTGCCAGAAGAATTTACGCATCCAGGTTCACCAAATGGCAAGTTCAAAAAAGAAACAGACATCATGGACGTATGGTTTGACTCAGGTTCGTCATGGAATGGAGTGGTAGTAAACCGTCCAGAACTCAAATATCCAGCAGACCTTTACCTAGAAGGTTCTGACCAATACCGTGGTTGGTTCAACTCTTCACTCATCACATCTGTTGCCAACCATGGCGTGGCGCCTTACAAACAAATCTTGTCACAAGGTTTTGCCCTTGACGGTAAAGGTGAGAAGATGTCTAAATCTCTTGGAAATACCATTGCTCCAAGCGATGTTGAAAAACAATTCGGTGCGGAAATCTTGCGTCTCTGGGTAACAAGTGTTGACTCAAGCAATGACGTGCGTATCTCTATGGATATCTTGAGCCAAGTCTCTGAAACTTACCGTAAGATCCGTAACACCCTTCGTTTCTTGATTGCCAATACATCTGACTTTAACCCAGCGCAGGACGCAGTCGCTTACGATGAGCTTCGTTCCGTTGATAAGTACATGACTATTCACTTTAACCAACTTGTTAAGACCATTCGTGATGCTTACGCAAACTTTGAATTCTTGACAATCTACAAGGCCTTGGTGAACTTTATCAACGTTGATTTATCAGCCTTCTACCTTGACTTCGCTAAAGACGTTGTTTACATCGAAGGTGCCAAATCACTCGAACGCCGTCAAATGCAGACTGTCTTCTATGACATTCTTGTCAAAATCACCAAACTCTTGACACCAATCCTTCCTCACACAGCAGAGGAAATCTGGTCATATCTTGAGTTTGAAGCTGAAGACTTCGTTCAATTGTCTGAATTACCAGAGGCTCAAACTTTTGCTAACCAAGAAGAAATCTTGGATACATGGGCAGCCTTCATGGATTTCCGTGGACAAGCTCAAAAAGCCTTGGAAGAAGCGCGTAATGCAAAAGTAATCGGTAAATCACTTGAGGCTCACTTGACAGTTTATCCAAATGAAGTGGTGAAAACTCTTCTTGGAGCGGTGGATAGCAATGTGGCTCAACTCTTGATCGTGTCAGAATTAACCATTGCAGATGGACCAGCTCCAGAGAGTGCAGTAAGCTTCGAAGATGTTGCCTTTACAGTAGAACGTGCTGCAGGTGAAGTTTGTGACCGTTGCCGTCGTATCGACCCAACTACAGTAGAACGTAGCTATCATGCAGTTATCTGTGACCACTGTGCAAGCATTGTAGAAGAAAACTTTGTGGATGCAGTCGCAGAAGGATTTGAAGCGAAATAAGGTTGAAAAATCTAGGGAAATCTCAATTTGAGAAGGAAAGACAACTAATTTTATAATCTATAAAACGCATTGTATCACGTTTTTGAATACCTGATATGATGCGTTTTTATCATGTTAGAAGTTTATTGTCTTTTTCTTGTTTCAATTAATACACTTCGAAAATCTCTTCAAACTACGTCAATGTCACCTCACTGTACTTCAGCACAGCTTGCGACTAGATTCCTAGTTTGCTTTTTAATTTTCATTGAGTATAACTTTACATCGTTGTCTATTGTTGAATTTCAAAAAGCTCATGAATCATCTGAAAAGTAGATTTCATGAGCTTTTATCTGTTGGCGTTCTAAATGGATTCATCAATCAAATGTTTAAGATTTGATAGGAGATGCTCCAAAGTTAGGACTGTTTTCTGTTGGTGATCTAGTTGGTAGAGATTTTGAAAGTAGTCTTGAATATCGTTTTCAAAATTTTGAGGTAGATGAGAGCAATTGTTTTTTGCGAACTGGAGCATGCGTTTTTCTCCTGGATGGAGCTGCTCATTGAAGGCGAAGAGCAAATCAAAATAAGAGGCGAAAAACTCACTACTGCGGTGATTGATGCTGAGTAAGTCTTGGCGTTTGAGAGCTTTTTTGATTTGTCTTGAAAAAGCTGGCATAGCTTGGTCGAGAAGCAGGAATTGCTTGTTGATGATATTCTTTTTCAGCTCAGCTGGATAAGGAAGATTGTACTTTTTCTGGAGGGCAGCATAGTGACCATCTTGATCGTAGATAATCTTACTGTTGAGAAGATTGTACCACATACAAGTAGTGTAAGAATTCTGGGCTTGGTGCTCTAAAACTACGGCCTGTAAATCTTTGTCAAATTCGTCTAAAGAGCGGTAAATCAGCTCGATTTCGATACCATTATTGAGAACACAATCGTCTTCCAATTCCCAAAATTGATTGCCAATTTCCATATAGGAGCAGTGTTTACTGAGGATTTCTTTTCGTATGTCTGGCGAGAGAGGAGCACTGAGGTAGACATATACATCATAGTCAGAGTCTTTGTCAAAATCTTGTCCAGCCCGTGATCCTCCTAGAGCTAGAGCCTCTACTTGCTCTAGTTGAGCCAATTCTTTAAAGAGATGATGTGGCATAATGTTAACCTTCTTTATTTTTTTGACATCATTCTAACAAAAAGTAAGGAGATTAGCAAGAGTGAAATGGAAATTTCTTTTCACATATTTGCGTATATTTGCTTAAAGCAATTTAAGTCTCAAACAGTCCTTTCCTTTTTGGTTTTGACTAGCTTTTTTGTGAAAAATTGTGTAAAATAGAATAGATAAACGAGGGGAAACCTCGGAAAATTTAAAGGAGAATCCATCTAATGGTAAAATTAGTTTTTGCTCGCCACGGTGAGTCTGAATGGAACAAAGCTAACCTTTTCACTGGTTGGGCTGATGTTGATTTGTCTGAAAAAGGTACACAACAAGCGATTGACGCTGGTAAATTGATCAAAGAAGCTGGTATCGAATTTGACCAAGCTTACACTTCAGTATTGAAACGTGCTATCAAAACAACTAACTTGGCTCTTGAAGCTTCTGACCAATTGTGGGTTCCAGTTGAAAAATCATGGCGCTTGAACGAACGTCACTACGGTGGTTTGACTGGTAAAAACAAAGCTGAAGCTGCTGAACAATTTGGTGATGAGCAAGTTCACATCTGGCGTCGTTCATACGATGTATTGCCTCCAAACATGGACCGTGATGATGAGCACTCAGCTCACACTGACCGTCGTTACGCTTCACTTGACGACTCAGTTATCCCAGATGCTGAAAACTTGAAAGTGACTTTGGAACGTGCCCTTCCATTCTGGGAAGATAAAATCGCTCCAGCTCTTAAAGATGGTAAAAACGTATTCGTAGGAGCTCACGGTAACTCAATCCGTGCCCTTGTAAAACACATCAAAGGTTTGTCAGATGACGAAATCATGGATGTGGAAATCCCTAACTTCCCACCATTAGTATTCGAATTCGACGAAAAATTGAACGTAGTTTCTGAATACTACCTTGGAAAATAAAAAATTGTAAGTCTAGAATTGATTTCTAGGCTTTTTATGTTAGTATGGTAGTATGATAAGGAATAAAAAACAAGATTATGTACTGACCTACAAGCAACCAGCTTCAACAACTTACAAGGGTTGGGAAGAAGAGGCCTTACCGATAGGCAATGCTTCTCTAGGGGCTAAAGTATTTGGGTTTATAGGGGCTGAGCGGATTCAATTTAATGAAAAAAGTCTCTGGTCTGGAGGTCCACTTCCTGATAGTTTTGATTATCAGGGTGGAAATCTTCAGGACCAGTATAGCTTTTTAGCTGAGATTCGACAGGCTTTGGAAAAGAGAGACTACAATACTGCTAAGGAACTGGCTGAGCAGCATCTAGTCGGGCCAAAAACGAGTCAATATGGGAGATATCTGTCCTTTGGAGATCTTCTCATTGAGTTCAGCCAGCAAGGTAAGACTTTGTCTCAGGTGACGGATTACCAGAGACAGTTGAATATCAGTAAGGCGCTTGCGACGACTTCTTATGCCTATAAAGGGACTATGTTTAAACGAGAAGCCTTTGCCAGTTTTTCAGATGATCTCTTGGTTCAGCGTTTTACTAAGGAAGGGGCGGAAACTCTAGATTTTACTATAGAACTGTCCTTGACCCGTGATTTAGCTTCTGATGGAAAGTATGAGCAGAAAAAGTCTGATTACAAGGAATGCCAACTGGAAATTACTGATTCTCATATTTTGATGAAGGGAAGAGTTAAGGATAATAATCTGCGGTTTGCTGGTTGTCTAGCTTGGCAAACTGATGGTGATATTAGAGTCTGGTCGGATAAGGTTCAGATATCAGGAGCTAGTTATGCTAATCTCTTCTTGGCGGCTAAGACGGATTTTGCTCAAAATCCTGCTAGCAATTATCGCAAGAAAATAGATTTAGAGCAACAGGTAAAAGACTTGGTGGAGATAGCTAAAGAAAAGGGCTATACCCGATTGAAATCAAGGCATATTGAGGACTACCAATCCTTATTCCAGCGTGTTCAATTGGATTTGGGGGCTGAAGTTGACGCATCCACTACAGATGATTTGTTAAAAAATTATAAGCCACAAGAGGGGCAGGCTTTGGAGGAGCTGTTCTTTCAGTATGGGCGGTATTTATTGATTAGTTCGTCCAGAGATTGCCCAGATGCGCTACCAGCTAACCTGCAAGGGGTCTGGAATGCGGTCGACAATCCTTCTTGGAATTCGGACTATCACCTGAATATCAACCTGCAGATGAATTATTGGCCAGCCTATGTGACTAACCTATTAGAGACGGCCTTTCCGGTCATCAACTATATCGATGATTTGCGTGTCTATGGTCGCCTATCGGCTGCAAGGTATGCAGGAATCGTCTCTCAGGAAGGGGAGGAGAATGGTTGGTTGGTCCATACGCAAGCGACTCCCTTTGGCTGGACGGCACCTGGTTGGGACTACTACTGGGGCTGGTCGCCAGCTGCCAATGCGTGGATGATGCAAACGGTTTATGAGGCCTATTCATTTTATAGGGACCAAGACTATCTCAGGGAGAAAATTTATCCCATGTTGAGGGAAACGGTTCGTTTTTGGAATGATTTTTTACATGAGGATAAGGAGGCGAAGCGTTGGGTGTCTTCTCCATCTTACTCACCAGAACATGGACCGATTTCGATTGGCAATACCTATGACCAATCTCTGATTTGGCAATTATTCCATGATTTTATTCAGGCTGCTCAAGAATTGGGGCTGGATGCGGACTTGTTGACGGAAGTCAAAGAAAAATTTGACCTGCTTAATCCTCTACAAATCACTCAATCTGGTCGAATCAGGGAGTGGTATGAGGAGGAAGAGCAACATTTTCAAAATGAAAAAGTGGAGGCCCAGCATCGGCACGCTTCCCATCTAGTGGGACTCTATCCTGGCAATCTCTTTAGCTACAAGGGACAAGAGTATCTTGTAGCGGCGCGTGCTAGTCTCAATGATCGTGGAGATGGGGGCACAGGTTGGTCCATGGCTAATAAAATCAATCTCTGGGCGCGTTTAGGAGATGGCAATCGAGCCCATAAATTATTAGCAGAGCAGTTAAAGACATCCACCTTGCTCAATATTTGGTGCACCCATCCTCCTTTTCAGATAGATGGTAATTTTGGTGCTACTAGTGGTATGGCGGAAATGTTGCTCCAGTCTCATACAGCTTATCTGGTGCCCCTAGCTGCCCTACCCGATGCTTGGTCAACAGGTTCTGTTTCAGGTTTAATGGCACGTGGACATTTTGAAGTTAGTATGCGGTGGGAGAATAAAAAACTCTTACAGATGACCATTTTATCAAGAAGTGGAGGAGATTTGCGAGTCTCTTATCCAGGTATTGAAAAAAGTGTGATTGAAGTGAATCAAGAAAAAGCAAAAGTGAAATGCATAGAGAAAGATTGTATTTCAGTGGCGACAGCAGAAGGCGATCTGGTTCAATTTTATTTTTTAGAAGATGTTATACTCTTCTAAAATCAAATTCAAACCACGTCAGCGTCGCCTTACCGTATATATGTGACTGACTTTGTCAGTCTTATCTACAACTTCAAAGCGGTGCTTTGAGCAACCTGCGGCTAGCTTCCTAGTTTGCTCTTTAATTTTCATTGAGTATTAGAAGGCAGTAATTTGGAACTGCCTTTTTTGAAGGATTTGAAAATGTAAGCAGTTTCCAACTATTTGAAAAAGCGTTATAATGGTAGTAGGAAGTAATTTGTTTGAGAGAGGGTGGGTCTAATGGCTTATATTGAGATGAAACGCTGTTACAAGCGTTATCAGGTTGGGGATACGGAGATTGTGGCCAATCGCGATGTGAATTTTGAAATTGAAAAAGGGGAGTTGGTGATTATTCTAGGTGCGTCAGGTGCTGGTAAGTCAACGGTTCTTAACCTTCTTGGGGGAATGGATACCAATGACGAGGGGGAAATCTGGATTGATGGGGTCAATATTGCAGACTACAATTCCCACCAGCGCACTAATTACCGTAGAAATGATGTGGGGTTTGTTTTTCAGTTTTATAATCTAGTTTCCAATCTGACAGCTATGGAAAATGTGGAGTTGGCTTCAGAAATCGTGACAGATGCCTTGAATCCTGAGCAGGTTTTGACAGATGTAGGTTTGGCTCATCGTCTCAACAACTTTCCAGGCCAGCTTTCTGGAGGGGAGCAACAGCGAGTCTCCATTGCACGCGCGGTAGCCAAAAATCCTAAAATCCTCCTTTGCGATGAACCGACTGGAGCCTTGGATTATCAGACGGGGAAGCAAGTCTTGAAGATTCTCCAAGACATGTCTCGTCAAAAGGGAGCGACGGTGGTTATCGTGACTCATAATAGCGCGCTAGCTCCTATTGCTGATCGCGTGATTCATATGCATGATGCTAGTGTCAAGGATGTGGTGATCAATCAGCATCCTCAGGATATAGACAGTTTGGAGTACTAGCATGATTAAGCGAAAAACTTATTGGAAGGACTTGATTCAGTCCTTCACAGGATCCAAGGGGCGTTTTTTATCCATCTTGACCTTGATGATGTTGGGATCTTTAGCCTTAGTAGGTCTCAAAGTGACTAGTCCCAATATGGAAGAGACTGCTAATGACTATTTAACCACTGCTAAAACCTTGGATTTGGCAGTCATGTCTAACTATGGCTTGGATCAAACAGATCAAAAAGAACTAGAACAGACGCAGGGTGCAGAGGTTGAATTTGGCTACTTGATAGATGTGACTATGGAGAATGGGCAGGATGCCATTCGGCTGTATTCCAAACCAGAGCGAATTTCAACCTTTCAGCTAAGAGAGGGGCGACTTCCTCAGTCCGACCAGGAAATCGCTTTGGCCAGTCATCTGCAGAGTCAATATAGCGTGGGACAGGAGATTAGTTTTAAAGAAAAAGAAGGTGGTCATTCCTCTTTAAAAGACCCTACTTTTACCATCACTGGTTTTGTGGATTCAGCTGAAATCCTCTCCCAGCGAGATATGGGCTATGCAGGAAGCGGAAGCGGGACTCTGACAGCCTATGGGGTGATTTTGCCTAGCCAGTTTGATCAGAAAGTCTACAATATAGCTCGTTTGAAATATCAAGATTTAGCAGGTTTAAATGCTTTTTCATCAGCTTATGAAGAAAAATCCAAGCAACATCAGGAAGAGCTTGAACAAGCTTTATCAGATAATGGCAAGGCACGTCTACAACTCTTAAAACAAGAAGGGCAAGAATCTATCGATAAGGGGCAAGAGACCCTGAACAAGGCGCAGACTAATTTGCTGGAAGGCAAGCGTCGTTTAGCAACTGCTCAAGCTCGTTTACAGGCTCAGGAAAATCAACTAGCCTTGTTGCCTCAAGCTCAGAGTGCTCAACTTACCCAAGCCAAGCAGGAATTAAGCAAGGAAGAGGACAAACTAAAGCAGGCTGAACAAAATTTAGCCCAAGAAAAGGAAAAATTAGAAAAACATCAGCAAGTCCTGGATGATTTGGCTGAGCCCAAGTATCAGGTCTATAATCGTCAGACCATGCCAGGTGGTCAGGGCTATCTCATGTATAGCAATGCTACAGCCAGTATTCGGGCAGTGGGCAATATCTTTCCGGTGGTACTTTATGCCGTAGCAGCCATGGTGACCTTTACCACCATGACTCGTTTTGTGGATGAAGAGCGAACTCATGCAGGTATTTTTAAGGCCTTGGGCTATCGTAGTAAGGATATTATCGCCAAGTTTCTCCTCTACGGTCTAGTAGCTGGGACTGTCGGCACAGCTCTAGGTAGTATACTTGGCCATTATTTACTAGCCAGTGTAATTTCAAGTGTCATTACAAAAGGTATGGTGGTGGGAGAAACTCAGATTCAGTTCTATTGGACCTATAGCATACTAGCTCTTGGTTTGAGTTGGTTAGCGAGTGTGTTACCAGCCTATCTGGTGGCTCGTAGGGAACTTCACGATGAAGCAGCCCAACTTTTACTGCCTAAACCACCTGTTAAAGGAGCTAAAATCTTACTGGAGCGCATCAGTTTTATTTGGCGTCGTCTCAGTTTCACCCATAAGGTAACAGCTCGTAATATCTTTCGTTATAAGCAACGGATATTGATGACAATCTTTGGTGTGGCAGGTTCTGTAGCTCTGCTCTTTGCAGGCTTGGGAATCCAATCCTCTGTAGCAGGAGTTCCGTCTAGACAGTTTCAACAAATCCAACAGTATCAGATGATTGTCTCTGAAAATCCAAGTGCGACCAATCAGGACAAGGTAGAGCTAGAAGAAGTGTTGAAAGGGCAGGATATCCAAGCATACCAGAAAATCTATTCTAAGACGCTAGACAAGAATTTCAAAGGCAAGGCTGGTCTTCAGACAATTACCCTTATGATGACAGAGAAGGAGGATTTGACACCCTTTATCCATCTGCAAAATCATCAGCAGGAGCTGACATTAAAAGATGGAGTCGTTATTACAGCTAAACTTGCTCAGCTGGCAGGTGTCAAAGTTGGGCAGACTCTAGAAATTGAAGGTAAGGAGCTAAAGGTTGCTGCCATTGCTGAGAACTACGTTGGTCATTTTATTTATATGAACCAAGCCAATTATGAGCAACTTTATGGACAACTGCCCCAAGCCAACACTTATCTGGTTAGGCTAAAGGATTCTAGTGCGCCTAGTATCGAAAGGCAGGCAGGTCTACTCATGAATCAGGCTGCGGTGTCTAGTGTTGTCCAGAATGCTTCAGCCATTCGACTCTTTGACTCCGTCGCCAGCTCACTCAATCAGACCATGACCATCTTGGTCATCGTGTCGGTTCTGTTGGCTATTGTTATCCTCTACAATCTGACTAATATCAACGTGGCTGAGAGAATCCGTGAACTCTCCACTATCAAGGTTCTCGGTTTTCATAATAATGAAGTCACCCTCTACATTTACCGTGAGACGATTGTCTTGTCTCTTGTGGGAATCGTACTTGGTCTGGTATCAGGTTTCTATTTACACCAATTTTTGATTCAAATGATTTCGCCTGCGACTATTCTCTTTTATCCGCAGGTAGGCTGGGAAGTCTATGTAATTCCAGTAGCAGCAGTAAGCATCATTTTGACCTTGCTTGGCTTCTTCGTCAATCGTCATCTGAGAAAGGTTGATATGCTTGAAGCCTTGAAATCTGTAGAGTAATTTAGTTGTTTTTATCAGATCGAACTTGAATTTACTCGTAAATCATGACCACCCGCATAGCGAGTGGTTTTTTTGTCTCGCACCTAGCGGAGCGAGACGGACTAATAGTCACATAATTATAAGGCTGATAGTATTAATTTCACTATCAGCCTTACAGGTTATTTAACGTTTCAGAAAAACTATGATGTCAATATTAACTAAACAGTATCTAATTCCTTCAAATAATTTTCTATCTTCATCAACATTAAAGGATTGTTATAAATCTTACATAACTCTCTTGCTTCTAAATAATAATTTTTGACTTGTTCTTTGTCTAGAAATTTGGTCCCAGCATTTCCTACAAGAATAAGTAGAGGAGCCAGTTGGTAGCTTGTCTGTCTTTGTTTACAGAGTTCAATCGTCTCAAGAGCTTCTTGGATGGCTTCATTATATTTTTCCTTTGATACTAGGTAGTGAGCGTAGTTGTACCGAACTCTGATGTAGCCAAATAAAAACTCTTGATGCTCAAAATTTTTTGTCTGATATAACTCCATCAAATGAGAGTAGTTTGCCTCATATTCTTGTTCACGACCCACTAAGGAATAGAAATTAGATAGAGTATTCAACGCCTTTAAATAAATCAGAGTATTTGAGGAGACTTTTAATAATATATTTTCCAATGAAGAAATTGCCTCACACTTACTGTCATATTGATAGAAGTCAATAATAGCTTTAATCCATTCAAGGTAAGTTCGGTCTTCTAGTGTTAGAAAAGTACTTCGTTCAATCTCTATTCTATAAAGATATTCCAAATCGTCATAATTTCTATCATCTAATAGGCGAGCAGATAATTGCTTGAAATTAGAGAGGTTAGATTTAATTTCAATTTGTTCATTAAAAAAATAATCTAATGGCACTTCAAGTCGTTGAGAGAGTTTGAATAACAAGTCTGCGGAGGGAATAAAATGACCTCTTTCAATTTTACTAATCTGACTTTGTTCACAAATTCCTTCTGCAAGAGTTTGTTGGGAGAGTCTCAACTCTTTTCTTTTCAATCTGAATTTCTCTGCGAGTGTATTCATTAAAGATAATAATCCTTCCTATTTGCTTAATTTCATTATAAAATTTTTAGTTCAAAATAGCAAGTTAAAGGAATAAAAAAAATTCTTTATAGTAATAATAAGAAAAAAAAGTTCAAAAAGCAATAAAATATTTGAATGAATAAAATATATATGTTAAAATAAAAACAAGGAAACAGAAAGGGGTTTCAGGGCAAGAGAAAAAAACGTGGAATTCAAAAATTAGCTATATTAGCATTACTAGGGGTTTTTACGTTTAGTAATACAATTCCTTACCAACAGTTTATTCAGAAGAATAAACAATTGGAGATTCGAGTAGAATCACAAAAGAAGTCTGATGGTCTTGATGTTGGGAAGGCTGATTGATTTCGTATTACTTTAAAATTCAACTATTTAGAGAAAGGTATTCTGATGAGAGCTTGTAACAATACCAGATAGATATAAGAATGGAGATGTTTGATAAAATGCTTTCATAGCTAACCAACTGTTGAAAATTATGAGTTACAAAATCTAAAGTATTTAAGATTGGTTTATAAAATTAGGTCTCTGTCTGTAGAAAGGAACGTGCAGTTAGAAAGGAGGAAAAAATAGGATACTATAATTCAGACTGAGATTTCTAATTAAAAATTGAAGAAGATTCTTTTATCAATAGTTTAGTAAGCTTGTTAGTTTATAGAGAGCAGGGGTATTTCTGTCCTCTGTTTTAGAATAAGGAATGCACTATGAAAAAATTATTTATACTCATATCCAACCTGCTTGCTAGTTTGTTCTTTGTTTGGGTATTTACCATTTGGACTGATACATATGTCTCCCATTATTACCCCAACGTTGTTGTACGTGATTCTTCCCCTGAAACAACTTTTCAGCATGTTGCTACACGCTTGGAAAAACTAGCAGAAGAAACGGATAGCTTTATTGCGATTCAACACCAAGATCCTAACTCAGAAGGTACTCCAGTGTTTTCTTATACGACCTTTGGGAACGGAAAGTTGCCTGATGGGCTACAGGAAAAAAATCTAGAAGATGCTCAAAGTAGTAGTGTTGAAACAAACTATTTTGTATTCGATGGAAACCTAGATATTCACTTGCTAAGGGAGGAGCTAAGTCAACTTGGCTTGACTAACATGCACCTGACAATTCCATCTAAACTATCTACGTTAATGGCTATCTTTAGTAACGGATTTCAGTTAATCAGTCTATTGATTTTCATCTTAACCTTTGGAGCACTGACTTTAATTAGTCAAATTAGCCAATTACGGTCGTCGGGCATTCGCCTCATTTCAGGAGAGAAACGGTGGTCCATTTTCCTTAGACCAGTTGGTGAGGATTTGAAAGGGATAGCTGTTGGTTTCAGTTTAGCTGGCGTGCTCGCCATTCTTATGCAAAAAATTCTGTCGCTTCCAACGCAATCCCTAATGACCATAGGAGAAGGCTTGCTCAGTTATAATCTCATCTTGTTGTCGATCTCCCTGTTTTTCGCTCAACTCTTCGCAGTTGGGATAAAAAAGATACACCTGATGCAGATTATAAAAGGGCAGGTGCCTGTCAGAGGAATCATTAGTTTGATTTTAATCGGTCAACTATTAGCGATTATTATTGTAACGCTGGGAATAGGGAGTAGCTTAAAGTATTCCCAAGCCTGGCAACAGCATCGGATTGGACAAGAGGCTTGGAGCCAGGAAAGGCAACTGATTACCCTATCAATCAGCCGTGAAGGAACGAGTCCTGGTTTTGATGAACAAGCTCAAAGGAAACTCAGAACTTGGTATCAATTGATGGATCTGGCTATTTCAGAACAAAAGGCTTTCTTATCTAGACACCAGTTAATTGACCGTACTTTGCAAAATGGCATGGCTTCCTCCAAAAACTTTATAACCTCTACAGAATGGCACGATTACAACCCAAATGGCAATGTCCTTATCGTCACACCGCAATACTTGGAGCGTCAAAACATTCCTGTAGATACAACTATTGAGCAAAAGATGAATCACCTTAATGTAGGGGAGTTTGTCTTATTACTGCCTGAACACCTCCGTTCAGAGGAAGAACATTATAAATCTGTTTTTGAAGACGACTTAACCAGTCGCATGTCTAGTCAAGATGAACGACAGCAAATGACTGCTACGGTAGGTTATTTAGAATCAGGTCAGGATCGTTTTGTGTATAATACGACCCCTATTTCTTACCAACAGTTTTTGAAAGATCCAATCATCATTGTTATAACACCCCAATCAACTGGTCCACAGTCCATTTTGTTTTGGGTAGACGCAGTACAGAACTACGTTCTCTTTAATCAATTGTCTGATGCCCAGGACCTTATCCAGAGACAAGGCATTGAAAATTGGGTCTCAGAAATGCAAACAGGTTACCACAACTACATCACATTATTGGATAATATCCAGAAGGAACGTTGGGTAATGCTAGCAGGAGCTGTGCTTGGGATTGCAACTTCAATCTTGTTGTTTAACACTATGAATAGGCTCTACTTTGAAGAATTTAGACGTGCTATTTTTATCAAACGCATTGCAGGTCTCAGGTTCTTAGAAATCCATCGCACTTATCTCTTTGCTCAACTGGGTGTGTTTTTACTGGGATTTATTGCGAGTGTATTTCTTATGGTAGAGATAGTAGTTGCTTTCTTAGTCTCGTTACTCTTTACTGGTCTATCTCTTTTACAGTTACATGTCCAAATGCAGAAAGAAAACAAGATGTCCATGCTTGTTTTGAAGGGAGGTTAATATGATTGAACTTAAACAGGTGAGTAAATCTTTTGGAGAACGAGAGTTATTTTCGAATCTTTCAATAACATTTGAGGCTGGAAAAGTCTATGCCTTAATTGGTTCAAGTGGTAGCGGAAAAACAACCTTGATGAACATGATTGGGAAATTAGAATCTTATGATGGCACGATTTTTTACCGAAGTAAAGACTTGGCCAATTATAAATCGAGTGATTTTTTCCGTCACGAATTGGGCTACCTCTTCCAGAACTTTGGCTTAATTGAAAACCAAAGTATTGAAGAAAACCTTAAGCTAGGTCTCATTGGTCAAAAGTTGAGTCGGTCGGAACAGCGGTTGAGGCAGAAGCAGGCTTTAGAACAGGTTGGCCTGGCTTATCTTGACCTAGATAAGCGCATCTTTGAGTTATCGGGCGGAGAATCGCAACGGGTTGCCTTGGCAAAAGTTATCTTAAAGAATCCACCCCTTATTCTGGCAGATGAGCCAACAGCTTCAATAGACCCAGCAACCTCTCAGTTGATTATGGAGATTTTGCTATCTCTTCGAGATGATAATAGGCTAATCATTATCGCAACACATAATCCGGCAATTTGGGAGATGGCTGATGAAGTGTTCACGATGGATCGTCTGAAATAAAAATCCTTGTTTTTAATTGCACGATGAGTTACTGAAATATTATCATGAATCAATAATTGGAGTTAATTTAGAATTGTGCTTTATTAATATTGAGGTAACTTTTTCTTGATAAAGGAAGAAATAGTGGAGAGGAAGTTAGAATGAAAAAATTCGACAATTATATTATTGAGAAGTCTTGCGATTCTAATTCAGATAAACTGCAAAAAATCTTAATAATTGAAAGTTTGGTAGATGATATTTTGCAATTTTCTCTCAGAATCAATAATAGTGTAGGAGAGATTTTCCTCCTACAACTGTTTCAAAAGAAATATTTACCCATTGGTAGAAGATGTTGCAGTGGATAATGTGTCACTCACTGAAAAATATAATTTTCAACTAAAAGATTTTGAAGGATTCATTTCAAAATAAACAATAATTAAAGAATAAGAAAAATCCTCCGTTTCAAAGAGCAGAAAACTCTTTGTGACAGAGGATTTTTTCTATAGGGCTTTAGCAGCTGCAATTGCGGCTTCGAAGTTTGGTTCAGAGTTGATATTGTCCACGTATTCAACGTAGCGAATAGTATTGTCAGTATCGAGGACAAAGACTGCGCGTGCCAATAGGTGCCACTCATTGATTAAGAGGGCATAATCACGTCCAAAGGAATGGTCGAAATAGTCTGAGAGCATGATGGCATTTTCAATACCTTCAGCACCGCACCAACGTTTTTGGGCAAAAGGGAGGTCCATGGAAACAGTCAAGACAACCGTATTATCCAGTCCAGCCAGTTCTTCATTAAAACGACGCGTTTGAGTTGAGCAGATACCTGTATCGATAGAAGGCACGACACTCAAGACTTTTTTCTTCCCATCAAAATCAGCTAGAGATTTTTTAGAAAGATCAGTTGCAGTGAGAGAAAAATCAAGCGCCTTGTCGCCTACTTGTAGTTGTTTACCTGTAAAGCTCACAGGATTTCCGAGAAAAGTTACCATAGGATACTCCAATCTTTTTTCTTCCATTGTAGCTGAAACAGTTAGAATTTTCCAATGATTTGACTGGAAATGTGGGCATAGAAAAAACGCCAGCTCATGTGAGAATGACGTTTTCAGAGTATTATTTTGCCAATCCTTCAGCAATTTTATCAAGGTTGTATTTCATCATGCTGTAGTAGCTGTCGCCTTCTTTACCTTGTTCTGCGATAGAGTCAGTAAAGATTTGTGCGTAGATTGGGATGTTTGTGTCTTGTGAAACAGTTTTCATTGGACGGTCATCCACACTTGATTCTACAAAGAGTGAAGGAACTTTTGTTTGGCGAAGTTTTTCAACCAAGGTCTTGATTTGTTCAGGTGTTCCTTCTTCTTCAGTGTTGATTTCCCAGATGTAAGCACTTGGGACACCATAGGCTTTAGAGAAGTATTTAAATGCTCCTTCGCTGGTTACAATGAGTTTCTTTTCAGCAGGGATGTTATTAAATTTATCCTTACTTTCTTTATCAAGTTTGTCTAACTTATCAGTATATTCTTTGAGATTTTTTTCATAGAATTCTTTGTTGTTAGGATCTTTAGCGCTCAATTGTTTGGCGATATTTTTAGCAAAGATAATTCCATTTTCAAGGTTAAGCCAAGCGTGTGGGTCTTCTTTTCCTTTTTCATTTTTTCCTTCAAGGTAGATAACATCAACACCTTCACTGACTGCAAAGTAGTCTTTGTTTTCAGTCTTCTTGGCATTTTCTACCAATTTTGTAAACCAGGCATTGCCACCTGTTTCAAGGTTGATACCGTTATAGAAAATGAGGTCAGCCTCAGAAGTTTTCTTAACGTCTTCAGGAAGTGGTTCGTATTCGTGTGGGTCTTGTCCAATCGGAACGATACTGTGAAGATCAATCTTGTCACCAGCAATATTTTTAGTAATATCAGCGATGATTGAGTTTGTGGCAACAACTTTTAGTTTTTGACCAGAAGCTGCATCTTTTTTTCCGCTAGCACATGCTACAAGAACAATAACGGAAAGAAAGAGAACGAATAATGTACCTAATTTTTTCATTAGATCCTCCAATTTATTGGGGCTTTTCCCCTTATTTTAACAAATGTTTATTTTTCAGTTTCAAATATCGTTGTTTTGGAGCGATAAAGAAGCTAATGAGAAAGAAACTAGCGGCTGTGAGCACGATACTAGAACCTGCCGCAACGTTAAAGCTATAGCCGATAAAGAGCCCCAAAACTGAAGCAGTAGCTCCAAAGGTTGAGGAAAGGAAAATCATGCTTTTCAGGCTATTAGCATACAGATAAGCAGTCGCAGCTGGGGTAATCAGCATGGCTACAATCAGGATAGTTCCAACACTTTGCATGGCTGTCACAGACACGAGAGTTAGGAGTACCATGAGAAGATAGTGATAGAAATTGACAGGCATTCCCATGGCTTTAGCCAAGAGTTCATCAAAGGAAGTGATCAAGAGTTGCTTGAAGAAAATCCAGATTAACAAGAGAATGGCTGCTCCTACACCCATAGTAATAAACATATCCGTATCTTGGACGGCTAGGATATTACCAAAAAGGATATGGAAAAGGTCAGTTGAACTTTTAGCGACACTAATCAAGATGATACCGAGGGCTAAGAAAGAAGAAAAGGTAATGCCGATGGCGGTATCGCTTTTGATAATCGAGTTTCCCTTGATGTAGGTAATGATGATGGCAGCTAGCAATCCAAAGACAATGGCTCCGATAAAGAAGTCAAGGCCCAAGATGAAGGAGAGGGCTACACCTGGCAAGACAGCATGTGAAATGGCATCTCCCATGAGTGACATCCCGCGTAGAATGATGAAACATCCCACAGCTCCAGCTACGACCCCGACGACAATGGCTGTTATCAAGGCATTTTGTAGGAAATGGAATTTTTGCAATCCATCGATAAATTCTGCAATCATAGGTCACCTCCATTGAAAAAGAGTCGATTACCGTAAGCTTCTTTGAGATTGGCTTCGGTAAAGGTTTCTTTGGTTGGACCAAAGGCAATCACTTCTCGATTGACAAGCAAGACTTGATCGAAGTAGTGGGGAACCTTGCTGAGGTCGTGGTGGACGATGAGAACCGTCTTCCCAGCTTTTTTCAGATCTCTCAGAGTATTCATGATGATTTCCTCACTGACAGAGTCAATCCCAACAAAGGGTTCATCCAAGAGGATATAGTCAGCTTCCTGCACCAAACATCTGGCAATCAAGACCCGCTGGAACTGACCTCCAGACAGTTGACTGATTTGACGTTCAGCGTAGTCAGCTAGACCGACAATTTCAAGGGCCTCTTGCACTTTCTTCCAATGTTTAGCCTTTAAACTTCGAAAGAGAGGGATAGAGGGAAAGAGTCCTAACGAGACGCATTCCTTAACCTTGATGGGAAAGTTGTAGTCGATATTGATTTTTTGTTCGACATAGGCAATTCGGTGTAAGGATTTTTTAACTTCCTTGTCATCGAGAAATGCCTGACCTTGATGTGGGATAATTCCCAGCATACCTTTTAATAGTGTTGATTTCCCAGCACCGTTTGGACCAATGATACCGGTAATTGTTGGTCCATGGAGCACTAGAGAAATATCCTTAAGTGCCAACGTTTCTTTGTAGGAGACACTGAGGTTTTCGATACGTATCATACAGTTGTATTCCTCCTGACTCTTAATATACCTTAAAAAAAAAATTAAGTCAAGTTAATTTTTGGAAAAATTAAAATAATAACTGAAAAACAATAGAAAGTATCAGTTCATTTTTAATTGCATTCCCAGGTAAATTTTGTTAAGCTAAAAGCAAGTACAAATGAAAGCGAGAACAAGATGACACGTTATCAAGATGATTTTTATGATGCAATCAATGGGGAATGGCAAAAGACTGCTGAAATCCCAGCCGATAAGTCTCAAACAGGAGGTTTTGTTGATTTAGACCAGGAAATTGAGGACCTGATGCTGGCGACAACAGACAAGTGGTTGACAGGAGAAGAGGTGCCTGAGGATGCTATTTTGGAAAACTTTGTCAAATACCACCGCCTAGTTCGTGATTTTGACAAGAGAGAAGCTGACGGTATCAAACCTGTCTTACCACTTCTTAAAGAATTCCAAGAATTGGAGACTTTTACAGATTTTACAGCTAAACTAGCAGAGTTTGAGCTTGCAGGAAAACCAAACTTCCTTCCTTTTGGTGTATCGCCAGACTTTATGGATGCCAGAATCAACGTTTTGTGGGCTAGCGCTCCAAGCACGATTTTACCAGATACGACCTACTATGCTGAAGACCATCCTCAACGCGAAGAGCTGTTGACTTTGTGGAAAGAATCTAGCGCTAATCTCCTCAAGGCTTATGATTTCTCTGATGAAGAAATTGAAGACTTGCTAGAAAAAAGACTAGAATTGGACCGTCGGGTTGCGGCAGTGGTGCTCTCTAATGAAGAAAGTTCAGAATATGCTAAACTCTATCACCCATATTCTTATGAAGATTTCAAGAAATTCGCGCCTTCCCTACCTTTGGATGACTTCTTCCAAGCCGTTCTTGGACAAGTACCAGACAAGGTTATTGTAGACGAAGAACGTTTCTGGCAAGCAGCAGAGCAATTCTACAGTGAAGAAGCTTGGCCTCTTCTCAAGGCAACCTTGATTTTGAGTGTGGTTAATCTTTCAACCAGCTATTTAACAGAAGAAATCCGTGTCTTGTCAGGTGCCTACAGTCGTGCGCTTTCTGGAGTTCCAGAAGCCAAAGACAAGGTTAAAGCTGCCTACCAGCTAGCACAAGGTCCTTTCAAACAAGCCTTGGGTCTTTGGTATGCCCATGAAAAATTCTCCCCAGAAGCCAAGGCGGACGTAGAGAAAAAAGTAGCAACCATGATTGATGTCTATAAGGAACGCTTGGCTAAAAATGACTGGCTGACTCCTGAAACTCGTGACAAGGCCATTGTCAAACTCAATGTCATCAAGCCTTATATCGGTTATCCAGAAGAATTGCCAGAACGCTATAAGGACAAGGTAGTGGATGAAACGGCTAGCCTTTTTGACAATGCTCTAGCCTTTGCGCGTGTGGAAATCAAGCACAGTTGGAGCAAATGGAACCAGCCTGTGGACTATAAGGAATGGGGCATGCCTGCTCATATGGTCAATGCCTACTACAATCCACAGAAGAACCTAATTGTCTTCCCAGCGGCTATTTTACAAGCGCCTTTCTATGACTTGCACCAGTCATCTTCTGCTAACTACGGTGGGATTGGGGCGGTTATTGCCCATGAAATTTCCCACGCTTTTGACACAAATGGTGCTTCCTTTGATGAAAATGGTAGCCTCAAGGATTGGTGGACAGAGAGCGACTATGCTGCTTTCAAGGAGAAAACACAAAAAGTCATTGATCAGTTTGATGGACAGGATTCTTATGGTGCAACTATCAACGGTAAATTAACTGTGTCAGAAAATGTGGCGGACTTGGGAGGAATCGCTGCAGCGCTTGAAGCAGCTAAGAGAGAACCAGACTTCTCGGCAGAAGAATTCTTCTACAACTTCGGTCGCATCTGGCGCATGAAAGGTCGTCCAGAATTTATGAAACTTTTGGCTAGTGTCGATGTGCACGCACCAGCCAAACTCCGTGTCAATGTACAAGTACCAAACTTCGATGATTTCTTTACAACCTATGATGTCAAAGAAGGCGACGGTATGTGGCGTTCACCAGAAGACCGTGTGATTATTTGGTAAGGCAAAAAATCTAGTCATCAGAAAAAAGGCATCCAATCAGGTGTGAAAACCTTGATAGGATGCCTTTTGTAATGGAAAGATTACTTATATAATGTTTTGAAGTTGGAATAGGACAACACGACTTATAAACGCTTGTTAGAAATTTGATTTGAATTCCTTAATTGATTTGTTCACATTTTATTTCAATCAACTATACTCTTCGAAAATCTCTTCAACCACGTCAGCTTTATCTGCAACTTCAAAGCGGTTCTTTGAGTAACCTGCGGCTAGTTTGCTCTTTGTTTTTCATTGAGTATTAAATTGCGATATACATAATCATCAGCTGACTAGAAAAAAGGATTGAAGGTCTTTTCGTGAGCGATAGTAGTAGCTGGACCATGCCCTGGATAGACGTCGTAGTTTGGTAGGGTGAAAAGTTGGGTTTGGATACTATGGAGAAGTTGCTCCGTACTACCAGTTGGAAGGTCGGTCCGCCCGATAGTTTCACGGAACAAAGCATCTCCTGTCAAGACTAGGTGAGCATCAGGAAAGACGATAGAAACGCCGCCGATAGAGTGCCCTGGTGTTGGCAAGACGGTGAAACGAAATTCCTCTAGTTGGTATTCTTCATGAAAGACAAAAGTGTGTTCAGCAGGTTTTGCGACCACATCCGCCATATCATCGTGGCGGGGAAGCCCAGAGAGATTGTCGACAGGAGTATAGAGCCAGCTAGCTTCGCTCTCTGCGATATAGACAGGAGGATTGCCAAAAGTCTCGCGAACTAGGTCCAGACTCATGATATGGTCATAATGGGCGTGGGTCAGGAGAATAGCGCAGATCGGTTTGTTGATCTTCTCGATTGTATGACGAATGGCTTCCCAATGGCTACCAGGATCGACGACGATGAGGTTCTTTTCGCCTTCCAAATAATAGGTATTTTCATAGGCAACGGGATTCACAGTTTTATGGATTTTCATATTGGCTCCAATCTCAAAGAATGTACTAAATTAAGTATAGCACAGTTGGGGAGAATAAGCTTAAAAAGGAAATAATTCTAGAAAGAAGGATATGGTTTGGATAAGAAAAATAAGCCCCGAATGAGTTCGAGGCTTAGACTGCTTTAATTCCCTGCGTAATATTTTTGGATTCCCTTGATAATTCCTTCAACTAGTTTATCTTGGTAGTCACTGCTGCGGATTTTTTGGTTTTCTTCTGGATTATCCATATATCCCATTTCTAGCAAAACAGCTGGTTTAGCTGTTTCGCGAAGAACAGCAAAGGTTGCTTGCAAGAGGCCAGCATCCCTAGCTCCAGTTTCAGCTAGCAGTGAAGAATGGATATCAGCTGCGAGACGATTACTTTCACTTATCCGTTCAGGATTGTTGTGCCAATCCTTGTTAATCTTGCTAGGGAAACCAGGTTCATCCTTGTAAGAATAGGTCTGGATACCTAGATTAACGGTTGTATCATTTCCTTTTGCATTGAAATGAAGGCTAATGAAAAAGTCAGCATTGGTCTTGTTGACCATACGAGAACGTTCGGTAATAAAATCAACGTCTATATCACTGTCTCGAGAGGTAAGAACGGTGTAGCCTAGGCCTTCTAATCGTTTACGTAATTTACGGTAAACTTGTAGGTTCAATTCTTTCTCAGCTATGCCATAATAATAAGCACCGCGATCCTTACCACCGTGTCCTGGATCTAAAAAGATTGTTTTTGAGTAGTGTCCTTTTTTGAAATCTTGTGCCACTTCACGAAGCCATTTTCCATTTCCTTGGAAGAGCTGGTTTTTGCCATCCACTGCATAGGTTCCTGTGACATACACACCATCGTCCTTAAGATAGTACCAAGCTTGATAGTCTGGGTCATAAATCCATTCCTTATGGGCCATGTAGCCACCAGATTTAAGATAGTAGGAACCAATCCATTGTTTTTGGGCATAGCGTCCACCAGCTTTGAGATAAAACCAACTAGAGTAGTTTTGGTCGTAGACCCATTCCTTATCTGCCATAGCACCGCTGGATTTGAGGTAGTAATCGCCCTTCCAGACATTGGCCAACATTCTACCGTAGCCATCAAAAACATACCACTTGCCATTGATTTGGCTCCATTGGTTGGATAAATATTTACCTGAGCCATTGATATAGTACCAATTATTTCCCATCTGATACCAGCTATTTTCAAGCAAATAGCCACGACTATCAAAGAGATAACCATTATAGAGAGTATCTGTAAATTTGACCCCAGTTTGACTATAAAAAGTCCACTTGTTCCCTTCTTTTACCCAGCCAGTCTGTATAGGTTGATTGGGTTTGGTTTCCTTAGAAAGAGATGGCTTGCTTTCTTGCTCACTTGAACTAGCTACACTTGACGAAGTTTCTGTACTAGCTTGTGAACTGCTAGCAGAAGTATTTGTAGAATTGCTTGTTGAGCTACTGGTTGAACTAGTCATAGGGTTAGTAGTAGAATGACTTGTGTCATCAGCCAAAACCACTTGGCTGGATAAGCCAAGCACAGCCAAAGCTAAAAGTGTCAGTCTTTTGTGTGATTTCATATGATTTGCCTTTCTAGAGAGATGAAAATTTAGTAATTATCGTAAAAAACTGTCCTTATTACCATTATACACTAAAAAAGTTAGAAAATTACTAAAATATCAAAACTTTTCTTATTGAAAAAGGAAGAATATATTTTCATTTCACTAACTTTTAACGCAGTCAATATCCAAACAAAGTTAGATGAAGAGCTAGATAAATTTGTTGTTTTAGTGTGAATCTTATGTTATCCTCCTTCCTAACAAACTGAATAAGCTTTAGAATCCTCTTTTTCTAGTTTTCATATTATTAAAAAAGTGATAAAATGGTAGGAAGAATTGGAGAGTAGAGATGCCAAAAGAAGTGAATTTAACAGGCGAAGAAGTTGTCGCTTTAACCAAAGAATATTTAACGGAAGAGGATGTTGCATTTGTACATAAAGCCTTGGTCTATGCTGTTGAATGCCACAGTGGTCAATACCGCAAATCAGGCGAGCCTTATATCATTCACCCTATCCAAGTGGCAGGTATTTTAGCCAAACTCAAACTAGATGCCGTAACGGTTGCCTGTGGTTTCTTGCATGATGTGGTAGAAGATACAGATGCGACCTTGGACGATTTGGAAAGAGAGTTTGGTCCTGATGTTCGCGTGATTGTCGATGGGGTTACTAAGCTTGGTAAGGTCGAGTACAAATCTATCGAGGAGCAATTAGCGGAAAACCATCGCAAGATGCTCATGGCCATGTCTGAGGACATCCGTGTTATCTTGGTTAAACTGTCTGATCGCTTGCACAATATGCGGACCTTAAAACATCTTAGAAAAGACAAGCAGGAGCGTATTTCCAAAGAAACTATGGAAATCTATGCCCCACTTGCCCACCGTCTGGGGATTTCCAGTGTCAAATGGGAATTGGAAGACTTATCTTTCCGTTATCTCAACCCGACAGAGTTTTACAAGATTACCCATATGATGAAGGAAAAACGTAGAGAGCGTGAAGCCTTGGTGGATGAGGTAGTCACAAAATTAGAAAACTATACGACAGATCGTCACTTGAAAGGGAAGATTTATGGTCGTCCCAAGCATATTTACTCGATTTTCCGAAAAATGCAGGATAAGAGAAAACGTTTTGAGGAAATCTATGACCTGATTGCCATTCGTTGTATTTTGGATACCCAAAGTGATGTTTATGCCATGCTTGGTTACGTGCATGAACTTTGGAAACCCATGCCTGGTCGCTTTAAAGATTATATCGCTAATCGCAAGGCCAATGGTTACCAGTCTATCCATACGACAGTTTATGGGCCAAAAGGGCCGATCGAATTCCAGATTCGAACTAAAGCCATGCACGAGGTGGCTGAGTACGGGGTTGCGGCTCACTGGGCTTATAAGAAAGGCGTTAAGGGGCAGGTCAACAGCAAAGAATCAGCTATTGGGATGAACTGGATCAAGGAAATGATGGAGCTCCAAGACCAGGCTGATGATGCCAAGGAATTTGTTGATTCTGTTAAGGAAAACTATCTGGCTGAGGAGATTTACGTCTTTACTCCAGATGGAGCTGTCCGTTCCCTTCCAAAAGATTCAGGACCGATTGACTTTGCCTATGAAATCCATACTAAAGTTGGTGAAAAAGCGACGGGTGCCAAGGTCAATGGCCGTATGGTTCCGCTGACAACCAAGCTCAAGACAGGAGATCAGGTTGAAATTGTCACCAACCCCAACTCCTTTGGACCTAGCCGTGACTGGCTCAATATGGTCAAGACCAGCAAGGCCCGCAACAAAATTCGTCAGTTCTTTAAAAACCAAGATAAGGAATTGTCTGTAAACAAGGGTCGTGAAATGCTGATGGCCCAGTTCCAAGAAAATGGCTATGTGGCCAATAAATTCATGGATAAGCGTCACATGGACCAAGTTCTGCAAAAGACCAGCTACAAGACAGAAGAATCCCTCTTTGCGGCCATTGGTTTTGGAGAAATCGGTGCTATTACCGTCTTTAACCGTCTGACTGAAAAGGAACGCCGTGAGGAAGAACGTGCCAAGGCCAAGGCGGAGGCAGAAGAACTTGTAAAAGGTGGCGAAGTCAAGGTTGAAAACAAAGAAACCCTCAAGGTCAAGCATGAGGGTGGTGTGGTTATTGAAGGTGCCTCAGGTCTTCTAGTGCGGATTGCCAAGTGTTGTAATCCTGTTCCTGGTGACGATATTGTCGGCTACATTACCAAGGGTCGTGGTGTGGCTATTCACCGTGTGGACTGTATGAACCTGCGCGCCCAAGAAAACTACGAGCAACGTCTCCTTGATGTGGAATGGGAAGACCAGTACTCAAACTCAAATAAGGAGTATATGGCCCATATCGATATCTATGGTCTCAACCGTACAGGACTGTTGAACGATGTATTGCAAGTTCTTTCAAACACAACTAAGAATATCTCAACAGTCAACGCTCAACCAACCAAGGATATGAAGTTTGCTAATATCCATGTGTCCTTTGGCATTGCTAACCTCTCGACGCTGACTACGGTCGTGGATAAGATTAAGAGTGTGCCAGAAGTTTACTCTGTCAAACGAACCAACGGCTAATTATCCTAGCTCTTACTAGAAAGGCTATTATGAAAATCATTATCCAACGGGTTAAAAAAGCCCAAGTTAGTATCGAAGGTCAGATTCATGGAAAAATCAATCAGGGGCTCTTATTGCTGGTTGGTGTTGGACCAGAGGACCAAGAGGAAGATTTGGACTATGCTGTGAGAAAGCTTGTCAATATGCGGATTTTTTCAGACGCAGAAGGCAAGATGAACCTGTCTGTCAAAGATATTGAAGGAGAAATCCTCTCTATTTCTCAGTTTACCCTCTTTGCGGATACCAAGAAAGGCAATCGTCCAGCCTTTACAGGGGCAGCCAAGCCTGATATGGCATCAGACTTCTATGACGATTTCAATCAAAAATTAGCACAAGAAGTGCCCGTTCAGACAGGCATCTTTGGAGCAGATATGCAGGTTGAGCTGGTCAATGACGGACCAGTTACCATTATCCTAGATACTAAAAATAGATAAGAAAGACCAAGCCCGGACGGCTTGGTTTTTCTCATCTATCATAAAATACTCCAAAATGCAATCTGTTCCTGATAGGCCTTGGGGAAATCTTGTTTCAGGCTTTGGCAGGTGCAATAGGAAGGGATAAGGTGGCCTAGGATTAGGAGAGTGCCCTGAAGGAAAAGTGGTATACCACTTAAACATATCAAGGAGAGAATGATCAGGCTATCCCATAGAAGGATTTGTAAGGCAAAGCGCCAGAATCTCGGTCTAATCTGGGAATAGAGTTGGCTAAAGTGGTCACAAAGTTGGTTAGAAAGATAGGTCGATAGTACAGGATGAAAGAAGATGAGCCAACCGCTATAAATCAAAATCCAATCCCAAGTAAGTCCCTCTTTAAATGTCAAAAATGCCAGCATGATTCCATCAATGACAAGGAGCTCAATGGTCTTGGTGTAGATGATTTTTTTCATGCTAAGACCTCCTTTTCCTTAGAGACATTCCCACAAAGAGATATGTTTGTTGTAAAAGTCAGGATAGTTTTCTCTTAGGTAGTCCGCTGTCCTATAATAAAAAGTAGAATGGCAAGCAGTGATGATTGGCATAAGAGAGTAAAAACGCTGAGAACTAACGAAGGCTAAAAGGACAAAAAATAGAAAATCAATGGAGAGAATCCCTAAATAGTAGAAGCGAATCTTTTTATTGATTTGAGGATAAATCTCAGCGAATTGATGTTTGAGTCGGTTGACCAAGCGAAATAGCAGGAGTCCCTGAGCAAGGAGGAAAATAAAACCAGAGAGCAAGAGCCATTCTAAAGCTGTCTCGGGTCTAGTGCTAAAAAATGCAAATAGTAGCAAATCGCTGACTGCGATTGCTACAAAATGGATTCTAAAGAGATTTTTCATAAGATGACCTCCCTCTTTTATCTAGCTTCATTCTACTCCAAAAGAATGGGAGTTACAAGTAAAATGATAAAAAATTTTAGTAAGGAGATTCTGTTAGATTTCTTTATTTGATTTCCCTCTTATTGTTCCACCTCTTCATCATTCCATACAAACAAAGCTCCGATTGCATTGAGGATATAAAAGATATATTTTCCGATATTGGCAAAGTTTCCTTGAATGCCAGCCTTTGTCAGCTGAACGAAATTGTAAATCAACCAAAAGCCCCACTGAGTTGTCAGTTTTAATGCGTTCAAAGCATTGGCAATGAGGGACAGTGCAAAGGCAATAGTTGTCACGTAGGCAAGGAGATTCATCTTTCCTCCATAGCCGATATAGTTGGTCACAAAGGCAAAGAGAAAGGCGATGATTGAAATAATGATGGCCGCCAATTTCACCTGTTTTTGGCTCATTTGATTGAGTCTGCCTTCTTGCGAGGCTTCCCATTTCTTAATTGCAAAGGTATAAATGAGGAAGGTGACAGGATAGGTGATAATGGCCGCCTTATTTCCAAGGATATAATCAATAGTACCAGACAAAATGGTATTAACAATACCAAAGTAATTTCCCCATTTGCTTAATTTTCCCGTGAAACGAGTGGACAACATGGAAATCCCAACGTTGGTTACGGAAATCAATCCAAAAGGAACAAGAGCAGTCCATGGTCCCCAGTCTACAAATTTGTCGAGGCGTGAGTTGAGGTAACCAGATGCAATCGCAATCCCAACGACCAAAGCAACCCCAAAGAGGTCAAACCATTTGGATGTCGCAAAAATTTTCAGTAATTTTTTCATATATTAAAATATTTTTATTATTTTTTACAAATATTCTACAACTAAATGAAAGTAAAATCAAATGATAGAAATAAAACCCTGAAAATAAAACTTTCAGGGTTGGTTGGGGTACTTGAGAAATTAGTCGATTTTTTCGACATAGAGTTGTTTGGCAATGTCCATACCTACTTGTAAATCCTTGTCTTTACTAAGGATAGTGAAGGTATTGCTGAAGCCATCAAACTGTTTGACTTGGAGCGAATCACCGATGTGAAGTGAGTGCTTGTCCAGATAATGGAGAATGTCAAAACTATCATGCACCCGAGTCAGGCGGTAGGCGCCAGCTTCCTTGATATCAGCTAGTGGGAGGTTATTGATTTCAACCAGGAGTTCTCCCTTAGCAGGAATGGTTCCGCCGTGGGGGCAGGTCTTGGGGAATCCAAGCAATTTTTCTAGTCTCTCCACGAATAGCTCAGAGACAGTATGTTCCAATACCTCAGCTTCCTCGTGAATCTGGTCACTCGTATAGTCTAAATGATGAACTAGAAAAACTTCAATCAAGCGGTGTTTACGGTAGAGTTCAGAGACCAGTTTAAGTCCAAGATCAGTCAGTAGATAGCCACATTCCTTGTCCTTGAGGATGAGATTCTCACTCTTCATCCGTTTAATCATTTCAGTTACGGCAGGGGGAGAGACTTGCATGCGGGCAGCAATTTCCTTGTTGGTGATTTTATGCAGGTCTATGCCAATTTCATAAATACACTTTAGATAATCTTCTTTATTCGGGGTCATTCGTTTCCTCTTGTCTAATATCTTTATCTAGTATATCAAAAAAAGCTAGATTTCTCTAGCTGTGACTTTTTATGTTATACTTATTGCAAGAGAAAAAACGAGGAGATGGATATGACGAAAATAGCTCTTCTTTCAGATATTCATGGAAATACCACCGCCTTGGAGGCTGTTTTGGCAGATGCTCGGCAGCGAGGAGTGGATGAATACTGGCTTTTGGGAGACATTCTCATGCCAGGGACAGGGCGTAGAAGGATTTTGGACTTGTTGGCTCAACTACCGATTACAGCTAGAGTTTTGGGAAACTGGGAAGATAGTCTGTGGCACGGTGTCCGCAAGGAACTAGATAGTACTCGTCCTAGTCAACGTTATCTCTTGCGCCAGTGCCAGTATGTTTTAGAGGAAATTTCCCTAGAAGAAATTGAACTGCTCCACAATCAACCCCTCCAGATTCATCGTCAGTTTGGTGATTTGACGGTAGGAATTAGTCATCATCTGCCTGATAAGAACTGGGGACGAGAGTTGATTCATACTGGAGCGCAAGAGGATTTTGACCGCTTGGTGACCAATCCGTCTTGTGATATTGCTGTTTATGGTCATATTCACCAGCAGTTGCTTCGTTACGGGACTGGTGGGCAATTGATTGTCAATCCGGGTTCGATTGGCCAGCCTTTCTTTCTAGATGCTCAGTTAAGGAAGGACTTGCGCGCCCAGTATATGATTTTGGAGTTTGATGACAAGGGCTTGGTAGATATGGACTTTCGACGGGTGGACTACGATGTGGAAGCTGAATTGCAGTTGGCTAAAGATCTCAAACTCCCTTATTTTGAGGTTTACTATGAAAGTCTGGTCAATGGTATTCACCATACTCATCATCAGGAATTTCTGAGTGAATTGGCCCAGAAAGAGGGCTATGATAGGGAATTAGATGCCTGGTTAAAGGGTGGTAATGATTGACATTACAACTAAAAAGGGTATAATAAAAGAAAAAGAAGAGTAGAGGCAGGGGAGCCTCGTAAAAAGGAGAAGAGGATGCAAATTCCAAGTAGATTTACCATTGCGACTCATATGCTGATAATTATCGCTCTCAAGGGGAAGGAAAGCAAGGTGACCAGTGATTTTTTAGCTGCTAGTGTCGGGGTCAATCCTGTCATTATCAGAAAGACCTTGTCCCAGTTGAAGAAGGCAGAGCTCATTTCAGTCGCGCGCGGAACAGGGGGAACAGAGATTGTTAAGGATCTCAAAGACATTAGTCTATTAGATGTTTATCAGGCGGTTGAGTGTCTTGGTAAAACAGGTCAACTCTTCAGTTTCCATGACAATCCAAATCCAAATTGTCCAGTTGGAGCTCATATTCATGATGTTTTGGATCAAAAATTGGAGAGAATTCAGTTGGCTATGGAGGCTGAACTTGGGCAGACCAGTCTAGAACAAGTCGTGGCCGATGCAGAGAGTCAGATGAAGGATTGAGAGGGATAGATGCCCTCTTTTTCTCTATGTAAAATTGTGATAAAATAGAATCATTAAAGGAGGAAGAAATGTATCTCGTTATAGGAATTGTATTAGCCTTTATAGTGTCATTTTGGAAGGATAATAGAAGTTTGTGGAATCCAGTATTATTCTTATTATCCCTCATTTCCAGTTATTTTTATCTAGGCTACCTTTTTTATCAAAATGGGTATGAGAAGATTCATTTCGCTTTTTTTATATTTCCCTTTATTTTACTTCCTTTTTTGCTTTTTCTAAGTGGCATCTTTCTAATCTATAATGGGGTCATTTTGTTGAAGCGAGAGGGACGTTCAAAGGCTAATTATCTCTCCATGCTCCTTGGAATAGTCATTTTGCTATTTTTTGCTTTGATGTCATTTCGATTGGGAGGACGACATGAATTATTTTACACCAATCACTTTCTAAATATTTCATTTGCATTTATTTCTTATTCTTACTTTATTTTTGGTTTTGCTTTTGTGGCTTTTATGTTGTACTCTATCTTGTATCTCTTTATTCCTAAGAAGAAGCATTATGATTTTATTATCATTCATGGTGCAGGTTTGTTAGACGGAGAAAAGGTAACACCTTTGCTGAAGAGGAGAATTGATAAGGCAGTGGAAGCTTATCACAAGTCTAAGAATCCTCATATCAAAATCATTGCAAGTGGTGGTCAAGGAGGAGATGAGAAGATTTCTGAAGCGCAGGCCATTACAAACTATCTTCTTGAAGAGACAGATGTTCCCCAAGATGCGATTATTCTGGAAGATCAATCAAGGACTACCTACGAGAACCTTCTCTTTTCTAAGGAACTTGGTGAGGAACTGGTAGCCAAACCTCAATTCCTCTTTGTTACAAATGACTATCATGTTTTTCGTACCAGTACCTATGCGCGTAAGTTAAATATGAAGGGAGATGGCCTCGGATGTAGGACGGCAGGCTACTACATACCATCTGCTTTTATTCGGGAGTACGTAGCGCTCTGTGTCAAGATGAAATGGCTTTTCCTTGCCTTTTATGTCCTGCTATCAGTCCTCATTTTGATAGCCTACAAAGGGATTATTTGGTAGTCAGATTTTATTAAAAAAGACTTAGAATACACATGAAAGTATGTATTCTAGGTCTTTTGTTTTATATACATTTGATTTTTGAAAGGTACTATCTATTTTTCCATGCTTGGTAACGGGTATCAATCAATAATTGGGTAAGGCGTCCCATGGTTTCCCTTTCTTCTGGAGTGAGGGATTGAGCTTGGACAAAGAGATGATGGATGTGTTCAATAGCTTTGAAGGAAGATAGGTCATTGATGGAGTTAATGCCAGCATCTAGAATGGTGCCAAAGAAGAGGTCGAAGTAGAGCTGGAGTTCCTCATCAGGGACTGTGGCCATCCATTCTTTGAAGGTTGTGTCGACTTGTTGGCTATCACTGTTGGTCTTATCCAGTTGGATGAAGTGCTTGTCCTCAATCTGCCAACTAAAGGTATCGTGCTGGGCGATACCACCTAAGGCAGTACTTTGCACGATGATTTGGTGGTTAGAGATTTCTAGCATCATACCGATAATAGATCCTTGTGGGATGAAGACCTTAGTTATATCCATTATCCTTTGATAGCCCTCGGTTTGTGTCAATTCTTTGTGGAGACCAGGCGCATCAAAGGTATAAACTGCTGTGATTTGATTTTGCAAGCTTTGCTCAATTTGGCTAGCAGCATAGATAGCTAGATTTCCTCCCTTGGAATGCCCAGCCAGAATGACCTTTTGCTTAGGATGATGGGTAAAAAAGTTCCTTAAATAGAGGAGGGCGTGCTTTTGAGCAGGAATTGCCTTCATATAGGTCAGGTGGAAATCTTCCTTCCAGCCAATGATGCTGTCATCTGTCCCACGAAAGACAATCAGATAGGTATCGAGAGTGAGGCGGTAGGTCATAGCCGCAAATTGTTTTTGCAATTCAGGATCAATGTCATTGATAAAATGGGAGAGTTTGCAATTTTTGAAGCGTTTGTGTTGAGCTAGCTCATCCAATAGCTGGAGGCGATTTTTGCTGGTCAACATGTTGGGCTCCCTTGGAACCTGAGGAGCCAGGTCTAAAAGTCGCTGAGGACTTGTGGAGACCAGATTATCAAAGGAGAGGTAGGTAGCTTCTGTTAAGGCTAGAATGTCTAACTCATTCAATGGAAAGTCGTAAAAGGAATCGTATGCGACATCTTTCAGATAGTCAAAAATATTGGCCATAAGAGCTCCTTTCTTTTTATTTATCTTATCACAATCACATAGAATTTACTAGTTTGTTTGTACGAGCTCTCTACATACCGACCTATAATGGTATGATTCAGACACATAGAAGACAGTTTGCTTTTATTTTAAACCTTTAAACATACTTGTTTGTATCTGTTTGTCGTCAATCCCATTCTCTCTTAAGAAATTTTTCATCTCATTTATATCATCAGGTTGGCCGGTTAAGAGATAAATAGCTTGGTTACCGTATTTCACAACCGCATTTTTTAAAAATGCTTGGCTTTGAGAAAAGGTTTCGCTAGTTTTATAAGTTAGATTCGAATTATTCTTACTAAGCTCTCTTAACTCATTATCAAAAATGTTTACTCCTTTGCCTAAATGATTAAGGATGATGGAGCGCTTACCAGCCCACTCTTTCACAACTGGACGTAGAGTAGAAATACCGACATCAGAGGCAAAACAAACCAGTGCTTGGTCATTGTCTTTAACAGATAAAGATGACTCCAGCCAACTCATCTCAATTTTACTACCAGCTGGTAAATGTGTTAAGGTTTCCTTAAACACGCTACCACTATTATGGGTTACAATAAGAATTTCATCCTCATCAGGAGTGGAAGCAAGGGTTAGCCATCGGCTAGCCTGATCCTCCTTTACTGTACTTTTATCTGGATCAAACGAGCTGTCAGGAAGCTTAAACTGAGCATAGGAGCCAGCTTTCCATATTTGATTTTTTGGTTTTGTGATGTGAACTAAATACAAATCTCCGCTGGGATTTTCAATGGATTTTATCGATAAAGTTTGACTTCGTCCAAGATAGGTAATGATTCCCCAAGATATAAAGCCGAGCACTCCAAGTGTAGTTAGAATAATTATGAACATTTTTTTCCCTCGTTTCATTTTTAACTCCTATAGTGTAGTAATTTTCTATGAATGAATAATATTTTTTTTCATTCAATAATTTCCAAAAAATAAAGAAAAGATTTCTTTATTTCAGTATTCCTTTAATGAAGTTGGTTGCTAGTATTTCTACAGTTTTGCTAATATCTGGAAAATCATTTTCTGTGATATGCATATCCATGTAGTAAAATAGGTTGTAAACTTGTAAAATATCTTGAATTTTTTCTGGAGAATGGCCTTCAGCCTGCAAACGATGAGTAAAGGTTTTCACGAGAAATTGATGAAATGGATTCGTGACTTTTCCTTCTTCTGAGGAATAGTAGCTATGCAACTCATCTGCTATGGCAGGATTGTACCATTCTGCAAGGATTTTATTTGAAGAAACGAGTGCTCTGGATTGAGCAAAGAGTTGACTAATAAGATCAATCATATCAATTTCCCAATCCAGTTCTTCGATCATAGTTTGGCGAACACGGTTGTTTTCATCAATATAGATATCTAAAAAAATAGCTTCTTTACTTTCGTAATAGTTATAAAAAGATCCGACTGCCATATGAGCTTGTCTAGCAATTTCTGAAATTCCTGTCGCCTTGTATCCTTTTTTTGAAAAAACTTCATAAGCTGCGGATTTCAAAGCCTGTTTTTTGTCCAATTTGATTCACCTCTTTCCTGAATGAATATTAAATCTTGTTCATTCATATCTTAACAAATCTTTTTCAGATTGTCAATCTGAAAGCTAGAACTTTTTACGGATACAACTCGATAAGGAGCTTTTCAATGTTAGAAGAGTATAGAGTGTCGTTTTAACTACACTCAAGGTTTGGAAGAATAGATATAAATTTTGGTTAAGGGGATGGATAAAAGAACTGAAATGAAGGTTGAAAAAATTAAAAATAAAAGGGTAGGGCTGGCACTATGTCTGAAAATAAGGTATGATATCAATGGGGTTATTCACTATCTGTTTTTGAGCTGTTGTGACAAGGAAATGTCAAAAAAGTATTAGATACTAAGCCCTCTATTTATACTAAAGGATTTAAGACTCCTAAAATTAGCAAAGGAGAATCAGATGCACAAGATTTTATTAGTAGAAGATGATCAGGTTATTCGTCAACAGGTCGGGAAAATGCTCTCTGAATGGGGATTTGAAGTGGTCTTGGTAGAAGACTTTATGGAAGTTTTGAGTCTTTTTGTCCAGTCGGAACCTCATTTGGTTCTCATGGATATTGGCTTGCCCTTGTTTAACGGTTATCACTGGTGTCAGGAGATTCGCAAGATTTCCAAGGTGCCGATTATGTTTCTGTCTTCGAGAGACCAGGCTATGGATATCGTAATGGCGATTAATATGGGGGCGGATGACTTTGTGACCAAGCCTTTTGACCAGCAGGTTCTTCTAGCCAAGGTTCAGGGCTTGTTGCGCCGTTCCTATGAGTTTGGGCGTGACGAGAGTTTACTGGAATATGCCGGTGTGATCCTCAATACCAAATCCATGGATGTACATTATCAAGGGCAAGTGTTGAATTTGACTAAGAACGAATTCCAGATTTTACGCGTTTTGTTTGAACACGCAGGAAATATCGTAGCGCGTGATGACCTGATGCGGGAACTTTGGAACAGTGACTTTTTCATTGATGATAATACCCTCTCTGTCAATGTGGCTCGTTTGCGTAAAAAATTGGAAGAGCAGGGCTTGGTAGGATTTATCGAGACCAAGAAAGGGATAGGGTACGGACTGAAGCATGCTTGATTGGAAACAATTTTTTCTAGCCTATCTGCGCTCACGTAGTCGTCTGTTTGTCTATCTGCTTGCTTTAGCATTTCTGGTTTTGCTCTTTCAGTTTTTATTTGCCAGTTTAGGAATTTACTTTCTCTACTTTTTCCTCTTGTGTTGCTTTGTAACTATTTTATTTTTCACTTGGGACATATTGGTGGAAATGCAGGTCTATCGTCAGGAAATTCTCTATGGTGAGAGGGAAGCTCAGTCTCCTTTGGAAAGAGCCTTAGCTGAAAAATTAGAAGCGCGTGAGATGGAACTCTATCAGCAGAGGTCAGATTCAGAAAGAAAACTGACGGATTTGCTGGATTACTATACCTTGTGGGTGCATCAGATTAAGACCCCCATTGCAGCCAGTCAATTGTTAGTTGCAGAAGTCGCAGACCGCCAACTGAAGCAGCAACTAGAACAAGAAATTTTCAAAATTGATTCCTATACCAATCTAGTCTTGCAGTACCTGCGTTTAGAAAGTTTCCATGATGATTTGGTCTTAAAGCAGGTTCAAATTGAGGACTTGGTCAAGGAAATACTGCGTAAATACGCCCTTTTCTTTATTCAAAAAGGCTTAAGTGTCAATCTGCATGACCTTGATAAAGAAATTGTGACGGATAAAAAGTGGCTGCTAGTGGTCATTGAGCAAATCATCTCCAATAGTCTCAAGTACACCAAGGAAGGTGGTCTGGAGATTTATATGGACGGGCAAGAGCTTTGTATCAAGGATACGGGAATCGGGATAAAAAACAGTGACGTCCTCCGAGTCTTTGAACGTGGGTTTTCAGGCTATAATGGACGCCTAACCCAGCAGTCATCTGGACTTGGGCTTTACCTATCCAAGAAAATTTCTGAAGAACTGGGGCACCAGATTCGTATCGAGTCTGAGGTCGGAAAAGGAACGATAGTAAGAATTAAGTTTTCCGATATGAATCTGATAATTGAGTGAGCATGATAGATAAGAGCCCAGGATAAGACAACTGGGCTTTTTTATCTTTAACTGTGTATCCTAGTAAATTATTTTATCTACTATAAACAAATCTCTGATGGATATGAAGACCACGAACGAAAAGGTAGGTCTAGATCAAAAGCAGATTAAGCAAACCATTAACAAGCAAATCTTGACAGTTTTCTTCCTTCCTGTAATTTTTGCATTTCTCCATTGGCCTTTGCTTATCATATGCTTTGTTTAGTTCTAGAGATCATTGAAGTAGTCGATGATTCCATGAGGTTGACGCTAACTTTCTCTATCTGTTCAATTGATAGATTTCTTCAGAGAAAGACTGTAAAATTTTTGATATAATATGTAGGATGGACTGATGGATATTTAAAAGATAATGTTCAAAAGAATTATAAGTGAGAATTAAAAACATGTCAGTTTGGACAGAAGTCTCTCTACCATCATCCATGCAGAAACAAGATTATATGAAATAAAAGGAGTAACCAATGTCCGGAAATTATTCAACACGTGAATTCCGCGAGAAGCTATATGATGACCTTCATGTTCGTTTAAGAAATACAGTGATTTTGATGTGTGCGATTTTTATTTCCTCTATAGGTCTAAATATGAATTCAACAGCTGTCATTATTGGAGCCATGCTGATTTCCCCTCTTATGACACCGATTGTTGGACTGGGATTCGGTTTAGCTATTTTTGATACGCGTTTAATCAAGTAATCTCTAGAGGTTTTATTTACTCAAGTATTGGTCAGCTTGCTTGTCTCGACTCTGTATTTCTGGATTTCGCCTTTATCTTATGCAAGTAGCGAGTTGATCGCACGAACCTCTCCAACCATTTGGGATGTTCTCATTGCTATTGCGGGTGGGATAGCAGGTTTTATTGGTTCAAGGAAAAAAGAAGCAAACAATATCGTACCAGGAGTAGCCATCGCAACAGCTCTGATGCCACCTATCTGCACTGCAGGCTATGGTTTAGCTAATGGAAATGTACGATTTTTATTTGGGGCTCTTTATCTTTTCTTGATCAACTGTGTCTTTATCATGCTAATCAACATTGTTGGAACAAGAATTATGATGAGAAAATCTCCCTTAAGTTCATTTAAAGAGCTAAACATTAAAATGAGAATTGGGTTGATATCCTTAATTGTATTATTGGTTCTTCCAGCCAGCTATTCAGCAGTCACTCTGACGATGGATCAAGCACGAAAAGAAGGGATCAAACAATTTGTAGGAAAAGAGTTCGCCAATCATACGGTCATTAATCAAGTCTACAAATCAAGAAATAATGAGTTGGTCTTGACGGTTGTTGGAGATCCGATTTCAGAAGAAGAATTAGAAACGCTCCACCAAAAACAAGCCTCTTACGGTATTCAATCTGTTCAATTGAAAGTGAATCAAGTTCATAATTCAACAAAATTAGACAGTGATACGACCAAGGAATTTTATGAAACCATTAACAAGTATATCGATCAAAAACTCTCTGAAAAGGATTCACAAAAAGATCTCGTAAAAGAAAATGAAGCAGACAAGGATTGAAGATATTGACCTTATCTAACTCATGAAAGTAAATCTTCAGTGGTGGTTTGACCAATCACTACTAGCTCAGATTAAATAAAATATAAAAAGCAACAGCTGAAATAGTTGTTGCTTTTTCTGACTCTGAAAAATGTTTCTTAGACTGTGATTGTTTTATTTCTCAACGCGTGATTTGTTGGCGATATCAGCTAGGATAGCTTGAACAAAATCATCAACTGAGACAGTTTGTGTTTCTTTTTGTCCATAGCGACGAACGTTGACAGTTCCGTCTTCCATTTCCTTGTCACCAACGATCAATTGGTAAGGAATCTTGCTAGTTTGTGATGCACGGATTTTGAACTGCATTTTTTCATTGCGCTCATCTACATCTGCACGGACACCGCGGTCACGGAGTTTCTTCGCTACTTCCCATGCGTAGTCCACATGTTTCTCGTTAGAAACTGGGATGAGGGTTACTTGGTGTGGTGCAAGCCATGTTGGGAAGGCACCCTTGTAGTTTTCAATCAAGATAGCTGTGAAGCGTTCCATAGTTGAGATAACTCCACGGTGGATCATAACTGGACGGTGCTCTTCGCCATCAGCTCCGATGTATTTAAGGTCGAAACGTTCTGGAAGCAAGAAGTCAAGCTGGATAGTAGAAAGAGTTTCTTCTTTTCCAAGAGCGGTCTTAACTTGAATATCCAATTTTGGTCCGTAGAAGGCTGCTTCACCTTCGGCTTCAAAGTAGTCCACGCCCATTTCATCAAGGGCTGCACGAAGCATGGTTTGAGCATTTTCCCACATCTCATCATTATCAAAGTACTTATGAGTATCTTGAGGGTCACGAAGAGATAGGCGGAAGCGGTATTCAGTCAAGTTGAAATCTTCATAAACATCGATAATCAACTGAAGGGCACGTTGGAATTCTTCTTGGATTTGTTCAGGAGTTACAAAGAGGTGCCCATCGTTGAGAGACATTTCACGCACACGTTGAAGACCAGTGAGGGCACCAGATTTTTCGTAGCGGTGCATCATACCGATTTCAGCGATACGGATTGGCAACTCACGGTAAGAGTGAACATGGTGTTTGAAGACTTGGATGTGGTGCGGGCAGTTCATTGGACGAAGGACAAATTCTTCCCCGTCACCCATGTCCATAGTTGGGAACATGTCTTCTTGGTAATGATCCCAGTGACCAGAAGTCTTGTAAAGTTCAACAGAAGCAAGTGGTGGAGTGTAGACGTGTTGGTAGCCTGAAGCCAACTCCTTGTCAACGATATAGCGTTCCAACTCACGACGAATAGTCGCACCGTTTGGCAACCAGAATGGCAAACCTTGTCCCACCTCTTGTGAAATCATAAAGAGGTCAAGTTCTTTACCAAGTTTACGGTGGTCACGTTCCTTAGCTTCTTCACGCATTTGGAGGTAGTTCTTCAAGTCTTTCTTGTCAAACCAAGCTGTACCGTAGATACGTTGCATCATAGCGTTGTCGCTATTTCCACGCCAGTAAGCACCTGCTACATGGAGAAGGTGGAAGATTTGGATACGGCCTGTTGAAGGGACGTGAGGGCCACGGCAAAGGTCCACGTATTCACCCTGACGGTAGATAGTCAAACCACCTTCGTCTTCTGAGTGTTCTTCAATCAATTCCAACTTGTAAGGGTCATTTTTGAAGATTTCACGTGCCTCGTCTTTAGTAACTTCTTCACGAATTGATGGGAAGTTTTCTTTGACGATTTTTTGCATTTCTTCTTCAATACGAGGAAGGTCTTCATTTGAGATTTGACCAGCTTGGTTGTCTGTATCGTAGTAGAAACCATCTTCGATAGCTGGACCAACTCCTAAGTGAATGTCTGGGAAAAGACGACGAGTTGCTTGGGCGAACAAGTGAGCAGCTGAGTGACGCAAGATTGGAAGGGCATCTTCGTGATCAGGTGTCACAATTTCGATGTTTCCACCTTCAGTGATAGCACGAGTAGTGTCGATGAGTTTGCCGTTGAATTTACCAGCCAAGGCTTTTTTAGCTAGGGAATTGCTGATAGATTGGGCAATTTCAAAAGTAGTAACGCCAGATTCGAATTCACGAACAGCGCCATCTGGGAAAGTAATGTTAATCATGATGTTCTCCTTAAATATTTATTATTTGTTGTTGGACAATTTTAAGAGCCGAGCAACCTCTTTCATAGTCTGATTTTCTGATTGACTACCATCTGTCAAGAGACTAGAATATCCTAATTCCATTGCTTCTTTACGAACCATTTGGGCAAAAAGAATGTCTCGTTGCATCCAGTTTTCAAAAGCTTTATCAGGGTTGGTTGTTCCCTCCAAGACATAAGGAACCCATTCTCTCTGTCTATAATGCTTTTTCTGAAAATCAGCTGTCGGAGTTAAGCATAGATAGGAAGACGCTGGACATTCAAGCTCCTTAACCAAGTGAGGCAACAGTCCTGCTCCCTCCACCAAGAGATGCCTGTTTTGATTTTTTATCAAGTAAGATTTTACATAAGGAAAAATCTCCTCATAAAAGTGCCATTCTTCATCCGCCATCTCTTCTGGATTTCTCATCCAGATTTGTTCCGGACTTCTATCCTGTCTAAGAAGGCAAATTGGTTGGGAGTCTGCACTTGCTTGACTCATCATCTCGTCTACCAAATCATCGAGTTTGATATGACGTAGCTGATATTGTCTAGCAAGAAGTGAGGCAATTGTTGACTTTCCACTACAAGGAGATCCACCAATCATGTAAAGCACCATTCTTCCTCCTTCTGAAAAACAAAAAGCGACATCCTCGAAAGGACGTCGCAACGTGGTTCCACCTTCATTTATGTTCCTCAAAAAAGAGGGACACCTCTGATTGGCTCTAACGTGGCCACCGTTTTATGTTTTCATAAAAAACTCAAGAGTAGTATCAGTTTAGGCTCTCTATGCGTTTCCAGCAACCACGCACTCTCTAGTAGAAAGGGACTAAGTGACTTGTCTCTATGGATTATTATAGCATGATTGTGAAAATTTTCAAGATATTTGTAGATTTTTTTGAATTTCCTTGTTGGAAAGGCGTTGGTAATCAGCTATGGTAATATTAGCAGAAATTGACAATCTTAATTGTGTTAGTGAAGCAAAGAGAAAGAAAGTAAATCTGTTGACAAAGATGTTAGTTATTGGTAGAATAGGGATTGTCGTAAAGACAAATAACTTCTTCTTGGTTACAGGCATGCCAACCTGTCACTCGGATGAAGCCAAATAAAAAGGAGAAACATCATGGCAATCTCAAAAGAGAAAAAAAATGAAATCATTGCACAATATGCACGTCACGAAGGTGATACAGGTTCAGTAGAGGTTCAAGTTGCTGTCCTTACTTGGGAAATCAACCACCTTAACGAACACATCAAACAACACAAAAAAGACCACGCTACTTACCGTGGATTGATGAAGAAAATCGGTCGCCGTCGTAACTTGCTTGCATACTTGCGTAAAAACGACGTTAACCGTTACCGTGAGTTGATCAACTCTCTAGGACTTCGTCGTTAATCTTGCGTCTAAACCGTTTCTATACTTCGTTGGCTTCGGCTCGATGTACCATTAGTACAATCTTCGCCTCGTCGCCTAGTCTATAAACGGTTTATCCAGCAAGACTGGAGCTCTCTGATTTTCAGAGGGCTTTTTTTGTTGTCACTTTACCTCGATATACTCAAGTATAATCTTCGGTTACGGTTCCTAGCACTGTAAGGTAAAATAAACCAGATATTCTCCCTTCGGGGAGATTTTTTTGTTTCACTAAAATTTTGTACAACCTTCGCCTCGTCGCCTGGTCTATAAACGGTTTATCCAGCAAGACTGGAGGTCTCTGATTTTCAGAGAGCTTTTTCATTAAGGTTTTATCGGTCACAATTTTGGAGACTACAAAAACCTTAAATGGTATCAGCTAATTACACCATAAGGGTGCGTAGCTACTCGGCTTGAAAAGCCGAGTAGCTGTCTGCAAGCCCCTTCGGAGAGCCCACACTTTACGAAGTAAAGTATAGTATGTTATACTTTACATGGAAGTAGTCACCGAATTCCAGTTAGAAATTACTTTGTAACTACGTTTTGAGGAGGAGTAAAATGCTTTCCTATGTTCGAAATTACCCACTAGCGATAGCTAAATTAATGTGTCTGTGCTCTCCTAAAATCTGCTGATTTATTACTGACCAATACAGGAGTTTTTTTTATGGGACAGACAATCATATCTGCTATTGGTGTTTATATTTCCACCAGTATCGATTATTTAATTATTTTATTTATTTTATTTGCACAGCTATCACAGAATAAACAAAAATGGCATATTTATGCGGGGCAATATCTAGGCACAGGCTTACTTGTAGGGGCGAGTTTAGTTGCTGCTTATGTCGTTAATTTCGTGCCTGAAGAATGGATGGTTGGATTGCTTGGTTTAATCCCTATCTATTTAGGGATTCGCTTTGCAATTGTTGGAGAAGGTGAGGAAGAAGAGGAAGAAGAGGAAGAAATTATTGAAAGATTAGAACAAAGCAAGGCAAATCAACTGTTTTGGACAGTTACATTGCTGACAATTGCGTCTGGCGGAGATAATTTAGGTATCTATATACCTTATTTTGCTTCATTAGATTGGTCACAGACCCTCGTGGCCTTGCTTGTGTTTGTAATCGGCATAATTATCTTATGCGAGATTAGTCGGGTGTTATCCTCTATTCCGTTAATATTCGAGACAATTGAAAAATACGAGCGAATCATTGTGCCCTTAGTATTCATTCTACTTGGACTATACATCATGTATGAAAATGGCACGATAGAGACTTTTCTGACCGTGTAGATTTTTTTGTTTCACTAGGATTTTATCCCGAGCTCAAATCAGCTCTCTGATTTTCAGAGGGCTTTTTACGTTGTCCTCTTACCTTGATATACTCAAGTATAATCTTCGGTTACGGTTCCTAGCACTGTATGGAAAAACCAACCATAATTATTCTGATTTTAATTGTATTTTTTCCATAGCTTGTTACACAGTTGAAAATATGGTATACTTTTCATGAGAATTTTCTAAATTTTTAAGATTCTATCAAAGGAGGTTTGCATGCTTTCCAAATTTTCTGGAAGCCGACAAGACCAGCAATTTGTGTTACTTTTAGTTATTTTGCTAGGTATTTTAGGGATTTCTCTCTTTCTAGCAGTTTCAATGGGATCTGTTGCGATTGATCTAGGAGATACCTATCGGATTATTTTGAGTAGGTTAGGATTTCCTCTTGAGATAGGAGAGGTTTCCAAGTCTACTCTTGCCATTGTATGGAACATGAGATTCCCCCGAGTATTGTTAGGTCTGATAGTAGGAGCAGGCCTTTCTATGTGTGGAAGCGTGATGCAGTCCACAGTGAACAATCCCATCGCAGAACCTTATGTCTTAGGAATATCTGCGGGTGCAACTCTAGGAGCAACCTTGAGCATCATTCTTGGTTTAAAAGTGATGATTAGCCTTGGAGCTTTTCTTGGAGCTATTTTGGCAACAATTGCTGTCCTCATCATTGCCTCTATGCAGGGAAGGATGACGACTTCTAGTCTGATTTTATCAGGAACGGTGGTTAACGCTCTCTTTCTGGCTTTTTCAAACTTTATTATCTCAGTTGGCGCTAATGCGGATAGTGTGATGACCATTAAGTTTTGGACCATGGGCTCGCTCGCGGGGACTTCCTGGGCAGACTTGGTCCTGCCAACTATAGTAGTAGGAATGGCCTTTCTATTTTTCTCTACTCAGTATCGTGTTTTTAATGCGATGATGATGGGAGATGAGGTTGCTTTAACTTTGGGAATTCCTTTACGCTTTTATTGGTATCTTTATGTGACAATCGTGGCTGTGCTGACAGCAGTCTTAGTGGCAACCTGTGGGATTATTGGATTTGTCGGTTTGATTACTCCACATTTAGCTCGAGGGTTAGTAGGAACGAATTACAAGAGGCTTTTTCCTGTTGCAACCTTGCTAGGTGCCCTTTTTGTCGTCTGGGCAGACGTACTCTCTCGTGTCATTATTCAAAATGCTGAGTTGCCAATTGGTATTTTCACAGCCTTGGTAGGTGCTCCCTTCTTTATCTACATTGTTGGAGGTGGGCGAAGGGAGGTGAGGGGCTGATATGGACTTGATTTGTCAGAATGTCCACTTTGGACTAGGAGAGAAAAAAATCCTCAAAGGAGTCTCTTTTAAGGTTGAAGGGAATCAATTTCACACGATATTAGGACCAAATGGAAGTGGAAAAACCAGCCTGCTTAAACTCCTCTATCGTCAGGAAAAGGCAGACAAAGGCTTGATAAGCCTAGATGGAAAGCCACTGGAGCATTGGTCACTCAAAGAAACAGCCAAGCAAATGGCGGTCGTCACCCAGTTTAATCAATTGCAGTTTGATTGTACAGTTGAGGAAATCGTCTTGCTGGGTAGAACTCCCCATCTCTCTTTTCTACAAAAGGAAAGGGAAAGAGATTATGCGCTCGTTCAAGATGCTCTTGTCAAGGTAGATATGCTCGAGAAGAAAACTCGTCTCTATTCGTCTCTGTCAGGGGGAGAGAAACAGCGAGTCTTATTAGCCCGTGCCTTGGCGCAAGAACCGACTCTCTTGCTCCTAGACGAACCAACCAATCACCTGGATATCAAGTATCAGCTAGACTTGTTGGCCATTGTGAAGGAGCTCAAGGTCAATGTTCTAGCTGTCCTACATGATATTCAACTTGCTTGTCGCTATTCGGATTATCTCTATCTGATGAAAGAGGGGGAAATCCTTTACCAAGGAACTCCAAAGGAGACCATCACCCCAGAGTCATTGCAAGCTGTATACGGAGTTCAAAGTCAGGTGACTTGGACCGAGGATCAGCAGGCTATGATTCACTATTTATAAGAATGAAAAGGAAAACAAGATGAAAAAAACACTAAGCATTTTACTCGTAACAGTAGCTACCCTAACCATGGCAGCTTGTGGTAACACTACTACAGAAAAAGCTACCACACAATCTAGCACAGAAACAAGTCAAAAGGCCAGTACAGAGACGACTTATCCGCTAACGGTCAAAACCTATGATGCAAAAGGAACTGAAGTTGAACAAGTTTTTGACAAGGCACCTGAAAAAGTGATCACCAACAATCTTTCAACTACTGAAATCTTATTGGAACTAGGTTTGAAAGATAAAATTGCTGGCATGCTCAACCCTGACAATGCTGTAACAGATAAATATAAGGACGCGATTGCGACTATTCCTCAAATCGGCGATAAAAAAACAGTCTCACAAGAGACAGTTCTTTCTTATGAACCAGACGCTGTGATGGGTCGAAACATGATGTTTTCTGAAAAATCCTTGGGGACAGTTAGCACTTGGAATGAAAATAAAATCCCAGTTTATACGCAAAAAGCTTCTCTCTCAACGATTCAGCAAGATTTGGGGAATATTGTAGAAGATGTTAAAAATCTTGGAATGATTTTTAATGTTCAGGACAAGGCCAATGAATACGCAGCCCAGTTACAAGCTAAAATTGACGCTGTTAAGAAAGCAAATCCAGCAAGTCAAGGTGAAAAGAAAAAGGCTTTGATTATGGTTGCTTATAATGATGAAACCTTCGGTGCCTACAAGTCTGCTTTACAAGAAAGTTTGCTGAACCAACTTGGTTATACAAACGTTGCTACGGGGACATCAGGCTTGACCTTGGAAAATCTCGTGTCAATGGATCCTGAGTTGATTATCTATGTAACCAGCGACCGCAACAAAAAATTGGATGCCAACGCAGTAGAGTTGATGAAGGCAAATGCTGTTTTGGAAGGTGTTCCTGCTATTAAGAATCAAAAAATCATGACCATCTCTTACGATGAATTGATGGATTATGGTCCAGCAGTGATTGATTCCCTTGAGAAAATCAATGACTTTATCAATCAATAATAAGTTTGATTGGGAAGGAATCCAAGTCAAGGTCAGCCTTCCTTCGACCTATGATTCCAATCAAAGCTATCCGGCTATTTTATTGAATGATGGAAACTTGGATTTCCTATCGTCCCTTTCCGAATCTGTGATTTTAGTGGGCTTGACCTCTAAAAATCGCCTAGACGACTATACGCCCTGGGCGACATCGGCTCTGAGAGATGGAGCTCCAGATTTTGGAGGTCAGGCCAACGCCTATCATGATCATTTATTTGGAGGTCTTTTAGATAAGTTGCAGTCGCTTTATCGACTGGACGAAACTCGCCTTGCCTACGGAGGTTATTCACTAGGTGGTTTGGCGGCAGTCTACAGTCTTTTCAGCTTTGACAAGGTTTCCTGTGTCTTTTCGATCTGCGGTTCCTTTTGGTATCCTGATTTTGTGACTTACTACAGGGAAGAAAAGGTGAAAAATATAGACTGTTTGCTGTATTTACAGAATGGTCAAACAGAAGGAGCTCATCATAACAATCGCTTGGCTCAAGCACCCGCCTATGCTGAGCAGATCCATACCGGTCTTCAGAAATGCTATCCGAACGGTCAGTTTGTCTTTGATACTTATGGACACCATGAACAAGTAGCTGAGCGATTTTTAGCCTTTTCTAGCTGGTTGGCCCAAAAATGGAAAATCGAATAAAAGATTTATCCCTTGGCTTTTGCCAAGGGATTGTTGTATTTATTTAGCTAAGTTTTTCTCTTTTCTTATCTGGATTCCAGATGAAGCTTGCAATAAAGCTAAAGATGATGGTTAGGATAGCGAGGATAATGGCAAGGATGAGGGCAGGGATGCGGATAAACCACCAGAGTGGGTTTGGTTTTTTATCGTTGTGCCATTGTTTGGTTTCTTGGTCCAAACGTTGGAACTCTGCTTGGATACGATTGGCAACTGTTTCAATGCCTTCATCATTCATTTTCTTTATATCTGAAATATCGATTGGATTTCCAAAGTTCATATCGACACGCTCACGGCTAACCAAGCCCTTCAAAGTCATAGGACCTGTGTAGGTAACCGGCATGATTCGGACCTTGGCCATCTTGGCAATCAGGGCTACGCCACCTTTAACATCGTTTGAGTGACGGCTTCCACTTGGAAACATGATGAGAGAGCGGTCACTTTTTTTGAGGACATTGATAGGGTATTTGATGGCAGAGGCACTCGGATTTTCACGGTCAATAGGAAAGGCGCCACACATACGAATCCACCAACCAAAGATACGGTTAGTAAAGAGTTCTTTTTTGGCCATAAAGATAAATTGTTTTGGCTTGGTCGCAAAGGCCATATATACAGGATCCCACCAGGTGCGGTGAGGGGCAACTAGAATATAATTTTCATCTTGATCAGGAATTTTATCAGTATTATGATAGTGGGCATTGCCATTGATGGACCATAGGAGCAATACAACTAATCCGCGTAAATAAGTATAAAACATGCGATCTCCTTCGATTATTTTCTTGTTATTATTATACCTTATCAAAGAAGGGCTGGCAAACTTTTTCTCTTGACTAGGTGCATATTTGGGATGAGATTAGAATTCTTTTAGAAAAAATGATATGATAGAATTTATGGATAAAAATAAGATTATGGGATTAACCCAAAGAGAAGTCAAGGAAAGACAGGCTAAGGGCTTGGTTAATGATTTTACTGCATCGGCTAGTACCAGCACTTGGCAAATCGTTAAACGAAATGTCTTTACCCTTTTTAACGCTTTGAACTTTGCCATTGCTTTGGCGTTAGCTTTTGTGCAGGCTTGGAGCAATCTGGTCTTCTTTGCCGTTATTTGCTTTAACGCTTTTTCTGGTATTGTGACTGAGCTGCGGGCTAAACACATGGTGGACAAGCTCAATCTCATGACCAAGGAAAAGGTCAAGACTATTCGTGATGGCCAAGAAATGGCTCTGAATCCTGAAGAATTGGTGCTAGGAGATGTCATTCGTTTGTCTGCTGGGGAGCAGATTCCCAGTGATGCCTTGGTTCTGGAAGGATTTGCGGAAGTCAATGAAGCCATGTTGACGGGGGAAAGTGATTTGGTGCAAAAGGAAGTTGACGCCTTGCTTTTGTCAGGAAGCTTCCTAGCCAGTGGGTCAGTTTTGGCTCAAGTCCACCATGTCGGGGCTGACAACTATGCTGCCAAGCTCATGCTGGAAGCCAAGACAGTTAAACCAATCAACTCCCGTATCATGAAATCGTTGGACAGGTTAGCTGGTTTTACTGGGAAGATTATCATTCCCTTTGGTCTAGCTCTCTTGCTAGAAGCCTTGATGTTGAAAAGCCTACCTCTCAAGTCATCCGTTGTCAATTCGTCGACAGCCCTTTTGGGAATGTTGCCTAAGGGAATTGCCCTTTTGACCATTACGTCGCTCTTGACTGCAGTGATTAAGCTAGGTTTGAAAAAGGTCTTGGTGCAGGAGATGTACTCTGTTGAGACCTTGGCGCGCGTGGATATGCTCTGTCTGGACAAGACGGGTACCATCACCCAAGGAAAGATGCAGGTGGAGGCTGTTATTCCGATAACTCAAGCTTATGGTGATGAGGCTATTGCCAGCATCCTGACCAGCTATATGGCCCATAGTGAGGATAAAAATCCAACAGCCCAAGCCATTCGTCAGCGTTTCCAAGGTCAAGTAGCCTATCCTATGATCTCTAATCTGCCTTTCTCAAGCGACCGCAAGTGGGGAGCCATGGAGTTAGAAGGTTTGGGAACAGTTTTCTTAGGTGCACCTGAGATGTTGCTGGATTCTGAGCTCCCAGAAGCCAGAGAGGCTCTAGAGAGAGGATCACGTGTCTTGGTCTTAGCTCTCAGTCAGGAGAAATTAGACCATCACAAGCCACAGAAACCATCTGATATTCAGGCCCTGGCCTTGCTGGAAATCTTGGACCCCATTCGAGAGGGAGCAGCAGAGACGCTGGACTATCTCCGTTCTCAGGAAGTGGGGCTCAAGATTATCTCTGGTGACAATCCAGTTACGGTATCCAGCATTGCCCAGAAGGCTGGCTTTGTAGACTATCGCAGCTATGTAGACTGTTCGAAAATAACGGATGAAGAATTGGTTGATATGGCTGAGAAAACCGCTATTTTCGGTCGTGTTTCCCCTCATCAAAAGAAACTCATCATCCAAACGCTGAAAAAAGCAGGGCATACAACAGCTATGACAGGGGACGGAGTCAATGATATCCTGGCTCTTCGTGAGGCGGATTGTTCGATTGTGATGGCTGAGGGAGACCCTGCGACTCGTCAGATTGCTAATCTAGTTCTCTTGAACTCAGACTTTAATGATGTTCCTGAGATTCTCTTTGAAGGCCGTCGGGTGGTCAATAACATCGCCCACATTGCACCGATTTTCTTGATAAAAACCATCTACTCTTTCTTACTCGCAGTCATCTGTATTGCCAGTGCTCTTCTAGGGCGGTCAGAGTGGATCTTGATTTTCCCCTTCATTCCAATTCAGATTACCATGATCGACCAGTTCGTGGAAGGTTTCCCACCATTCGTTCTGACTTTTGAGCGAAATATCAAACCTGTTGAGCCAAACTTCCTCAGAAGATCCATGCTTCGTGCCCTACCAAGTGCACTGATGGTCGTCTTCAGCGTTCTCTTTGTGAAACTATTTGGAAGTAGTCAAGGTTGGTCTGAGATAGAAATATCTACCCTCCTCTATTATCTACTTGGGTCTATCGGTTTCTTATCCGTATTTAGAGCCTGCATGCCATTTACCCTATGGCGTGTCCTCTTGATTGTTTGGTCAGTAGGAGGTTTCTTAGCCACAGCTTTCTTCCCAAGAATTCAAAAACTGCTTGAAATTTCGACATTAACAGGACAAACACTGCCGGTCTATGGGGCCATGATGCTGGTCTTTACCGTAATTTTCATCCTGACCAGTCGTTACCAAGGGAAAAAATAAAGAAAGACTGCAATCTGTGGATTGCGGTTTTTTTAGGTGCAAGATTGCCAGCCGGAATGTGGTATAATAAAAGGTAACAGAGTTTTGGAAAGTGAGAGAAGATGATTTCAAAGAGATTAGAATTGGTGGCTTCCTTTGTGCCACAGGGAACTATTTTACTAGATGTGGGAAGTGACCATGCTTATCTGCCAATTGAGTTGGTTGAGAGAGGCCAAATCGAAGGAGCTATTGCAGGGGAGGTTGTGGAAGGTCCTTACCAGTCTGCGGTTAAAAATGTTGAAGCTCACGGCCTAAAGGAGAAAATCCAAGTCCGTTTAGCCAATGGCTTGGCAGCCTTTGAAGAGGCAGATCAGGTATCGGTCATCACCATTGCCGGTATGGGAGGCCGTTTGATTGCTAGGATTTTAGAGGAGGGCTTGGACAAGTTAGCTAATGTAGAGCGTTTAATACTCCAGCCCAATAATCGTGAAGACGACTTGCGCATTTGGTTGCAAGACCACGGTTTTCAGATTGTAGCAGAAAGCATCTTAGAAGAAGCTGGCAAGTTTTATGAAATTCTAGTGGTGGAAGCCGGACAAATGAAGCTATCAGCCAGAGATGTCCGCTTTGGCCCCTTCTTGTCCAAAGAAGTCAGTCCAGTATTTATCCAAAAATGGCAGAAAGAAGCTGTTAAGCTAGAATTCGCCCTCGGACAAATTCCAGAAAAAAATCTGGAGGAACGTCAAGTTTTAGTAGATAAAATTCAAGCCATCAAGGAGGTTCTCCATGCTAGCAAGTGAAGTGATTAAATGTTATGAAGCCTTTTGTCCTCAAGAATTTTCTATGGAGGGAGATAGTCGTGGCCTGCAAATTGGCACTTTGCACAAGGATATCCAAAGGGTCATGATCGCTCTCGATATTCGTGAAGAAACGGTGGCTGAAGCCATTGAAAAGGGTGTGGATTTGATTATCGTCAAGCACGCGCCGATTTTCCGTCCCATCAAGGATTTGGTAGCTAGCCGTCCACAAAATCAGATTTACATTGATCTGATAAAGCATGATATCGCAGTTTATGTCAGCCATACCAATATTGACATCGTTGAAAATGGCCTCAATGACTGGTTTTGTCAGATGCTAGGTATCGAGGAGACGACTTATCTACAGGAGACAGGTCCAGAACGTGGAATTGGACGTATTGGGAATATTCAACCTAAGACATTTGGAGAATTGGCCCAGCATGTTAAGCAAGTCTTTGGCCTAGATAGTCTTCGAATGGTGCATTATCAAGAGACTGATTTGCAGAAGCCTATTTCAAGAGTGGCTATCTGTGGTGGTAGCGGGCAGTCATTCTATAAGGATGCTTTGGCAAAGGGAGCAGATGTCTATATCACTGGTGACATTTATTACCACACTGCACATGATATGCTGTCTGATGGCTTGTTAGCACTGGATCCAGGTCACTATATCGAAGTGCTTTTTGTGGAAAAAATTGCAGAGCTTCTTAATCAATGGAAAGAGGAAAAAGGCTGGGATATTGATATCTTGCCTAGTCAAGCATCGACCAATCCTTTCCACCATATCTAGTTAGAAGGTGAAGACAATGAAGAAAGTTGCTATTATCGGAGCAGGGATTGTGGGAGCAACAGCTGCCTACTATCTCTCGAAAGAAAGTGACCTTGAGGTAACCGTTTTTGACCATGGACAGGGGCAGGCTACCAAGGCAGCGGCGGGCATTATCAGTCCTTGGTTTTCAAAACGCCGCAATAAAGCATGGTACAAGATGGCACGCTTGGGGGCTGACTTTTATGTGGATTTGTTGGCTGATTTAGAAAAATCAGGACAAGAAATCGACTTTTACCAGCGTTCGGGAGTTTTTCTCTTGAAAAAGGATGAGTCCAAGTTAGAAGAACTCTATCAACTGGCTCTTCAGCGTAGGGAAGAATCTCCTTTAATAGGTCAGTTAGCTATTTTGGACCAAGCCTCAGCTAATGAATTATTCCCTGATTTGCAGGGATTTGACCGTCTGCTCTATGCTTCTGGTGGAGCGAGGGTAGATGGCCAACTCTTAGTGACTCGTTTGCTGGAAGCTAGTCAGGTCAAGCTGGTCAAAGAAAAAGTGAGTCTGATACCTTTAGCATCAGGTTACCAGATTGGCGCAGAGGTGTTTGATCAGGTTATTTTGGCGACGGGAGCTTGGTTGGGGGACTTGTTAGAACCCTTGGGTTATGCTGTGGATGTCCGTCCTCAAAAAGGACAACTAAGAGATTATCAACTTGCCCAAGACATGGAAGCTTACCCTGTTGTTATGCCAGAAGGGGAGTGGGATTTGATTCCTTTTGCAGGTGGGAAATTATCCCTAGGCGCTACTCATGAAAATGACATGGGATTTGACTTGACCGTAGATGAAACCTTACTCCAACAAATGGAGGAGGCAGCCTTGCCTCACTATCCAGTCTTGGCAGTAGCGACTTCAAGAGCTGAGCGTGTGGGAATCCGTGCTTATACCAGTGATTTCTCTCCTTTTTTTGGGCAGGTGCCAGAATTGGCAGGTGTCTATGCTGCTAGTGGACTAGGTTCATCAGGTCTCACAACTGGTCCTATCATTGGTTACCATCTAGCTCAACTGGTTCAAGGAAAGGACTTGACCTTGGATCCTCTAAACTATCCAATTGAAAACTATGTCAAACGAGTAAAAAGTGAATAAGCATTTTACTGAAATTTTAGCCTACCCTCTAGGATGGCAAATGACATTCCCTATCAAAAATGATAAAATAAGAAAAAATAATCCGAGAATCGAGGAAAACAGATGCAAGAAAAGATTTTGGTAACAGGTGGAGCTGGTTTTATCGGAACCCACACAGTTATTGAGTTAGTCCAAGCAGGTCATCAGGTTGTTGTGGTGGATAACCTTGTTAATAGTAACAGAAAAAGTTTAGAAGTTGTTGAGAGAATTACAGGAGTTGAAGTGCCTTTTTATGAGGCTGATATCCGTGATACAGATAACCTCAGAGACATTTTCAAACAAGAAGAACCAACAGGGGTCATTCACTTTGCTGGTTTGAAGGCTGTCGGTGAATCTACTCGTATTCCTCTTGCCTACTATGACAATAATATCGCTGGAACTGTTAGCCTTTTGAAAGCCATGGAAGAAAATAACTGTAAAAACATCATTTTCAGTTCTTCTGCGACAGTTTACGGAGATCCTCATACAGTGCCAATCTTGGAAGATTTCCCACTGTCAGTGACCAATCCATATGGCCGTACTAAACTCATGCTAGAGGAAATTTTGACGGATATTTACAAGGCAGACTCAGAATGGAATGTGGTCTTACTTCGTTACTTTAACCCAATCGGAGCCCATGAGAGTGGAGATCTGGGAGAAAATCCAAACGGTATTCCAAACAACCTCTTGCCATATGTGACTCAAGTAGCAGTTGGGAAATTAGAGCAAGTGCAAGTGTTTGGAGACGATTACGATACGGAAGATGGAACTGGTGTTCGTGATTATATCCACGTTGTCGATTTGGCTAAAGGTCACGTTGCAGCTCTACAAAAAATCCAAAAGGGTTCAGGCCTAAACGTTTATAACCTTGGAACAGGTAAAGGCTATTCTGTTCTTGAAATTATCCAAAACATGGAAAAAGCAGTGGGACGCCCAATTCCTTACCGCATCGTAGACCGTCGCCCAGGTGATATCGCAGCCTGCTATTCAGATCCTGCAAAAGCCAAAGCAGAATTGGGCTGGGAAGCAGAACTCGGCATCACCCAAATGTGTGAAGATGCATGGCGTTGGCAAAGTAAGCATCCAAATGGATTTGAAGACTAAGATGGTGATGTCAATCATTGTCCCCTGTTTAAACGAAGAGGAAGTACTTCCTCTTTTTTATCAGGCTTTGGAAGCTTTACTTCCAGATTTGGAAACAGAAATCGAGTATGTCTTTGTCGATGATGGATCGAGCGATGGAACCTTGGAACTCTTAAAGGCCTATCGGGAGCAAAATTCGGCAGTTCATTATATTTCTTTCTCGCGAAATTTTGGAAAAGAAGCAGCCCTCTATGCAGGTTTGCAATATGCGACAGGGGATTTGGTGGTGGTGATGGATGCAGACCTCCAGGATCCTCCTAGTATGCTGCTTGAGATGAAAGCCTTGCTAGACCGGAATGTGGACTTGGACTGTGTTGGAACAAGGAGAACTAGTCGGGAGGGAGAACCCTTCTTTCGCAGTTTTTGTGCTAATCTCTTTTACCGCCTTATGCAAAAAATTAGTCCAGTAGCCCTGCCGTCAGGTGTCCGTGATTTTCGCATGATGAGAAGGTCTGTGGTCGATGCCATTTTAAGCTTGACGGAGTCCAACCGTTTTTCTAAGGGACTCTTTGCCTGGGTCGGTTTTAAAACCCACTATCTGGACTATCCAAATGTCGAAAGGCAGGCTGGCAAGACCAGTTGGAGTTTTAGGCAACTCTTTTTCTACTCCATTGAAGGGATTGTTAACTTTTCAGATTTTCCCTTGATTATAGCCTTTGTGGCAGGTCTCCTATCTTGTTTTATTTCTCTGTTAATGACCTTTTTTGTTGTAGTTCGGACTCTCATTTTGGGAAATCCGACATCAGGTTGGACCTCTCTGATGGCTGTTATTCTCTTTCTTGGAGGCATCCAACTCTTGACCATTGGGATTCTCGGCAAGTATATTAGTAAGATCTATCTAGAGACTAAAAAAAGACCACTTTATCTTATCAAAGAAAAAAGTGATCTTCCTATTTTAACCGAAAAAAATAGAGAGAAAAGACTATAATTTTACATGGAAATATGCTAAACTAGAAGGAGTGGATTACCGCCATTGATTTAGGATTCCTGGCTTCCAATCAGGGCGCGAGTTGGGCAATTTTTAACAGCCTCTAAGACGTCCTGACTAGGAGAAATTTCTTTTTCTAATTGATCAGGATCATCGTAAAAACGTACGATTCCATTATCGTGATAATCAAATAAATCAGAATAAGTTTGACAAAGCCCACAGGCGATGCAACGTTCGGGTATAAGTGTGATTTTCATGTTCATATTTATATTGTAATAAGAAAAGTAAAAAAAAACAAGGAGTAAGGTATGGCAAAAGAACCGTGGCAAGAAGATATTTATGAAAATCAAGAAGAAACAAGATCAGGCCGTCGTTCGAGAACACAGGGTGGGGGAGTCATTGCGAATCGTATCCTAACTATTTTAGCAAGTATTTTCTTTGTGATTGTAGTTGTGATGATTATTGTTCTGATTTATCTGTCATCGGGTGGGAGTAATCGTACAGCAGCCTTGAAAGATTTTCATGATTCTGATGCAAATGTAGTACAGATTTCATCTTCTAGTAGTTCAGAGCAGGCATCTTCTGGTTCAGAAGAAAAGGTAGAAGAGTCATCTAGTAGTTCAGAACATCCAACTGATCCAGAAGGAACTACAAAAGTTTTGGCTGGAGAAGGAGAAGCAGCCATTGCCGCTCGTGCAGGAATCTCGATTGCTCAGTTGGAAGCCTTAAATCCTGGACATATGGCTACAGGATCTTGGTTTGCTAATCCAGGTGATGTTGTCAAAATCAAATAGGAGTTGATATGAAAATAATTCAAATTGCTATTGATGGTCCAGCTTCCAGCGGTAAGAGTACAGTTGCAAAGATTATTGCCAAGGATTTTGGATACACCTATCTAGATACAGGTGCTATGTATCGTGCAGCGACCTACATGGCTCTCAGGAACCAATTAGGAGTTGAACAAGTTGAAGAACTCTTAGACTTATTGGACCAGCATCCAATCAGCTTTGGACGTTCAGAAACTGGAGAACAGCTTGTCTTTGTAGGAGATGTGGATATTACCCATCCTATCCGTGAAAATGAAGTGACCAATCATGTTTCAGCCATTGCGGCAATTCCTGAAGTGCGTGAGAAACTAGTTTCTCTCCAACAAGAGATTGCCCAGCAAGGTGGGATTGTTATGGATGGTCGCGATATTGGAACTGTTGTACTGCCACAAGCAGAACTGAAAATTTTTCTAGTAGCCTCTGTTGATGAAAGAGCAGAGCGCCGTTACAAGGAAAATATTGCCAAGGGAATTGAGACAGACCTTGAAACCTTAAAAGAGGAAATTGCTGCGCGTGACTACAAGGATAGTCATCGTGAGACTTCGCCTCTCAAACAAGCAGAGGATGCTGTCTACCTTGATACAACTGGCTTGAACATTCAAGAAGTAGTTGAAAAAATCAAAGCAGAAGCTGAAAAAAGAATGTAAATGTAAAAAAGCCGATAGATTGATATCGGTTTTTTCTAAATTTGTCAAAATGCTGATTTTAAGGTATAATAGTTGCTGTTCGAGAAATTTTGATTTTCAAAGAATAGTGAATGATGATAAGGAGAAACTATGAATAACTTACCAAATTGTCCAAAATGTAACTCAGAGTATGTCTACGAAGACGGTGCCCTACTGGTTTGCCCAGAGTGTGCTCATGAGTGGAATCCTGCTGAAGTTGCAGATGTAGAAGAGGGCCTTGTTGCTATCGATGCCAATGGAAATAAATTGGCTGACGGTGATACTGTAACCCTCATCAAGGATTTGAAAGTAAAAGGTGCGCCAAAAGATTTGAAACAAGGGACGCGCGTGAAAAATATCCGCATCGTAGAAGGTGACCACAATATCGACTGTAAAATTGATGGCTTCGGTGCTATGAAGCTCAAATCAGAGTTTGTGAAGAAAATTTAAGCATGTCAAAGAACTACAAACTTGTATTTTATAGCCGTATCTTCTTGTTTCTAGCGGCTTTCACGGGAGTTTATCTTGAAATCGCCAAGCATGGTGGATTTGGGATGTTGCTATATTATACGGTTCTGTCAAATCTTTTAGTAGCGATTTTTACGCTCTATCTTCTAAAGGTTATGAGCCGTTTAGGTGAAAACTGGCAAAGGCCAAGTCTCTTGCGCTTAAAAGGTGGGGTCACCATGAGTATTATGATTACCTGTGTGATTTACCATTTCCTCTTAGCGCCCATTGCGACTAATTTCTATACTCTAGAAAATTTCCTTTGCCACTATATCGTTCCCCTCTGGTTTTTAGCAGATACCCTCTTTTTTGACAAACAGGGTCAATACAAAATCTGGGATCCAGTTGTGTGGACGATTTTACCCTTGCTGTATATGATTTTTGCTCTTTTTAATGGCTTGGTATTGAAATTAGATATTCCTAATTCTAAGGTCAGTCCTTTTCCTTATTTCTTTTTGAATGTGAACAAGGGTTGGGATGTTGTGTTTAAGTGGTGTCTGATTATCTTTGTTGCCTATATGGTTGCAGGATTTATCTTCTACTTTATTAAGCAAATCAAGAGAAGGTCATCCTAATACTCTTTGAAAATAAAATTCAAACCACGTCAGATTCGCCTTGCCGTATATATGTTACTGACTTCGTCAGTTTCATCTACAACCTCAAAACCATGTTTTGAGCTGACTTCGTCAGTTCTATCTACAACCTCAAAGTAGTGCTTTGAGCAACCTGCGGCTAGCTTCCTAGTTTGCTCTTTGATTTTCATTGAGTATAAGACACAAGGGATTCATTTTCGAGTTTAAGAAGGAGTCTATATACGAATGAGACTTCTTCTTTTCTTGCTTGAGAATTATCAACAGAGAAAGATATTAAGAGAAAATATAGAAAGAGATTTCATGAAACAATTTTTAGAACGGGCCAGTATTTTGGCTCTCTCCCTCGTTTTGATTACGTCTTTTTCCATCTCGAGTGCCCTGCCAGCCATGTTTGACTATTATCAAGGTTATCCTAAGGAACAAATTGAGCTCTTGGCGAGCTTGCCATCCTTTGGGATCATGATTATGTTACTACTAAATGGTTTCTTAGAAAAAATATTTCCTGAGAGATTACAGATTAGTTTGGGCTTGCTGATTTTATCACTGAGTGGAACAGCACCCTTTTGGTATCAAGCCTACCCCTTTGTCTTTGGAACACGGATTCTTTTTGGTTTGGGTGTTGGAATGATCAATGCTAAGGCCATTTCTATTATCAGTGAACGTTATCAAGGAAAAACGCGGATTCAGATGTTGGGGCTACGTGGCTCTGCAGAGGTCGTTGGGGCCTCTCTCATTACCTTGGCAGTTGGCCAGTTGTTGGCCTTTGGTTGGACAGCTACCTTCATAGCCTATAGTGCTGGATTTTTAGTGCTGATCCTTTATCTGCTCTTTGTCCCTTATGGAAAAGAAAAGAAAGAAGTTAGGAAAAAGGAGAAGGAAGCAAGTCGCTTAACTCGGGAAATGAAAGGTTTGATTTTTATCCTAGCTATAGAAGCAGCAGTGGTAGTTTGTACCAATACGGCTATTACGATTCGTATTCCAAGTTTGATGGTGGAAAGAGGGCTTGGAGATGCCCAGTTATCTAGTTTTGTTCTCAGTGTCATGCAGTTAATCGGGATTGTGGCTGGTGTGAGTTTCTCTTTCTTGATTTCTATCTTTAAAGAGAAACTGCTCCTCTGGTCTGGTATTACCTTCGGCTTAGGGCAAATCGTGATTGCTCTCTCTCCATCCTTGTGGGTGGTAGTGGCAGGAAGCATTCTGGCTGGTTTTGCCTACAGTGTAGCCTTGACGACGGTCTTTCAACTTGTCTCTGAAAGAATTCCAGCTAAACTCCTCAATCAAGCAACTTCATTTGCTGTATTAGGCTGTAGTTTCGGAGCCTTTACGACACCATTCGTTCTAAGTGCAATTGGCTTGCTAACACAAAATGGGATGTTGGTCTTTAGTATCTTAGGATCTTGGTTGATTGTAACCTCTATCTTTGTTATGTACCTACTTCAAAAGAGAGCTTAGGATTGGTTCCTAAGTTTTTCTTTTTAGGATTTTTGTACCCATACAGTATTTATTTTAAGACCTTGTCTACAGACTAATTTCTTGATAAAATAGAAGTTATGACAAGATACAAAGCAACTATTTCCTATGACGGTTACGCCTTTGCTGGTTTTCAGCGCCAGCCTCATGCGCGTAGCGTTCAGGAGGAAATTGAAAAAACCTTGACGAGACTCAATAAAGGGAAAGCAATCACTGTTCACGGTGCTGGTAGGACTGATAGTGGGGTTCATGCCTTGGGACAGGTTATTCATTTTGACTTGCCCTATCAGATGGATGAGGAGAAGCTCCGTTTTGCTTTGGATACCCAGTCCCCTGAAGATATTGATGTGATTTCGATTGAGCTTGTGGCAGATGATTTTCATTGTCGTTATGCTAAGCATAGCAAGACTTATGAGTTTATCGTGGATAGAGGGCGTCCCAAAAATCCCATGCGCCGTCACTATGCCACCCACTTTCCCTATCCGCTTGATGTGGAACGGATGCAGATGGCAATCAAAAAGTTAGAGGGAATACATGATTTTACAGGCTTTACAGCCTCTGGAACCAGTGTGGAGGATAAGGTTCGCACCATCACAGAAGCTAGTCTCAGGGTTGATGAGACAGGACAATTTTTGACCTTTACCTTTTCAGGAAATGGTTTCTTGTATAAGCAGATTCGCAATATGGTGGGGACACTGCTCAAAATCGGAAATAATCGTATGCCAGTGGAGCAGATTGACCTGATCTTGGAGAAAAAGGACAGGCAACTTGCAGGTCCCACTGCAGCACCCAATGGTTTGTATTTAAAGGAGATTCATTATGAAGAATAATCGTATTTTAGCACTTTCTGGAAATGACATTTTTAGTGGTGGTGGCCTGTCAGCTGATTTGGCTACCTATACCTTGAACGGTTTGCATGGCTTTGTAGCAGTGACTTGTTTGACAGCCTTGACAGAAAAGGGCTTTGAAGTCTTTCCAACTGACGATGCCATTTTTCAACATGAATTAGATAGCTTGCGTGATGTGGAATTTGCAGGGATTAAGATTGGTCTTCTACCAACTGTCAGTGTGGCTGAGAAGGCATTGGACTTTATCAAACAACGCTCAGGAGTGCCTGTGGTGCTGGATCCTGTCTTGGTCTGCAAGGAAACGCACGACGTAGCTGTAAGTGAACTCTGCCAAGAATTGATTCGCTTTTTCCCTCATGTCAGCGTGATTACGCCTAACCTTCCAGAAGCAGAATTATTAGCTGGTCAGGAAATTAAAACCTTGGAAGATATGAAAGCTGCAGCGCAGAAATTGCATGACTTAGGCGCGCCAGCAGTCATTATCAAGGGAGGCAATCGCCTTAGTCAGGACAAGGCTGTGGATGTCTTTTATGATGGACAGACCTTTACTATCCTAGAAAATCCTGTCATCCAAGGGCAAAATGCTGGCGCAGGTTGTACTTTTGCCTCTAGCATTGCCAGTCACTTGGTTAAAGGTGATGAACTTTTACCAGCAGTAGAAAGCTCTAAGGCTTTCGTTTATCGTGCTATTGCACAAGCAGACCAGTATGGAGTGAGACAATATGAAGCAAACCAAAACAACTAAAATTGCCCTTGTATCCCTATTAACCGCCCTCTCTGTGGTTCTAGGTTATTTCTTAAAAATTCCAACACCGACAGGCATTCTAACTCTTTTAGATGCTGGTGTCTTCTTTGCGGCCTTCTACTTTGGTAGTCGTGAAGGGGCTGTAGTAGGAGGACTAGCAGGTTTCTTGATTGACCTCTTATCAGGCTATCCTCAGTGGATGTTCTTTAGCTTGGTTAACCATGGCTTGCAGGGATTTTTCGCAGGATTTAAAGGAAAAACTCAGTGGTTAGGCCTTATCTTAGCAACGATTGCCATGGTAGGGGGTTACGCCTTGGGTTCTACATTGATGAATGGCTGGGCAGCAGCCCTACCAGAAATCCTACCAAATTTCATGCAAAATATGGTAGGGATGATTGTAGGATTTATCCTTAGTCAAAGTATCAAGAAGATAAAGTAAAAAGTTAGCTGTTCGAGCTAACTTTTTTTGTATAATATTAATCAAAATAAAGCAAGTCTTTGCTGGTGTTTGTAAAGAGGTCAAAGCCATCCTTGGTAACAACACCGCAGTCTTCGATACGGACACCGACTTTACCAGGGATATAGATACCTGGTTCAACAGAGAAGCACATGCCTTCTTCGATGACCATGTCGTTTCCTTCCATGATAGATGGGAATTCGTGGACATCCATACCGATACCGTGACCGAGACGGTGGTTAAAGTACTCACCGTAACCAGCTTTTTCGATGACTTCACGGGCAGCGCGGTCCACCTCATGGGCAGTCACACCTGGCTTGATAAAGTCAAGAGCAGCTTGTTGGGCTTCAAGAGTCAAGTTGTAAATGTCTTTCTTGAATTGGTCAGGTTTGCCGACAGCAACCGTACGAGTCATATCAGATGCATAGCCGTTGACTAGAACACCGAGGTCAAAGAGGAGAAGGGCGTCATTTTCAACCTTGTTAGCTGCTGGAATACCGTGTGGATTTGCAGCATTATCACCAGTCAAGACCATGGTATCAAAGCTCATTTCATAGCCTTCACGTTTCATGGCAAAGTCAATTTGGGCGATGATATCTGTCTCAGTCTTATCAAGAGAAATATTGTCAAAACCAACATTGACAGCCTTGTCCGCATAGAGACCTGCAACCATCATTTTTTGCACTTCGTCAGCTGATTTGATGAGGCGCATACGTTGGATACGAGGAGTGAGGTTTTCAAACTCAGCAGTTTCAAAGACTGTTTTCAAGCCATGGTATTTGGTCAAAATGAGATTGTCAAACTCAACAGCGACACGTTTGAAGTCAAGCTGTGGAAGAGCATGTTTCATTTTTTGCCATGGGTTTTCAGAGTCTACATAACCAACTACTGGGAAAGAGACAGTGCTGCTTGCACGCTCAACCTCAAGGGCTGGGACAAAGAGGAGGGGTTCCTGATCTGCTAGAACAAAAAGGAACATTTGGCGTTCATGGGGATCACTGTAAAAGCCAGTGAGGTAATTGATTGTGACGGGGTCAGATACGACAGCGACATCTAGTTTTTCTGATTCAAGATATGTTACGATTTGTTGTAATTTAGACATATGCTACCTTCTTTCTACCCCTCTATTTTGGCAAAAAAAGAGAGAAAATGCAAGGGAGAAGGGTAAAAGAACAGGTAAAAAGAACTCCGATAAGATAGGGAGTTCTTTGATATCATTTTCCTTTGTTTAAGAAAAGTCAGCCTTGCTTTTGACGTCACTGTACTCTTCAGCGACTTCTTGGCTGAGGATGTCCTCGTAGGCAGGGAGTTGGATGTCCTGACCGTATTTCTTCTTGAGGGCAGTAGTGACCAGGCGATAGGCCAGATTGGCATTACGAGAGAGGATAGGTCCGTGGAAGTAGGAACCAAAGACATTCTTATAATGAACCCCTTCGCCAACCTTTTCTTCGTTATTTCCATTTCCATAGACAACCTGTCCCAGCGGTTTTTGGTCATCAGAAAGGAAGGTACGGCCCTGATGATTTTCAAAACCATAGTAGGTTTCATCGAAATCTTCATTGTGAATCTTGATGTCACCGATAAAGCGATTATTGGTCTGGTTGAGGGTGTAGTGCCCCATAACCCCTAGCCCTTCGATACGTTTACCTGAAGCTTCAACATAATATTGACCCAACAGTTGGAAACCACCGCAGATAGCCAGAACCACACCGTCGTTTTGGATGTAGTTGTCAATGCTCTCTTTTTTAGCAGGTAGGTCGTCTGCAATGATACTTTGTTCAAAGTCTTGACCACCGCCGAAAAAGGCGATATCATAGTGGTTTTCATCAAAGTCATCATGGAGAGAAACGATGTCAACGATCACATGGGCTCCCAGCTTTTCAGCCACATACTTGAGCATGAGGATGTTTCCATTGTCACCATAAGTATTCATGAGGTTTCCATAGAGGTGGGCAATGTTGAGCTGATAAGGGTAATTGCCAGTTTTTGAGGAAAGTGAAGTATAAACCATTAGTTCATCTCCTTTCTAACAATCTGACGACTAGCCAGCAGTTCACGGAATTCAAGCATGGCAGTATAGGTAGCCAGGATATAGGCATGCTTGCAATCTTGATTCTCAATGGTCTTGAGAACTTGTTCCAGATTGCTTGTTTCAGTGATTTTCTCAGCTGGATAGCCAGTCACTCGAAGGCGACGTGCAATTTCAGAATGACGAACACCGCCAGCGTTAATTTCTGGAATATCCATCTCAGTGATTTGTTCAAAATCAGCATCCCAGATCCAGCTAGTGTCAATTCCGTCTGCATAGTTGGCATTAAGGAGGACAGATAGGCTAAATGGATAAGGAGCTAGTTTGATCATTTCGATAGCTTGCGTTGCACCGACTGGATTTTTAATCAAAACAAGGGTGCATTCTTTATCGCCTATATGGAAGGTTTCCTGACGACCAAAGACAGCACGGCTCTTGTCAAATCCTTGCTTGATGAGTTGGGAATCAGCACCGAGGAAACGGGCGATGGCAACCGCAGCAAGGGCATTGTAGATATTGTAGAGCCCGCCGATTTGGATACCGTATTCTTGGCCGTCTATGACAAAGCGAGAGCGATTGTTGGTCAACTCAACCAGTTCTGTCAAGCGATAGTCTAGATCAGGACGTTTACATCCACAACCTTCACAGATATAGGCACCCAAGTTTGCATAAGTATTGTGCTCATATTTGAGGATGCTTTGACAGTCAGGACAGAGAATCCCTTCGGTATTGTAGTGAGCCAGTTTGGCTGGCCCTTTTTCTAAGTCAAAACCAAAATACTGTACAGGATTTGGAATTGCTGGCTTGTAGAAAAGCGGACTGTCACCATTGAGGAGAACAGTAGCTGTAGGCACCTTACGAATGGCATCCAAAATCATCTTATAAGTTGTGTAAATCTCACCATAGCGGTCCATCTGGTCACGGAAGATATTCGTGATAACAAATAAGCTTGGTTGAATATAGTCACAGATACGAGATAGGCTGGCTTCGTCGATTTCTAGGACGGCAATATTTTTCCCAGTTTTAGAAGATTTGGCTGTTAGGAAGGTTGTTGCAATCCCTGTAATCATGTTGGCACCGCTTGGGTTGGTCAGAACTTGACCATAAACTTCTTTTAAAATGCCGACAGTGAGGGCAGTTGTCAGGGTTTTTCCATTGGTTCCAGTGACCACGACAATCTCGTAGTTTTTAGCTAGGTTTTGTAAAATATCTTTATCGAATTGAAGGGCAAGTTTTCCTGGGAGCGTACTTCCACGGCCAAGATGGCTCAAGATGAAGTGAGAAGAACGCCCAGCAAGAAGGCCCAAAGTAGTTTTTAATTTCATGTTTCTATTATATCATAAAAGAGGGAAAAGACAGATTTGAGGTTCCGCAGAAGTAAAAACAGCCCTCAGAGGGCTGTTCAATACGATTGAATCTTAACTTAAATCGCAAATAAGTCATTCAAGTTCTCAGCCAAGGTTGGGTGAGTGAAGATTTGTTTTGTGAAGTAAGTGTAAGGAATCTTGTTGTCCATAGCAACAGTGATGATGTTGATGATTTCTTGAGAACCTTCTGAGAAGATACTTGCTCCAAGAATTTCTTTTGTTTCAGTATTGACAACCGCTTTGAAAGCTCCGCGAAGGTCTCCATTTACGTGACCACGAGGCATTGCTGCAACAGGAATTTCCTTAACGGCGTATGGAAGTTTCAAATCAGCTGCTTGGCTTTCAGTCAAACCGACTTGTGAAAGTGCAGGTGTGATGAACATAGTATTTGGTACATTGAGACGGTCTTCAAGTGTGTAGCTGCCATCTCCAGCAAGGTAGCTGTAAACAACACGGAAGTCATCAAGTGAAATGTAAGTAAATTGAAGGCCACCGTTGACATCTCCAACTGCAAAGACACCAGGAACGTTTGTTTGACAATGTTTGTCTACTTTAATAGCACCACGTTCAGTTAGTTCAATATCTGTATTTTCAAGTTGAAGTGGTTCTACATTTGGTTTGCGTCCAGTTGAGTAGAGAAGGGCGTCGAAACGGTACGTTTCGTTTTCAGTTACGAGGAGCACTTGGTCACCATCGTTTTTGATTTCAGTAGTGCGGATATTTTGAAGTAATTCAATACCGTCTTCTTCCATATATTGCTTAGCAAGAGCTGCGATGGAAGGTTCTGCACGAGGTAGGAAAGTATCCAAGGCATCTAGAACTGTAACTTTGCTTCCAAGTTTATTGTAAAGACCAGCAAATTCAAGACCGATATTTCCGCCACCAAGGACACCAAGTTTTTCAGGCAATTTGTCCAAGTTTTGGATACCTGTTGAGTCAAAGACATTTTTGCTTGTAGCAAGTCCTGGAATTGGCAAGACGTTTGAAACAGCACCAGTGTTGATGACGATAGTTTCAGCAGTCAATTCTTGTTTTTCATCACCAGCTTGGATTTCGATGACTTTATTTGAAAGGAAGTGAGCTTCCGCATCAAAGATATCCACGCCTGTACCAGCAACAGTCGCATAGTTTTTACCGTTGAGGCGACCAGTGATCGTGTTTTTGGTAGCAATCACTTCTTCAAAAGACAAGTCTTTCTCAGCAGCAACTAGCAAAGTTTTAGTTGGAATACAACCGATGTTGATACAAGTTCCACCGTACATAGCTTTACTACGTTCAACGAGGGCAACTTTTTTGCCAGCTGAAGCCAATTTACCTGCTAGTGTTTTACCAGCTTTACCAAATCCGATAACGATTAAATCATAAGTTAACATTTAGAGTTCCTCCTATTCGAATTTCATTCTAGCACAAGAAAAAAACTTTTGCACAATTCTGCTACGCTTTAAAAAAGTTAATGAAATTGTTGAAATTTTAGCCTTATTTTCTCAGAAAATCGTTTACATGACATTATCGAAGGATTAGGCTATCTTTTGCTCTAGTCTTGTGTTATACTAGATAGGTTGCAAAGAAAACAGTACTTTTCTTTTGTGGAAAAGAAGCAACACGATTTTGTATCCAGTATATGAAAATACGTCATAAAAAGAAAAGTATAAACTAAGCCCTATAGGGTGGCTTCGCACCACCTTTAGAAAGAAGAAAAACGTGAAATTTAATGAATTAAACTTGTCTGCTGATTTGCTAGCAGAGATTGAAAAAGCTGGTTTTGTAGAAGCCAGTCCGATCCAAGAACAAACCATTCCCTTGGCCCTTGAAGGCAAGGACGTTATCGGTCAAGCTCAGACTGGTACAGGAAAAACTGCAGCCTTTGGTTTGCCAACCCTTGAAAAAATCCGTACAGAAGAAGCGACCATCCAAGCCTTAGTCATCGCTCCAACTCGTGAACTAGCTGTCCAAAGTCAAGAAGAACTCTTCCGCTTTGGTCGTAGTAAGGGAGTCAAAGTCCGTTCAGTATATGGCGGATCAAGCATTGAAAAACAAATTAAGGCTCTTAAATCTGGTGCCCATATCGTGGTGGGAACACCTGGTCGTCTCTTGGACTTGATTAAACGCAAGGCCTTGAAATTACAAGACATTGAAACACTTATCCTTGACGAAGCGGATGAAATGCTCAACATGGGATTCCTTGAAGACATCGAAGCGATCATCTCCCGCGTCCCTGAAAGCCGTCAAACCTTACTTTTCTCAGCAACTATGCCAGATGCCATCAAACGTATCGGTGTTCAGTTTATGAAAGAGCCTGAGCATGTCAAGATTGCTGCTAAGGAATTGACCACAGAATTGGTTGACCAGTACTATATCCGTGTTAAGGAGCAAGAAAAATTTGATACCATGACTCGTCTTATGGATGTGGAACAACCAGAACTTGCTATTGTATTTGGTCGTACCAAACGCCGTGTAGATGAATTGACTCGTGGACTGAAAATCCGTGGCTTCCGTGCAGAAGGAATTCATGGAGACCTAGACCAAAACAAACGTCTTCGTGTCCTTCGTGACTTCAAAAATGGCAACCTTGATGTTTTGGTTGCGACAGACGTTGCAGCGCGTGGATTGGATATTTCAGGTGTGACCCATGTCTATAACTACGATATTCCACAAGATCCTGAAAGTTATGTTCACCGTATCGGTCGGACAGGTCGTGCTGGTAAGTCAGGTCAGTCTATTACCTTCGTTTCACCTAATGAAATGGGTTACCTCCAAATCATCGAGAACTTGACAAAGAAACGCATGAAAGGTCTCAAACCTGCAAGTGCAGAAGAAGCCTTCCAAGCTAAAAAGCAAGTAGCTCTTAAGAAAATCGAACGTGATTTTGCTAATGAGGAGATTCGTAGCAACTTTGAGAAGTTTGGCAAGGATGCTCGTCAATTGGCCTCAGAATTTAGTCCTGAAGAATTGGCCATGTATATTCTCAGCTTAACAGTTCAGGATCCAGATAGTCTTCCTGAAGTGGAGATTGCGCGTGAAAAACCACTGCCATTTAAACCATCAGGTAATGGCTTCGGTGGTAAAGGTAAGGGAGGTCGTGGAGGCCGTCGTGGGGACGATCGTCGAGACCGTGATCGCCGTGGCAATGGTCGTCGTGATGATTTCAAAAAAGGAAGTCGTGGCAATGATCGTTTTGATAAAGACAGACGTTACCGTAATAAAGACAATAAAAAACCACGCAATACTTCAAGCGAAAAGCAAACAGGCTTTGTTATTCGTAACAAGGGCGACAAATAAGAAAAAGCGGTTCAAAATGAATCGCTTTTTTATATAAGGAGACCAAGGGTGAAAGAAGATGGTGATAGCAAAGGATAGGTGAAATGGAAAGGTATTATCCACTCATCTTCTTATGATAATATAATATCAAAAATAAATTAGTTTGTCAATGATAAAAATCTATTTTTCTAAAATATTTCAGCTAGTCTAAATTGCAATTAAATAAGCAATTTTCAGATAATAATTGAAAATTCAAGCTTTTTATGTTATAATGATAGCGATTAAATTCGAGGTGAAAAATGGCACATTTATTAGAAAAAACAAGAAAAATTACTTCTATCCTGAAGCGCTCGGAGGAGCAGTTGCAGGAAGAGCTTCCCTACAATGCGATTACCCGTCAACTGGCAGATATTATTGATTGTAATGCTTGTATTGTCAATAGCAAGGGACGTCTCCTTGGTTATTTCATGCGTTACAAAACCAATACAGATCGTGTAGAGCAGTTCTTCCAAACTAAGATTTTCCCAGATGACTACATTCAAGGTGCGAACATGATCTACGATACAGAAGCCAATCTGACAGTTGATCATGATTTAAGTATTTTCCCTGTGGAAAGTCGTGCCGACTTTCCAGATGGTTTGACGACCATTGCACCGATTCATGTATCAGGGATTCGCCTTGGCTCTTTGATTATTTGGCGCAATGATAAAAAATTCGAAGATGAGGACTTGATCCTTGTTGAGATTGCCAGTACCGTTGTTGGGATTCAGCTTCTTAACTTCCAACGAGAAGAAGATGAGAAAAATATCCGTCGCCGTACTGCCGTCACCATGGCAGTCAACACTCTTTCTTATTCAGAACTCCGTGCTGTTTCAGCGATTTTAGGGGAATTAAATGGAAATGAAGGGCAGTTGACTGCATCTGTGATTGCAGACCGTATCGGTATTACCCGTTCTGTGATTGTCAATGCTCTTCGTAAACTTGAGTCTGCGGGAATTATTGAAAGTCGCTCACTTGGAATGAAGGGAACCTACCTTAAGGTCTTGATTTCAGATATTTTTGAAGAAGTGAAGAAAAGAGATTACTAATGACTAAAGCTTTGATTTCGATTGATTATACAGAAGATTTTGTTGCCGACAGTGGTAAATTGACAGCAGGTGCTCCAGCTCAAGCTATTTCGGAAGCCATTAGTAAGGTGACTCGATTAGCTTTTGAACGCGGAGATTACATCTTCTTTACCATCGATGCTCATGAAGAAAACGATTGTTTCCATCCAGAAAGCAAGCTATTTCCTCCTCACAATTTGATTGGGACTAGTGGACGCAATTTATATGGAGATTTGGGGACCTTTTATCAAGAGCATGGTTCAGACAGTCGTGTCTTTTGGATGGATAAACGCCATTACTCAGCTTTTTCAGGGACTGACCTAGATATTCGTTTGAGAGAGCGTCGAGTGTCTACAGTTATCTTAACAGGAGTTTTGACCGATATCTGTGTCCTACATACAGCTATAGATGCCTATAATCTAGGATATGATATCGAGATTGTTCAACCAGCTGTTGCTTCTATCTGGCCTGAAAATCATCAATTTGCCCTAGAACACTTCAAAAATACACTTGGAGCTAAGTTAGTAGATGAGAAGCTAAATGAAATTTCAGAGTAATTTAGTTGATGAATGAAAAAAATTTGAAAAAAGTGTTGACAAGAGTCCTAAAAGTTGATATACTAGTAAAGTAATCGACGCGGGGATGGCGGAATTGGCAGACGCGCAGGACTAAGGATCCTGTGACCGCTTTAGGTCGTGAGGGTTCAAGTCCCTCTCTCCGCATAGGATAAGAGTTAGCTTAGGCTAGCTCTTTTGTTTTCATCTAATTCAAGTAGAGCAAAAAAATTTTTGCTCTTTTTTTGCATTTCATAAACATTTCATATTTGGATTTTATAATAGTCTTACAAATATGGAGGTGACAAATGAATCCAATCCAAAGAGCTTGGGCTTATGTCAGCAGAAAACGACTGAGAAGTTTTATTTTATTTCTGATTTTATTGCTACTATTGGCCGGAATTTCAGCCTGTTTGACTCTGATGAAGTCCAACAAAACAGTGGAAACCAATCTTTACAAATCACTCAACACATCTTTTTCTATTAAGAAGATAGAAAATGGTCAGACTTTCAAGTTGTCGGACCTAGCATCTGTAAGCAAGATTAAGGGACTGGAAAATGTCTCTCCTGAACTCGAGACGGTCACAAAATTAAAAGACAAGGAAGCGGTGAGTGGAGAGCAGAGCGTGGAGCGTGATGATTTGTCAGCTGCAGACAAAAACTTGGTTAGTTTAACAGCTCTTGAGGATTCATCCAAGGATGTGACCTTTACCAGTTCGGCTTTCAATCTAAAAGAAGGGCGACACCTTCAAAAAGGGGATTCCAAGAAAATCTTGATCCACGAAGAGTTGGCCAAGAAGAACGGTCTTTCGCTTCATGACAAGCTTCGCTTGGATGCTGGACAGTCAGAATCTGGCAAAGGACAAACAGTAGAGTTTGAGATTGTCGGCATCTTCTCTGGTAAAAAACAAGAGAAATTTACAGGCTTGTCTTCAGACTTTAGTGAAAACCAGGTCTTTACAGACTATGAAAGTAGCCAAACCCTTTTGGGAAATGGTGAATCTCAAGTCAGTGCAGCTCGCTTCTATGTAGAAAATCCTAAGGAAATGGATGGACTTATGAAGCAGGTGGAAAACTTAGCCTTGGAAAATCAAGGCTACCAAGTCGAAAAGGAAAACAAGGCTTTTGAACAAATCAAAGACTCAGTTGCAACCTTCCAAACCTTCCTTACCATCTTCCTTTATGGAATGTTGATAGCAGGAGCTGGAGCCTTAATTTTGGTCTTGTCTCTTTGGTTGAGAGAAAGGGTTTACGAAGTGGGAATCCTTCTGGCACTTGGAAAAGGCAAGAGCTCGATTTTCCTACAATTCTGTTTAGAGGTGGTTTTGGTATCTATCGGTGCTTTGCTTCCGGCATTTGTTGCAGGAAACGCCATTACATCCTATCTGCTCCAAACTGTCCTAGCAAGTGGAGATCAGGCAAGCTTACAAGATACACTAGCCAAAGCAAGCAGTTTATCAACCAGCATCCTATCTTTTGCAGAATCCTATGTTTTTCTAGTTCTGCTTAGTTGCTTATCTGTAGCCCTTTGTTTCCTATTCTTATTTAGAAAATCGCCGAAAGAAATTTTATCATCTATTAGTTAAGAAGGAGAAATCATGACTTTATTACAATTACAAGATGTTACCTACCGTTATAAGAACACTGCTGAAGCAGTCCTATATCAGATCAATTATAATTTTGAACCCGGGAAATTTTACAGTATTATTGGGGAGTCAGGAGCAGGAAAATCCACTCTCTTGTCCCTACTGGCTGGTCTAGATAGTCCTGTTGAAGGTTCTATCCTTTTTCAAGGAGAGGATATTCGTAAGAAGGGCTATTCTTACCATCGCATGCACCATATTTCTCTGGTCTTTCAAAATTATAACTTGATAGATTATCTTTCTCCACTGGAAAATATCCGCTTGGTCAATAAAAAGGCAAGCAAGGATACACTGCTTGAGCTTGGTTTGGATGAAAGTCAGATTAAGCGGAATGTTCTCCAGTTATCAGGTGGTCAACAACAACGTGTTGCCATTGCTCGCAGTTTGGTATCGGAAGCTCCAGTTATTCTAGCTGATGAGCCAACAGGAAATCTGGACCCTAAAACTGCTGGAGATATTGTCGAACTGCTCAAATCACTTGCCCAGAAAACAGGTAAATGTGTCATTGTCGTAACCCACAGTAAAGAAGTGGCACAAGCGTCAGATGTTACACTTGAGTTGAAAGATAAGAAACTGACTGAAACTCGCAATATGACGAAATAATATGAGCTTTTTCTGTTAGAACTATAAAATAGAACAAAATCTAGAAAGGGAACCTATGTTACACAACGCATTTGCCTATGTTACAAGGAAGTTTTTCAAATCGATTGTCATCTTCCTGATTATTCTCCTCATGGCGAGCTTGAGTTTGGTCGGCTTGTCTATCAAGGGAGCTACTGCCAAGGCTTCTCAGGAGACCTTTAAAAATATTACCAATAGTTTTTCCATGCAAATCAATCGTCGCGTCAATCAAGGGACGCCACGTGGTGCTGGGAATATTAAGGGTGAAGATATCAAAAAAATCACCGAAAACAAGGCCATTGAGTCTTATGTGAAACGCATCAACGCTATCGGAGATTTGACTGGATATGAACTTATCGAAACTCCAGAAACCAAGAAAAATCTGACACCTGACCGTGCTAAACATTTTGGAAGTAGCTTGATGATTACAGGTGTCAATGACTCTTCTAAAGAAGACAAGTTTGTCTCTGGTTCTTATAAGTTGGTCGAAGGTGAGCACCTAACCAACGATGACAAAGACAAGATTCTCATACACAAGGACTTGGCAGCCAAACACGGCTGGAAAGTAGGGGATAAGGTCAAACTAGACTCTAATGTCTACGATGCAGACAATGAAAAAGGTGCCAAGGAAACAGTTGAAGTGACAATCAAGGGACTCTTTGATGGCCACAATAAGTCGGCAGTCACCTACTCACAAGAACTCTACGAAAATACTGCTATCACAGACATCCATACGGCTGCTAAACTTTATGGATACACAGAAGACACAGCTATTTATGGGGACGCAACCTTCTTTGTAACAGCAGACAAGAGCTTGGATGATGTTATGAAAGAGTTGAATGGCATCAGTGGTATCAACTGGAAGAGCTATACACTTGTTAAGAGCTCATCTAACTACCCAGCTCTTGAGCAATCCATCTCTGGCATGTACAAGATGGCCAACCTCCTCTTCTGGGGCAGCTTGAGCTTCTCAGTTCTTCTCCTTGCCCTCTTACTCAGCCTTTGGATCAACGCTCGACGCAAGGAAGTGGGAATCCTGCTCTCTATTGGTCTCAAGCAGGCAAGTATCTTGGGTCAATTTATCACCGAATCCATCTTGATTGCCATCCCTGCTCTTGTTTCTGCTTACTTCTTAGCTACTTACACAGCGCGTGCAATCGGAAACACTGTCCTTGCCAATGTCACTTCAGGTGTTGCCAAGCAAGCAAGTAAGGCAGCTCAAGCCTCTAACCTTGGTGGCGGTGCAGAAGTAGATGGTTTTAGCAAGACATTGTCGAGCCTAGATATTTCTATTCAGACATCAGACTTTATCATCGTCTTTGTCCTAGCCTTGGTTCTAGTGGTTCTCGTTATGGCGCTTGCTTCAAGCAATCTCCTCAGAAAACAACCAAAAGAGCTCTTGCTTGATGGCGAATAACAAACTTGCTACCTATTCTCCTCCAAATGGGGTATAATATAGGTAGCATTTTTGTCTATTTCATCTTGATAAGGCCTTTGTTTTTCAGGATGAAACCGATATGATTTACAAGAAATTTAAAGGAATGTGAAACGTTTTTCTATGAAAATTTTAATTGTAGAAGATGAAGAGATGATCCGTGAGGGGATCAGTGATTATTTGACGGATTGTGGTTATGAAACCATTGAGGCTGCAGATGGGCAAGAAGCTTTAGAAAAATTTTCCAGCTATGAAGTAGCCTTGGTTTTACTGGATATCCAGATGCCCAAGCTCAACGGTCTAGAAGTCCTAGCTGAGATTCGTAAAACCAGTCAGGTTCCTGTATTGATGCTGACAGCCTTTCAGGATGAGGAATACAAGATGAGTGCCTTTGCCTCTCTGGCAGATGGCTATCTGGAAAAACCTTTTTCCCTCTCCCTCTTAAAAGTAAGGGTGGACGCGATTTTCAAGCGCTATTATGATACGGGACGAATCTTTTCTTATAAGGATGCCAAGGTGGATTTTGAGAGCTACAGTGCAAGCCTAGCAGGAGAGGAAGTAGCTATCAATGCCAAAGAGTTGGAAATTTTAGACTATCTGGTGAAAAATGAAGGGAGGGCCTTGACCCGATCTCAGATAATAGATGCTGTCTGGAAAGCGACAGATGAGGTTCCCTTTGACCGTGTCATTGATGTCTATATCAAGGAATTGCGGAAAAAGCTGGACTTGGACTGCATCCTCACTGTGCGCAATGTTGGTTATAAATTGGAGCGAAAATGAAACGAACAGGTTTATTTACAAAGATATTTATCTACACCTTCTCGATTTTTAGTGTTCTGGTAATTTGCCTTCATTTAGCCATTTATTTTCTATTTCCCTCGACTTATCTGACCCATCGTCAGGAAACCATTGGCCAGAAAGCGACAGCCATTGCCCAGTCCCTAGAAGGGAAAGATAGGCAAAGTATCGAGCAAGTATTAGACTTGTATTCCCAGACTAGTGAGATTAAGGGGGCGGTCAAGGGGGAGATGACCGAGGACAAATTAGAGGTTAAGGACAGCCTTCCTCTGGATACGGACCGTCAGACAACCTCGCTTTTTATCGAGGAGCGCGAGGTGACAACGCAAGACGGTGGCACTATGACTCTCCAGTTTCTGGTGTCCATGGACTTGCAAAAGGAAGCAGAGCAGATTAGTCTCCAATTTCTTCCCTATACCTTGCTGGCCTCCTTTCTGATTTCCCTCTTGGTAGCCTATATCTACGCTAGGACCATTGTTGCTCCGATTTTGGAAATCAAGTGGGTGACCCGTCGGATGATGGAACTGGATGCTCAAGTGCGATTGCGCGTGGATTCTAAGGATGAGATTGGTGATCTCAAGGAACAAATCAATAGCCTCTACCAGCATCTTTTGACTGTTATTGCGGACTTGCATGACAAGAATGAAGCTATTCTCCAGCTGGAAAAGATGAAGGTTGAGTTCCTACGTGGAGCTTCTCATGAATTGAAAACACCTCTGGCTAGTTTGAAAATCCTGATCGAAAACATGAAAGAAAATGTCGGGCGTTATAAGGATAGAGACCACTATCTGGGAGTTGCCTTAGGAATTGTGGATGAGCTTAATCACCACGTTCTCCAGATACTTTCTCTCTCGTCTGTACAGGAATTACGAGATGATAGGGAACAAATTGACTTACACCAGATGACGCAAAGTCTGGTTAAGGATTATGTCTTGCTCGCCAAGGAGAGAGGGCTCCAGATAGACAATAGTTTGACCCATCAGCAGGCTTATCTAAACCCATCAGTTATGAAGTTGATCCTATCTAATCTCATCAGCAATGCCATCAAGCACTCCACTCTAGGTGGCTTGGTCCGCATCGGGGAGAGAGAAGGAGAACTCTTTATCGAGAATAGCTGTAGCCCAGAAGAACAAGAAAAACTAGCCCAGTCTTTTTCTGACAATGCTAGTCGCAAGGCTAAGGGTTCTGGGATGGGGCTCTTTGTGGTCAAGAGTCTATTGGAACATGAAAAATTACCTTATCGTTTTGAGATGAAGGAGAATCGTTTGTCCTTCTTCATAGCTTTTCCAAAAGTCGCCCAAGACTAGGGATAGAAAGGGTTTACATGGATGAAGCTAGAAGAAATTCAATCGAAACTACGGGAAAAACTAGATTTTTTTGTCGAAAAGTGATAAAATGAACAATGTAAATGGGATGACCCATAAAAATATACAGGAGGCCTGATAAAATGGCAATCGTTTCAGCAGAAAAATTTGTCCAAGCAGCTCGTGACAACGGTTATGCAGTTGGTGGATTTAACACAAACAACCTTGAGTGGACTCAAGCTATCTTGCGCGCAGCAGAAGCTAAAAAAGCTCCAGTTTTGATCCAAACTTCAATGGGTGCTGCTAAATACATGGGTGGTTACAAAGTTGCTCGCAACTTGATCGCTAACCTTGTTGAATCAATGGGTATCACTGTACCAGTAGCTATCCACCTTGACCACGGTCACTACGAAGATGCACTTGAGTGTATCGAAGTTGGTTACACTTCAATCATGTTTGACGGTTCACACCTTCCAGTTGAAGAAAACCTTAAATTGGCTAAAGAAGTTGTTGAAAAAGCACACGCTAAAGGTATCTCAGTAGAAGCTGAAGTTGGTACAATCGGTGGTGAAGAAGACGGAATCATCGGTAAAGGTGAATTGGCTCCAATCGAAGACGCTAAAGCAATGGTTGCAACTGGTATCGACTTCTTGGCAGCTGGTATCGGTAACATCCACGGTCCTTACCCAGCAAACTGGGAAGGTCTTGACCTTGACCACTTGCAAAAATTGACAGAAGCTCTTCCTGGATTCCCAATCGTATTGCACGGTGGATCAGGTATTCCTGATGAGCAAATCCAAGCAGCTATCAAACTTGGTGTTGCGAAAGTTAACGTTAACACTGAATGCCAAATCGCATTCGCTAATGCAACTCGTAAATTTGCTCGTGACTACGAAGCAAACGAAGCAGAATACGACAAGAAAAAACTCTTCGACCCACGTAAATTCTTGGCTGACGGTGTAAAAGCTATCCAAGCATCAGTTGAAGAACGTATCGACGTATTCGGTTCAGAAGGTAAAGCATAATCTAGCTGAATAATACAGATGAAACCTGCCCATTGGGTGGGTTTTTTGTATCTGAATATATAGCGAATATACTCTAGAAGAATTAACCTTAAGTTGCTAAAAGGTTCTATTTTTTCTACAATAATGCTATGAAAAAATTAAAATGTAATCTTGGTTTTAGAGGAGCTTTTTTTAGTTTAAATAAATTTTAAAAATACTAATTAAGAAAATCATGAAATAATAGTAATTCAACATATGCTATAATAGAATGAAATCAAGGAATGGCAACCTATTCACCTTAAATCGAAATAATATAAAAATATGAGGAAATTATAAGATGAACAATTATATAAAATTAAATAAAGATAGATGGAATAATGTAAAAAATGACTATACTGAGCCATTGACACATGAAGAATTAGAAGAAGCTAGAAAACATCAAATTTCTGTTGCCTTAACTGTTGGGAAAAAAGTTCCAAAAGAATGGTTTGAAAAAGCAAACGGAAAAAAGATATTAGGTTTAGCTTGTGGTGGAGGACAACAGGGACCAGTTTTTGCTGCAAAAGGTTATGATGTAACCATAATGGATTTTTCGAAATCACAATTACAAAGAGATGAAATGGTTGCTAAAAGAGAAGGCTTAAAAATCAACACAGTTCAAGGTGATATGACAGAACCATTTCCATTTGAAAATGAAACTTTTGATATTATTTTTAATCCAGTTTCAAATGTATATATAGAAGATTTAGAAAACATGTATAAAGAAGCTTCTCGAGTATTGAAAAAGGGTGGATTGTTAATGGTCGGATTTATGAATCCTTGGATATACATGTATGATACTGATATTGTGTGGGACAAACCTGATGAGGAACTGCTTTTGAAGTTTTCATTACCTTTTAATTCAAAGGAGCTTGAAGAGGAAGGCAAGGTAACCATCAATCCAGAATATGGCTATGAATTTAGCCATACTTTAGAAACTCAGATTAGAGGACAACTTAAAAATGGTCTTGCTATGATAGATTTTTATGAATCGTGTGACAAAAGACATAGATTGTCACGTTATGGGAATGACTATATAGCTACACTTAGCATTAAACTATAATGGTATAGAACATACTTCAAGAGAATAGCCTGTTTTATTTTTCGTAAGGGTTAAAATCTAAATCCCAGTTTGTCGAAGTAAAACAATTAAATAAAATTCGAGAGAGGAAGTGAAAGCAGATAGTCGATACTTCCTTTTTTGTTGTCAGAAATTGAAAAACTGAAAGTAGAATTTTTGGAAGAACTAAAAAACATTGGCACAAAGAGAAAGATTGGAAAGACAACCGATGAGTTTATTGTATATTTCAATGAAAATGCAACTGAAACAATCCAAGATAGACTGACAAGAATAATACTGAAGGAGCTTAGGAGAAAATTGGATGAAAAGATGATTTTGAATTAAAAATAGAATTTTAAGAGAGAAATCTCTAATTTCATAAAATTTAGGCAAACGCTTGCATTCTAGTTTTTATTGGACTATAATAGGTTGGTATAGAACCTTCTGTAATAATAAAATGTAGCAGGTTTAGAAAGTAAGGATTTAGAATGTTTGTAGTCAAAAACACAATGTTGCTATTCCTTACATAGGGAGATCAATATGGCAATGATAGAAGTGGAACATCTTCAGAAAAATTTTGTGAAGACTGTTAAGGAACCAGGCTTGAAGGGGGCTTTACGTTCTTTTATTCATCCTGAAAAGCAGATCTTTGAAGCGGTCAAGGATTTGACTTTTGAAGTTCCAAAAGGGCAGATTTTAGGATTTATCGGGGCAAATGGTGCTGGAAAGTCGACAACCATCAAAATGCTGACAGGGATTTTGAAACCAACATCTGGTTTTTGTCGGATTAATGGCAAGATTCCCCAGGACAATCGCCAAGATTATGTCAAGGATATTGGAGTCGTTTTCGGACAACGAACCCAGTTATGGTGGGATTTGGCTTTACAAGAGACCTACACGGTCTTGAAAGAGATTTACGATGTGCCAGATTCGCTCTTCCATAAGCGCATGGACTTTTTGAATGAAGTCTTGGATTTGAAGGATTTTATCAAAGACCCCGTGAGGACTCTTTCACTGGGACAGCGCATGCGGGCGGATATTGCGGCTTCCTTGCTTCACAATCCCAAGGTTCTCTTTTTAGATGAGCCGACCATTGGTTTGGACGTTTCGGTCAAGGATAATATTCGTCGGGCTATTACTCAGATTAACCAGGAGGAAGAAACAACCATTCTCTTGACCACCCATGACTTAAGTGATATTGAGCAACTATGTGATCGGATTTTTATGATTGATAAGGGGCAAGAGATTTTTGATGGAACGGTTAGCCAGCTCAAGGAGTCCTTTGGTAAGATGAAGACACTCTCCTTTGAACTGCTACCAGGTCAAAGTCATATCGTTTCTCACTATGAAGGTTTTTCGGATATGACAATTGACAGACAAGGAAATAGTCTCAACATTGAATTCGATAGTTCTCGCTACCAGTCAGCTGATATTATCAAGCAAACCCTGTCTGATTTTGAAATCCGCGATTTGAAGATGGTGGATACGGATATAGAGGATATTATCCGTCGCTTCTATCGAAAGGAGCTCTAAGATGGTCAAATTGTGGAGACGTTATAAACCCTTTATCAATGCAGGTGTTCAGGAATTGATCACCTACCGAGTCAACTTTATTCTCTATCGGATTGGCGATGTCATGGGGGCTTTTGTGGCCTTTTATCTCTGGAAGGCAGTCTTTGATTCCTCACAAGAGTCTTTGATTCAGGGTTTCAGTATGGCAGATATCACCCTCTACATCATCATGAGTTTTGTGACCAATCTTCTGACTAGATCAGACTCGTCCTTTATGATTGGGGAGGAGGTCAAGGATGGTTCCATCATCATGCGCTTACTGAGACCAGTGCATTTTGCGGCCTCTTATCTCTTTACCGAGCTTGGGTCTAAGTGGTTGATTTTTATCTCTGTCGGACTGCCATTTTTAAGTGTCATTGTGCTGATGAAAATCTTATCTGGACAAGGAATCGTAGAAATGTTGGGCTTAACTGTTCTTTATCTTTTTAGCTTGACGCTGGCATACCTGATTAATTTTTTCTTTAATATCTGTTTTGGGTTTTCAGCTTTTGTGTTTAAAAATTTATGGGGTTCCAATCTCCTCAAAACTTCCATAGTGGCTTTTATGTCTGGAAGTTTGATTCCTTTGGTTTTCTTTCCAAAGGTGGTTTCAGATATTCTATCCTTCCTGCCTTTCTCATCTTTGATCTACACGCCAGTCATGATTATTGTTGGGAAATACGATGTCAGTCAGATTCTTCAGGCACTCGCTTTGCAATTCTTCTGGCTCTTAGTGATGATGGGCTTGTCTCAGTTGATTTGGAAACGAGTCCAGTCCTTTATTACCATTCAGGGAGGTTAGTATGAAAAAATATCAACGCATGCATCTGATTTTTATCAGACAATACATCAAACAAATCATGGAATACAAGGTGGATTTTGTGGTTGGTGTGCTGGGAGTTTTTCTAACTCAAGGCTTGAACCTCTTGTTTCTCAATGTCATTTTTCAACACATTCCATCACTAGAAGGTTGGACTTTTCAAGAAATCGCCTTTATTTATGGTTTTTCCTTGATTCCTAAGGGATTTGACCATCTCTTTTTTGACAATCTCTGGGCGTTAGGTCAACGACTAGTCCGAAAAGGGGAGTTTGACAAGTACCTGACGCGTCCTATCAATCCCCTCTTTCATATCCTCGTCGAGACCTTTCAGATTGATGCCTTGGGCGAACTATTGGTCGGTGGTATTTTACTGGGAACAACAGTGACCAGCATTGCTTGGACTCTTCCAAAATTCTTGCTTTTCCTAGTCTGCATACCATTTGCGACCTTGATTTATACTTCTTTGAAAATCGCGACAGCCAGCATCGCTTTTTGGACCAAGCAGTCAGGCGCCATGATTTACATTTTCTATATGTTTAATGATTTTGCCAAGTATCCCATTTCAATTTATAATTCAGCTCTTCGTTGGTTGATCAGCTTTATCGTGCCTTTTGCCTTTACGGCCTATTATCCTGCTAGCTATTTCTTACAGGACAAGGATGTGTTCTTTAACATCGGAGGTTTGATGTTGATTTCCCTTGTTTTCTTTGTCATTTCCCTTAAACTTTGGGATAGGGGCTTAAATGCCTACGAAAGTGCAGGTTCGTAAATAATACAATATCAAAGCCTTGTCTCAGGACAGGCTTTTTTAATAGAGATGAAAATTTCTTGACACCTATTCTCAGAGTGCTATATTGTAAGTGTAATCGCCGATTTAGCTTATACTCTTCGAAAATCTCTTCAAACCACGTCAGCTTCCATCTGCAACCTCAAAACAGTGTTTTGAGCTGACTTCGTCAGTTCTATCTACAACCTAAAAGCAGTGCTTTTAGCAACCTGCAGTTAGCTTCCTAGTTTGTTCTTTGATTTTCATTGAGTATTAGTTGCTAGAGCAAGACACTCGTAAAGCCTAGGTCACAGGTGAAGATAGGACTGAGGATTTGAAAAATTAGATATGTAGAAAATAACCGTTAAGCCTCGTTCTTAGCGGTTTTTTATATTGTTTAATAGCGCTGATATTTCATCAATGATGTTTGACTTTGTGATGTTGCTAGTGCTTTAAGTTGATTGCTACTATTTTTGATGGTGTGAATGTTCTGATAATATTCCCCAGTTAACTACGAAAGTTTTTGACTCTATATTTTTAATGCGTGTTAAAAAATAAATTAATGCATGTTAATTTTTCTTGACTTAAATTTTTTAAATGATATACTATTTTTATGGAGAGCTAACAATTATATATAAATGTACTACTCTATTTCCTAGATAATACTTAGTAAAACTTTTTATAACAAAGGCTAGCAAAGTTAAAGTTTTCTATCTATTGGAAGTTAAATAAATATGTAAGGAATTAAAATGAAAAAAAGTACAGTATTGTCATTAACCACAGCTGCAGTTATTTTAGCAGCATATGTCCCTAATGAGGTAGTTTTAGCAGACACATCTAGCTCTGAAGATGCTTTAACTATCTCTGATAAAGAAAAAGTAGTAGATAAACAAAAAGAAAACAAAGAAAAACTTGAAGATATTCATAATGCTATAGAAACTTCAAAGGATACTGAAGAGAAGAAAACAACGGTTATTGAGGAAAAAGAAGTTGTTAGTAAAGAATCTGTGATAGATAACAAAACTAGCAATGAAGAAGAAAAAATCAAAGAAGATTCCAATCAATCCAAAGAAGATAAAGTGGACTCGTCTGCAAGTAAAGACCCAGAAAGTCCCAAAAAAGAGGATAAACTTGTCTATATTGCTGAATTTAAAGATAAAGAATCTGGAGAAAAAGCAATCAAGGAATTATCCAATCTTAAGGATACAAAAGTTTTATATACTTATGATACGGTTTTTAATGGCGTTGCAATAGAAACAACTCCAGATAATCTGGACAAAATTAAACTAATAGAAGGTATCTCATCGGTTGAACGATCACAAAAAGTCCAGCCAATGATGAATCATGCTAGAAAGGAAATTGGAGTTGAAGAGGCAATTGATTACCTAAAATCTATCAATGCTCCATTTGGGAAAAACTTTGATGGTCGGGGTATGGTCATTTCAAACATCGATACTGGGACAGATTATAGGCATAAGGCTATGAGAATCGATGATGATGCCAAAGACTCAATGAGATTTAAAAAAGAAGACTTAAAAGGTACTGATAAAAATTTCTGGTTGAGTGATAAAATCCCTCATGCTTTCAATTATTATAATGGTGGTAAAATTACTGTAGAAAAAGCTGATGATGGAAGCGATTATTTTGATCCACATGGAATGCATATTGCAGGGATTCTTGCGGGAAATGATACTGAAAAAGATATTAAAAACTTTAACGGAATAGATGGAATTGCTCCTAATGCACAGATCTTCTCTTATAAAATGTACTCTGACGCAGGATCTGGCTTCGCAGGAGATGAAACAATGTTTCATGCTATTGAAGATTCGATCAAACACAATGTCGATGTTGTTTCGGTATCATCTGGCTTTACAGGAACAGGTCTTGTAGGTGAGAAATATTGGGAAGCTATTAGAGCGTTAAGAAAAGCAGGCATTCCAATGGTTGTAGCTACGGGTAACTATGCGACTTCTGCTTCAAGTTCTTCATGGGATTTAGTGGCAAATAATAATCTGAAAATGACCGACACTGGAAATGTAACGCGAACTGCAGCACATGAAGATGCGATAGCAGTTGCTTCTGCTAAAAATCAAACAGTTGAGTTTGATAAAGTTAACATAGGTGGAGAAAGTTTTAAATACAGAAATATAGGGGCCTTTTTCGATAAGAATAAAATCACAACAAATGAAGATGGTTCAAAAGCTCCTGATAAATTGAAATTTGTATATATAGGCAAAGGTCAAGACCAAGATTTGATAGGATTGGATCTTAAGGGCAAAATTGCAGTAATGGATCGAATTTATACCAAGGATTTAAAAGATGCTTTTAAAAGAGCAACGGATAAGGGCGCACGTGGCATTATGGTTGTAAATACTGTCAATTACTACAATAGAGATAATTGGACAGAGCTTCCAGCCATGGGATATGAAGCGGACGAAGGGACTAAAAGTCAAGTATTTTCAATTTCAGGAGATGATGGTGTAAAGTTATGGAACATGATTAATCCTGATAAAAAAACTGAGGTTAAAAGAAATAGTAAGGAAGATTTCAAAGATAAATTGGAGCAATACTATCCAATTGATATGGCCAGCTATAATTCTAATAAACCGAATGTAGGTGACGAAAAAGAGATTGACTTTAAGTTTGCACCTGACACAGACAAAGAATTGTATAAAGAAGATGTCATAGTTCCAGCAGGATCCACATCTTGGGGACCGAGAACAGATTTGCTTTTAAAACCTGATGTCTCAGCACCAGGTAAAAATATTAAATCCACTCTCAATGTCATCAATGGGAAATCAACTTATGGTTATATGTCAGGGACTAGTATGGCAACTCCAATCGTGGCAGCTTCTACTGTTTTGATTAGACCAAAGTTAAAGGAAATGCTTGAAAGACCTGCCTTGAAAAATCTTAAGGGAGATGACAAAATAGACCTTACAAGTCTTACAAAAATTGCCCTACAAAATACTGCACGGCCTATGATGGATGCAACTTCTTGGAAAGAAAAAAGTCAATACTTTGCATCACCTAGACAACAGGGAGCAGGCTTAATTAATGTTGCTAATGCTTTGAGAAATGAAGTTGTAGCGACTTTCAAAAACACGGATTCTAAAGGTTTGGTAAACTCTTATGGTTCTATTTCTCTTAAAGAAATAAAAGGAGATAAAAAATACTTTACAATTAAGCTTCACAATACATCAAACAGACCTTTGACCTTTAAAGTTTCAGCATCAGCAGTAACTACAGATGCTCTAACTGATAGACTAAAACTGGATGAAACATACAAAGATGAAAAATCTCCAGATGGGAAGCAAATTGTTCCAGAAATTCACCCAGAGAAAGTAAAAGATGCAAATATCACATTTGAGCATGACACTTTCACTATAGCCCCAAATTCTAGCTTTGATTTGAATGCGGTTATAAACGTTGGGGAGGCTAAAAATAAAAATAAATTTGTAGAATCATTTATTCATTTTGAGTCAGTGGAAGAAATGGAAGCTCTAAACTCCAATGGGAAGAAAACAAATTTCCAACCTTCTTTATCGATGCCTCTAATGGGATTTGCTGGGGATTGGAACAAGGAACCAATCCTTGATAAATGGGCCTGGGAAGAGGGTTCAAAATCAAAAACAATGGAAGGTTATGATGATGATGGTAAACCAAAAATTCCAGGAACCTTAAATAAGGGAATTGGTGGAGAACATGGTATAGATAAATTTAATCCAGCAGGAGTTATACAAAATAGAAAAGATAAAAATACAACATCCCTAGATCAAAATCCAGAATTATTTGCTTTCAATAACGAAGGTATCAACGCACCATCATCAAGTGGTTCTAATATTGCTAAAATTTATCCCTTAGATTCAAATGGAAATCCTCAAGATGCTCAACTTGAGAGAGGATTAACACCTTCTCCACTTGTATTAAGAAGTGCAGAAGAAGGAATGATTTCAATAGTAAATACAAATAAAGAGGGAGAAAATCAAAGAGACTTAAAAGTCATTTCGAGAGAACACTTTGTTAAAGGAATTTTAAACTCTAAAAGAAATGATGCAAAGGGAATCAAATCTTCTAAGCTAAAAGTTTGGGGCGACTTGAAATGGGATGGACTCATCTATAACCCTAGAGGGAAAGAAGAAAATGCACCAGAAAGCAAGGATACCAAAGATCCAGCTACTAGGATAAGAGGTCAATTTGAACCGATTGCGGAAGGTCAATATTTCTATAAATTTAAATATAGATTAACTAAAGATTACCCATGGCAGGTTTCCTATATTCCTGTAAAAATTGATAACACAGCCCCTAAGATTGTTTCGGTTGATTTTTCAAATCCTGAAAAAATTAAGCTGATTACAAAGGATACTTATCACAAAGTAAAAGATCAATACAAGAACGAAACTCTATTTGCGAGAGATCAAAAAGAACATCCTGAAAAATTTGACGAGATTGCAAACGAAGTTTGGTATGCCGGCGCCGCTCTGGTTAATGAAGATGGAGAAGTTGAGAAAAATCTTGAAGTAACTTACGCAGGTGAGGGTCAAGGACGAAATAGGAAACTTGACAAAGACGGAAATACCATTTATGAAATTAATGGTGCAGGAGATTTAAGAGGAAAAATCATTGAAGTCATTGCACTAGATGGCTCTAGCAATTTCACAAAGATTCATAGAATTAAATTTGCTGATCATGCTGATGAAAAGGGGATGATTTCCTATTATCTAGTAGATCCTGATCAAGATTCATCTAAATACCAAAAGCTTGGAGAAATTCCTGAATCTAAATTTAAGAATTTAAAAAGTGTTAAAGATGATAGCCTAAACAAAGAGACAACTGAAGTAGAACATCATCAAGAAAATGAAGAATCTATCGAAGAAAAATCTAGCTTGACTATTCATAAAACGATTTCAACAATTAGAGAGTTTGAAAGTAAAGACTTGAAAAAACTCATTAAAAAGAAATTTAGAGAAGTTGATGACTTTACAAGTGAAACTGGTAAGAGGACAGAAGAATACGATTATAAATACGATGATAAGGGAAATATCATTGCTTATGACGATGGTAGTGCCTTAGAATATGAAACTGAAAAACTTGACGAAATCAAATCAAAAATTTATGGTGTTCTAAGCCCGTCTAAAGATGGACACTTTGAAATTCTTGGAAAGATAAGTAATGTTTCTAAAAATGCCAAGGTATATTATGGTAATAAATATAAATCGATAGAAATCAAAACGACCAAGTATGATTCCGACTCAAAAACGATGACATTTGATTTATACGCTAATATTAATGATATTGTGGATGGATTAGCTTTTTCAGGAGATATGAGATTCTTTGTGAAAGATGATGATCAGATAAAAGCTGAAACGAAAATTAGAATGCCTGAAAAAAATAAGGAAACTAAAACAGAATATCCCTATGCATCAAGTTATGGGAATGTAATAGAATTAGGAGAAGGAGATCTTTCAAAAAACAAACCAACCAATTTAACGGAGATGGAATCTGGTAAAATCTATGCTGATTCAGAAAAACAACAATATCTGTTAAAAGATAACATTATTCTAAGAAAAGGCTATGCACTAAAAGTGACTACCTATAATCCTGGAAAAACGGATATGTTAGAAGGAAATGGAGTCTATAACAAGGAAGATATAGCAAAAATCCAAAAGACCAATCCTAATCTAAGAGTCCTTTCAGAAAAAATAATTTATGCTGATAGTAGAAATGTTGAAGATGGAAGAAGTACTCAATCCGTATTAATGTCGGCTTTAGACGGCTTTAACATTGTAAAATATCAAGTGTTTACCTTTAAAATGAACGATAAAGGGGAGGCAATCGATAAAGATGGAAATCTTGTAACAGATCCTTCTAAACTGGTATTATTTGGTAAGGATGGTAAAGAGTACACTGGAGAGGATAAGTCCAATGTAGAAGCTATAAAAGAAGATGGCTCTACGTTATTTATTGATGCAAAACCAGTAAATCTTTCAATGGACAAGAACTACTTTAATCCATCTAAATCTAATAAAATTTATGTACGAAATCCAGAATTCCATTTAAGAGGTAAGATTTCTGATAAGGGTGGTTTTAACTGGGAGTTGAGAGTTAATGAATCGGTTGTAGATAATTATTTAATCTATGGAGATTTACACATTGATAACACTAGAGATTTTAACATTAAGCTTAATGTTAAAGACGGTGACATCATGGACTGGGGAATGAAAGACTATAAAGCAAACGGATTCCCAGATAAGGTAACAGATATGGATGGAAATGTTTATCTTCAAACTGGCTATAGCGATTTGAATGCGAAAGCGGTCGGAGTACACTATCAATTTTTATATGATAATGTTAAACCAGAAGTAAACATTGATCCTAAGGGAAATACTAGTATTGAATATGCTGACGGAAAATCTGTAGTCTTTAATATCAATGATAAAAGAAATAATGGATTCGATGGTGAGATTCAAGACAAACATATTTATGTAAATGGAAAAGAATACAAATCATTTGATGATATTAAACAACTAACAGATAAGATACTAAACATTAAGATTGTTGTAAAAGATTTTGCAAGAAATACAACCGTAAAAGAATTCATTTTAAACAAAGATACGGGAGAGGTGAGCGAATTAAAACCTCATACGGTGACTGTGACCATTCAAAATGGAAAAGAAATGAATTCTAAGATAGTGTCGGAAGAAGATTTCATTTTACCTGTCTATGAGGGTGAATTAGAAAAAGGATATCAATTTGATGGCTGGGAAATTTCTGGTGTCGAAGGGAAAAAAGATGCTGGTTATGTTATTAATCTATCAAAAGATACCCTTATAAAACCTGTATTCAAGAAAATAGAGGAGAAAAAGGAGGAGGAAAATAAACCTACTTTTGATGTATCCAAAAAGAAAGATAAGGTGCAAGCAAATCATAATCAATTAGATGAAAGTCACAGAAAAGAGGATTTACAAAGAGAAAATCATTCACACAAATCTGATTCAACTAAAGATGTCAAAACTACAGTTCCTGTACAAGTAAATTATAGTCAATTAGATGAAAGTCAAAGATCTGATTCAACTAAGGATGTTACAGCTACAGTTCCTGATAAAAATGATAAAAACTTTGAAAATAAGAAAGAAGTTTATCTTAATGAACCAGAGAATATAGCTAATAAACATACCAATATCGATAGTAAATCGGATACTAACAATTCTGATAGATTGCCAAAAACCGGAACAGTTAGAGAAGGTTTTACACCATTCATTGCTGGAATAATGTTTACCGTAGGTGCATTTCTTGGATTGAAGAAAAAAGATCAAGATTAGGACAAAAGCTATAGAAAAATGGTTTGTGTACTGAGATGAGATAGTGTGGTGATGAAACAGTTTTGTGACAATTGCTATTTAATACTTAATTCTTAAGTTTACATTGATAATTATACTCTTTTAGAATGTATTAATGTACTTTATTTAGATAACAAAAAATCTTCTTATTACAGATAGGAAGATTTTTTGGACTCTACCAATTTCATAAAATACTGTATCGAACTATAGAATAAAAATACTATTGCAATCGGCAAAGTGAAGGAACTCATTCTACTGGGTTTCTTTTTTTCTTAATTATTGAACCACTTAGACAGATATAGAGACCAGATAGTCAAAAGAACTTGTTCTTGAAACTGACCTCTGCTATAATAATTTTTGTAAGGGACGTGAGGCGTCGATACCAGATGATTCAAGTTTCTAAAAAGAAATTGGAGAAAAAGAAATGAAAAAATTATTGGGGATTGTATTTTTAGTAGCAGCAGCGACAGTAGTGTATTTTGGTTCTGTTGGCTGGCCAAGTTTGGATGTCAACCTATGGTCCCTGATTCCGGTGGGTCTGTTCCTCTTTTTCACTATAGAGAATCTTTTGAAAAAAGACTACAAGGCTAGTCTGATGTGTTTGATTATTGCCTTCATCATCGCAAATGCAATTTTGGACCTTTTGCCAATTTCAAGTGGTCTAGTAATTGGTGCAGGCGTCCTAGCTTGTGTAGGTATTGGATTTATCTTTCCTGATAAAGAAGGGAAATAATACTCTTCGAAAATCTCTTCAAACCACGTCAGCTTCCATCTGAAACCTCAAAACAGTGTTTTGAGCTGACTGCGTCAGTTCTATCTACAACCTAAAAGCAGTGCTTTTAGCAACCTGCGGCTAGCTTCCTAGTTTGCTTTTTGATTTTCATTGAGTATAAGAATTATTAAAAAAGATATAAAGAAAAAACACTTCAATCACTGTATTTAGTTTGATTGAGGTGTTTTAGATTTAGTTTTTTATTTCTGAGTAAACAATTCAACAACCATCTCGATATACATGACAAGGGTTAATAAAAATCCTGCACGCCAGAAGAATTTGATGAATTTAGGATAGTAAAAGCTACGTTTTTTCAAAAGGAAGAAAAAAACGAGAATAATGGCTAGGACTGAGAGGGCTAGGCCCAGTCTAGGGAGGAAATTATGGGTAAAGGTTTTAGCTGTGATTAGGTAGTACTCAAATACCAAGACTGGAAAAGCCAAATCCGCAAAGTTTCGTCCTAGTTTTTTTAATCTAAAAAGTTTGGTTATGATAATGCAGACTACTAAGGTCAGTATCAATAATAAAATAGATGCTAATTTCATTAAAATCATATCCATATTGTATCATAAAAAAAGGCTAATGGAAACGAGAAACAGAGGAATTTATAGGAAAGTCAGGCTTTTGAGATTGTGAGTGTTTTTTGTTATAATGAAAGTTATGAAATCTTATAATACCTTGAATGATTATTATCGAAAACTCTTTGGAGAAAAGACTTTTAAAGTCCCTATTGATGCGGGATTTGACTGTCCCAATCGTGATGGAACTGTGGCTCATGGAGGTTGTACTTTTTGTACGGTTTCTGGTTCTGGAGATGCTATCGTAGCACCGGATGCCCCTATCCGTGAGCAATTTTATAAGGAAATTGACTTTATGCACCGTAAGTGGCCAGATGTTCAGAAGTATTTGGTTTATTTTCAAAATTTTACCAACACCCATGAAAAGGTGGAAGTGATTCGAGAGCGCTATGAGCAGGCTATCAACGAGCCAGGTGTAGTAGGAATCAATATCGGAACACGGCCAGATTGTTTACCAGACGAAACTATTGAATATTTGGCTGAGTTATCGGAGCGTGTGCATGTGACAGTTGAATTGGGCTTGCAGACTACTTATGAAGCAACCTCTGACCTGATTAACCGTGCCCACTCTTATGAATTGTACGTGGAAACGGTCAAACGTTTGAGAAAGTATCCTAAGATTGAGATTGTTTCTCATTTGATCAATGGTTTGCCTGGTGAAACCCATGAGATGATGGTCGAAAATGTTCGTCGCTGTGTCACGGATAACGATATTCAAGGAATTAAACTGCACTTGCTTCACCTCATGACCAATACGCGTATGCAACGAGATTACCATGAGGGACGTTTACAACTGATGAGTCAGGACGAATATGTCAAGGTCATCTGTGACCAATTGGAGATCATTCCCAAGCATATTGTCATCCATCGAATCACAGGAGATGCACCTAGAGATATGCTGATTGGTCCTATGTGGAGCCTCAATAAATGGGAAGTGCTAAATGCTATTGAAACCGAAATGCGACGCCGTGGAAGCGTTCAAGGATGCAAGGCTGTAAAACAGGAGTTTAATAATGAAAAGACCACTTGAAATGGCACATGATTTTTTGGCTGAGGTCGTGACAAAAGAGGATGTCGTAGTGGATGCGACCATGGGAAATGGCCATGATACTCTCTTTCTAGCCAAACTAGCCAAGCAAGTCTATGCCTTTGATATTCAGGAGCAAGCTTTGGAAAAGACCCAAGAGCGTTTGGACCAGGCTGGAATGACAAATGCCCAGTTGATTTTACAAGGTCATGAGACTCTGGACCAGTTTGTGACAGAAGTCAAGGCAGGGATTTTCAATCTGGGCTATTTGCCATCAGCTGATAAGTCTGTTATCACCCAACCTCAGACAACTATTGAAGCCTTAGAAAAGTTGTGCCACTTGCTTGTCAAAGGGGGACGGATTGCCATCATGATTTACTATGGTCATGAAGGAGGAGATATTGAGCGGGGCGCTGTCTTGGATTTTGTGAGCCAGTTGAACCAACAGGAGTATACAGCTGCCATTTACCGAACGCTTAATCAAGTCAACAACCCACCATTTTTAGTGATGATTGAAAAATTAGAGAGATATAGACATGGATAAACAATACCTACGTGAAAAGCTGGATGCCATGCGCCAGAATTTTGTCGAATCAACCCACCATGAACGAGCGGTGGGGGTGTTAGACCAAGCGCATATGAGCAAAAAAATGCTTAAAATCAAGAAAAAATTAGTTGCTCTTGAAATGGAACGGTGCCAGAGAAAAATTGAGCACAAAGACTGTTCCAAGATTGACCAAAAAATCAAAGAGCAGAAGGAGATATTTGAATCCTGTTGTAAAAAAGATTAAGGAGGACGTGCGTGGAATTACTGATTTACCTAATCTTATTTTTACTGGTTTTGATTGTCTCAACTACAACCAATAAGCTCCTGCCCTTTTTGCCTCTCCCTTTGGTGCAGATTCTTTTGGGAATTGTGATTGGTCTCTTTTTACCCAATACTGACTTTCATCTCAATACAGAGTTGTTTTTGGCCCTGGTTATCGGGCCCTTGCTTTTCCGAGAGTCGGAGGAAGCAGATATTACGGCTATTTTAAAACACTGGCGAATCATTGTTTATCTCATATTTCCAGTGATTTTTATCTCGACCCTGAGTTTGGGTGGTTTGGCTCATCTTCTTTGGCTCAGCCTTCCCTTGGCAGCTTGTTTGGCTGTTGGGGCGGCCCTTGGTCCAACGGACTTGGTGGCCTTTGCCTCTCTTTCGGAGCGCTTTAGCTTTCCTAAGCGCGTGTCCAATATCCTCAAAGGTGAAGGTCTCTTGAATGATGCTTCTGGCTTGGTGGCTTTTCAGGTGGCCTTTGCGGCTTGGACAACTGGAGCCTTTTCCCTTGGGCAAGCAGGTAGTTCGCTCATCTTTTCAATCCTAGGCGGTTTTTTAATTGGCTTTTTAACAGCCATGACCAACCGCTTCCTCCATACTTTCTTGCTAAGTGTGCGCGCAACGGATATAGCCAGCGAACTTTTATTGGAATTGAGTTTACCTCTGGTGACCTTCTTTCTAGCAGAAGAAGTACACGTTTCAGGGATTATTGCTGTTGTAGTAGCAGGTATTTTAAAGGCAAGCCGTTTTAAGAAAATTACGCTCCTCGAAGCCCAAGTGGATACGGTGACCGAGACGGTTTGGCATACAGTGAACTTTATGCTCAACGGTTCTGTCTTTGTGATTTTAGGGATGGAGTTGGAAATGATAGCAGAGCCTATTTTAACCAATCCAATCTATAATCCCTTACTTTTATTGCTATCTCTTGTCGCCCTGACTTTTGTCCTCTTTGCCATTCGTTTTGTCATGATTTATGGCTATTATGCCTATAGGACTAGACGTCTCAAGAAAAAGCTAAATAAGTATATGAAGGATATGCTTCTCTTGACCTTCTCAGGTGTTAAGGGAACGGTGTCGATTGCTACGATCCTTCTGATACCAAGTAATCTAGAGCAGGAGTATCCTCTCTTGCTTTTCCTTGTTGCAGGTGTGACGCTTGTAAGCTTTTTAACAGGTCTCTTGATCCTGCCTCATCTTTCTGATGAACAGGAAGAAAGCAAGGATTATCTCATGCATATCGCCATTTTGAATGAGGTTACTTCGGAGTTAGAAAAAGAACTTGAAACTCATAAGAATAAGCTCCCTCTCTATGCAGCCATTGACAATTATCATGGACGAATAGAGAATCTTATCCTGAGCCAAGAAAATAGGGGCGAGCAAGAGGACTGGGAGGCCTTGAAACTTCTTATCCTCAGTATTGAGAGTGATGGTTTGGAACAGGCTTACGAAGAAGATAAGATGAGTGAGCGTGCCTATCGAGTCTATCAACGTTATCTGAAAAACATGGAACAAAGCATCAATCGCAAGTTTGCTTCACGATTGACCTATTATTTCCTTGTTTCCTTGCGGATTTTACGTTTTCTCCTTCACGAAGTCTTTACCTTAGGCAAGACCTTCCGCAGTTGGAAAAATGAAGAATCTAAGAAACTCAGAGCCCTTGACTATGACCAAATTGCAGAGCTCTATCTAGAAAATACTGAGATGATTATCGAAAGTCTGGAGAACCTTAAAGGGGTTTATAAGAGTTCTTTAATCAGCTTCATGCAGGATTCTCGTCTCCGTGAAACAGCTATCATCACCAGTGGTGCCTTTGTCGAACGGGTTATCAATCGTGTCAAACCCAACAATATCGATGAAATGCTGAGAGGCTATTATTTGGAGCGCAAGTTGATTTTCGAATACGAAGAAAAACGATTGATTACAACCAAGTATGCCAAGAAGTTGCGACAAAATGTCAATAACTTAGAGAACTATTCCTTGAAGGAAGCTGCCAATACCCTGCCTTATGATATGGTGGAATTGGTAAGAAGAAATTAGTTAATACTCTTCGAAAATCTCTTCAAACCACGTCAACGTCGCCTTACCGTAGGTATGGTTACTGACTTCGTCAGTTTCATCTACAACCTCAAAGCAGTGCTTTGAGCAACCTGCGGCTAGTTTCCTAGCTTGCTCTTTGATTTTCATTGAGTATATGATTGTAAATAAAGGAGTATGATATGAAGAAGTGGTGGAAAGAGCTGATAGACAAGCCTTTATTAAAAGCTTTTTTGCATTATTATCAAGCATCAGATAGTGAGTTGACCAGTGTCGCAGTGGCCTACTATTGGTTGATTTCGATTTTTCCCCTGCTTTTGGTGGTGGTCAATATCCTCCCTTATTTTCAGATTCCAGTTTCCAATTTTTTAAAGGTTGTCAATGAATTCTTGCCTGAAACTATGTATGATGTGGTCGCAAAGATTATTACAGAAGTGCTGACCCAACCGTCAACTGGTTTATTGAGTTTTGCGGTTTTGTCAGCCCTATGGACTTTTTCAAAATCTATGAACTTTCTGCAGAAAGCCTTTAATAAAGCTTACGGAGTAGCTAAAAATCGTGGAATGATTTCACAGCAACTCATGAGTTTGTTTGTCAGTTTTGGCTTGCAGATTCTCTTTGCTTTATCCCTATTTTTGGGTGTCTTTGGTCGCATGCTCCTCAACCTTATCAAAAGCTACTGGAAATCGGATAGTCCTCTCTTTGATTATCTGCAAGACCTAACAGGCCCCTTGATCTATGCCTTGATTTTCGCTATCTTGGTCATGCTTTATTATTTCCTGCCTAATGTTACGGTTCGACGAATTCGCTATGTGTTGCCAGGTAGTGTCTTTGTCTTGTTGACTCTGGTTTTACTGCTCAATATCTTTTCAGTCTATATCAATAATTATGTCAATCACCTAGTGGACGTCCGCTTTTTCAGTTCCGTCGTCGTGGTGGTTATGATGTTCTGGTTTATTCTCATCGCTAAGATTTTGATTGTCGGAGCGGTAATCAATGCCAGTGTGCAGAGTTTGCAAGATCTGAATTTTAGAAAAGACTAACGAATTTTTAATTCATTACAAAACGCATAATATCAAGGTTGATGTGTACTGACCCCAAAAAGCAAGCACCTGTAAGCAACGTGCCGAAATGGTCAAATCCTGATTATGTCAACGAATTAGACCCAAAAATCGTTGATATGCTAGTAGAATTTCACAAGTCACAAGGCACTTTGGAAACTCCCGAGGCGCAAGCAGAAATCGCCCAAAAACGTGAAGAAATCGAGCAAAGGAGAGCTAAGCTTGAGGCTAAAAAACAAGAACTTTTGAACCGCTTGAACAAATAGAGTTTCGCAAGTATTATGCTTACAAATTACTTGAGCAATTAACTAAAATATAAACCCTGCCTTTATATCTAGGCAGGGTTTATATTTTAGAAATTCACGTAGGATGTTACGGTTTTTACATACCCAGTATAGTTTGAGTTTCTATAGTATTCAGTGATAAACTTCCATTTTCTTTGAGCAACATGGATATAAGTACTTGTTATGTAGTATGGATATGGGCTTTGTGAAACCAAGTAAGACTGATAAGCTTGTATACCAAAATATGCTCCACCAATTATTTTACCCCATGTACCCCCTAATACAGAAGCTATTTTACCAATCGCATAACTTATTCCAGAACCAATCATGAAGTTAGCGAATGTGTTGGCTTCTTTATTCCCATGTACTGTGTTGACGTAATTCCAAACATTAGGATCGTATGATCTAAAAGACATATTTAGGTCGATTTCATTCTTTTGATAAGCCATATAAAATGCCCCATTGATATAGACGCCGTCAGCACGTCGTTCAATAGTGTCTACACTTCCATCTGGATTGACAACCTCAAGAACTTCATCGCTTAAAATATTTACTTGCGCATCTCCGAACCGCACTGATGAGCCATTCTCAAACTGAGCCTCACTAGATACAACTTTAGAGTTTGCCGATAAGCTATCATCAGCAAAAACAACAAGCGACGGGGAAATGCTAGACATACAGAAAATAGACATAACTAGCAAACACATGCATTTAAACATCTTAGACATAACGGAAACTCCTTTGTATTTTTGATTTTTTTCAACTTTTGTTATACAATAAAACCAAATAAAAAGAAAGCGGTAACAATATGCTTAAGGCGAAAATTTTTTATATATTTTTATGTTTGATCGTTATCGAAACTACAGGCTTGTTGTTGTTGAAAAAAGGCCTTGAAAAGGGTTATTTAGATACAGGAGCTATTATCCTCGCAGTTTTTTCATTTGCTTTTTACAACCTATGTTCATTCGTTTGGGTCTGCTCTACAATAAAAAACAATAAAAAATAAATAGACGTATTTTCAAAAAAAGATTGCATATTTATCTTAGTAAAACGACGATTCTGAGAGCTTTTCAGACTTTGTCTATCATTAGAAAAGCTTAGAGCACCAAGGGATAATACCTGATAATATGCGTTTTTTCATTATGAAATTAATAGATAAACATGGCATCGCCAAAACTAAAGAAGCGGTAGTGTTCTTGGATGGCATGGTGGTAGGCATCTAAGACTAATTCACGGCCTGCAAAGGCAGAAACCAGCATAACCAGAGTTGATTTTGGCAGGTGGAAGTTGGTTGAGAAGGCATCTACGACCTTCCATTCATAGCCAGGTTTGATAAAGATATTGGTCCAGCCAGAATCTGCTTGGATTTGCCCATCAAACTTGGAACCAATAGTTTCCAAGGTGCGGATAGAAGTGGTTCCTACAGCGATGACGCGACCACCATTTTCCTTAACAGAGCGGAGAGTGGCAGCAGCTTCCTCAGAAAGTTGGTAGAATTCTGAGTGCATTTCGTGTTCATCCAGATTGTCCACAGAAACAGGTCTAAAGGTTCCGAGTCCGACATGGAGAGTCAAATAGACCAGATGGATACCCTTAGCTTGTATTTCTGCTAGCAGTTCTTTGGTGAAGTGAAGTCCAGCAGTTGGTGCAGCAGCAGAGCCACTTTCCTTGGCGTAAACGGTTTGATAGCGTTCGCGATCATCTAGTTTTTCATGGATATAAGGCGGTAGCGGCATTTCACCTAGACTTTCCAAAACTTCTAAGAAAATTCCTTGGTATTCAAAGCGGACAATACGGCCTCCGTGGGTCAATTCTTCTGTAACGATAGCGCTGAGGCGACCATCACCAAAGCTAACACGAGTCCCGACCTTGAGGCGTTTGGCAGGTTTAGCCAGAACTTCCCACTCATCTCCACTAGTGTTTTTAAGGAGGAGCAGTTCCACATGACCTCCAGTTTCTTCCTTTTGACCATAGAGGCGGGCGGGGAGAACGCGGGTGTCGTTCATAACAAGGGCATCACCAGGTTCCAGCATATCAATAATAGAGTGGAAGTGTTTATCCTGCATTTCTCCTGTCTCACGATTGACGATGAGGAGTTTAGAGGCATCACGTTTTTCAAGGGGCGTTTGGGCAATCAATTCCTCTGGCAAGTGGAAGTCAAAATCAGCTGTATTCATATATCTGTTCATTCTTTCTAAGTTCTAATCCTATCCATTATAACATGTTTCAAGTTTGGACGCTCTTTTTTAGAAATTAAATCGTTTTCACTTGACAAAAATTGGTCTATACCATATAATAAATATAGATTAAAACGGAGGATGAAAAGATGAAAGTTATTAAAGTTGAAAACCAAGTTCAAGGTGGAAAAGTTGCTTTTGAGATTTTGAAGGAAAAATTGGACAACGGTGCTCAAACTCTAGGACTTGCGACAGGAAGCAGTCCACTTGAATTTTACAAGGAAATTGTTGAGAGTGACCTTGATTTTTCAAATCTAACCAGTGTCAACCTTGATGAGTATGTAGGCCTTGATGGGGACAACCCACAGTCTTATCGTTACTTCATGCAAGAAAACTTGTTTAACCAAAAACCATTTAAAGAAAGTTTCTTACCTCGTGGAGTTAAGCACAATGCTGAAGCTGAAGTAGAACGCTACAATCAAATTTTGGCTGACCATCCAGTTGATCTGCAAATCTTGGGAATCGGTCGCAATGGACATATCGGATTTAATGAACCTGGTACTCCATTTGACAGTCAAACTCATCTGGTAGAACTTGACAAGTCTACTATCGAAGCAAACGCACGTTTCTTTGACAAGATTGAAGACGTCCCAACCCAAGCCATTTCGATGGGGATTAAAAATATCTTGGATGCTAAGTCAATCCTTCTCTTTGCTTACGGTGAGTCGAAAGCAGAAGCCATTGCTGGAACAGTTTCTGGCCCAGTGACTGAAAGTCTACCAGCAAGTAGCCTGCAAAATCACCCTGATGTGACCATTATCGCAGATGCTGAAGCACTTAGCTTACTTGAAAAATAAAAAACGAAACCCTTCAGTTTCTTCTATCTGAACGCTTTCAACTCTTGTATAAATGTAAGAAAAAATCAAAATTAAACCGCATTTTTTCTTGACAATTATTCCTTTTACGTGTAGAATAGAATAGATCTTGAACTTGAAGGGAGTGAAAAAAATGTCTAAAACAGTAGTACGTAAGAATGAATCTCTTGACGACGCACTTCGTCGTTTCAAACGTGCGGTTACTAAAGCTGGTACTCTTCAAGAAACACGCAAACGTGAATTCTATGAAAAACCTTCTGTAAAACGTAAACGTAAATCAGAAGCAGCTCGTAAACGTAAAAAATTCTAATTAGAAATGAAAGGCTAGAGAAATCTAGTCTTTTTCTTTTAACACTCTTCGAAAATCTCTTCAAACCACGTCAACGTCGCCTTGCCGTAGATATGGTTACTGACTTCGTCAGTTTCATCTACAACCTCAAAGCAGTGCTTTGAGCTGACTTCGTCAGTCTTATCTACAACCTCAAAACAGTATTTTGAGCAACCTGTGGCTAGTTTCCTAGTTTGCTCTTTGATTTTCATTGAGTATAAATAAATACTCCAAAGCCTGCAAAAATCTGAAACTTCCTCCCACAATTTGATATAATAGAGGGAAGAACTCATTTGAAGGAGGAAATGATGTCGGTTTTAGTAAAAGAAGTGATTGAAAAGCTTAGACTAGACATTGTCTATGGCGAACCAGAATTACTTGAAAAGGAAATCAATACAGCGGATATTACGCGACCTGGTCTTGAAATGACAGGCTACTTTGACTACTACACGCCAGAGCGGATCCAGCTCTTGGGGATGAAGGAGTGGTCTTATCTGGTCAGCATGCCTTCCAACAGCCGTTATGAAGTTTTGAAAAAAATGTTTCTACCTGAGACACCGGCGGTCATTGTTGCCCGTGGTTTGGTGGTGCCAGAGGAGATGCTAAAGGCAGCCAGAGAATGTAAGATTGCCATTTTAACTAGCCGTACAGCTACCAGTCGTTTGTCTGGAGAATTATCTAGTTATCTGGATTCTCGTTTGGCGGAACGCACCAGTGTTCACGGTGTCTTGATGGATATCTATGGGATGGGTGTCTTGATTCAAGGCGATAGTGGTATCGGTAAGAGTGAAACAGGCCTTGAGCTTGTTAAACGTGGGCACCGCTTGGTAGCAGATGATCGGGTAGATATTTATTCTAAGGATGAATTAACTCTTTGGGGAGAGCCTGCTGAAATCTTGAAACACTTGATTGAAATTCGTGGGGTTGGGATTATCGATGTCATGAGCCTCTACGGTGCGAGTGCGGTAAAAGATTCTTCACAAGTTCAGTTGGCTGTCTACTTGGAAAATTACGATACGCATAAGACCTTTGATCGACTTGGAAACAATGCAGAGGAATTAGAAATTTCTGGCGTAGCCATTCCTCGTATCCGTATTCCAGTTAAAACAGGTCGTAATATCTCTGTCGTGATTGAGGCTGCTGCCATGAATTATCGTGCTAAGGAAATGGGCTTTGATGCGACGCGTTTGTTCGAAGAACGCTTGACAAATCTTATTGCTCAAAACGAGGTGCCTAATGCTTGATCCAATTGCTATTCATCTAGGTCCTCTAGCCATTCGTTGGTATGCCTTGTGTATTGTGACAGGCTTGATTCTTGCGGTTTATTTGACCATGAAAGAAGCGCCTAGAAAGAAGATCATACCAGACGATATTTTAGATTTTATCTTAGTAGCCTTTCCTCTGGCTATTTTAGGAGCTCGTCTCTACTATGTCATTTTCCGTTTTGATTACTATAGTCAGAACTTGGGAGAAATTTTTGCCATTTGGAATGGTGGTTTGGCCATCTATGGTGGTTTAATAACTGGGGCTCTTGTACTTTATATCTTTGCTGATCGTAAACTCATTAATACTTGGGATTTTCTAGATATTGCAGCGCCTAGCGTCATGATAGCCCAAAGTTTGGGTCGCTGGGGCAATTTCTTTAATCAAGAAGCTTATGGTGCAGCAGTGGATAATTTGGATTATCTACCTGCCTTTATCCGTGACCAGATGTATATTGAGGGGAGCTACCGTCAACCGACCTTCCTTTATGAGTCTCTATGGAATCTGCTTGGCTTTGCCTTGATTTTGATATTCAGACGAAAATGGAAGAGCCTCAGACGAGGCCATATTACTGCTTTCTACTTGATTTGGTATGGTTTCGGTCGTATGGTCATCGAAGGCATGCGAACAGATAGTCTCATGTTCTTTGGACTTCGAGTGTCTCAATGGCTATCAGTTGTCCTTATCGGACTGGGTATTTTTATCATTCTATATCAAAATCGAAAGAAGGCCCCTTACTATGTTACAGAGGAGGAAAACTAAATGTTAGAAGTTGCATATATTCTTGTAGCCCTTGCTTTGATTGTATTTTTGGTTTATCTGATTATCACTGTACAAAAGCTTGGACGTGTGATCGATGAAACAGAGAAGACGATTAAAACCTTGACTTCAGATGTGGATGTGACCTTGCATCACACCAATGAATTGCTGGCTAAGGTCAATGTCTTGGCAGATGATATCAATGTCAAGGTGGCAACAATTGATCCACTCTTTAGTGCTGTTGCAGATTTATCTCTATCTGTTTCAGACCTCAATGACCATGCGCGTGTCTTGAGCAAGAAAGCTTCATCAGCTGGTTCAAAAACCATTAAGACTGGTGCAAGTTTGTCAGCTCTTCGTCTTGCAAGTAAATTTTTCAAAAAATAAAAAAAGGAGAATTCTTATGGGTAAACTATCCTCAATCCTTTTAGGAACCGTTTCAGGTGCAGCTCTTGCCTTGTTTTTAACAAGCGACAAGGGCAAACAAGTTTGCAGTCAGGCTCAAGATTTTCTGGATGATTTGAGAGAAGATCCTGAGTATGCCAAGGAGCAGGTCTGTGAAAAACTGACAGAAGTCAAGGAGCAGGCTACAGATTTTGTTCTGAAAACCAAAGAACAGGTTGAGGCAGGTGAAATCACTGTGGACAGTGTACTTGCTCAAGCCAAATCATGTGCTCGTCAAGCGACAGAAGCATCAAAAGATCGATTTAATAATCTCAAGGAACAATGGCAAGAAAAAGCCGAAACTCTTGATGAATCAGAAGAGATTGTGATTGATATCGAAGAAGAAAAAATCTAAATTTGACGAGAATGAGCGAAAACTCAATTCTAGGAGAAAATGAAGCACATTTTTCCACAATCAAACGCATAGTATCAAGGACTGTAACTGCCTGATATTATGCGTTTTTTATGATTTTTAAGACTTTTTGATAAACTTTTTTAAAACACATGAGTGTTATGATTTTTTATGGTATAATGGCAGTGTTAGAAGTGAAATATTTACATTTTTTTATATTTTACTGATATTTTAGTAATATTAAGCGATATATTTTTTCTATGGTTAGAAATCAATGTAGTAGCTTATGATCAAGTAGAGGAAAAGCTCTAACATTTTAGTCAAGAAACGATCTAGTATTCTGTCAAGGGAAAATATTAGAACCCTCTATTTTGTAAAAAATAGTTAGAAAGAAAGTTAATAAAATGAAAGACATTTTTAATAAACGTCAACGCTTTTCGATTCGAAAGTTTTCGGTTGGAGTGGCTTCTGTATTAATAGGAATTGCCTTGTTTACACCATCCCAGGGAGTACTTGCTTCTACGGAAAATAATGTGGCAACAGAGATAGGGGCTAATTCTGAAAAGGAGAATGCGACCCCTACTGTGGAGAAAAAAGAAGAGAATCAAAATTCACCAGAGAATCAAGGTGCTATCTCCAGTCCAGCTCCAAAAGATACTCCAATAGGATCTACAAGGACTACAGAACTCGAGACATCTGGGAATAAAGAAAATAATAGCTTGACCACAGGGGCTTTCGTGGCAGGTGAAGACAGATCAAGCACTTCAGCGGTGAGAGCAGCATCAAATCCTTCCGAGATTAAAAAATATGAATTGACTAAGGAAGATGCTAAAAAAATCAAAGCAGGAGTAATCGGTTCAGAAGGTAATAAGCTTGACAGTTTGTTATTAAACGGCCCTGAGTTAAGTCCAGAAGCTTATACAGATGATGATTACTTGAAGGATAAAGATGAACTTTATATTTATGAAAAAGGCGGGAAAAAGTATGTAGGCTATAATAGTCATCCCTTATTAGAAGATACTGATGGTGATGGTATTATTGACAGTAAAGAAAAGCCAGATGAAAAATTAAAATGGAATGTCAGTGAGCGGGATATGATTATGTTCATGGAATTGTCCTACCGTGATGATAATTACATTGATAGAGTGCTGAATCATAAGAAACCCTTAACAGAGTCAGAGTTATATAAAAAGAATGGTGACAGTAGACCACGTTATGAGTATATGATGATGAATAAGGAATTGGGTCCTTATTGGGAAAGGAAAAAAAGTTATCATACCTCCAGTGGACTAGATGCTGTCTTGTATGAAACTAAGAGTGATTTCTCATATTTACCAAATGGAACTGCACAAGTATTAGCCTTTCGTGGAACAAGTGATGCCAAAGATATAGGAACTGATATAACACTTGGATTAGGAAGCAATCCTCAACAAGGAATCGATGCAGAAAATATCATGCGTGAACTGGCTAAAGATAAGAGTATTACCAATCTATATTTGACAGGACACTCTTTAGGAGGATATTTAGTACAACGGGCAATGGTTGAAGCCTATCAGTTGGCATATTCTGACAGCAGAGTCATGTCTTCTAAAGAACAGCGGGCTTATAGAAACTTTTATAATAATGTATTAAAAAAAGGAACAACCTTTAATGCCCCAAAAGTGAGGACAAGTTATTTCTCATCATCTGAATTTTGGCAAAAAGGATTAGACAGTAAAAACATAGCTAAGTCTGGAAAAATGACACATTATATAGTTAATAATGATTCTACTATAGGAAAAAGTGTCAGTAATGATAGTGATGTTGTCATAAATGTTGGGGATACAAAAGGAGGTCATAGTTCACGTTCTTATTTTGAAGCCGATATGATTAATAGACGATCAGAGTTCATGTCTGGGAAACGAATTTCCTTAGATGGGACAGGTTATCAAGATAAAAAAATGACAACAGCTAAATCTGTAGAAAAAGTTGGAGAAACTGCTGTATACAGTAAACGCGGAGATGACATCATTAAGTTAACAACTGTGAGTATCAAAGATCCTGATACAGGGCAGATTACTAAAAATACACTTGATGAAGTGTTCAAGAAAGATGGTGCCAAATCAACAGTTGTGGTTACGTCAATCGAGCCAAGTGTTCGTTATGAAAAAGACGCTACGAGAGCTAAAGGCGGAAAAAATGTAACAACAGCTGGTACTTCAGGCACTAGAACAGTCACTACAACTTATACTGTTAACCCTGCAGACGGTAGCCTCATTCCGCATGAGGGCAAACCCGTCATCAAACAGTCAACTCCTACGGTGGTCAAAGTTCCAGCCAAAGATGAGGTTGAGTACCTCAAAGACGGTGATGATGTTGTTAAGAAGACAACCACTTACGCGGTCAATGCAAGTACAGGAGCTCTTACTCCAACAGTAAGGAAAGATGTTGCCAATCCAAAAGGTGCCAAATCTAAAATTGTGGTTACACCACTTAAGCCAAATGTTCGTTATGAAAAAGACGCCACAAGAGCCAAAGGTGAAGCAAAAATCACAGTAGCTGGTAGTTCAGGCACTAGAACAGTCACTACAACTTATACTGTTAACCCTGCAGACGGTAGCCTCATTCCGCATGAGGGCAAACCCGTCATCAAACAGTCAACTCCTACGGTGGTCAAAGTTCCAGCCAAAGATGAGGTTGAGTACCTCAAAGACGGTGATGATGTTGTTAAGAAGACAACCACTTACGCGGTCAATGCAAGTACAGGTGACCTGACTCCAACAGAGACAACAGAAATCTTCAAGAGAAACGGCGCTAAATCTACAGTTGTTGTTACGCCGATCAAGCCAAGTATCCGTTATGAAAAAGACGCCACAAGATCCAAAGGTGAAACTAATGTAACAACAGCTGGTACTTCAGGTACAAGAACAGTAACTACCACCTACACGGTTAATCCTACAGATGGTAGCCTTATTCCACATGAAGGAAAACCAGTTATCAAATCGTCAACTCCTACGGTGGTCAAAGTTCCAGCCAAAGATGAGGTTGAATACCTCAAAGACGGCGATGACGTTGTTAAGAAGACTACAAGCTACCAAGTCAATGCGAGTACAGGTGACCTGACTCCAACAGAGAAGAAGGAAATCTTAAAACAAAATGGCGCTAAATCTAAAGTTGTCGTTACCTCAATAGAGCCAAGTGTACGTTATGAAAAAGACGCCACAAGAGCTAAAGGTGAAGCTAATGTAACAACAGCTGGTACTCCAGGGACAAGTACAGTAACTACAACCTATACTGTTAATCCGACAGATGGTAGCCTCGTTCCGCATGAAGAACCAGCAGTGGTAGTCCCACCAAAACCGACAGTGGTCAAGGTGCCAGCTCAAGATGAGGTTGAATACCTCAAAGACGGCGACGACATTGTTAAGAAGACAACCAGCTACCAAGTCAATGCAAGTACAGGTGACCTGACTCCAACAGAGACAACAGAAATCTTCAAGAGAAACGGCGCTAAATCTACAGTTGTTGTTACGCCGATCAAGCCAAGTATCCGTTATGAAAAAGACGCCACAAGATCCAAAGGTGAAACTAATGTAACAACGGCTGGTACTCCAGGTACTAGAACAGTCACTACAACTTATACTGTTAATCCGACAGATGGTAGCCTCGTTCCGCATGAAGAACCAGCAGTGGTAGTCTCATCAAAACCGACAGTGGTCAAGGTGCCAGCAAAAGATGAGGTTGAATATCTCAAAGAAGGCGATAATGTGGTTAAAAAGACAACCACTTACGCGGTCAATGCAAGTACAGGTGACCTGACTCCAACAGAGACAACAGAAATCTTCAAGAGAAACGGCGCTAAATCAACAGTAGTGGTTACGCCGATCAAGCCAAGTGTCCGTTATGAAAAAGACGCTACGAGAGCCAAAGGTGGGGCAAATGTAACAGAAGCTGGTACTCTAGGCACTAGAACAGTAACCACAACCTATACTGTGAATCCGACAGATGGTAGCCTCGTTCCGCATGAAGAACCAGCAGTGGTAGTCTCATCAAAACCGACAGTGGTCAAGGTGCCAGCCAAAGACAAAGTCGTAGAAACACCGATTGAACCAGAAGTGGAATACGTTGAAGATGTTGAAAAAGACTTCGGTACACCAGATGAGCGTACTGAGGGTGAAAAAGGTAAGACAGTTACTACCACCACTTATGATGTAGATCCAAAGGACGGTCATATCACAGAGCACCTTGGTACTCCAGTCGTCACCCCAGCAGGTAAGACAATCGTTAAAGTAGGAGCTAAAACTAAGGTTGAACGTAATAAGGATGACCAGAGTCGTGATGTGATTGATACCATTACCTATGAAGTTGATCCAAAAACAGGTAAGGTAACTCCTATAACAGTTCGAACATATGGAATAACGAAAGAACCAACAACTGAGACAAGATCTGTACCATCCCCTGTTGTCTATGAAAAAGACGATAGTCGTGACAAAGATTCAGAACCAGTTAGAAAAGCAGGAACTCCTGGAGAAGAAACGATTACCACAACGTACACAGTAGATCCGAAGACTGGTAAGATAAGGTCTGTAGTTGGTCAACCAGTTCGTACGAAAGAACCAACGAATACAGTCGTTAAAGTTGGTGCTAAAGACAAAGTCGTAGAAACGCCGATTGAACCAGAAGTGGAATACGTTGAAGATGTTGAAAAAGATTTCGGTACACCAGATGAGCGTACTGAGGGTGAAAAAGGTAAGACAGTTACTACCACCACTTATGATGTAGATCCAAAGGACGGTCATATTACAGAGCACCTTAGTAATCCAGTTGTCACCCCAGCAGGTAAGACAATCGTTAAAGTTGGTGCTAAAACTAAGGTTGAACATTCTAAAGATCCTGAAGGCCGTGATGTGATTGATACCATTACCTATGGAGTTGATCTAAAAACAGGTAAGGTAACTCCTACAACAGTTCGAACATATGGAATAGCGAAAGAACCAACGACTGAGACAAGACCTGTACCATCCCCTGTTGTCTATGAAAAAGATGATACAAAAGAAAGAGGTACAACCCCAACTACTGTTAAAGGTGAGAATGGTGAAGATAGCATCACCACCACTTATACTGTAGATCCTAATACAGGCGCTATCACACCAACAGTAGGTGAGCCAGTTCGTACGAAAGAACCAACAGAAACAGTTGTCAAAGTAGGAACAAAACCGAAAGTAGAAAGAACAACAGATCTTGAAGGTCGAGAAGTCATCACTACGACAACGTACACAGTAGATCCTAAGACAGGAGAGGTAACTCCTACAACGACTAGAACGTATGGCCCAACAAGTAAAAAAGGTGAACCAGAAGTTCAAACAGAAACCCCAGAATACACAAATTCAATCTCGTCAAACGGAGTGGATGGAAACGGGAACTTAATAGATCCGCCAACAGTTGAATTACCAGAATTCAATGGTGGAGTGAATGGTGTATTACCGGATTCAATTGAATTGCCAGAGTTAATGATTGAGGTTCGCTGGATTGATGAAGCTGGAAATGGATTGAAATCATCTGTTAAGACAGGTAATGAAAAGGATGCTGAACATGGTTCAATTTTGGGATATGAATTTGTACGAACTGTGATTGCTGAAAATGAACCCGTAATGACCCACATTTTCAGAAAAGTAAGTGGAACTCCAACTCCAAATCCAGCAACTCCACCTAAGGTAACAGCTGAAAACGGTGAACTGCCTTCTCCAATCACTTTACCAGAAGTAACTATTGAGGTTCGCTGGATTGATGAAGCTGGAAATGGATTGAAATCATCTGTTAAGACAGGTAATGAAAAGGATGCTGAACATGGTTCAATTTTGGGATATGAATTTGTACGAACTGTGATTGCTGAAAATGAACCCGTAATGACCCACATTTTTAGAAAAGTAAGTGGAACTCCAACTCCAAATCCAGCAACTCCACCTAGGGTAATAGCTGAAAACGGTGAACTGCCTGCTCCAATCACTTTACCAGAAGTAACTATTGAGGTTCGATGGATTGATGAAGACGGGAATGTATTGAAACCATCCCTTAAGACAGGTAGTGAAAAGGATGCTGAACATGGTTCAATTTTGGGATATGAATTTGTACGGACTGTGATTGCTGAAAATGAACCCGTAATGACTCACGTTTTCAGCAAAGTAAGTGGAAATACAACTCCAACTCCAAATCCAGCAACTCCGCCTAAGGTAACAATTTTTGAAAATGGTCTATTACCAGATTCAATTGAATTGCCAGAGCTCATGATTGAGGTTCGATGGATTGGTGAAGATGGAAATGTATTGAAACCATCCCTTAAGACAGGTAGTGAAAAGGGTGCTGAACATGGATCAATTTCTGGATATGAATTTGTACGAACTGTGATTGATGAAAATGAACCAGTAATGACTCACATTTTCAGAAAAGTAAGTTCAAACACAACTCCAATTCTAGTAACACCTGATACTGATGGAAATTTTGGTCACGATACACCTGCGCTAACAACTCCAGTTACGCCAGTAATACCTGATGCTAATGGAAATTCTGGTCAAGATACAGCTGTATCACCAACTCCAATTCCAGATGCAGTTACTCCGAACGCAAATCATGAAGATACTACAGATTTTATTGATAATAGAGCTAAGTCAAATAATTCTCAAAATGTATTGCCAAATACAGGAACAGAATCAAATGCGACTCTTGCATCTCTAGGGCTTCTTGGTATGTTAGGCGGTCTCGGACTTGCTCTTGGAAAGAAAAAAGAAGACTAAAAATTTAGTCACAAGATGAAATGTTCATTGTTAAGTGGACAATGAATGTAAAAGACCAAGAAACGGCCTTGTTCCTCATTTCAAGAGGTGCAAGGCTGTTCTTGTACTCTCGGAAAAGTAGATAGTATTCGTAATAAGATATAGTGGATTGAAATAAAATGTACGCAAATCGATTGGTCAATTTCTAAAAATGAATTAGGAGTCGTGTTGGACTATTCCAACTTCAATCCACTATACTTATTTGAAATCAAAGTTCCCCTTTTGTTGATAGACTATTCAAGAAATATTGTTGTATAAGTATATATTTTGAAATCATAGTCATGGGGAATCGATGCTAGGATTTTTAATTAAAACTATTATATATTTGTTTTTAAGACAGAAATTTATTTTTTTTTGATTTTGTAATAATATAAGGTTATATTTATAGGATATATCTGAAGAAAATCTTAAAATTAAGGGTAGGAGATCTATTGTTATGCAGAGTCATTTTAAATTATTATGGACTTGTTGGTTATGATTTTTAGAAATCGTTTTCTTAAAATCGTTGGATTTATATCATTATGTTTGATTAAATATGTTGAACATGGTATAATTGAGTCGTGATAGCTGTGATGTATCATAAATGCTCATCATAGTAGGCTTCATGGGTGCATTACTATAAGAAGTGTAGCCGTGAAGATTACTTTTAATTTGATTTTGTGTTTTAACATAAGGAGGAACAATGGAAAATAAATCAAATTCGCTCAGTAGAATAAAGCGTCACCAACGTGAAAAGGTTTTGCGCTATTCTATTCGTAAATATAGTTTCGGTGCCGCTTCAGTTGCTGTTGCAGCGCTGATGTTTTTGGGTGCCCGCGTTGCGAGCGCGGATAGTGTGCTGCCAAACGCTCCACAATCTAATACGGCTAATGCGGGTGTAGTGAACCCTAAAGATAAGGTCGATTCGCCTGTGGATGTTGCAGCATCTACTGAAAACAAAGTAGATGCAGGGAATCAAGCGCTTACAACTGCTGCACCTAGTGCGTCTACAGTTGATAAAGCCAAGTTGAAAAAAGTAGTTGAAGAGTTAAATGTTCTTCTTTCAACTAAATTAAACCTTGACGAGTCAGTAGTATCGCCTGTTAAAGACAGACTTCAAAAAGGGAAAGAAGCCCTAGAAAGTTCTGAGCTAGCTCAAAAGGATATCGATGAACTTGTAGAACTCTTGTCTAAAGATGTGACAGTCGTATCAGCTGCTAAGGAAGCAACTGAGGTTCAAGTTGATAAACAAGCAGATAAAACTGAGAAGCCAGCTGACAATCTAGCAAGTCAAACTTCTCCTGAAGTCAGCGCAAGCGAAGAAAGCCAAACTGTATCAGCTAAAAAAGATGCTTTGAAAGTATCTGTAGATCAATTGCAGGCAGCTGTTTTGGAATTGCCTGAGCATGAGACTAGCAAAGAAGTTCTTGAAAAAGCCAATGAACTATTGGGCTTGGCTCAAGGTGTTCTTGAAAATACAACAGTTTCTCTGAACGATGTTGAAGATATGACAAAACGTGTGAAGAGAATGTTTACTTCTGTTAAAAATGCTACAACGCGTTTGAATTCAGGTGCTCGTGACTCACGTAATGGTCAGAGAATGGCTCAAGGTACACAGTTTAGAGCTTATACAGCAACTAGCTCATCTGGGGCAATGAAGAACGTTAGATACTTTGCATCGGTTGATAAAAATACTAACGGTGGATCATATTTAAGGAATGATGATCCTGAATTTACAGAAAGAAAGACCGTAGTTAAATCAAGATATGAACAAAATAGTTCAGGCAGATGGATGGTCTATGATGTCTACTTCAATAATAATGGGAAGGCTATGGTAGATCAATCTTATGGTCAGCATTATTATTTCCAACCTCCATTTAATATCATGGATCCTTCAAATACGGTAACGAATTTAACGATTACTCGTTATCGAAATGTTGATGGCAATCCTAATAGAAAGCTTTCTGATGGAGGTAGCGGATTCCAACAGGTTGGAAGTACAGTTACAATTAGTAAGCCATGGGAACAGAAAGATAGACTCTTTGATAATGATAGAAGATCTCTATATGATCCAAACTCAGGAGTAACTCGTGAAAATCAAAAATGGTATGTGTTTAAACGTAACCAAAATGATGGATATTTAGATTCGATTGTAAGAAAAACAGATGGAAATTATACTGGTGGGGTCAGTTATACTCTTGGAATGGAAGTCGGTAAGGCAGACGTAGATTATGCGATCCATATGACCGCTAGAGTAAAATTGAGGGATAATGTAACAGACCAACAAGCTGCTAATGGTAATGTCTATGCAGCCTCTGTAACATCAGGACGAACTACGAATCAATCATATATTGTAGGTTCTCGAGGAACAAGTGTAAAAGCAGAGCCAGATGCACCAAAAGACCCAATTAAAGGTCAAACAGTTACAAAAACAGTAGGAGATAACCCAGGAGATCCACTCAACCCTGTATCTGAAGGTTATGTTAAACATGGAAAAAACGGAACTTTCCCTCCAGGTATGGAGTGGAAATGGGCAGGTGATCGTTCACCAAGTACAGCACAAGCCGGAGTATTCAAGTATACTTCTATTGCCATTTATCAAGACAAGACTAAATCAACTGATCCCGGTTCTGGTTCAGATGGAACAGTTACATTAAACGTTAAACCGAAAAAACCGGCTATTACAACAAATCTTGACCATAAAAAAGGCTCACCAGGTCAACAAATTACTGTAAATGTCCAAAACGGAGTGCCAGCCGGTTCGACAGTTAACCTTTACGATGGTACTAAACTTATCGGAACTGGAAAAACCACTGGAACTACTGCAACAGTTACAGTTGCAGAGCCTCTAACAGGAAATCCTATTACAGCTGAAACAGTAGTTACTAATACTAATGGAACAGTAAAATCTGATAAAAGTGATCCTGTTACTCCGACAGAAGCGCCAGATACACAACGACCTACAGTAACAATCTCACCAGCTGAGAAAACAGTAGTAGAAGGACAAACTGTAACCTTCACAGTAACAGCAACAGATGATAAAAGTGTTACTATCGATCCTGCTGATTTCCTTAAACAATATGGTGATAGACTTGTTTCAAATGATAATGTAAAAATTACTCAAACTGAAAAAGTAACGACAATTACTATTAGAACTAAGAAAGAAGACATTGGTAAACCACATACGATTACTTTCGGAGCTCATGATGATGCAGGTAATAAAGCTGAGCCTGCAACCTTTACTTTCAATGTAACACCAGCTGACGAGATACCACCAACAATTACTAATTTGACAGTTAATAGTGGTGCAGAAATTGATAGTACTAACCCACGTAAGATTGTCGTTTATCGTGAAGAAGAGTTTAGCGTTGATGTGAACTTAACTGATAACAGTGGTCGCTTGAATAAAGTTAAGGTAAACGATAATGCCTTAATTACCTCTCCATCAGGTGATTTTGAGGTTACTAATGGTGGTCGTCTTGACCTTCCTGCTAATGGTACAAGTATCAACTTTACCAATAAATCTAACAATTTGGGACAAGATGGCAATGCGACAGATACTAACCCATATAAAGTTAATATTTCAGGTCATGTTGGTAAAGATCAGGTTGTCAATGCTAATGCTAGCAAAAATATCTGGAATCGTTATATTTCTGGATATGACCAAGCAGGTCTAACAAATAACAGTGGAAACAATGGTACTGCCAATAATGCCAACATCCAGATTGAATTCCGTAAGCAAGCTGATAAGTACACTCCAACAGCAGTAACAGGTTCTAAAATCGATGTAGCAACAGATGGTACAATCAGTGGCTATAACACACCAGAGACTTATATTGCCAACAAGTCTGACTTGCCAACTAAAGGTAC
>CAJNBT010000003.1 GCA_905221085.1 bacterium
CTTGACCAACGGACCAGAGTTGTTATTTTCAACTCTTACTATTATACAGCCTTTTTGTTTTTTGTCAACTACTTTTTAAACTTTTTTTAATTTTTTTCGACTTTTTTAAATTTGACTATTTCAGCCCAATATTAAACTCTTTAAACACAATGCTTTTTCTCTTTTTTATCAGCTTTACAACAGCTTCAGTTCGAGCGGTATGTGGGAACATATCGACCGACTGGATATAATGAAGATCATAGACTTCTACCAAACGCACCAAATCCCGTGCTAAGGTTGAAACATTGCATGAAATATAAACCATTTTTTCTGGTACATAGGTAAGAATTGTATCTAATAACTTGTCATCCAGACCTGTACGTGGTGGATCTACGATCAGAGCATCTGCTCGGTAGCCTTCCTTATACCAACGAGGAATAATCTCTTCTGCCGTTCCAGCTTCATAATGGGTATTGTCAAATCCCATTCTTTTAGCATTTCGCTTGGCATCTTCAATGGCTTCTGGAATAATATCCATACCTCTTAGTGTTTTAACTTTCTTTGCGAAGGCAAATCCAATCGTTCCAACTCCACAATAAGCATCAATCAAATGGTCTTCTTTATTTACATCCAAGGCTTTTACCGCCTCGTTATAAAGAACTTCTGTTTGTTCAGGATTTAGTTGATAGAAAGCTCGAGGAGATAGTGAAAATTCATAATCAAGTACACCTTCTTGAATACTCTCTTCTCCCCAGATAATCTCTGTCTTTTCGCCATAAATCTCACTGGTTTTAGCTGTATTTGTATTCACAGCTACTGTCACAACTTCTGGGAAATCTTTAACTAAGTCTTTTACTAGTTGGGTTAAATTAAGCTGGCGGTTTGTAACAATAATAATCTGAACCTGTCCGGTCTTCCTTGCTCGTCGAACCATAATAGTACGGACACCTAGGACTTTTCTCTCGTCTGTGATTGGAATCTGGTGATAAGTAAGTAATTCTGCTAGACGATTAGCAATCACTTGGGTTTCCTTGTCTTGTACCATGCAGTCTTTCAACTCTACTAAATAGTGAGAGTTTTGTGCATATAAGCCCGCCTTGACCTGATTTTTAAATTTTCGAGTCTGAAATTGTAACTTAGCACGGTAGTACTTTGGTTCCTGCATACCAATCGTCGGGCGGATTTCATAATTTTCATATCCTGCAGGGGCAAATTTTTTCAGCGCTTGGTGAAGTAAGTCCGTCTTGAACTCCAGTTGCTTATCATAATGCAGGTGCATAATTTGGCAGCCTCCGCACTCATTGTAAATAGTACAAGCTGGCACAACGCGGAATTTAGACTTCTTGTTGACCTTTAATAATTTCGCTTCAACAAAGTTACGTTTAATAGAAGTAATCTGACAATAGATATCTTCTCCTTTTAAAGCTCCAGGTACAAAGACTAAGGTTTTTTGATAAAAGCCGATTCCCTCACCATTAATTCCCATGCGCTTGATTTTTAATGGTATTTTTTGTTTCACTTTCAGATTCATATCCCTATCTTATCACATTTTGAGTTATTCCGCCACCGCCTGATTTTTATATTTCATTAGTAAGTAAAGACCTTGATATTGCTGATTTTCTTTAAAATCACATTTCCTTATATTTTCTTTAAATTCTTTAAAAGTTCCTAAAAATGTTCACAAAAAAGCCCCTCAAAGGAGCCACTATACTATATGATGAGTTCAGCAGGCAAGAAACTAGCACGGTCAATCGTGCTTTTTTTATTACCTATCACCATTATACCATATATCACCAACCTATATATTCTGAAATCTAAAAGCCCCTAGATTCATTTCTAAGGGTTTCTAGTTGATTCATGGAGTTCTATATGATGAAGCCCCAAAACGGGGCATCCTAGACTCCAGTTATTCAGCTGATGGCTACTTATACACTTCTAGTTCTCCGTTCTGGTGGATTCTCGCAAAGTTTAAGACGGCTATCTGTTTGTATCGGTGGTAGCTAGTGGAGCTAGTACCTGCCATCTCTACGCATTCACTCATTGTTTTCTTTCTCATGTAGCAATAATGGATAATGAAGTATTTTCTGGCTCTCTCGTTCTCTATGCTGTTGATGTCGTGGGCGAATATTTCCAATCCCTCACGGATTGCTTTTTCATGCTCGCCGCTCAAATTCCACTGATCAGGTAAGACGAGTTTCCAAGCCTCTTCATCTATCCTAACTTGGTTTTCACTCCCTGCCATCCTCTGGAAACGTAGAAAGTAAGCCATCCGCTCTCTGACGTTCATCATCGTTTTAAACTTATCCAACTCCATTTTTAACGACAACCTTTCTACTCCTGTATCTTATGCCTAGCTTAATCTTCTTCTAGGATTCCCAAACTTGGCAATCCTTTCATCTCGTTTTCTTTTACGTTCTTCAGCAGACTCTATACCTATCTGTTTTCGACGCTCCACATCTTCTTGATTGATATTACTCCATTTTCTGGTGTGTACATTCTGCCGTCTACCATCTTGCGGATAATATTCAACGGTACACCTACAATTACTATGACGTCTATAAATATCATGGGGAACTGAAGGATATTTATAACTGCCTTCCAGTTCTTGACACCACTTACAACACTTCCCAGCCGTTCGCCTAGTAATTTTAGGGCTAAGTCCTGCTTTATACTGAAATACCACGTTTTTTTGAATCGTATCATCTACAATACTTTGGGTAAAATTAACGATCGTTTCACCCACCAACCATTTTACAGCACCAAAATCATCTTCACTAGCTAAACGATTTACTAAACCGTCAATCCTATCTTGATTCAACTCAGGAACTTGAGCAGGAATACGAAGTCTAGCCCTAAGGTTTAAATCTTCTTGTACCTTTTCAGTATAATCACTTACAAGGTCATAGTTTCGACCTAAAACATCTTCCAGCAATCGTTTAGCGATATTATAGTACATCTTACCATCTGGTAGGCTTTCATTACTTAAGTAAGTTCCTAAAACCTTTGAGAGTATTTCACCAATTTCTATGGCATATTGATTAGCGTCCAGATAATTAGCTTTATTCTCTTCTAACTTTTCTAGCAACTCTTCCAGAATCTCACTATCTAGCCTAGCCTTTTCAAATTCTGCCTTGATTTTCTGGAGTAGACTTGGGAATATATCTTCCATTATTTTTCATCTCCTTCCAGTAAACCGCCTTTTTCATTTTGGCGCTCTTTCTGACGTCTATAGTATCGTTTCTTTTGGGTCAATATCTTGTCCTTTTTCTTTTGGTAACGCTCTGCGTCTTTCTTTTTATTACATAGCTTACAAACTTTTGAGAAGCCCTTCTTATCCGAATGCTTCCTATAAAAGTTTTCGCTAGATAATTCTTTGGTCTCGTGACACTTAGAGCATTTTCTAGTTACAGTAGTTTCATTCAATCCTATCTACTCCTTTTTACCTTTCTCGCTCGCGAGAAAATATGTACAGTGATGGCGTGTAGTCCGGGAGCTCCGAGGGGGAGGGGGATATCCCCCCATCTTCTCCCTGGTTGCTTCAGGCTCTTTCACAAAAAATATTTTTTCCGATTCACTTTATTAAAAAATTTTTTTAAAATATTTTCTAATTACTTTTATAGAATCTTTAAGATAAACCTTTCAGCATTTCGCTCATCGCTTTGTTGAGTTTTTGCTGGTGTTCATCAGGCATTGATAGGCGCTGACTAACTTCTCTATCAATCTCCTTGCGCTTCTCTTCCGTCAAGCGTTCAATCTCTTGCTGGTGCTTTCTTTCCTTCTTTTCTTTTAATAGTTCACCAGAACGATCTATGATAGCTTGCCACTTGGCGTCTCTTGCTAAACATTCTTGTCTATGTCGCTCCATCGCGTCAACTGCTTGTTTAGTTTTCTCTTCATAAATCTCAGCAGACTTTTCCGCTAAATACTTCCCGTATTCGTTTAAATCAAATTTACCAGTAGGTAGGGTCATTCTATATACCTCATCTTTCTATTTGTTAGTAGGGGGGATAGCTGAAGGGGGGAGGGGGTATTTTAATTTTATTCCCTTTTGAAATTCTCAGCCATTTCATTCAATCTATATCTATAGCCATACAATGCATCTCTTGGTTCATAGGATAAACCAGAATAGAACCCACTAAGCCAAGAACCGTTTTTCCCTTTCTTATACTCCTCATTATTTTTAGAGATATCCTTTTCAAGTTTTTTGAGTATACTATCAACATACTCTACTTCTTTCATAGATTCATCTCCAAGTTTTATAATCTCCATCACTTTCTTTCTAGCTGGTACATAGAAAGTTTTTTGTTGTTCATCGGCCAATTTATAGACTTCTGCAACCATCGCATGGTATTCATCATAAGTGATCATAGGATTTTCAGATAACTCTTTCAAACGTTCCTCATGAAATTCTTTTGTACGTTCTGCCGTCCATAGGTCACCTTTTGCTTCAACGTATTTTTCTGAGTTGATTTCTTTTTGAGCCTGTACCAGTTTGGCTTGAGCATCTGAAATAGCTTGGTTTGCTTTAACCAGTTCCGCCTCAGTCATCTCAATAGCTTTCTTATTCTGTTCAATCAGTTTGTCAATTTTAGTTTCAATAGTTTGTAATGTTTCCATGTTCTTTTATTCCTCATTTCTTTTGATTCTTTTGATCGTGCTTATTGGTTTCAACTCTCTACTGGGTCTTTATTCCTCATTACTTCCTCTTTCTCAAAACAAAAAGAGACGCAACAAAAAAGCTACTTAGCTTTAATGTTACGCCTCTAGTTGTCTAGTCAGCTATCTTTCTTTAATTGTTGTTTCAATCTGGACAATGTTGCCATCTTGACTAGTAAATACCACGCTTCCGAAGTCTGGTATTTTCTTCATCTCTATTATACCATTTTTGTTAAAGATAATAAAGTTATCCTGTAAAAATGGAGTGTAGTCTTTGGTTGGATTCATCTGTTTTTCCTCTCTTTTTTGGTGCCATATATTTAACATATCTTCTATTCTGTTAAATTTAAGCGACCTCCCTTCTCGCCTTGTCTATCAAGGGGGGAGGGCTATTTTTGTGATTTCCTATTTACATTTTCTCATTATGTAAAATACAAGTATGATTTCTGTCTTAAAAGTTACTCATTTAAGCTACTATTTCCATTCCTATTTAGATCTCCTACTCATGATTCCAAAAAGTGTAGTCATTTTGGGATATCTAGTGACTACGCTCTAAGCCTTACAGTCCCAAGGCTTTTCGCCTTGCGTAGTCATGTAGTCACCTTGCTCCCAAAAAAATAAACAATAAACGCCTTTTATCTTTTATCTTCATATACTCTTTAATAAATAGAAAATAACTACATTTTTATATAAAAGTCAATAATATCAAGGGTTTAGGGGTGTAGTCAGTAAAATAGTAAAAACAACACTTTTTTCTAACCCCTTATGTATCAAGGGTTTTCTTCCTATTTAAAATGTAGTCACTTTTTAAAAATAAACTACACTGACTACATTTTTTTAACGTAGGCTGGTTTAATACTTTTACCAAATCTTGTTGATCGCCTATGTTCCCAGCCGTCTCGGTTTTGCATATACTTTTTAACCTTAGCCTTATCCTTTGGCGGTACTTTGTCCGTCAAATACACCTCTTGAAAAAATAGGTTAATGGTCATCTTGTCCCTATCTACCAGTTCGCCATAAGTGTCCGTGTCCAGTTCAACCGTTCCACCCCTGTTATTTCTATAGTATCCCTCGTTCATCATATCATAGATATAATAGCAACGCGTCCTGTCGGTCATCGGGAACTGATACATTCTTTTTGGGTAAGGAGTACCTAAATAGCGCTCCACATCCTCAAGGATTTCATCAACAAACTTGTAACGGCTTCTAACCTCATTTACTAGCTTTTCCTGCTCGTCTGTCAAGTTCAACACTTGGTTAGCTCTCCAAGCCGTCACCATCGCGCCCCAAAAGGCTCTACGGTCTTTTTCCGTCCACTTCCTGCCCTTATAGGCGTTGTCCTTGTGGACTTCTGCAACCAGAAAGCGCCTTTCTCCTGTCAAGTCGTTCAAATAATCATGGTCATTAGTTGCCCTCACAATAATAAAACTTTTAGGGAGTCGCCTATCACTGGAGGCGTAAGGCGGTCTAAACTCTAGCTTGGTTTCTGTGATGAATTTCTTCAATTCTGAAAAACTAGCCTTTTTACTGGCCACCATCTCATCATCAAAGACACACCAGTTTCTCACCATTCTGACCTTGTCGTCTTTGTCTGTGAATGTCTCAACAGTTGTAAAATACTTGTGAGTAAACAGCCCCTCAAAAAATTGGGTCTTTCCTACTCCCTGCCTTCCAGTCAAGTCCAGCACAAAGTCAAACTTAACAGTAGGGTCAAACACCTTGGCAACCGCTCCACGGAAAAACAAGTCCATGATAATACGGTTATATTCGTCATCCTTGATATTGAGATAATTCCTTAAAATATCAAAGGAATCACGCTGATTCACCAACTCTTTATACTCGCTTTCGCAAGATTCCAGATAGTCTTTTAAGGGATTGTAGCTGTGTTCTCCAGCCACCACTTCCAAGATATCAGCGATATCCCCTTTTTTATAATCCATCTTATACTTGGTAGCAATATAAGCCCTAATCTCTCTGATAATCAGGTCATCGATTGTACCGCTCAAGGTTCTACCGTTTAGCTTCATTGGTCTAGTCACGTCAATTTCATATGTAAAAGTGTTGTACTGTATCGCCCCTTTTAGCTTACTATCCCCACTCAAAATCTTCTTGAGATTGTCCAAGTTGACTGCAAAGCCATCCCCTCTTGCTTTTTTGGTTAAGTTCAGGCTATTGTGTTCCTCGTCGGTCTCCCTTGCTTGGGTCAAGTCCACCACGGTAGGCGGTATTTGTTGCTGATTCTCTTCGATGATTTTACTTACAATTTCTTCACTATTCAAAAGCCACCTCCTTATAGAATTTTGTCGCTACTTCTAGGAAATAGATGGCCAGGTCTTTCCGTTTGACGATTGCTGAAAATAGGTCTACCAACTGACTAAAACTGTAGCCATTGACAAATAGCAAGCGGACAAAAAGTGAAGTCTCATATCTGGTATAAATGCCATTACAAATCAGGTCAAAAACCCAGCCTTTTAACTCCACTCCAAGCCCCTGCCGTTGCTCTGCCAATTTGTTTACCTCTAATTCTTTCAGAATCGTCAGTAAGTCAGGACTGGCCAAAGCTATCTCCAAGTCTCTAATTAATTCCCAGCCCTCTACTTGCTCGCTTTCGTCTTTGACAGCCACATACAAACCTTTATAGTGGAAATCCGTCAACGTCTCGCCTATCGGTTCAAAGTAGATGAATTTGAAGTGTTTCCCATTCTTCCAAGCTTGGGTAGGGGTAGACTTGAGAAAGCCAAACAAGGCCAATTTGTCACTAGACAAGATCAACTCTATCACTCTCATTCTCCCACCCCCATAAACTTACGGATCTCGTCCACCTTATAATAAACTTTTCTGCTATCGTCTCCTGGAGGCTGATAACGCTTCAAGCCCATTCTTTCCCATTTTTGTAAGGTCAGGTATTTTATATCTAACTCTTCCTGTACTCGTTTTGCGGAAATCAGTCCAATAATTCGGGGAGGTATTTTCTCATGGCTTTTCAGGTAACGTTCTAAGGCTTCTAATATTTTTATTTGAAGTTCTTCAATCATCCTTTCAAACATATCGTCACCTCCACGGTTTAACCCCTGCAAGCTGGATATATCGCCCATAACAAGGGTTTAAATCCTCTTTAGGTGTTACATCGCTATTACATTGTAACGCTAGTTTATTTTCTCGCTCCGTTTGAGCGCACTTTTTGCGGTCTCGATGATTTAGATATATGAGAAAGCCAATCAAAATCACGGCAAAAATAAGCGCCTGTGTATTGCTTATATCTAGTTCGTTCATTTTAAAAGCCCTCTTTTTTGTAAATCAGACGCTACTAAACTACGTAAATACGTCCAAGTTGAAGCAGTCTCATGAATAATACCATTACTTAACTTGTTTTCGCTTATTACTTGATTTAAGTAATTGAATAGTAACCAGTCAGGTTTTTTATTGTACATTTCTGCACACTCATCATCATATTTTTTTAATTCTCCCAGTAAGTTCTCAACATTCTTATTATAAAATTCTTCATGACTAGCTTCCTGCATCTTGTACGCTTCAGATAATTTATAAAAACTTATCCATAGATCAGTAATTACTGAATTACAATCCTCAACAATTTCCATTGCGCCAATATGATTCTTAGAATTATGCCACTCTGATAAAATATCTAGCTTTTCCCCTACAAGTACCAACTCTTTTTCAAATTCGTTAAAATAATCATTCATATCTTTACCTTTTTCTTTTGGTTTTCCTGTTTCCTATACACGATTAGTACCACTCCAAACGCTGGGCGATTGCCCCTAGTTGGCGGACGCATGTAGTGATGTTTCGTGGGTAAATACCCACATTTCCGCTAAACAAGTGCTTAGAATCGCCGTGTCAGCACTCGTTTTTCAAAACCTTTTCTAATTGCTTGCCTGCACTTCGGTTTTCTTAGTTTTTCTTCGTTTCGTTTTCGATTTGATCGCCTAATCTTTTCCAGGCTCTATCAAATTCATCACGTTGGATTTCTTTGCTATGTAATTGCCTTGCTAACTCCATGCCTCTACGCATGAATCTAGCGAAGTGGGTTTTCGCTTCCATCCTAGCCCTCCATCATGTCATAAAGTAGGGCGTAGTGCTTATCTGGGATTCTGTCCAAGGCTTTCAAGCCGTCGTGTTCTGCTTTTTGTCTGGTTTCCGCCTTGACTGTACTATCAAAGGCGATAGAAAAGGCATTTAACATAGCCTTGTAGCGGTCTACGCTCTTCAAATAGCGCCCACGGTCTGACAATTCCTTGTCTTCCAGTTCCTCTTTTACCGAATCGTCCAAGAGTGCGAACTTGGAGTACACCCCTTTTTCCACTTCAAATCCTAGACGCTTGTTTTGTCTCAAGTTGTAAAGGTTAACCCTGCAACTCTCCAAGTTGCGGTAGCCTAGTACTCCAGCAATTTCTTCTAAATTTTTGCCCTCTAATTCGGACAATTTTTCAGCAATATCTTTGAATTTTACTGCTTGATGTTGTTTTCCCATTGTATACCTTGTCTTTCTATGCTATAATCAAGGTATAGAAAAAATATCTATACCCTGAATCTTGTCGCTTGCTTCGGTCGCCAAACTCTCCGCAAGTGACTTTTTTTGTTGCCTTTTTTCATGCTTTCTTCCCTGTCTGGGGGCTATAAAGCAAGTCTTTACTTTCGATAAGATCCAGAATCCAGCTGAATCCCTGCTCCACCGTTTCAAGAAATGCTCCCAGGTCTTCACTGTCTAAAGACTCATAGTTCATACAAAGATATTCGGCTAGTTGTCTGTCCATCTCGACTAGCTTTTTAAAATCCTTGAAATACTTAGGAATTTCTACTCCCTTGGCATTTGTAACTGTCTTAAAATCGTCGTCCATTGGTTCGCTCCTTTCTTCTTTTGTCAGTGCTTGCCACCTAAAACAGTACCAAGGTAAAGCATAAGATATACTTCAGGAGAATAGTTCCTTAATACTGCCATAGGTAGCAAGCAAAGTAGTCTAGTAAATAGTTAGCTAGATCCGTTCATCAATCTCCAGTGGTAAAGCACCACATGAGAAATCTGTAAATGTAGAGTAGTATTGCGATTAGTTCGCTCCTTTCTAATAATCTTTAGCTAGCCATTCCATTACGCTCATATAGATTCTCTTAGGAGCATTATAATCTCCGTTCAAAATTTTAGGAACTGTTCTTGGTGCTACACCAATTTCAAGAGCCAGCTCATAATTTTTTAGTTGCAAATCAGCCTTCTTCCTTCGTAATGCTTTCGCCTGTTCTTGTGTAATAAGCATTTTTCTTTCTCCTTTCTACCGTTTCATTCTCAACTTAAGAACAAATCGATTATATACTCTTATTCTGAGAATGTCAAGCGGTTTTCGTTCTTTTTTTGAGAATTTTTCTAGATAATAGTTAATTGCTATGATATAATCTACTTACAAGTAATTAAATTAGGTAATAAGACGTGAAAATAAAATTAAAAGAATTAAGAGAAAAAGAAAATTTATCCCTAAATAAACTCAAAAATATTTTAAAAGAGGAATATAATTTTTCAGTTTCCGATAGTCAACTAATGTACTATGAGAATGAAATCAGAAAACCTAGGGATGAAACAATTTGGTCTCATTTAGCAGATTACTTTGGAGTCAGTGTTGCTTATTTACTTGGTTATGAAACCGAATTTGTTAATTCAGTAAAAGAACTTAGTCAAAAAGACGGTTCTGAGGAAGCTTTCTTTAAAGCGTTTAGAGCATACTATGAACTAAAAATAGCTGATGGCAAAGAGGATTTATTGACCTTAAAGGACGAAGATTTTTTAAGTAAGTATCGTGAAGAAATTTTAAAAAGCCTCATTCCAAATTTTAATGAGTTAAGTAATAGTGAAATAAAAAAATATTTATCAGATGATAGAATCATTAATGAAGCAGATCAGAAGCTAAATGATTTTCTATTTACTCTTGGAACATTGAACCCTCAAGAAACTCAATTACTGGTAGATTTCATATCCCTATCCCCAAAAGATAAGCAAATAGTATTAAACTTATTAAAATCGTTGTCAGATAAATAACAAATAAAAATATGTATAACAAGGAGTAACTATCATGGGATTTTTTGATAACATTAAAGACGCTAGCACTCATTCAACTGCTTCAAATGCTACTGATTTACACTATGTAGTTCTTCAAGTGACCTTAAAAGAGAAATTTTTTGGTACTGGATCAGGAAACTTGACAGAATTAGAAAACGTCATTAACACCCAAGTAGCAAAAGGCTACCGCCTACATACAATCACAACCGCCAATGGTGGAAGTAAAGGACTAGGCGGTGGTGACCGTATCCAAGCTACAATGGTTTTTGAGAAGATTATCTAAAAACTTTCTTGATTTCTAAACTTCTCTCTGTTTAGATAATCAGAATAGCCACCTAACATTTAATAGTGAGCTCTCTTCATTTGCTGAAATATATCCTGAATTACAAGAAGAATACAGTGACTATACCCTCAAAGTGACAAGTCAGAATAAAGGCAAAAATTAAAAATATACTTTACTTGCTAAAATAGTAATTCCAGGATTTATTTTGTACAACAAGAAAAACATAAGTATTTATAAAGAAGGATAAAATGAATTATTCAAACTTAGATGATGCACAAGTGCAAGAAATTATAAATAGACTAAAATATCCTAAAAATCAGCTATCTTTTGATCAGATTTTCAACACTATTTCCTCAATGTTTGGTAGAATAGAAGTGGACGAGACTATAATTGACGATGATGATATCCAATATATTCTTCATATCTTTCGAGGTAGATTAAACAATGAACGTTTCAGCATACATCTTCGACTAAAAGATTTTCACGACCACATAGTTAGAGTTGACATTCATCCATCGAACAGACACATTAATCCTGATGGAAAAGTTATTATTGGTAGTCATATACATATCTATTCCAATAAACACGACAAGAGAGATTCCATTGCAATACCTTTGAAAGATTCTAACTTCCCTAATGTAAATCAGATAATAGATGTATTTACGGAATTTATATCATACACAAATATAAGAAAGGAGAAAGATAATGAATAAGTCCAACACATTGAAAAAAGTATACTTCGACTGGCTTATGAAAGAGTATCGCTTCGCTGACCTTGACAATCATACTGTTGAAATCAGTACTCCTTTTTTAGATAACGATTTTGACCATATCATTCTATATGCTGAATTCTTGAACAATGGCCGAGTTACCTTAACAGATGACGGCTGGACTATCAACAACCTAAAAAGTCACGGCGTAAATTTAAACGGCCGAACCTTACATAAAAACAATATTCTAAACACAATTGTGAGTAGTCTAGGCACTGAGTTAAATAATAATGAACTTTGTATAACTACTAGCTTGGAAAAATTTCCTCTAGCTAAACAACGTCTTCTTCAAACAATCATGCAAGTAAATGATATGATTGTATTAAAAGATAAAAATGTAAAGAATATTTTCCATGATGAAGTCGAGGAAATTTTAAGAAAAAGGGAAGTATTTTTTACAAGTAGAACTTCGTTTTCTGGTAAAGAAGGAATTACAGTTCAGTTTGATTTTACAATCCCTACACGGAAAAACGAAAAATTGATTAGAACTATTTCAAATGGTAATGATCTTAACAGAGCAAAATTACTTGCAATGGATACTAGAATTCTCCAAAATCATAAATATAATGCAGAATATGTTGCACTGATTGATGACACAAATCATAAGTTCGAAAAAATGGTAGAAACAAAGGCAATCTTTGAAGAAAATACCAAAGCAAAAATTTTACTGTTGCCTCATACTAAGTTTTTAGAAGAAGAAGATATATTGACAAACTTCGCTTAAATAGTTTTAAATTCTAAAGTTACTCCAGTCTTCTTACTTTAAATATAAATTTAAAGTTGACAAATGGCTTCAAATGGATTAAGCTTAATTTAATCTTATGAATGGTTGCAGTAGCGACCTACCAAAAGGAGCCTCTGACGAAGCTCCTTTTGTGCTTTGTTTCAAGGTGCAATCAATGAACCTTTTTACAAATATTAAAAATCGCTAAATACTTCGATTAGGAATTTTCACTAATAAATTTTAACGCTTCTACAAGCTCTATATAGCCCCTATTTCCTATTCTGGTACATTTTACCGTCTGACTGCTTAAAATCGAAAATAAGGGCATTCTCGTAGCCCCTCGCATGGTATAAACTCAAAACCTTTTCTAATTGCTTGCCTGCTGATGGAAAAGGAGTAAAACCATGAAGATTACAGAGTACAAAAAGAAAGATGGAGCAGTAGTTTACCGTTCCAGCGTTTATCTTGGTATCGATACCGTAACAGGTAAGAAAGTCAAGACAACTATTTCAGACAGAACTAAGAATAGGCTCAAAAGCAAGGCTATCCAAGCCAAGGTAGAGTTTGAAAAAAACGGCTCAACAGTTATAAAAGCCGTTAACGTTACCACCTATCAGGAGTTGACGGAACTCTGGCTAGAAAATTATTGCCATACCGTCAAACATAGCACCCTTATAGGCGCAAAAAACAACATAAGAAAGTATCTCCTACCAGCCTTTGGAGACTACAAACTAGATAAACTAACGCCTCCAATCATTCAGCACCAGGTAAACCAGTGGGCAATAGATTATAACCAACTAGGGAAAGGTTATCAGCAATATAACCAGCTTCATGCCTTAAATAAACGCATATTATCCTATGCCGTTTCCTTGCAAGTCATTGCTTCAAACCCAGCTAGTGATATCATAGTCCCACGTCGCAAACCCAAAGAAGGGCAAAAACTGAAATATCTGGATGACGACAATTTGAAAAAATTCTTAGATTATCTGGATCAGTTGCCAAACACTTACAAAAATTTCTCTGATACGGTGTTATATAAGACACTTCTAGCGACTGGTTTGCGTATTCGTGAGTGTCTAGCCTTGAAATGGTCTGATATTGACCTACAAAACGGTAGCATTTCAGTTACCAAGACTTTAAACACCCTCAAGGAAATCACTAGCCCTAAAAGTAAAAGTAGTATTAGAGAAATAGCACTTGATACCAAAACGGTACTCATGCTTCGGCTCTATAAAGCAAGACAATCCCAACTAGGTAGGGAAATAGGGGTAACTTTTGAAAAAGTGTTCTCTGATACCTTTGACAATTATAGAGAAGCTGGGGCGCTTAGATTCAGACTAGAAAAGCATTTAAAACTGGCTGGTTGTCCTCGTTTGAGTTTCCACGCTTTCCGACACACCCACGCTAGTCTATTGCTTAATGCTGGCCTTCCTTACAAAGAAATCCAAACACGGCTAGGCCATTCTAAAATTTCAATGACTATGGATATCTATAGCCACCTATCCAAAGACAATAAGAAAAAGGCGACTTCCTTTTATGAAAAAGCCATTGAGAATTTACAAAGTTCCTAAAAAGTTCTTAAAATTCATCATTAAGAGACAAAAAACGGCTATATCAAGGGGTTTCAGCTTTTTCTCACATTTTGAGTTATAATAGAACTATGAAAATCACAAAACTTGAAAAGAAAAAAAGACTCTATCTGATGGAGCTTGATAATGGCGACAAATGCTACATCACCGAAGATACAATTGTTCGTTTTATGTTATCGAGAGATAAGGTGATAAGCGAAGAGGAATTGAAAGAGATTCAGGACTTTGCTCAATTTTCTTATGGTAAGAATCTAGCCCTCTACCACCTATCCTTTAAAGCACGCACTGAAAAAGAAGTAAGAGAATATCTGAAAAAATACGATTTCAATGAAAACATAGCTTCTCAGGTCATTGCTAATCTTAAAGAGAATAAGTGGATTAATGATAATCAGTACGCTTATGATATCATCGGTGCCAATCAACTTTCAGGAGATAAGGGCCCTTATGTACTGACTCAGAAATTAGCACAAAAAGGAATTTCAAAATCTACTCTAGAAGAGATTCTGAAAGAATTTGATTTTTCGGAAGTTGCTCAACGTGTAGCTAATAAACTCTTGAAAAAATATGAGGGAAAACTTCCAGCTCGTGCCTTGCAAGATAAGATTATCCAGAACTTGATCAACAAGGGCTTCTCGTATTCTGATGCTAAAAGTGCCTTTGACGAGTTGTATAGTCAAGTCGACCAAGAAACGACTCAGGAACTCATCTTCAAGGAACTTGACAAGCAATATGCTAAGTATGCTCGAAAGTATGAAGGATACGAACTTAAACAGCGTTTAACTCAAGTTTTAGCTCGAAAAGGCTACGATTTTTCGGATATAGCAAGCGCTCTCAGAGAATATCTTTAATATTTTCATGTAAAATTCACAGATTTTAGGTAATTTTATGATACAATAGTAAACGATAAACTTATAAATTGTAGAAAGTTGGTTAGTTATGAAGCTTCCAAAAGAAGGCGACTTTATTACAATTCAAAGTTATAAGCATGATGGGAGTCTCCACCGAACTTGGCGGGACACCATGGTACTAAAAACAACAGAGAACGCCATTATTGGTGTCAACGATCATACACTGGTTACCGAAAGTGATGGTCGTCGTTGGGTCACTCGAGAACCGGCTATTGTTTACTTTCACAAGAAATATTGGTTTAATATCATTGCCATGATTCGTGATAATGGAATTTCCTACTATTGCAATATGGCTAGCCCCTACTATCTGGATGAAGAAGCACTGAAGTATATTGATTACGATTTGGATGTTAAAATTTTTACAGATGGGGAAAAACGTCTCTTGGACGTTGAGGAGTATGAGCGTCACAAACGCAAAATGAATTATTCTGATGACTTGGACTACATTTTAAAAGAACATGTCAAAATTCTTGTTGATTGGATTAACAATGGACGTGGTCCTTTCTCAGAAGCCTATGTAAACATTTGGTACAAGCGCTATGTAGAACTAAAGAATCGGTAAAGTTGTCAAACTAGGGTGAAAGCCCTGGTTTTTTTATTTTAAAAACCCAGCTTTACAGCTGGGCTTATCCTTATATATCTAATTTTGTAACTGTAAATTTGATGTGGGAATAGTCTTTTTCAACATCCTTATCCAGCAAGAACGCTGTAGCATCTTTCTTAACCTGAACCAGGTCAATATTCTGAGCCTGGGCTGCATAGACGCATCCACAATAACATTGACGGTAGATATCATACTCCTCACACATCTCCACTGAACGTTTGTAGCCTTGATTTTTCTTGAAATCACTTGGAAGATAGTGGGTCGTATAAATTTTTTGCACATCGATTCCGATGCTGTTGATGGTTTGAGAATTCTTATGAGGACTGATGGTCAAAGCCGAACCGAAGTAGTCAAAGCCTAAATCCATAGCCACTTGCGCTGTTTTATCCAGGCGGTAGTCAAAGCAAACCTTACAACGGTCGCCGCCTTCAGGTTCTTCTTCTAGTCCTCTGACTAACTTACGGTATTCATTGGGTTCATAGGGAGCTTCTAGGTATTGAACGTTATTGCCTGTTCGCTCATTGAAATCACTGACAAATTTCTTGGTAACATAGGCCCGCTTATGGTATTCTGCCTTAGGATGGATATTTGAATTGGCAAAATAGATGGTCACATCTGCATACTTGGTCAAATATTCTAGTGTATAGGTACTGCAAGGGGCACAGCAAACATGCATGAGAATAGTTGGGCGCTGCTCATTTTTCTCCCATACTTGTACCATCTTCTGCATAACACGGTCATAATTAATCTTCTGATTGAGATTCATCTTGCTCAGAATTTCTTCTACATCGATCATGTTCTTCTCCTTTTTCTAGTCTTATTTTATCATATAAGTTAGGAGAGCTCAAATCAATTTAGAAGTGAACATCATAAAAAGGAGGAATAGGCATTCCCTCCTTTTGTGTTATTTATAAGTTGTTTTCTATAGAAAGCTTACATCATGCCGCCCATCATGCTTGGATCCATGGCTGGAGCTGGGACTGCTGGTTCTGGTTTATTGGCTACAACTGCTTCCGTAGTCAAAATCAAGCTGGCTACAGATGCTGCATTTTGAAGGGCTGAACGACTCACTTTAACTGGGTCGATAATCCCTTGATCAATCATGTTGACCCACTCGCCAGTCGCTGCGTTGAAGCCTGTACCAACTTCAGCATTTTTCAAACGATCGATAACGATAGAGCCTTCAAATCCTGCATTGTGGGCGATTTGACGAACAGGTTCTTCCAAGGCACGGAGAACAATATTGCGGCCTGTTGCTTCGTCTCCTGTCAATTTCAAATCAGCCACGGCTGGGATGACATTGGCAAGGGCTGTTCCACCACCTGCAACGATACCTTCTTCAACAGCTGCACGAGTAGCGTTAAGAGCATCTTCGATGCGGAGTTTCATTTCTTTCAACTCAGTTTCAGTTGCAGCTCCGACCTTGATGACTGCAACACCACCTGACAATTTTGCCAATCGTTCTTGCAATTTTTCACGGTCAAATTCAGAAGTTGTGGTTTCGATTTGAGACTTGATAACTGCAACACGGTGAGAAATCGCTTCAGAATTTCCAGCACCTTCTACGATAACAGTGCTATCTTTATCAACGGTTACTCTAGCTGCTTGACCAAGCGCCTCAATCGTCGCATCTTTCAACTCAAGACCAAGGTCTTCTGTGATAACTGTTCCGCCTGTTAAGATGGCGATATCTTCTAGCATAGCTTTGCGACGGTCACCAAATCCAGGCGCCTTGACTGCTACCACGTTGAAGGTTCCACGAATCTTGTTCAAGACAAGAGTTGGAAGAGCTTCGCCATCAACATCATCCGCAATAATCAAGAGTGGACGATTGCTTTGGAGAATGCTTTCCAAAAGTGGCAAGATTTCTTGGATATTGGAAATCTTCTTGTCGGTAATCAAGATGTATGGATTTTCAAGATCAGACACCATTTTTTCGCTATCTGTCACCATGTACTGTGAAAGATAACCACGGTCGAACTGCATTCCTTCTACGACTTCAAGCTCTGTTTCCATACCACGTGACTCTTCGATAGTGATGACTCCGTCTTTGCCAACTTTTTCCATGGCTTCAGAAATGTACTCACCGACTTTTTCGGAACGAGAAGAGACGGCAGCAACCTGAGCGATAGCTTCTTTGTTGGCAACAGGGATGGCGTTGTTTTTCAAAGCTTCAACTGCTGCAGCAACTGCTGCTTCAATCCCACGACGAATGCCGATTGGATTTGCTCCAGCAGTGACGTTTTTGATTCCTTCGCGGACGATTGCTTGGGTCAAGACTGTTGCAGTTGTAGTCCCGTCACCTGCGATATCATTGGTTTTAGAAGCTACTTCTGATACTAACTTAGCACCCATATTTTCGAAATGGTCTTCCAATTCGATTTCTTTAGCAATGGTCACACCGTCATTGGTGATGAGTGGTGAACCGAATGATTTTTCAAGAACGACATTACGACCTTTTGGTCCCAAGGTTACTTTAACAGTATCTGCAAGGATATCGACACCACGAACCATAGCTGAACGAGCATCAGATGAAAATTTAATTTCTTTTGACATACTTACTTTCTCCTTCTATTCTTCAATAATAGCCAAAATGTTAGCTTCGCCAACGATGATGTACTTTTCATCGCCATCTTTGACATCAAGACCTGCGTGAGCTTCAACTAAGACACGGTCTCCATCTTTAACACTTGGAGCAACCAAGTCACCGTTCAAGGTACGAACACCTTGTCCAGTAGCTACAACTTGAGCTGTTTTGGTTTTTTCTTGGGCTGAGCCTGCAAGGACAAAGCCTCCAACAGTTTGTTCTTTTTCTTCGATTTTCAAGACCACACGGTCTCCTAATGGTTTCAACATCTGATTTCCTCCATAATGAGATAGATATCATTAGCACTCTTTATACCTGAGTGCTAATTCATAATTCTATTGTATCACTTGGTCAGAAATAGTCAAGAAAAAAGTCTGACTTTCTCAAGATAAAAAGCCTGAGACCAACTCAGACTTTTCAATGTTTATACTCAATACAAATCAAAGTGCAAACTAGGACTCTTGTCGCAGGCTGCTAAAAACACAGTTTTGAGGTTGTAGATAGAACTTACGAAGTCAGCTCAAAACACTGTTTTGAGGTTGTAGATAAGACTGACGAAGTCAGTAACCATACCTACGGCAAGGTGAAGCTGAGGTGGTTTGAAGAGATTTTCGAAGAGTATTAAAACGGTAGTTCTTCCTCTTCCAAAACCAAATCTGCCAAATCCTGTCCCGCATTATTTTCACGCATAGCACGTTGGGCACGACTTTCCAAGAGTTGGAATCCTGTCACAAGGACTTCGGTTACATAGTTCATCTGACCATTTTTCTCAAAGCGACGGGTACGCAATTCCCCATCAACGGAAATGAGACTACCTTTGGTTGCGTAGCTTGCCAAAGTTTCTGCTAGTCTGCCCCAAAGGACAATATTGACAAAATCAGCTTCACGTTCACCGTTTTGGTCTTTGTAACGACGGTTCACAGCGATAGTTGCTCGTGCTACTGACTTGTCATTGTTGGTTTTGTGCAATTCTGGTGTAGACGTCAATCGTCCAATCATAATAACTTTATTATACATATTTTTTCCTCCTACTTATCTATTCGTAGGAAATCAAAAAAAGTTACAGAAATTTGTAACTTTTTGAGAAAATTTTTTAGTTTTTATGAACCATGAAACCTGTCGCCTGTTGATTGGCCATAATGGTCATATCTGTAATTTGCACACGGCGAGGCTGACTGGTCACATAGACCACTGTGTCTGCAATATCCTGAGCTTGCAAAGCTTCTATTCCTTGGTAAACGGACGCAGCTCTCTCTTTATTACCATGAAAACGCACTGTAGAAAAATCTGTTTCGACAATTCCAGGCTGAATGGTGGTCACCTTGATATCCGTTGCGATGGTATCAATTCGCAGTCCATCTGAAAAGGTCTTAACCGCTGCCTTGGTAGCTGAGTAAACAGCGGCACCAGCATAGGCGTAGATTCCTGCGGTTGAGCCCATATTGATGATATGTCCTTGATTGGCTTTTACCATTTCTGGCAAGAAACAGCGAGTGACTGCCATCAAACCTTTGACATTGGTATCTAGCATGATCAACATATCCAACTCCTCATAGTCCTGATAAGGTGCCAAACCTAGAGCCAAGCCTGCGTTATTGACCAGAATATCAATCTGCCCTACTCTTTCTAGAATATCGGAGCAGACAGTCTTCACCATGGCCATATCCGTCACATCTAGCGGAAAAGTCCAGACGGTTTGACTAGGAAAAGTTTCTGCAAACTCCGACTTGAGGGCTTCTAGTCTGTCTATCCGTCGTCCTGTTAAAACAACATTCTCACCCTGCTCTAGATAAGCACGCGCAATCGCTTCACCAATTCCTGATGTCGCCCCTGTAATCACTACATTTTTTGCCATCTTATTTCCTTCTATCTGGTCTATCAGATATTAACAACTTCTTAGGCAGTCCAATGTTTAGCTGGATCAAATGGAGTTCCAACAACTTGGTCTTCTGATAATTCAATAATACCACGTTTTTGCGGAGCATTTGGCAGATGCAATTCACGAGGACTACACATCATGCCAAAACTCTTTTCTCCACGAAGCTCGCCTGGGAAAATGAGATTGCCTTTTGGCATCATTGCTCCAGGAAGAGCTACAATGGTTTTCAAGCCAACACGCGCATTGGGAGCTCCTGCAACAATTTGTACAGTCTTGTCACTTGCGACTGCAACTTGGCAGATGTTGAGGTGGTCACTATCTGGATGAGCTACCATCTCGACAATTTCACCAACAACAAACTTAGGTTCCTTGTCATTAACGATTTCCTCTGTAAAACCTTCCGCCTGCAATTCTTGGTTCAAACGAGCGACTTGCTCATCTGTCAAAAAGACTTGACCGCGCTCTGCAATTTCAAACAAACTTGAAACTTCAAAAATATTCCAAGCCACTGTTTCTCCATTCTCTCTGAGAAAAACACGAGCTACCTTGCCTTTGCGTTCCACATCCAGTTTGGCATCCCCGCTATTTTTCACGATGACCATAAGGACATCGCCGACATGTTCTTTGTTATATGTAAAAATCATTGTTTCTATTTTCTCCTATTTCAGTCCTGCTAAAAAGTCGTTAATTTGTTGCTTGCTTTTACGGTCGCGATTGACAAAACGGCCGATTTCCTTGTCCTTTTCTAGTACAACAAGGCTGGGGATTCCATAAACATCCCAGAGTTTGGCCAAATCCATATACTGGTCTCGGTCCACTCGAATAAAGGTGAACTCTGGATTGGTCTCCTCAATTTCTGGCAAGGCAGGATAGATATAACGACAATCGCCACACCAGTCTGCCACAAAAAGGAAAACCTTCTTGCCATCTTTTTCTACTAAAGATGCTAATTCTTCTATACTTGCTGGTTGTATCATAAGACTTCCTCCTCATAGACTAGGTCTTCATTTTCATATACAAAGGTATAATGACGACCATCCTCAAAAATGACGCCACCAACCAAGCTCTCTAGACTGCTTTCATAGACTTGAACATAGAGAGTCGCGATTTCCCCCATGTCTGAAAAATGGTCTCGCACAATCGCTGTCAACTCTTCCTGAGTCTTCATGAGCTTACGGTCATCTGCAACTTTTTTCGTAGCAAGGGCAAGGCTTCCAACACCAAGCAAAGCCAAGCCTGCCATCCACATTTTTTTAGCTTTCATACCATTCATTTTAACACAAAAAATTCTTTAGGACAAATGAGGAAGCAGCAGAAAAGCAAGTAAAAAGCCTCTTCCTTTAAGGAAAAGGACTTCTTATACTCAATGAAAAGCAAAGAGCAAACTAGGAAGCTAGTCGCAGGTTGCTCAAAGCACTGCTTTAAGGTTGTAGATAGAACTGACGAAGTCAGCTCCAAACAGCGTTTTGGGGTTGTGGATGAAGCTGACGTGGTTTGAAGAGATTTTCGAAGAGTATTATTCTTATTGCCAGGCACCTGAGTTGCCAACGTAGTAACCATCAGGTGTATAGGTATTGCGAAGCATCTTACCTGATGAAGCTAGATAATACCACTTGCCATTATCTTTGACCCAATCATTCGCTAGCATGGCACCAGAAGAACTTACATAATACCAGTCTCCCTTGTCATAAACCCAAGTGCTTGCTTTCATAGCTCCTGAAGTTGATAAATAGTACCACTTGCCTTGGTCATAAAGCCAATCACTCGCAATCATGGCTCCTGATGATTTAAAGGCATACCAGTTGCTACCTTGATAAAGCCAAGTTTGATTGAACATGACTCCTTTATCATTCATAAAGTACCAAGTTCCCTTGTCATAAACCCAATCTTTCTTCACTAATTGACCTTGTTTTTGATAGTACCAGTTTTGGTTTGATTTTAGCCAGCTTTCTGCTTTTACAATCGGATAAAGTTCTTTGAAAGATCCTCCATCATATTTATGACTGATAGATTTTAGTTTTTCAAGTTTCAACTCACTATTGTCATAGTCTGCCCAAGCATATACTTTTTGACCATTAACAGTCTCTGGTAAAGTAGCAGTGTAAGTCTTGGTTTGATAATCCCATTTAGCATCAAGGTAAGTGTATTGATCATTTAATTCTTCAATACGATAGTAACCTCTCTTTCCACTATCATTATGAATATCATCCACAACTTTCGTTGACCAGGTCTTCACTTCGTTTCCGCTCTTGGCCTCTACCTTGATATCTCCTCTATAGTCATATGGAACATAGAAATTCAGGTAACGCCCCTCTACGCTCATCATAGACTTGTCCTTTTCTTGACCTAGAAAATTGACTGTCTGATCTTGACCATCGAGACTAACCGTCCACTCGATTTTCTCGGTTTTTGGCAAATCCAAGACTTTGATATCCACTTCATGACCATTGTTAAACCGAAGAATCTTGCCATCTTGATACTGTACTCCACACTTAACAACCCATTCTTCTTTAAGCTCAAATGCCTGCCCTGAATGTGGAAAAGCCAGCAAAGCTAGACCAGCTAGAGACAAACCAAATAATGTGATTTTTTTCATCGTAGATCCTCCTTAGGATTTTTTATGTTAATTATATCACTATGTTTTTATTTTGCAACTCATATCCTAAATATGCAAGCAAAAGACCTCTGAGATTCTTCTCAAAGGTTATAATCTAGCTAATTACTATTCTCAACCGCTGCAGTAATAAAGGCAGTGTAGAGTTCTTCTGGGCGATTTGGACGGCTTGACAGTTCAGGGTGATACTGACACGCTACAAAGAATTTATTTTCAGGAATTTCCACAATTTCGACCAAACGATTATCTGGAGAAACTCCTGAAAAGACAAAGCCTGCTGCCTCAAACTGCTCACGGAAGGCATTGTTAAACTCATAACGATGACGGTGACGGCGTTGCACCACTTCTTGATTGTGATAAGCAGCCGCTGCCTTAGAGCCACGTTTTAACTTAGATGGGTAAAGTCCCAAACGAAGGGTTCCCCCCATATCCTCAACATCAATCTGATCACGCATGATATCAATGATAGGGTATTTTGTTTCTGGTGCAAGTTCTGCAGAATTGGCACCTTCGAGTCCTAAAACGTGACGAGCAAACTCGATACATGTCAACTGCATTCCCAAGCAGACTCCCAACATTGGAACATCATTTTCACGTGCATAGCGAATAGCTTGGATTTTCCCTTCAGTACCCCGTTGACCAAAACCACCTGGTACGATGATTCCGTCCGCATCAGACAAGAGCTCTGCTACATTCTCTGCCGTCACATCATTGGCATTGATCCAATTGATTTTAACTTCTGCGTCGTTGGCATAACCAGAGTGTTTCAAGGCTTCAACCACAGAAATGTAAGCATCTTGCAACTCCACATACTTACCAACAAGGGAAATCTTAACTTGTTTCTTGAGGTTCATGACCTTGTCCACCATGGCTGACCATTCTATCATATCTGCTGCTGGTGCATCTAATTTCAAATGGTCACAGACAATTTGATCCATACCTTGTGCCTGCAAGTTTAATGGAATTTGGTAAAGGTGTTCAACATCCAAAGACTCAATAACAGCCTCTGGTGCCACATCACAGAACTGGGCCAGTTTGTTTTTAATTCCTTGACCAGCTGGCTCTTCTGTACGAATAACCAACATATTTGGCTGGATTCCCAATCCACGCAATTCTTTTACAGAGTGTTGAGTTGGTTTGGTTTTCATTTCACCAGCAGCCTTGAGGTAAGGAAGCAAGGTTGTATGGATATACATGACATTGTCCGCACCCACATCTGCCTTCATCTGACGAAGGGCCTCTAGGAATGGCAAGGACTCAATATCCCCAACGGTTCCACCGACCTCTGTGATAATGACATCAGAGTCAGTCGTTAGAGCGGCACGCTTGATTTTTTCTTTCAAAGCATCTGTGATATGAGGAATAACCTGAACAGTTGCCCCAAGGTATTCACCACGGCGTTCCTTACGAAGAACTTCACTGTAAATTTTCCCAGTTGTCACGTTGGAATATTTATTGAGATTGATATCGATGAAACGTTCATAGTGACCCAAGTCCAAATCTGTCTCAGCTCCGTCATCTGTCACAAAAACTTCCCCGTGCTGGTAAGGACTCATAGTTCCCGGATCGATATTGATATAAGGGTCAAACTTTTGAATGGTTACTTTGAGACCACGATTTTTCAAGAGACGACCTAGACTCGCTGCCACAATCCCTTTCCCAATAGACGATACCACACCACCAGTTACAAAAATATATTTCGTTGACATAGATTCCTCTTTCTAAAATGCTCAAGGCCTTGCTAACTACGAGGGGATATAGAAAACAAGACCCTATTAATAAGAATAATCTGGGACGACTGCACCAGATTCACAACCAAAATACAAGAAGATAACTTCTTGAAAAAACAAAAATAGCTCCCTAAGAACTAGGGAGCCCCGACCTCTAAAAGAGGTGCCCGAACAATATGATACCTAAAAATAGGATAATTGTCAATAGCTAACTTTTATTCCTCGATGTTTTCAGTATCATCATCTGAAAACTCGTCATCTTCTTCATTGAGATCCACGTCTTCACCCAAGTCATCAGGAGCAATCTCGTTGATTTCTGCGTCGTAAGCTTCCACTTCATTTTTCTCATCATCTGGATTTTCATCATCGTATGAAAGAGCTGGATCTGCTTCGTATGCATCTTCATCTTCTGGATCATCTGCATTGTAGTCAATAGCATCTGAATCGCCATCCATGAAGGCATTGACACGTTTTTTCTTAGCTTTTGGTGCTACTTCATCGTCGTCGTTTTCTTCAAGAGCGATGATTTCTTCGTCGATTTCGTCTACACCATACCATGAACGAAGCCCCCATTTGTTGTCTCCAAGTGAGATGAAGCTACCGTCAAAGTTCAACTCTGTGTAGAACAAAGGCAAGGCTTCACGGATATCGCTGTTTGATGTTCCAAGGTAGTTTTGAATTTCGTTTACAAGATCGCTAAAATGCATCTCATGGTCGCGACCACGAAGTTCCAAGATAGCACGCGCTACCTCAATCATAGATAGTTCACTTTTTTCTTGCCCAGCAAATACTTCTAATTCCAAAGCGTTTCTCCTCATTTATACTACTATCGCCAGAGCAAACAGACTCTGACCTCATTTTATCATTTACTCTTTATTTTACGATAATTTTGTGGAATAGTCAAAGGTTAAGGGGGAGAAAGTGACAGGAGTTTTATTTGCGTAACTTCTCAAAGTAACTTCCACTTGCTTAACCAAAGTGGGAATTAGTCTAAAACGAACTTTTTTTCTTTACTACCCAGCCGATGGCATCGCCAGGTGGATTTTCGATATCAATCCAGATGAATTCAATCCCGATTTCGCCATTTTTAAACTTAGTCAAGCGAATACCGTTGATTTCCAGTTCATTGAGTCGTTGGCCTGTCAAGACTTCTCGTTCCTTCAACTGGAAAACACCACGTAAAATCCAATTCCCGAGGATTTCTTGCTTATCGGTAGACTGAATAGCCTTACCAGCTTCTTGGTTGATATAGGCATTGATGACATCTCCAGAAGATAAGAAGCGTAGCTTGAAGGTTCTTTCTTCTTTGGATAGAGCTAGTTTTTTAGTACCGGGTTCAAAAGTCCCAAATCCAGAACCAAAGAAGTCTGGTCTTTCGTCGTGAAAGTTTTTCGAGTCAGGAAGAGGAATGTAAACTTCACTAACTGGACGGTACACTAACTGCTCAATTTCTTTAATGAGTTTTTTATTGCCAGTATTGTGGACAAAGTGAATCAAATCCTCACGAATAGCCTTCATCTGAACTTTTTCTTCCTTGCCAGTCCACTTTTTCAAGAGAATTTCTTCTAGGGAGAAAGTTACAAAAGCTAGTTCTTCAGGAGCTAAATTGTCCTTGAATTTATCCTGAATCTTTAAAATTCGTGGCAGACGATCTTTCTTAGATAGTTTTGAACCACCGTTAAAGGCATTGAATCCTGAGTTTTCTTCCACATTTCCATGTTTGTCTGTGATAACCCAAGAAACTGTTTCTAAGACATCGGATTGTTCCTTTTCAGCTGTCAGTAAATGAAGGTTTTCAAAGAGAGAAAAAGGATCTTCGATGTAGTGAACGTCCCAAGTATCTACTACAATGTCTTTATTATTAAAAGTCATGTGGAGCTGGCTGTCAGCTGCTGTATACTTGTAATGATGTTGTCCATCCGTAAATCGAAAATTGGTGGGATTGTTTTTGGTGGTAGAACCTTCAATGACCAGATTATCAATATCGACTGGTAAATAAGATGTTTCACCAACAAAAATCTTAGGATTTTCTCCCTTTGGTGTCGGCATCAAAACGTGATAAACAGCTTCAACATTGACCGAATCTGAGTTAAAGCCCTTTATTTGTGCCTTAGAAGATTCGATTCTCTGATTTCTTAAGGTCACAATCTTTCGTGCCAACTCTTCATAGCGCTGATAGTTTTTCTGGTCTGCTGTTTCTTTATCTGCTGAGATATCTGCATGAAACTTGATATCACCCAACAATTCCGTCCAAGATTGAGAATCTTTTTTAAACTGAGCGATTTTTTGATCTCCCGAATTAATCCCAAAAGACTTGATACCCACTAGGTATTTATGATTTTCATCCACAACGACGGAAGCATCATAGGAAGTATTGGCGATATCTTCTCCAACGGCATTAAAGGCTTTTTGAAAAACAGTCTCCTGAAATTTGGAGTTGACGATAGGAGCGACAGAATGTTCTGTTTGTCCCTCATCTTCAGATTCTGCCTTTTGAGAGAAAGCTTGACTCAAACTAGCGAAGTTGGTAATTAAGGTTTTGTATTTGTCTTTTTGTTCAGACTTTAGATGTTCCCACATAAGCACCCTCTTTTCTATTTTCAGTATATCAAAAGAAGATTAGTTTTTCACTAACCCTCTTATATATTCGTTAATTAATACTGTAAAATTCGAGATTTCCTCGTTTTTTAATCAATTTTAAATAATCTTCACCAGACAGAACGGCTAAACCATCATCATAAGACTTGATTTTTTCAAGAGCCTGGTCATAGCTATCCGCAAAGTCCTTGACATAGGACTGGCCTTCAAATTGACCATTCATCTTGGTGTAGATAATGGCAATTTTTCCTGAGCGTTCAAGTTGAGATTGCCCCTGACTTTCATTTAAAGCCTTGGCAACATTTTCCGCGATACGTTTAATCACGGGAACAACTACACTATTTCCAGCTTGCTTGTACAACTGACCGTTAGAAACACCTTCTGGGATTTTAAAAGATTTAGGATAACCTTGAACATTAAAAGTTTCTTTCGGTGTCAGCTTGCGAATCTCCCCACTGTCCGTCAAAATCAATGGAACGTTGTGTCCACCTGTTCCCATATTGGCTGTCAAGGTAGGGACAACACCATTTTTATTTTCACGGACATATTGACGGCGCCATTGGTAAACTGTATCTTGACTGGTCACTTCAAACTTCAACTGATCGTAGAAATTCTGCTTGCCTTCACGGTAGTAGTAAACCTCGTCTAGCTTATCGCCAAAGTTAATCACATCCTGAAGACTCGTAGTCAGCTTGATTTCCTCTGGAAATTCAAACAAATCATAAGCTTCCTTAGTATCAAAACCAACGATATAAATCCGCTCACGGTTTTGAGGGATATTTCCATAGTCTTTCCCATTGAGAACCTTCCACTTGATGAAGTAGTTGTTCTCGGTCAAGGCTTCACGAATAACCTTGAAGGTATTGCCATGGTCATGACCAACCATGTTCTTAACGTTTTCGATGAAAATGGCGCGAGGTTTACGTCCCTCAATCATGCGAAGCAACTCAAAGAAAAGATCTCCACGATCGTCATCAAATCCCTTGCGATAACCCGCAATGCTAAAGGCCTGACAAGGAAAACCTCCCATAATCACATCCACGCGCTCAGCTGGAATGTCCTCTGGCTGAACATCGTGAATATCACGACCATCCAAATAGGTATCTGGATGGTTTAACTGATAAGTCTGACGCGCATACTTATCAAACTCATTGGCATACACCACTCTGAACTCGTTGGTCTGTTCAAATCCCAACTCAATTCCCCCAACACCTGAGAAGAAAGCTGCAATGTTGTACTTCTCAGGTCGGTTTGAACTTACAGAATTTGTCATGTAGTTACCTGCTTTCTAAAAATTAAATCTAAATATTATATCATAAATAATTAAATATTTCAGAAAAAGATGTTATAATTTTTATGATGAATATAAAGTAGGAGGATCAATTTTGTCAAATAACCATTTAACAATTAATAACCAAAAAAAAACCTTTTTCACAATTAAAACAAGAGATGAAATAGTTGCTAAAAAGATTAATAATTTAAGAACTCAGCCCGAACTTGATAAGAAAATATATATTTCTAACTTGAATGTTTTAAAAGATAAAATTCATTCAGGTGATTTTGCGTTTATAGTACTAGGCGGAGATAGAAAACCATGGATTAACGGTCTTGTAGCCTTAGCATGTTTTGATAAATTACATAATACGGATAAAAAAGTGTATGAGGCTGAATTAACAATCAAACTTATACTACCTCAAACTCTCACTCAGAAAGACTACCTTCCATTTCCTGATACTACTGATGCAATAAATATTGGACCATCAATAAAGGGAAGTCTAAATCAGGCAATCACAAGCATTGCAAAAAAACCTACACTCTTTGTTTTAGCTGGCATTATAACTTATTTTCCAGAAACTTCAAGTACTATTTCTAAATTAATAGGAGACAAAAATTTCTCAGATATACAAGACATTAGTAACACTCACTATAATATTTCAAGAGTTGATTTTGAAGGTGATGAAGATTTATTAGATGATATAGAATCAGAAGCTACAAATACTAAAAGAGAGTATATAGCTGCATCGCGCGTCCAACAAAAAGATTTAATTCGAATAGAAAAACAAGAGCTTCAGATAAATAGTTTGTATGAAAGGTATCAACTTTATAAAAAAAAGGCTAACCCTGAAAAAAGAATCAAGAACTTAGATGATTTTGAAGATACCTTAGTTTTATCTCCAGATTTTCAACGAAACTATGTATGGAAGTCCAAACAAAAAAAAGAGTTAATCGAGAGTATTTTATTAGGAATACCGCTCCCTGCATTCTACTTTTCGGAGGATGAGAATGGTAATTTGCTTGTAGTAGATGGAAAACAACGATTAACGTCTATATTTGAATTTATGGATAATCAGTTCTCGCTACCTAAAGACTTTGGTTATTTAAATGAAACCCATTTTTCTCAAGAAGTGAAATATAGTACATTACAAGAGAAAATAAAAAGAAAAATAGGTTCTTTTTTTCTTACGTGCTACATCATAAATCCAACAACTCCACCGTTAATACGTAATGAAATTTTTACTAGGGTTAATCGTGGTGGTATTCCTTTAAACGCTCAAGAGGTAAGAAATGCTGTAAATATAGGACAATCTACTATACTATTAGAAAATATTTCTAGACTTCCTTCTTTTTCTTTTATTCCAAAAACTAGAAAAAAAGATCAATATCTAGCTTTGCGTTTTATAAGCTTCCGATTACTGCTTGATGAAAACTTTCAATGTGTTTATAATTTCAACAATCAATTTAAACACATTGATATATTACTAGATACTATTATGAAGTTTATTAATGCGCAAAATGATAATTTCATTGATAATATGTTACAAGTTTTTGATGACACTCTGCAAATAGCTTTATTCCTCTTTGAAACTCAAAATATTAATAAGTTTTCCAAAAAAGATAGTAAAGTAGTAAACATGAATATCTTTGAAACTTGGATGACGATCTTATCTTATTTCAGAGCTTCTATAGTAAAAGATAATATAGAGATCTTTTGTGAAGCATACTTGAAATTGATTAATAATAATGATTTTGATATTAATATTTCTGTGCGCAGAGATAGTAAGGAAAAGATCGAGGAGCGTTTAAACATTATAAAGAAGAATATTTATAACATCCAAGAAAAACTGAAATGATCTTTTAGAAAAATCAAAGAGGAAATAAATAATGCTTAAAAAAATAACTATAGAGAACTATAAATCATATAAAAAACAAGAATTTTCTCTATCGGATCTTACGATAATAAGTGGACAGAATTCAAGTGGTAAATCATCCTTAATTGAAACACTTCTAATACTTGGTCAGTCATCTGAGCCAAATCTACTAAATGCGCATTTAAAAAACATTGGCAAATTTGAGACTATAAAAAATAACTCAACTACGATTCCTTATATTTATTTTAAGTATGAGGATTTGGACAATTTAATAAGTGAAATAACAATCAAATCAGATGATGATGCAGAATTGACGATAGAAAATAAGAGTAAAATTCTTTATCTATCTGCTGAAAGAATAGCAGTTCAACCCATCTATAAAAGTGATAATAAAAATAATTCGTTCGATTCTAAAGGAGAATATCTAATTAGCTTATTTAATAATCAGCGTGAAAATCGAAGTTTTATTGAAGATAATCCTAAGTCTTTCGAGAAAAGTAATTGGATTATTCAAGAATTGAATCTAAAATATTACGATGCTAATAAAATTGATGCATCCGATGAATCGTTCACAGGAAAACCTACAATTGAAACTCTTATAAATATTTGGTTGGAAAGATTAACTGGTTACTCTGTTGCTATAAAACCCATCGGCAACGATGATTATATTAACATTGTTTATAAAAAAGATGGAAAAGAATATTTCCCGAAACACATTGGTACTGGAGTTTCTTTCTTAAGAAAATCCTGAAATTCATTTACATCCTAAAATGCAATCAGAATTAATGTTATTTTACCTCTGGGCTACTAAATTAGGAAAGCAAATTATTATCGAGACTCACAGTGATCATATTTTTAACTCATCACGGCTTTTTATTACAAACAGCGAAAATTGCAACATCTTATTTATTGAACTTAATGAAGAGAATCAAAGTATTATTCATGAAATAAAAATTAGAGAATATGGAATAATAGAAAATAAAATAGAGGGATTGTTTGACCAGTATTTAATAGACACTGATAAACTACTAGGTATATACGAAGATGAAAAATGATATTAAAATCAATTCTCATCTATATATATTGTTAGATGAATTGAATTATAATCTCCAGCTCAAGCAACCTCTACTAGAGTTAATTAAGTTACTTAACAACCAAAATTTGAATGTTACTTTTTATGTCTACATTGATAAACTTAAAGTACTAAATCAAAATATAAAAGAAAAATTATCAATAGACGAACAAAAAATTCTTTACCCAATTATCAACAGGATAAAGATGCATAATAATTCAAATATATGTTTTTTTGAAGATGAATCCATTCATCTAAGTCCCTTTAAAGAGTTTGTTGCTCGTGAAACTAATATAGATAAACCATTTTATCTCCTTTCTCTTACAGCAACTGATAACGATTATCTATTTATTGAAAATTTTAAAAATGAACTTAATTTTAAAAATAATTGGTATGTAACCGAATTTTACAAAAAAAGATGTAGTTCGTTAAAGAGAGAAGTACATGGAGGAAAAGAATCCGTTCCTCGAATTGATATTAAAGACCACTCAGAATTTCCTCATTACCATTTTCACTACAAAAAGAATAAAGAGGTTGCTCTAAATCTAATTGATGTCTATTTCGATGAAGATAATTTTTGGAAACATAATAAATATAATGTTTTAAGAGACGATATTCCAAATTGTGTTTCTGAGCTTCTAATTAAATATAATTTCAAATTACCCTAAATAATAAAAAAGAGCAAAGAACATGATTTATTATGTTCTTTGCTCTTTTTTCGTTCATTTCAAGGATATGACTCTTAATAACCAACAAATAGTCACTTATTTCACCAATTTCTTCATCTCTTCAATACGTACGACGGTCGCGTCGTATTTAGCTTGGTAGTCGGTTTGTTTGTCGCGTTCTTTTTGGACGACTTCTGGTTTGGCATTGGCTACGAAACGTTCGTTAGAGAGCTTCTTGCCGACCATATCCAATTCTTTTTGCCATTTAGCTAGTTCCTTGTCGAGACGAGCCAATTCTTCTTCGACATTAAGGAGGTCTGCGAGTGGCAAGTAAATTTCTGCTCCTGTGATGACGCTTGACATAGCGAGTTCAGGTGCAGGGATGGTTGAGGCAATTTCCAAGTGTTCTGGATTTGTGAAGCGTTTGATATAATTGACATTGCTGTTAAAGAAGGCTTCCAAGTCGCTATCGCTTGTCTTAACAAGGATAGTGATTGGCTTGCTTGGGGCTACGTTTACTTCCGCACGCGCATTCCGAACAGCACGGATCAAGTCTTTGAGACTTTCCACACCAGTGTGGGCAACAAGGTCTTCAAAGGCTGGGTTGACAGTTGGGTATTCTGCTGTCACGATAGAACCTTCTGAGATTTGTCCAAAGATTTCCTCTGTCACGAATGGCATGATTGGATGGAGGAGACGAAGGATTTTGTCCAGAGTGTAAAGGAGAACAGAACGTGTGATGACTTTCTCTTCTTCGTTGTCACTATAAAGGACTTCCTTGGTCAACTCAACATACCAGTCCGCAAACTCGTCCCAGATGAAGTTGTAGAGGATGTGACCAGCCACACCAAATTCAAACTTGTCAAAGTTTTCAGTAACTTTGCCGATAGTTTCATTGAGGTTATGAAGAATCCAGCGGTCTGTGACATTTCCAGCTTCCTTGTTGACAACTTTTTCCACATTGGCAGTCGCTTGCTCAAGAGTCAAGCCTTCATTGTTCATGAGGATGTAGCGAGAGATGTTCCAAATCTTGTTAATGAAGTTCCATGAAGCATCCATTTTCTCATAAGAGAAGCGCACGTCTTGCCCTGGGGCAGAACCGTTTGAAAGGAACCAACGAAGGCTATCTGTTCCGTACTTATCAATAACATCCATTGGATCAATCCCGTTACCGAGAGATTTCGACATCTTGCGTCCTTGCTCATCACGAATGAGACCATGAATCAAGGCATTTTTGAATGGCGACTTGCCAGTAAATTCCAAACCTTGGAAAATCATTCGAGATACCCAGAAAGGAATAATATCATAACCAGTCACCAAAGTTGATGTTGGGTAATAACGTTTGAAGTCTTCTGAGTCGACATCCGGCCAGCCCATGGTAGAGAATGGCCAAAGAGCCGAACTGAACCACGTATCCAAGACGTCTTCGTCCTGAGTCCAACCGTCACCTTCTGGAGCTTCTTCGCCGACATATATTTCACCCTCAGCATTGTACCAAGCAGGGATTTGGTGACCCCACCAGAGCTGACGAGAGATAACCCAGTCGTGGACATTTTCCATCCATTGAAGGAAAGTATCATTGAAACGAGGTGGGTAGAATTCTACCTTGTCCTCTGTGTCTTGGTTGGCAATGGCATTTTTAGCCAATTGGTCCATCTTGACGAACCATTGAGTAGACAAGCGTGGCTCAACCACTACACCTGTACGCTCTGAGTGACCAACACTGTGGACACGTTTTTCGATTTTAACGAGGGCGCCGATTTCTTCCAACTTAGCAACGACTGCCTTACGAGCTTCGAAACGGTCCATGCCTGCAAATTCGAAGGCCAAGTCATTCATGGTTCCGTCGTCGTTCATAACATTGACTTGTGGCAAGTTGTGGCGTTGACCAACCAAGAAGTCGTTTGGATCGTGGGCAGGTGTGATTTTCACGACACCTGTACCAAATTCAGGATCTGCGTGTTCGTCTCCAACGATTGGGATGAGTTTATTAGCGATTGGAAGGATAACATTTTTACCAATCAAGTCCTTGTAGCGTGGGTCTTCTGGATTGACCGCAACCGCAACGTCCCCAAACATGGTCTCAGGACGAGTAGTCGCAACTTCAAGAGCGCGTGAACCGTCTTCTAGCATGTAGTTCATGTGGTAGAAGGCACCTTCAACGTCCTTGTGGATCACCTCGATATCAGAAAGGGCTGTGCGAGCTGCTGGGTCCCAGTTGATGATAAACTCACCACGGTAGATCCAGCCTTTCTTGTAAAGGTCCACAAAGACCTTGCGAACGGCTTTTGACAAACCTTCATCAAGAGTGAAACGCTCGCGAGAGTAGTCTACAGAGAGACCCATCTTGCCCCATTGTTCCTTGATGGTAGTAGCGTATTCGTCTTTCCATTCCCAGACTTTCTCGAGGAATTTTTCACGACCCAGGTCATAACGGCTGATGCCCTCACCACGCAAGCGCTCCTCAACCTTAGCCTGAGTCGCAATCCCTGCGTGGTCCATTCCTGGAAGCCAAAGGGTATCAAAACCTTGCATCCGTTTTTGACGGATGATGATATCCTGCAAGGTTGTATCCCAAGCGTGACCAAGGTGAAGTTTCCCAGTTACATTTGGTGGTGGAATCACGATTGAATAAGGCTTAGCCTTTTGATCCCCTGAAGGCTTGAAAACATCAGCGTCAAGCCATTTTTGGTAACGACCAGCCTCAACCTCGGCTGGATTGTATTTAGGTGAAAGTTCTTTAGACATGTGTGTGTCCTTTCTCTATTGTATTTATTTTATCTTGAATCTGCTTAGCAGCTTCTTCTGTAGACAGATTCGTATTATTTATTTTAAGGTAGTGGTGCAACTCATTGGGTTGATGTTGGGAATTTAATTGAAGTGTTTTAGTGGTTTCTAAAATTTCTCTTTCAGATACCTCAATATGTCGTTTTAAGGGTTTGTGCTTTAATCGATTCTCCGTTCGATTTCGACGTAAGCGCTCTTCAAGGCTTGTTTCTAATTCAACAAAAAGAATCTCTTGATGATAGTCATTCAATAAATCCTGAATTTGCTTCAAATACATCAGCTGGTACTGATTTGAAAAATCAATCACGTCTGTTAAAATCACAGATCGCTGATTTCTAGCGCTAGCTCCAAGGAAAGAGAAGGTAATTCCACGAACAAATTCCCACATTTCCTCTGTAAAGTCCTGATAGATTTCTAGTGCAAAATCGATAGCCTGATGGTTATAAAAGAGGGTCGAATCCGTCAGTCGAGATAGTTCTTGACCAATGGTCATTTTTCCTGAAGCTGGAGCACCAATGATGAAAAGATGCATCAAATCACCTCCCACTCACTCCTCAGCAAGCCATATATCAGGCTGTCACAGCGATTGCCTTGGGCATCTTTGCGGTCTCGGATACGAGCTTCAAGGGTAAAACAAAGCTTCTCTGCAACTCGTTGACTTTGAAGGTTATATCCAAAACAAGTTAGTTCAATCTTGTGAAGACCAAGTTCTTTAAAAGCTAGATCAATCAAGGCACACGCTGCTTCTGGTACATAACCTCGTCCCCAATAGTCTGGGTGCAAGGTATAGCCAATTTCCAGCACATCATCTTCGTGGCGGTGATTAAAGTCGACAGAACCAATGACCGTATCAGTTCCTTTAACAACAATCCCGTAACCAGCTGGGAGATTGTCCTTTTCATTGCGTTCGGGAAGGATATGCTCTAGATAATAAATCTCATCTTCCAAGGTCTTGACAGGTGGAAAACCTGCTGGGTAAGAAACTTCTGGACGACTAGCATAATCAAAGATATCCTCAGCATCCGCCACTGTCCGGACTCGTAAAATGAGACGTTCTGTTTCCAAGCGTTCTGGCAGTTCAATTCTTGCCATCCTTTTGCCTCGCTTTCTTAATGAAGCTCCCCATAGGGTCTACTCGGTCATCTAAATAGCGATAAACGCGCTGGTGGCCATCCCCCATAAAGTAAGTCGGCGCAAAACGGTCATTCTTAAAATTCCCCTTGTCATCCAAGAACTCTGGATCAACTAGTCTTTCGATAATCTTGGCAAAGATGTGACAAATACCGTCTTCCTCAATAATTCTATCAACTTGACATTCTAAAACGACTGGACAGTCCTTTAAAATCGGTGCCTGAGTCCGTTCAGAAATCTCGTAGTCTAGCCCCAGGTGTTTCAATTTCTCTCGATGACTGATAAAACCAGCCTGCTCCATCTCAAGCATGAGATTTTTATCAGGAATATTCACAGTGAACTTCTGGTAATACTTGATTTGCTCAGCCGCATTTTCCTCAGCACCAACACCGATGACTAGCCAATTTCCCAAACTATAGGAGGAGCTACAGGTCGTAATATTATTTCCAAAATTCTGATCCTGATACCCCAAAATGAAGATAGGAAAACCATAATAGAGTTTACTTGTGTTAAAAGATTGCTTCATGACAACCTCCTTTGACCAAGATACAAAAGAAAAGCCCTGCCATCTACATGACAGGGACGAATGTGTTTATCCGCGGTACCACCCAATTTCGGGCAGTTGCCCGCAACTCTCGTCTTTAAAATAAAAAGACAACATTATTTCATTTTTCATCCATTAGCAACTAGTTTTGACACATTTGTGGACTTCTCAGCGCCGCCACTTTCTGTAAAATGTGGGATTCAAAACACCTCTAATGTCTCTATTGTAGCAAGATTTTTTCGGAAATGCAAGGCACAAGAAAGATTACTTAAACTTGATGCCATTTTCCTTCAATTTCTTAATGGTAGCTGGGCCGATTCCTTTCAAGGCAAGGAGTTCTTTTTCAGTCCAGTTTTTGAAATCTGAAGCAGACTTGATGCCTTCATCATAGAAAGTTTTGGCACGGTCAAGTGGAAGTCCACCCAAGTTTGCTGCAAAATCTTCTACAGAATTGGCTACTTTTTGAGCTTGCTCTTTGGTAGCTTCTACTGCTTGTTCAACTTTTTTAGAAACAGCCTTACCAGCTTCGCTTGCTGACTGCTCTGCACGTTTTACGACTTTCTTTGTCTCTTCTACAACCTTAGTCACAGTACTTGAAAAGGCACCTGCGCGACGGAGGCTATTTCGTAATTGTTTTTTACGATTGAGTTTCTTTGACATGATAAAATCCTTTCAATAAAAAACCCCTGCTCTGACAAGGATTTAATATAAATATTCTATCAAGATTTTAGTAAAAAATCAAGAATCTATCTCGTTTAATAATTCCGCTCACCAAACAAACCTTCTGGCAAATCATGGAATCCTTTACCTGCCTTGAAATTTTCAAATTTTCCAAGCAAGAACTGATAAGCATCCAAGCGGCTTTCGTAGCGGATCATGGCATCTTTGGCACGCTCGTCTTGATCTTCCTCGTAGACCTTTTGACTTTCCTTGTGTGCCATGTCGTTAATCATAATCTGGGTATTGACCCAGGCTTCAAATTCCTTCATAAATTCTTGTTCGTAACTCATTTTTTCTCCTTATTCTAATCCACGGAAATAGTCCGTATCAATCTCACGGTAGGGTTGGATATCCTGAACATACTCCAGCACTCCTTGGAATTCTCCATCTTCATCATGGACTGCAGCGTAGGTGATGTGGACAAACTTGCCTCGTGACTCAGACTTGAACCACATTTCATACTTGTCCTTGGTTCCCTCACGAAGACCCTTCATGATGGTCTTTACTTTGTCCAAGTACTTAGGTGGATGGCAAAGTTCAACATTACGCCCAACTTGGGACGGTGTCCGTTTGAAAATCATCTCATCAGCTGGCGTATTTTCATTATAATACTGGAAAATATCGTCTTTATTGACAAAGGTAATCTCCATAGGGAGGTGATTGAGGATTAGGTTAGCCTGCTCGACTGAGAGATAGCCATTACCAAAAGCCTGTTGACTATGGCGGTCCAGTACTGCTTCCTTTTCCTTAGGGGTAAAGGTAATGGTAAACTGCCCCTCTGGCGTATCGATAACTTGTTGAACTTGGCCTTCTGTCGTATCTAGTTGTACGGGCTCCTCTGCACTCTTTTCCTCAACAAAACTCTGGCGTTCTGGCACCCATTTTTCTGACGGACGGATGATGGCATAGCCGTAGGCATCACTCTCCTCTGCAATTTGAAGCCAGTCATCCTGAGTAAAGGACTCAAGGAGAATCATGAGAAGGATGGACTCTTCCTTAAAAATCATACTTTCAAACTCTGTCGCAAAAGCTTCAAAATCTTCTTTTACAGTGCTAATCGACACTTCTGGTAGTGACTTGGCTGTCATTAGAGCTGTTTGAAAGAGTTCCCTGATCTGATCATCCACTCCCCACATAACTTTTGGGGGTGAATCGTGTCCATAGCGCTCCATGATAGGAAAGAAGAGTTCTTCTTTACGTTGGTAATGGATGTCAAATTGGCCCACAAGACCCATTTGGCGGACCAAACCCTTACGCATCTCCGCAAGCATTTCTTCATCTTCCATAGACTCATAGGTATCTAACAATCTCCGAATGCGAATCAAGGCCGCGCGGAGGGCCAGATTTTCTTCCTTAAAGACCCGAACTGGGTGACCTGGATGCTCAATATCCTCTACTTCGACACCTTTAATAGCATTTTTAAAAAGATTGGCATGGACATCACAGAGTTCCATAACATCTTCAAAGGTGACACCTGAGTCAGAGTTCATCAGCTCGTGCTCCATGAGGGAAATCTCAATGGCTGAAACGCCTGTAAAGGTCGCATCAAAGCGCTCCTGAACTGATTCAGGAGAGGCGCCATTGTGCAATTCTAACAAAATATCCCGCAGGACATGAATCCGTTCATCTGCCATCAGTCTAATCCAATCACTTCGTAGCCATTCGCTTCCAGTGTACGGACAATCTTGTCCATAGGAGTTCCTTCAAGCTTGGAACCCTGTTTAAGCGATACTTTACGACCAACTGTATTGCGCATCAAGGGATTAGCAAGTGGTTTAAAACCAAGCTCCACTAGAATTTCCAAGACTTCTGGATGCTTGTCCACCACTTCTGCAACAGGAATTGACACATCGATGATATTGTCCATGACGACCTCCATGTATGTTCTAAAATGATTTTACTGCTTATATTATACCATATGGAAAGTGAATAAAAAACTAGCAGTACAAGACTTGCTAGTTCTCTGCAATTTGGATTACCATCTAAATAAGTTTAAAGAGCCAATCCAATATTTTAAATAATAGCTTGTAAAACAGCAATTGGACTGCAAAAGAGATAATCATCCAAAAGAATTTCACAATCCCAATAATCGGTTTGATAAAAATAATAGCAAGAAGACCCAAAAAAAATTTCATTTTCTATCCTCTGGTTTGATGAGCCATCGAGCCGTATCCATTAACTTGTCTGCAATAAAAAGTTTCCCCAGACCGACAACGGCATGGTCATCTTTCTTCATCGTTTTCATCACTTTTACACCTTGCATGGTCAAAAAGTAATTCCCGTAAGTTTTAGCAAAAGCTTTGATAGGTCCCATATTATCTTTCCTCGTTTAACTACACTTTAAAATATTAACGATACCAGTCTTGCTGGCCATTTCTGTGAAATTTACTCTTTCTAATTCCTATACTATCATACAAGCTAAATTTAATAAAGCTTTTTAATAATGTTTAATTCTAGAAAGATTCTCAGCATGCTTTGTAGTCATTTCCTCCACAAAAAAGAGGGTTACCCCTCTTCTTTAGTTCTTATCCAGATTGCGTAGCATCTCGTCAATCTTATTCCCATATTCGATGGATTCGTCTTTGACGAAGGTCAAGTCTGGGATTTTATACAATTTTAAATTGCGACCAAGTTCACGTTTGATGGTACCAGTTGCTTTCTCAAGCCCGATTTGAGCTTTTTGATTATCCGAAGCAAGGTTACTCAAAATGGTGTAGTAAACCTTGGCAACAGATAAGTCACCTAGCATCTGAACATCTGTGATGGTCACACCTTGGACACGCGGATCACGGACTTTCTTTTGCAAAATCTCATTGACTTCACGCTTGATTTCCATGCCCACACGATCCGTACGGAAATGATTTGCCATGATATTCCTTTCTCTACTTTGAACCAAAAGCTAGGCCAGCAGACCTAGCTATTTTTATTAGATAGAGGAACTAGAGCCATTTGAATCTAGGAAACAAGCCTTAGATAGAACTGAGGTTCATCAAGGCGCTGTTGACGACGAGTCAAATCGGCTATCGTTTCTCTATTATCGTTTGATTTCTTCCATGACATAGGCCTCAATCACATCATCAGTCTTGATATCATTGTAGCCGTCAATCATCAATCCACCTTCACGACCGTTTGTAACTTCTTTGACGTCGTCTTTGTAGTGTTTCAAGCTTGCGAGTTCACCGTCATAGATAACGACACCATCACGGATAACACGGACTTTAGAGTCACGGGTAACCTTACCGTTGATAACCATGAATCCACCGATAGTTCCGACTTTAGACACCTTGAAGGTTTCACGGATAACTGCTTCACCAATAACTTTTTCTTCGAATTCTGGGTCAAGCATCCCTTTCATAGCTTCTTCCATCTCTTCGATAACCTTGTAGATAATGCTGTGGAGACGGATTTCCACATCGTCAGCTTCTGCTTGTTGACGAGCTTGTGGTGTAGGGCGTACGTTGAAACCAACGATGAAAGCATTTGAAGCTTCAGCAAGAGTCACGTCAGATTCGTTGATGGCACCGACTGCTGAGTGAACGATGGTAACTTTGACACCTTCTACGTCGATCTTTTGAAGTGAGGCAGAAAGGGCTTCAACAGAACCTTGTACGTCGGCCTTGATGATAACGTTAACTGACTTAAGCTCACCAGCTTTAAGCGTATCAAAGAGGTTTTCAAGGCTGACACGTTGAGTAGCTTGGCGTTGTTTCATGAGAGCACGTTTGGCACGCTCTTCACCTGCTGCACGCGCAGATTTTTCATCCTCGTAAACGGCAAAGTGGTCACCCGCCATTGGCGCTTCGTTCAAACCTGTGATAGAAACTGGTGTTGATGGTCCAGCCACCTTAACACGACGACCAAGGTCATTGGTCATAGCACGGACACGACCGAAGGTATTTCCGACAACGATAGGGTCTTGGACATTCAAGGTACCTTGTTGAACAAGAAGGGTTGCGACCGCACCTTTTCCTTTATCCAAGCGCGCTTCGATAACAGTACCGATAGCACGAACTGTTGGGTCTGCCTTGAGTTCTTGGATTTCAGCTACAAGAAGGACTGTTTCCAACAATTCTTCGATATTTTGGTTAAATTTAGCTGAAATTTCAACAAATTCAGAATCTCCACCCCAAGCTGTTGACATAACCCCATGCTCTGCCAATTCACCGATAACGCGTTCTGGGTTGGCACCTGGTTTATCAATCTTGTTGATGGCTACGATGATTGGAACGTTGGCTGCTTTTGAGTGATTGATGGCCTCGATAGTCTGAGGCATAACCCCGTCATCTGCCGCTACAACCAAGATGGTAATATCGGTAACAGACGCACCACGCGCACGCATCGATGTAAAGGCCGCGTGTCCTGGTGTATCAAGGAAGGTAATCTTCTTGCCATTTTCAACAATTTGGTAGGCACCGATATGCTGAGTGATACCACCTGCTTCACCTGTCGCAACGCGAGAGTTACGAAGGGTATCCAAGAGGGTTGTTTTACCGTGGTCAACGTGTCCCATGATGGTTACAACTGGTGGACGTTCAACCAATTCATCTTCATTAAGATAGCCATCTTCGACAAAGAAACGTTCGATGTCGGCATTATCCACTTCAACCTTTTGTTTGGCTTCGATACCATAATCCACCATGAGGAGTTCGATGGTTTCTCCATCCAAGGATTGGTTTTGTGTGGCCATGACACCCATCATAAAGAGTTTCTTAACGATTTCAGCTGGTTCACGTTTGATACGTTTTGCGATTTCCGCAACAGTCATACCATCTGTATATTCAAATTCTGTTGGCAATTCATGGAATTTACGTTCTGTAACAGGTTTTGGAGCCTGATTACGATTGTTCTTGTTATTGCCTTTTTTGTTCTTCTTGTTGTTATTCCAGTTACTATTCTTTTGATTTCTCACTTGATTTTGACTACTTCGATTCTTTTGTTGTTTTCTAGGACCATCTTCTTCGTGATCATAATCGTCACGATTTTTGTCTGGTCGAGCTTGTTTTTTACGACGTGTATCCACTGCAGGTTCTTTTTTCTCAGGGACAACTTCAACCACTGCTTGAACTTGCTGTGCTTGTTGCGCTTGTTCAGCTAACTTAGCAGCTTCTTCAAAGATTTCCTCTGGCTCCTTGCGTTTATTGGCTTGAGCCAAGGCTTCTTTAGCAGCCTGATACTGCTTGAAGCGTTCCTCACTTGAACGGGCGTACTCTGCATTTTGCTCTGCTTTTAGGGCTGCTGCACGGGCTTTAAAGTCAATGCGTGGAGCCGCTTGATTTGGACGTTTGTCCTCTTGTTGACGGCGCTCGTTTCCACGATTTTGCTGACCTTGCTGTTTCTTAGCTTGGTCATTAAAGCGACGATTGTCGCGGTTGCCTTGGCCTTGTTTTCCACCATTACGGCCGTCATTTTTCTGACGGTTGCCGTTTTGTTGTTGGTCACGGTTATTGCCCTTGTTTTGCTTACGTCGTTCTGCCTGCTCTTTAGCACGGGCTTCACGCTCAGCCTTGAAATTACGGCTTTGCGGTTTAGCTGTTGCTTTTTCTGTTTTCGGAGTAATTGGCTCAGCCACTTTTGCCTCTTCCTTGGCTACAGCTGGTTTTGCTGGCTCAGATTTTTCGGCTTTCTTTTCTGCACCTGCTTTTGGTGCTTCCGGTTTTGCTTCTACTTTCGGAGCAGCTGCAGGCTTAAAGCTGGCAGCGATTTTTGCAGCGACAGCTTCTTCCACACTCGATGAGTGGCTTTTTACATCCAAGCCCAACTCTTTTGCACGCGCTACAACTTCTTTACTTTCTTTTCCAAGTTCTTTTGCGATTTCGTACAATCTTTTCTTAGACAAATCATGTCCTCCTCTTCTATTCCATAAGAGACCTCATTTTCTTTGTAAATCCAGCATCTGTCACAGCCAAAACCTTTCTTGATTTCCCGACTGCTATGCTTAATTCCAGTGTTGAAAACACGGTTATAATTTCTACTTGATAATAGTGACTTTTATCTTGAATCTTCTTGGTAAGGTTGGGTCCAGCATCATGGGCTAGAAAGACCAACTTGGCCTTGCCATCTTGAATGGCTTTGACCACCAATTCTTCACCCGATATGATTCGGCCTGCTCGCTGAGCAAGTCCCAAGAGATTGCTTATCTTTTGCTTATTCAAGTCCTAACTCTCTTCTTTTCACTTTGTGATCCACATAAGCGATCAACTCGTCATAAAAGCTTTCGTCCACTTCCATGCTAAAGCTACGGTTAAAGACCTTCTTCTTTTTCGCCTCTAGGGCTTCTGCATTGTCTAGCTTGATATAAGCGCCGCGGCCATTAGCCTTGCCTGTCGGATCGATAAAGACTTGTCCTTCCTTGTTCTTGACAATGCGGAGCAAATCACGCTTATCAATCACTTCATTAGAGACAACAGACTTGCGCAAAGGGATTTTTCTCGTTTTCATCTTTCCCTCCTCTAGCAGCTTTTATTCTTCTACAGTATCGTTTTCTGCTTCCAAATCTACTGGAGCAGCTTCTTCCATGGCCTCAAATTCACTAGCAGACTTGATATCGATACGGTAACCAGTCAAGTGAGCTGCCAAGCGAACGTTTTGCCCACGACGACCGATGGCAAGAGAAAGCTTGTTATCTGGAACAACCACCAAGGCACGTTTGCTGTCGTTTTCATCAAAGATAACTTGGTCAACTTCAGCAGGAGCGATGGCATTGTAGATAAATTCAGCTGGATCGGCTACCCATTCAATAACGTCGATATTTTCTTCGATTGGCACCATACGGTCACTCTTGGCATCGTAGCGAGCTGGGTGGAATTTGCTAGTGATTTTCTTGATGTTAGCTCCACCACGTCCAACGATTGTACCAATAGCGTCCACGTTTGGATTGTGGCTACGAACTGCAACCTTAGTACGGTCGCCAGCTTCACGAGCCACGCTCATAATCTCAACAGTTCCGTCATAGACCTCAGGAATTTCTTGTTCCATCAAACGTTTGATCATTTCTGGATGGCTACGGCTAACAAAGACGTTGACACCACGAGGGTTGTCTTCAACCTTGTAAACATATACTTCAATACGATCATGAGAAGCAAAAACTTCTCCAGGAATTTGGTCTTGTTTTGACAATTGGGCTTCGATGCTGCCAAGGTTGACATAGATAAAGCGATTGTCGAAACGTTCTACAGTACCAGACATGATTTCTTGTTCATGCTCTTTGTAAGTATTGTAGGTGATAGCACGTGTTTGCTTGCGCATTTTTTCCATGATGGTTTGTTTGGCAGATTGGGCTGCTACACGACCAAATTCAGCAGGTGCTTCTTCAAACTTGATTTTGTCTCCAAGTTCATAGGCTGAATTAATGGCAAGAGCATCTTTCAAGCTGATTTCCAAACGGCTGTCAAATACTTCATCAACAACTTCACGGACAGTATAGACTGTAAAGTCGCCTGTTTTCTCGTTGAAGTCAATAGCTACGCTGTCAGATTGACCATAGCGTCTGCGATAAGCGGAACGAAGCGACTCTACTACTGCGTCGATGATATCTTCTTTTTTGATTCCCTTGTCTTCTTCCAAAATGCGGAAGGCCTCTAGCATTTCTTTACTCATGTTTTCTTCACTTTTGAATCCTCAAAAGCTATCCTTTCTTTTTCTATAATTTAACTGCTAAACGTGCTTTTGATACTAAACTGTATGGAATTTGGACGGTTTTCTTACGCGTCTTGTCCATATATTCCATGGTCAACTCGTCCTCTTCAAAGGCCAACAAGGTTCCTTCAAAGACCTTTTGCTTATCGATGGCTTGGTAGAGCCCGACATGGATGTATTTCCCAACCGCTCCAGCGACTGCATCCTTGGTTTTCAAAGGACGTTCCAAGCCTGGACTGGTGATTTCTAGGAAATATTGTTCTGGGAAGGGATCTGGCTTGATGGTGTCTAGGACAGGACTGATAATTTCTGTCAAGTCTGCCGTGTCGTTCAAGGTAATTCCTTCAGGTTTATCTACAAAAATACTGAGAATCATGTCACTGCCAATCTTTCCGTACTCGATATCCACGAGTTCGAAGGGCTCTTGGATGACAGGTTCTACAACTTCTCTGACTAATTCTACGATTGTTGCGATTGCGTCCACCTCCTCATAAGTAAGAGGCGAAGATATTTCCCCGCCTCACTTTCTCATATTCTTACTTTTAGTATAGCACGTTTGCCAACTTATGTAAAGCAAAAGCACTTATACAGCCTGATTTCAGGCTATTTCTTAAAATTCTGCCTCAACTCGGTAGATAACTTGACCCTTGTTTGAGAATTTTTGCTCGTATTCTGTCATGACATTGCCTTCAAAATCACTGGCATGTAAGTCTAGCCAGACACCATTGAGTTTCATACCATACTGAGAAAAGCTCACTAAACTGTACTCAAACAAACCACGGTTATCTGTCTTGAAATGAATTTCTCCATTTTCAGGCAAGATACGCTTGAAGGTATCCAAGAAGGTCTTGTAGGTCAAACGACGCTTTTCATGGCGTTTTTTCGGCCAAGGATCTGAAAAGTTCAGATACAAGCGATCGATCTCACCGTCTTCAAAGTAGTCAGTCAAATCAGAACCATCCACCCACAAGAGCTTGATGTTAGGCACTCCAACTTCAAGGACCTTGTCTAAGGCGTAACTCAAAACAGACTTTTGAATATCAATCCCGATATAGTTGATGTCAGGGTTTTGTTTGGCCATACCTGAAACAAAGGCACCCTTTCCACTTCCAACTTCCACATGAATGGGATTATCATTTCCAAACAAGTCCCGCCATTTCCCCTTGGCTTCCAAGGGATTGAGGACCACATACTGGGGATTTGCCTCTAGTAATTCTGTCGCCCCTTTACGATTTCTAACTCTCATCTTCTCTTTCCATACTTGTCTCGGAAGTGACGCAAGCCATGAATCTCCCGATTGACATTTTCTAAATCTTGGTTCATATAATACTTGGAAATCTGGCTCAAATAAGACAATTGACCGTACCAATACAATTTATTTAATACCGTTTGATTGTACTTGTAACCGTAGTAGGTCAACCATTCCTTCCACTGATGTTCTGGAATATAATGGCAGAGCATGTGAGCTACATCAAACATGCGGTCGGTCAAGCGAACCGAATCCCAATCTACCAAATAAATCAAGCCACTGTCTGTCTCAATCCAATTACTATGTCGTACATCTCCATGGACAATGGTCGCATAGTCCTCTCTAAATCCTGGAATAGTCTGACGTAAATCAGCCATCACTTCACTGATAAAATGATTTTTACGCAAAGCATCTGGAGCCGTTTCTTGCCAAGACTGTAGTAAGTCTACAGGTGTTTCCATGGCATAGCCCAAACGACTCAACTGTGTCATCAACGGACGTGAGCGATGAAGGCGGGTTAAAATATTGACGATTTGTTTACGATTCATATCATAGGGGGTCAATATTTTGCCTGTCAACCATTCTTGAGCACACATATCACGCCCATCTGCCAAACGGCGACTCCATAATAATTGTGGAGCAATTTGTTCTCTAGCTAGACCAGGTAGGATTGGAGAGGTGTTCATTTTTACAAAGATACGCTTCCCATCAGGATAGCTACCCATATAAGCCTTGCCACTTTTCCCAGGTATGGGAGTCAGTGTTAGCTCATTATCACCCAAATCCATTTCTTTCCTCCGTATAAAGTTTCCTTACTATTCTACTAGTTTTTGGCCTATTCGTCAACCGCTCCACACCCGATTCTCAAAGAAAAGCCTCTGGGGTGGTTTGGGTTACCATTATAGAAAGAAAAAGGCAAGCACCGTCTTCTGCCTACCTTTTCATGATTTTTATAAATAATATAAGAGTGGCCAAGCATTGTAAAACATGTGAACTAGAGTAGAAACCCATAGGTTTTGGCTCTTTTTATAGGCAAAGCCAAGTAACAAGCCCCCAAGTAGATAAAAAATAAACGAGGGGACATTAGAAGGTCCATGCATGAAAGAAAAGAGAGAGGAAGTTAGCACAATCCCTAACCAAGAGTTGTCAAAAACCGCACCTTGAAGAAGTCCTCTGAAAATGAGTTCCTCCTGGATGGGGCCAAAAACTGAGGTAGTCAAAATCAAAGACAGGGAAATTCCTCTGCTGACTTCCGCCAAGTGTTGAACTCCTGCGCCAGAAGAAATAGCGAAGAAATGAATATAAACCAGCGTCTCAAGCAGACTTAGAAGAAAGATTGTAATGAAAAGCAAAAATTCTTTCTTGCTTAACATCCCAAAAGAAATCATTTCAAACTGTCTAGCATAAGCAACACTCAACGAGGTTACAAGAAGACTTACAATAATCAGTGCAGGCTCATTTTGAAAAAAATCCCCATGGTTAATCGTATAAGGAACTGTAATGACGATTATTAGTACTAAAAATCCAAAGCACAAGGCATGAAATTTATCAAAAAACTCCATAAAATTATCCTCCTCACCAAACAGACTTCCCTACGCGTCATCCTTTAGCTCTAACCTTTCCAATACAAACCATTTTAGTAACCAAAATCCGACCACATAGCCAGCCCCTAAGAAGATAGCAATTAAAGATAGCATGGGATTCAGAAAATAAAAGATCACAACAGATACAAAGGTTAGCACAAAAACGTTAAAGGCAATGGTGTCAGAAGCCAAGACTAGAATATAGGGCGTCAACCAGTCTAAGGTTTTTGAATCTAGGAAAAATAAGTGTTTATACATGATGACCTCCTCTATGGCTGAAAAGCAAGCCTTTGGTTTTTTTACCCCAAGACCCTATGTAAAAAAGTCAGCAAAAATGGTAATGTTGCGAAAATATTATTAATCACATGCACCGTATAGGAAGGATAAATGCTCTTTGTATAGCGAGTCAAACTAGCAAAGATGATGCCAACTGTTGCAAAGATGAAAATATCTAACAAACTAGGTAGGCTTGAAAAATGAGGAAGAGCAAATAAAACTGACGGAAGAAGCAAATCAAGGCCAAATCTCGAATGCTTAAAAAAGACGTGTTGCAGTAATCCTCTATAGATCAGCTCTTCCATAAGTGGAGTCAGAAAAAACAGGGTTACATAGATACCTAGCTCAGCAAAGTTGGTCCCACTATAACCGATCAATACGGCCCAACCTTCAGCAGTTGACTGAACATGTTTAGCTGTCTGAACGTTAAAAGAGATCTGGAGCACTACCACTAATACTGTCAAAATCGAATACCAAAGCCATTTTTTTCTTGGAATGCGAAAGAGATAACCATGGCCTGTCTTAACCAGAATCCAAATCATGACTCCGCTAAATAGCAAACTCAAGATATTTTGAATCCAGACGAAATTGCCAATCTGGGAAGAAAATTGCCAATAATTTTGAACAATAAGCGTCAGCTGAGAAAGACCAAATACGAAAAATAAGTAAGAGAAGACTGCACTTATTTTGAATAGAAGTTGATACTTTTTCATAGAAATTCTTTCCACTATGACCTCCCCTTGTCAAGCTCTACTGCTGTAAGATTAAGAAGACAGCTTGTTCTTTTTAAGGCTAACCTGACTACTAGATAATAGATACATTAAGGCATTAAAGACAATGAAAATATGTCCATAGAATAAAATTAACCTCGCATCCAAACCAAGATAAAGTTTGACCATCAAAAAGATGAGCAAAAGAATTTGAAACCATAAGGTTTTTCCAAAAATAAATTTAAAGCGATTTCGAATGTCTACTTCCTTGATTTTTACCGCCACCCCTTTATTAGCAAGAAGGAAAACGCCTGCTTCAAACAAGCCACTGTAGAGAACAAGCCACCCAATCGATACATTAGAGATTTGTAAAAATGTCCCTAAAAGAATATTCAACATACTACTCAAGAAAATAACAAGAAGTAATCTGTATTTCATATTAAATACCTCCATTCATTTATTTCACTAACAATTTAATAGAGCCTTCTACTCAAATATCCTGTCAGAAAAGGATAGAAAGCTACTTTTAATACTTCAAGCCCCACATGAGCAGAAGCGTGATAAACAAATAGAGAATACACCTATATAAGCGATTAGTTGTTGATAGAATTCTGTTTCTGAAATACCTCTATACAAACAAATAATAGACATAAAACCTGTCAAGCCGATGAACATGAGTTGATTGGTTCTAGGACTAACCAAATCATCATTTACGTATATTTAAGGGCATCTCTTTTATGTTAGTGTATATTAACACTAAAAAACAAGTTAGGCCAATAATATTTAAAATGAACAATAACGGGGTTAAGTCTCTAAAAAAATTATCTACTGACTCTACAAGAAATACTATACATATTATAGTCGAAACTATCTTTTTCTTATCCATAATTATTTACTCCTTTCCTAACAAATCCAGATTATCAATCAAGAGCGATTTTTAACAGAATGTAGCAGCACCCGTTGCAACTTTGACAATTTCAGTATAGCACTATTTGTTAAAGTTTTTCATCCAAATCTTGAATAGTCATCAAAACCTCCTAAATTGCAAAAACTTCATTAGCCCCTACTTTTTATAATACTTCAAGCCCCACATGAGCAGAAGCATGATAATCAAGCAGAGAATGGCACCAATATAGGCTATTAATTGTTGATAGGATTCTCCCGCTGTGATAGCTCTATACAAACAGATAATAGACATAGAGCCTGTCAAACCGATAAACATAAGTTGATTGGTTCTAGGACTAACCAAATCATCATCTTCAAACTCTCTTATACTCATTTCCCTAGTGAGGTAAACAGTGACCAAAATAGAAGCCAAGTTAATAACCACTAAAAGAAATTGGAAAACCAAGGAAAAATTTAAAAACTGACGAGATAGAAATAGATAAGTAGAGACAAGTAAAGGCAACTGACCTAGGAACAATCTTGCAAGAAAGATGTTCCGTTTTTTAGCAAGAAAAGTTTTCATTTCTTTACTCCTTTCATATACCATCAAACAAAGAACTACACATACTCACCTGTTCAACTTAAGTAGCCAGAAAAAATAGACACGTAATAGTGGCATTCATTAGGCCGTGTACAACTACACAGGAATATAGATTTCTTTGCTTTATATAAAGACAACCCAATACAAGTCCTGTCACAAGATGCTGAGAAATAATCTCTCCATCATGAGCAAATCCAAAAAGAACAGCTGAAAGAAAAACAGCAAAAATAGGAGAATATTTTTCTAAAGTTCCTAAAATGATTCCTCTAAAGAGCATCTCCTCCAAAAGAGGTTGAGTAAAAGCAGTTGACAACCAAAATAGAACTGTATAAAAGAAACCACTAGTTTCAAAATGTTGAAAAAAACTCAAAGAACTTGTATTATCGTGGACTTTTCCAAGGACGGTAGTAAAAAATATAAAACTAACTACTAAAATTAGATTAGCTAGATAAGCAAAAATAATCTATCTCAATTCTACCCACTTGATTGGTAAGCGATCTAAAGTAGTCTCATCCCCCATCTCTTAACAAGATATACAATAATTGTTAAACATATAAAGAAAGATAGAAAGTAGACACCAACACCGAATACTTCTCCCATCACTCCGTCATAAAATCGTCTAACAACAGATAATGGTACAACTTGAATAGCAAAAGCAAGTCAGCACTTTTATAAAGATAGAACTTATGTTTTTCATAGTTTATCCTTTCTTTAATGTCTAGATGATTTTTTAGCATTGTCCCCTGTTTGTAGATTTGCTAAATCAATCATTTTTTCTCCCTTTGTATTTCTTATAATTAACATGACACGATATAATGGAAGTAATAATTAACGCACCTCCAATAATAAAGTTTAATAAATCCTGATGGTCTACAACTAAGTACAGACCAAATAAACATAGGCCAAATTGCGAACTACAGTTTTGAAATTTCATCAAGCCCCCCATTTTATTTTACAAAATTGATATACACTCTAATCTGGTTCATACAATATACTTTATAAGTATTTATTATGAATAAAACCTGTAAGATTGATACATTTCTTTTTTGTCCTGTTGAAACTTTGACAAGTTTAGTATTACTGTTTATTAATTTTTTTCATCCTAATCTTAAATTGCAAAAACTTCATTAGCCCCTACTTTTTATAATACTTCAAGCCCCAAATGAGTAGAAGCATGATAAGCAAGCAGAGAATGGCACCAATATAGGCAATCAATTGTTGATAGAATTCTCCTGCTGTGATACCTCTATACAAACAAATAATAGACATAAAACCTGTCAAGCCGATATACATGAGTTGATTGGTTCTAGGACTAACCAAATCATCATCTTCAAACTCTCTTATCCTCATCTCCCTAGTGAGATAAACAGTAGCCAAAATAGAAGCCAAGTTAATAATCACTAAAAGAAATTGGAAAACCAAGGAAAAATTTAAAAACTGACGAGATAGAAATAGATAAGTAGAAACAAGTAAGGGCAACTGCCCTAGGAACAATCTCGTAAGAAAGATGTTCCGTTTTTTAGCAAGAAAAGCTTTCATTTCTTTGCTCCTTTCTTTTTGGTTAAAGCAAGATAGATTATAACCGCAATTATATAGGCTATGGTATAAAATAGATGATACCAAATACTCTCCCTAAGCGGATAAAGAAGGATAGACATAATCAGATATAGAACGAAAATGATCAGTATTTTTTTCTTCATAAGACTTCCTCCTAAATGTTTGCATTATCTTAGATGAGCCACACCCTTTACACTGCTAGTATAGCACTCATTTTGACCTTGGATCACTGAAATCATAAATGGTCATCAAAACATCTTGAATTGTAAAAAATTTAAAAAGCAAGCATGAAAAACATACTTGCCCTTTACACCATATTGATACCAACTTAATTTGTAGATTTTTTATCCTGCTATCACATATCATTTTGACAGGCGAAACAATATTAAAGAAACTCCCCTGTAGATTAAACTAGCGATAAAAAATCTCTTTATCTAATTAGATCTACCTTTATTCTTCTTTGGAGATTTTAAAAATTTTTCCCTAATTAAAGAAGTAATAAAAGAAACAAACATACCAACAACAAAAACAATAAGAAAACTTTTGAAATCCATAATTACCTCCAAGTACACAAGCTCAAGTCTTTAAGCAAGCATAATAGCCAATTGTAACATTGTTTTTGCATTCACGAGGAATACCTCTTTTTACTTTCGTCTTATTACAACCTTAATAAGGTTAGTATACTACTATTTTTTAAAACTTTCCATCCAAATCATAAATGATCATCAAAACATCTTGAATTGTAAAAAATTTAAAAGCAAGCATGAAAAACATACTTGCCCTAAGGAAACTTAACAATGTGAAAATACAAAATCGAAAGCTATTCAGCCTTACTTCCGTATGTTCTCATATATTCTCATAATCGCAACAAGGATAGCAGCTGTCCCACTTGCCAAAGCGATAAGGGTAATGATAATGTTGAGGATTTCAGGCGTACTCCCTATTCTGTTGATAAGACGGAGTAAGGATATAACTGTCAACTGAATCAGGAGTATTGATTCTACTCTTACCATTGAAGTAAGTCTGTTTTCAACTGCATATAAAAAGGCTGGTAGCAAAACACAGGCTATAGCAATCACAAACAGATTGCTCCTTGTTTCTTCTCCCTTGTTCACCACGGAAATCATGAGAAGATTCGATGCTATGATCAACGTAGAACAGATGATAAAAAAGGATTTCTTATTCATTTAATATACCTCACATACTATAGTATTTTAATTGATGACTACAGACAGTACTTCTTTCCACAAATCTTCTAATCATCAACTGACATCGAGTGAACTGTTAAAACTTGACGAAAGACTTGATTTTGACAGGTGGTATTTAGACTGGTATTGGGATGGCTTTCCACAATTTTCATGACGGTATAGAGACCAACTCCTCTCTCCTCCCCTTTAGAACTGGCTCCAAAGGAGAAGATTTCAGAAATATCGATGCTCTCTTCTTTGATGGAGTTTTCAATGATAAAGGTCTCCTGTGCTCCATTTTTTAAAAAGGCAATTGAAACATGAGGTTGACTAGCCTCTACACTAGCTTCAATAGCATTGTCACAAAGGATGGACACAATGGTTAGAAAGTCAAGCAAGCTCATCCCCTCGACCTGAATCTCCTCAGGAACTTCGACATTAAAGATAATCTTCTTATCCCTAGCTTTTAGAAATTTCCCTGCTAGAAGACTTTTGAGGGCTTTATCACGAATATTTACCAATCGACCAAGGTCATATTTATTGTCATGTAATTTCTCACTGGAATCCTTTAAGACCGAGTCGTAGACCTCTTTTATCTGCTCCATATCCTCCTCTTCAATGCCCAGACGTAAGCTGGTCAAGAGGTTGGTATAATCATGACGAAAGCTCCGTACTTCCTTGTAAAGCTCCTCTATATGCCGACTATATCGCTCCATATCTCTGTAGCGCAAGGCCTGTTCTTGGTCCAATCTCTCATGGAGTTTGTCCTTCAAATAGGTATCCAATTTCTTGATAACCCCCATAAAAAAGAGCAAGTAAAACACTAGAATCAGATGGCGAACAGTCTTTGATTGGATATCGTATGCATATTCAAAGTAAGACAGATTTTCCATGACTAGAAAGTAAGCCCCCATTATCCAGTTAATCGTAGTCAGGGACTGTTGAAAACCTTTATCGAGAATCTCCTTTCTCAAACTAGTAAAATCATAGTCCAACCATTTCAAAAAGGCTAGAGAAATGAAGAAATTGAAAATCATTATAAACACCCAAATAAATGAGTATTTGTCATTTATTTGCCCTTGGTCTAAAAACGGAAGCACAAAATAAGAAACACCTCTATAAAAGAGATTCACCAATATCATTGGAAAAAGACCATAAAAGAAAAGGAGTTTTTTAGGAAGGCCTCTTAACAATAAGAAAGATAAGCCGATGCCGTACAAGGGTACCACAAAATAAGATAGGTAAGTATTTCCTACTATATAGTTAATCGTTACAAAAACGACTGCTAAAAGTAACTTAAAAAGAAAAGCTTTAAAAAATCTCTCCAGAGTTAGAACAATTCCATCCACCTTAAAAAATATAAACAATTCCAATCCAGCTATCAAAAATGAATATACTATCTTCCAAACTATTTCCATTACATCACCTCACTTAGTGTAAGTTATTGATAGTCTCAGACACTTCCCTGACCTTATAACGCGCTATCATACAGCTTCCACCATTGGGAAAGTAAAGCAGTTTTTCTTTCTTATCCAAACGAACCACATTGGCAGGATTGATGAGAAAAGAGCGATGGCACTGCAAGAGACGGGGCTCCTGCTTGAAAACCTCCTCTAAACTCGCTGTAAATTCCAACCTATCCGTCTTAGTATAGAGAATAACACGATGGGCTCTGGGCGACGTTTCGAGATAGTAAACCTCTTTAAAAGGATACTGGAATTGGGCAAATTTTGATTTAAAGTAAAAGCAATCTTCCGCCAGACTTTTACTGTCTTGACTATTGGCATAGAGGAGGGCTGTCTCGATCCGAGATTCAAACTCCTCTGCCGAAAGGGCCTTATCAATGTAGTCCAAAGCAGACACTTGGTAACGAAAGGACAGGGGCATAAACTCCGAGTGAGTCGTCACAAAGACAATCAGGGCATAAGGATCTCGATCCCGAATCTTTCTAGCCACTTCCAGCCCCTTCATCTCCTCATTTCGAATCTCAATATCCAAAAAGAATAGCTGATGGGCCCCCTTCTCATGCACCTCTGCCAGCAGCTGGTCTGGCTTACCAAAAACTTCAAAAGAGCTGGGAGTGATCTGATGTTCCTTCAAAAGTTTCTCAATCGTCGTTTCAATTCTAGTCTGTTGGGAAAAATCATCTTCTAAAACAAATATTCTCATCTTCTTACTCCCCTTGTTTCAATTTCTTCCTAAAAAGAGAATAGCAAAAATACTCTGACACAAGCCCACCAAATCTTAAACAGGCCTTCAACGCTCCTGAAGGGTATCTTGTTCCTCAAATAAGCATGATAATCTTACCACTATTTTATCATAAAATTCACTCAGCGCAATTCAAGACATTTCAACGACAATTAAAGATTTTTTGGTGAAAAAGGAGATAAAAGTGATAGACTAACAGTATCAAAACACAGTTGCTAGAATTAAGACTAGCACCCAGATTAAAGGAGGAATTTTCATGACAGATACAGACCCTATCAAAAGAGCTCAGGCTTTGATTACTGACTTAAACAAAGCCTATCAAGCATGCAAACAGGCAACCGCTGACGACGTCCGCTTTCAGGAGCAATTAAACTCTATTCTTGGCTTTCTAGCAAAGGCTGAAACAGTGGATAATCGAGTCTTGATTGAACTGGAAAAATTTTACCAGACTTCCAGTCTTCTCATGGGCCTCAGTGCCCTCAATCCAGACGCTCCTACTCGCGCCGCTTGGCGAGCCTATGACCGCTTCCACTTTGACCAAGTCAAGACCAAGTTGAGCCTCTACGGTCCAACCATTATCCTGTAGAAAATAAAAGAAGTTGAGACAAACTGAACTCAACTTCTTTTTTAATATCATATAAGCAATATTAGTCCTGCATCTGACGTTTGACCTGATAAGGTAAGTACAAGACTAGTAAAACCAAACCAGCACCCAGCAAGGCTAGAAGGGCAAGTTTTTCTTGGAAGGTCACAAGGCCTACAACTAATTCCACCACTAAGACAAAACTGGTTAATCCTCGAACTACCGCCTGCAAGCCTTTTTCCTTTTGCCCCTTGTCCAGTGGAAAGAGTTGGGTCAAATACTGGTAGTCAAAGGCATGATAGAGGGCCAGTAACTGGAAGAGCAAGAGGTAGTTAAACAGCACTACCACTGCTGTCGCAATCCAAGCTTGCTCGATAAAAACCTGCGCCAGTATGGAAAGCAAGAGCAGACGGAGACTGAGGGCAAAAAGGTCTCCATTTCGTAGATAAGAACGCAGATAGAGATTTTGCCAAATCTTCCCAGGCACCTTCTGAACAGCCTTTAGGATAAAGTCCAGATAGGCACGACGCTTGACGCTATTTGAAATTCCCTTTACCTGCGTAAAGAGGGCAAAGAAACGAAGCAAGACTTGCTTACGCTTGCTTTCTTGGGAAATGACATAGTCCCAGTTCAGTCCAGTTTCAGTGAAAAATTTGCTGGCCTTTTGACGAAAGAGGAAATATTTACCTACTCCCAATAAAAGCACATAGATTAGGAAGACAGGCAAGCCATAACCCATGGCCAAAAATAAGGGCGCAAATAACAGCAAGAAAAGGGTCTGGACAAAGAGCCAAAAGACTAGGGAAATGCCAGTTTGACACTTGAGATGGAGTTTAATTTCCTCTTCTCCGACTAAGAGAAAGAGCTTGTCAGGTGCCTCCATGTAAGTAGCAATTCCACCCCAAAGCAAAAGTAAAACAGACGTAATTCCTACAAATAAAAGGATAGGCCAATGATTTTCAGGAAAATGTTGCAAGAGTTGACTGTACTGGTAGGCTAGAAATCCCAGCAGGACAAGCAGGAACAAGACAAAGTGGTCATTGAGAACATAGCGCAGATAACCAAGACACTCCTTACGAAAAGCCTGCTTTCTCTTTAAAAACAAGTCTTTCATAGGTCCTCCTCTTTGGTCAGAGCCAAGTAAATATCATTCAAACTAGCCTCAGGCATGTCAAAAGCCTCACGCAGTTGTGGGAGATTCCCCTTGGCACGCACCTCTCCCTTGTGGAGAATGACAAAGGCATCACACATCTTCTCCGCCGAATCCAGCACGTGGGTACTCATGAGAATAGACTTGCCTTTTTGCTTTTCCACTTCCAAAAGCTGAATCAAGTCAGAAATCGCCAGCGGATCAAGACCAAGGAAAGGCTCATCCACGATGAAGAGACTCGGGTCCACCACAAAAGCACAGATAATCATGACCTTCTGCTTCATCCCTTTGGAGAAATGAACAGGGAACCAGTCCAATTTCTTGTCCAGACGGAACATTTTTAACAAAGGTTCTACTCGCTCAAAAGCCACTTTCTGCTCGATACCATAAGCCATAGCAACCGTTTCGATATGCTCTCTGAGGGTCAATTCCTCATACAAACTAGGCGTTTCAGGAATATAGCCAATTTGCTTGCGGTAGCTAGTCGCATCTTCTTGCAAGGTCAAACCGTTGATATTGATAGAACCACTATAAGGTGTTAACAGACCGATAATTTCATTGATGGTCGTCGATTTCCCAGCACCATTGAGACCAATCAGACCGACCAACTGCCCACTTTCGACAGTAAAAGACACATCTTTCAAGACAGGGACATGAACATAGCCACCTGTCAGGTTTTTTATTTCTAACATATTTTCTCCAAATCTGGTATAATGTAGCTATATTATATCAAAATTCAATACAGTAGAGGTAGATTTTATGTCAGATTGCATTTTTTGTAAAATCATCGCAGGGGAAATTCCTGCATCAAAAGTATATGAAGATGAGCAGGTCCTTGCCTTTCTTGATATCTCTCAAGTAACGCCTGGACACACTTTGGTCGTACCAAAAGAGCACTATCGCAATCTTTTGGAAATGGACGCCACTAGCGCCAGCCAACTCTTTGCCCAAGTACCAAAAGTAGCTCAAAAAGTCATGAAAGCTACCAAGGCTGCTGGCATGAATATCATTGCCAACTGTGAAGAAATCGCAGGGCAAACCGTCTTTCATACCCACGTTCACCTCGTGCCTCGCTACAGTGCGGACGATGACCTCAAGATTAATTTTATCGCCCACGAACCAGACTTTGACAAACTCGCTCAAGTCGCTGAAACCATCAAAAATGCCTAAGGAGTTGCCATGAAATTATCCAACCTACTGCTATTTGCAGGTGCTGCAGCCGGAAGTTATCTGGTTACAAAAAATCGCCAAACCATCACAGATGAAGTCTTGAATACCACTGACCGCGTTCAAGCTATCAAGGATGATGTGGATATTATCCAAAACAGCCTGCAAATCATCGACCAACAAAAAGAACTCATCAAGGAATACCAAGAAGACCTGACTTACAAGTTTAAAGTCTTGGAAAAGGATATCCATACTAGACTAGCTGTCATCAAAGAAACACAGGAAATCGAAGATAAGTAAAAAGAGCCCGACGGCTCTTTTTGCTTTATTCTCCTTCAAAGGCATCTTTAATATGGTCAAAGAAGCCCTTTTTCTTTGGATTGACTTTTAAATCACCAGCAGCTGCGAATTCTTTCAAGGCTGCTTTTTGGCGGTCGTTCAAGCCTGTCGGAGTCACGACATTGACAGTAACGTATTGGTCCCCAACTGCACCACCACGAAGGCTCGGAGCTCCCTTACCACGTAGACGGAATTTCTTACCAGTCTGAGTGCCCTCTGGGATAACCAATTCAACATCACCGTGAACAGTTGGGATATCTACCGTATCACCAAGAGCTGCTTGGACAAAGTTGAGGTTGAGATTGTAGAAGATAGTCGTTCCTTCACGTTCAAACTTGTCGCTGGCTTCCACAGAAACCACCACGTACAAGTCACCGTATGGTCCACCGTTAAATCCTGCTTCACCCTGACCAGCTAAGCGAATTTGTTGACCTGTTTCCACACCCGCAGGGATTTTCACATGTACGCTATGGGCTTGTTTTTCATGCCCTGTTCCGTGACATGTTGTACATGGATCTTTAATTTCTTTTCCACGACCATGACAGACATCACAGGTTACTTGGCGACGCATCATACCAAGAGGAGTTTGTGTATCAACGTTAATGACACCAGCTCCATGACAGCGTCCACAAGTGACTGGACTTGTTCCTGGCTTAGCACCAGAGCCATTACATGTACGACAGCTTGCTTCACGGTTGTATTTAACTTCTTTTTCAGCTCCAAAAATAGCTTCTTCAAAGGTCAAGTTCACACGATACTGGAGGTCATCCCCTTGACGAGGAGCGTTTGGATTGCGTGAAGCGCCCCCTCCGCCGAAGAAACTTGAGAAAATATCCTCAAAACCACCGAAGCCACCTGCACCGTTGAAACCACCGAAACCACCTGCACCACCAAAGCCACCGTTGGCACCAGCAGCACCATATTGGTCATAGGCAGCCCGTTTTTGATCGTCACTCAAAGTCTCATAGGCTTCCTGGACTTCCTTGTACTTGTCCTCAGCACCAGGCTCCTGATTGATATCTGGGTGATATTTTTTTGAAAGCTTACGATAAGCCTTTTTGATCTCGTCTGCCGAAGCGTTTTTGGACACCCCCAGACGATCATAAAATTCAGTATTGTTCATACAAGATACCAAGACCGTAAAATTCGACTGAAAAATAGGAAATCTGACGCTGGAGCGATGCTCCTAGGCAGATTTATCTTTTTTCCGAGAATTTAGGTCGGGTTCAATTCCTTTCTTTTATATTGAGTAAGAAATTTGGGAACCCGTGTTCAGTTGCGAACACATTTGTTCCTTTCTTTCATATTGATGAGACAAAACCCAAACAAATCAGGGTCAGTTCCTTTTTATCGAAAAACAGAGGCTGGGTTGCAACCTCTGGATTTCTTCCTATCATTATTAACATTTAGGCAAAGCACCGTAGAATAATAATCACTTTAGTAATTAGTCATTCTTACCGAGTTAGGCTTAACTGAGTTTCGGCTAAAAACTTCGGAAAAAAGATAAGCCATCTTTTGTGCATCGCACAAGGCGATGGCTTCCTATTTTTCTTTCGTTTTCTTAACGCCTCAACATCTTATTTTTCAGTAAACTCTCCGTCTACGACGTCATCGCCTGCGTTTCCTGTTGCTTGTGCACCTTCTGCTCCTGCTTGAGCTTGTTGGGCTGCTGCGGCTTGTTCATAGAGTTTAACAGCAAGGCCTTGAGCTTTTTCGTTCAATGCTTCAAGTTTTGCTTTCATGTCGTCCAAGTTATTATCTTCTTGAGCTTTCTTAAGGTCATCAAGGGCAGCTTGGGCAGCGTCACGTTCTGCGTCGAAGCCTTTGCCTTCAGTTTCCTTGATTGTCTTTTCAGTCGCAAAGATTGCTTGGTCTACTTCGTTACGAAGGTCAACTTCTTCTTTACGTTTCTTATCTGCTTCAGCATTAGCTTCTGCATCTTTCATCATGCGGTCAATTTCTTCATCAGTCAAACCTGAGTTAGATTGGATCACAATAGTTTGTTCTTTTTGAGTTCCAAGATCTTTGGCCTTAACAGACACGATACCGTTCTTGTCGATGTCAAATGTTACTTCAATTTGAGGAATACCACGAGGTGCAGCTGGGATATCAGTCAATTGGAAACGTCCAAGAGTCTTGTTATCTGCTGCCATTGGGCGTTCCCCTTGAAGAACGTGGATATCAACGGCTGGTTGGTTGTCTGCTGCTGTTGAGAAGACTTGTGATTTAGATGTTGGAATTGTTGTGTTGCGGTCGATGAGTTTTGTGAAGACACCACCCATTGTTTCGATACCAAGTGACAATGGTGTTACATCAAGAAGGACAACGTCTTTAACATCACCAGTAATGACACCACCTTGGATAGCAGCACCCATAGCAACTACTTCGTCAGGGTTTACTGATTTGTTTGGTTCTTTACCAGTTTCAGCCTTAACAGCTTCTACAACGGCTGGGATACGAGTTGAACCACCAACAAGGATAACTTCGTCGATTTCTGACAAGCTCAAACCTGCATCTGAAAGTGCTTGACGAACTGGAACTTTTGTACGTTCTACAAGGTCACGAGTCAAATCGTCAAATTTAGCACGAGTCAAAGTCATTTCCAAGTGAAGAGGTCCAGCTTCACCAGCAGTGATAAATGGCAAGCTGATTTGAGTTGAAGTTACACCAGAAAGGTCTTTCTTCGCTTTTTCAGCTGCATCTTTCAAACGTTGCATTGCCATCTTGTCAGTAGACAAGTCAATACCGTTTTCTTTCTTGAATTCTGCTACCAAGTGGTCGATGATTTTTTGGTCAAAGTCGTCACCACCAAGTTTGTTATCCCCTGCAGTTGACAATACGTCGAAAACACCGTCACCCAATTCAAGGATAGAGACGTCAAATGTACCACCACCAAGGTCAAATACCAAGATTTTTTCTTCTTTGTCAGTCTTGTCCAAACCGTAAGCAAGAGCTGCTGCAGTTGGTTCGTTGACGATACGTTCTACTTCAAGACCAGCGATTTTACCAGCGTCTTTTGTTGCTTGACGTTGAGCGTCGTTGAAGTAAGCTGGAACTGTGATAACTGCTTTAGTTACTTTTTCACCAAGGTAGTCCTCAGCATAACCTTTCAAGTATTGAAGAATCATAGCTGAGATTTCTTGTGGAGTGTATTCTTTTCCGTTAGCAGAAACTTTTTCAGAAGTACCCATCTTAGATTTGATAGAGATGACTGTATCTGGATTTGTAACTGCTTGACGTTTTGCAGCATCACCAACGATGATTTCTCCGTTCTTGAATGATACTACAGATGGAGTTGTGCGGTTTCCTTCTGGGTTTGCGATGATTTTGCTTTCAGTTCCTTCAAGAACTGCTACTGCTGAGTTTGTTGTACCTAAGTCAATACCGATAATTTTAGACATGTGTTTTTCTCCTTGTTAGTTAATTTTCTATTTTTCTTTTTGATACTCTTCTTAGGTGGCGGCGCCGTCAGAGCTTAACCTCGTCAATCTCTTTGACTAAACTTTGAGCCTATGGTCTCAAAGTTTGCGCAAGTAGCGCCACGGCGAAGAGTATCGTCTTTAGTTCGCTTTGCTCACTATTGCAAAGCCAAACATATTTTATCTTTCTTCATAGTTTAGTGTCGTTTCGGACAAGTTAGCCTAGTTGTACACTACCACCATTGCTGGTCTTAGAATGCGGTCATGAAGTTTATAGCCTTTTTGGAAGACTTGTGCGATGGTATCTGCTGAGTGCTCATCGTCTGCTGGGAGAGTTTGGATAGCCATATGGTAGTTATGGTCAAATTCACCGTCAGCTGCGATTTCTTCGATTCCTTCTTCTTTCAAAGCGTGAATCAAGCTTTCTTGCACCATCTCCAATCCTTTTTTAACGTCGTCTGTCAAACCTTCAACTGCGAGTGCACGCTCAAGGTTGTCGAGCGATGGTAAGATTGCTTTTGCCAAGTCTTGGCTACGATAACGTTGCAAGTTTTGGCGTTCTTCATTGGCACGGCGCTGGATATTTTGCATTTCCGCATGAGCGCGAAGGTATTTATTTTCAAACTCATCTGCACGTTCATTTGCCAAGTCCAACTCAGACTGCTCAGGAGTTGTTTCTTCTACCGTTTCCACAACTTCCTCTTCTTGGATTTCTTCATTTTTTATATCTTGGGCCATTTTCGCCTCCTTTAATGATTTCAATCTTAATGTACTTCATAATGATTACTGCTGAGGTAGCGGTAAAAATCTGCCAACTTCATGGTCAAAACACGATTGACTACATTGACTTGGTTGATCAATTGCTGGTAATCTAGATTAACCGGACCGATAATGGCTAGAATTCCAACTCCCCGATAAGGAATGAGGAACTTGCTACTAATCACCGCTAGGTCAGCTAGACAGGACTCTTGACTGTCCGCAACACGAACATTTTGCATCTGATCCTCATGCAGCCCCTCACGAATCTCCAAGGCCACCTTTTGCGGTTGGTCAAAGAACTGATAGGCTGCTAGATTGGCAAAATTCAAGAGATTGACCTTGCCCGCCACCACAATGTTTTCGTTAAACATTTCTTTAAAGATGTGTTCAAAGAGATCCATGACATTGTCCGTTGTTGTAAAGTAACGCTGGATAATCTGCGGAATCTCCGTCCGAATCTTGTAGTGAATATCTAGAACGGTGTGACCGAGGAAACGCTCCTGAATGATATTCTTCAGTTTCAGCAAATCCTCCTGCAAGAAGTTCCTTGGAATCAGAAATTGACTGGTAACCGTTCGAGACTCGTCTAGGGTAAATACTGCCAAGGCTGTATGTTGCCCCAAAACAACGATATCAAAGGCTGTCAAACGTTGCCTGCTCGGCTCAACATCCAGTGCCACTACCGTACAGCCACTCAAGTCTGTCAGTAGATTAGCAGCCTCTTGCAGAATATCCTCCAATTTGAAGAATTCCTGATCAAAGGCTTTAACAATCTCATAAACCTCATTTTCAGCCAGTCGGTCAAAATCCAATGAGTGTTTTACATAGTACTGAAAACCAGCAACACTTGGCATCCGACCACTTGAAGTATGAGCCTTTTCAAGCAAACCTTGCTTTTCTAGAGCCGCCATATCATTACGAATGGTAGCACTGCTAGAGTTAATAGACTCTTGCAAGGCTTTGGATCCGACAGGTTCGTGTGTTTTGGTAAAGATGTCAATAATGAGATTTAGAATATCCTGCTGACGCTCTGTAACCATCTCATCACTCCTCCCTGTCTGATCGATTAGCACTCGATACACTCAAGTGCTAACTTATGATTCTATTATACACCCTTAAAAGAGAATGTCAAGACAAAAACTCAAAAAATTAGCACTCTTTTATCAAGAGTGCTAAAAATCAGTCTGAAGACCTAGAGTCTTACTACTCATCTACCTGGTATTTCCTTTTTAATCTGAAATAACCATAGATTAGGTAAGAAATTAGAAAAGCATATAAAAGAAAAATAACAAAGAAAGACATAGAAAGATCTTCTTTAAACAAACTCATACAAACAACAAGACCACCTGAGAAAGCGGCTATACAGGAACGAAGTCTAGACCGCATAACTTCCCATCTAAGATCATTACGCATATAGACTTTCTCCTCTGAAAGTATATCAGAAGTTGGTTTACGAAGAATTGAACAAAAACCTATTTCTATCAATTCCCAACCTCTTTTTCTAAAATCTTGCAGTTCATGCTTATACTTTTTAAGAAATCTAGAATCATAGATACGGTAGATGACATCGTCCGGCTGACATTGGTCAAAATAGAAAAAGCCAAAACGATTCGATTTAAATTTCCAACCTTTCAAATGCATCTCATGCAAATATTCTTCTTCCTTGTCCAAATCAACAATGCTGAAAATCCGAAATTCTACTCTGCTATTCATTGCCTTACCCCAAAATTAGAAAACATGCCTGGCGTTATTTATCAGATAATTCTTTCCACTTTTGAAACAATCTCCAAAAAATATAAGAAATCTGAATCGCATGAACTATCAATAAAACACTATCTATTATAACAATCAAAAACATTTCCCAACTGAAAGAACTACCTCCAGTGACAAACTTTGAGAAAACCGGTAGTAGAGCTAAAAAGAGAAGCAAAATAGGAAACATCCGCCTCGTTAAAATCCGTTTGACCATAGCTAACTTCCCAGCTGCGTCATTATAAATTTCAAACTCGGCATCCGACTCAATTCCAGAATGAAGCTTTCTAAAGTAGGAAAACCCATTAAAGTCTGTAATATGTTCCCAGCCACAGTCTTTAAACAATTGTAAATAGGAGGCTCTCTCTGATTTTTTCATGGGATAAAAGTCCAACTGATAAGACACCTGCTCCGGTTGGCACTTTTCAAAAGTATACTTAACCGCAACTACTAAGTTAGAGTAGGTTACTTCCTTAAGTTTCCAGCCCTCAGCATGCATTTCTCTAAGATATAAAGCTTCTCTATCATAATCCGCAATGGTAGCAATTCTATAAACAACCTTCTTTTCCATCATCTTCCCTCCAGACTGTTTCTATAAAGCCGCTCAATACGATTCAATTCAATATCTAAGACTTTGCGTCCCAAGTCCGTAATCTGATAGATTTTACGCTTCTCCTCTTCTCGGACAAAGGAAATCAAACCATCCTTTTCCATCTTTGACAAGGTTCCATACATAGTTCCAGGACTAATCAAGACTTGCGAATCTGTCATCTCCTTGACCTTTTGCGTAATACTATAACCATGACCTTCCTTTTGCAGACAGAACAAGATATAAAAACCCGTTTCCGTCATCGGAAGATAAACTCGACGAATCTTATCCGTTAATTCCATTTATAACCACCTCCTATTCAGTTCGATATATCGCACTTCGTTATATAAAATATATCACACCTCGATATAAAACGCAAGAAAAAAGACCGCCCACAGGCAATCTTTCTTCTATATTAGTATTAGTAAAGGTCTAAATAATTATCAATTTCCCATTGTGAAACAAAGGTTGCATAACTTGCCCATTCGATTCGTTTGGCTTCCAGGAAACTAGTATAGATATGTTCTCCAAGAGCTGCTCTGACAACCTCATCTTCTGTCAAAGCTTTCAAGGCGTTGTGAAGAGTTGATGGAAGGTCTGTAATGCCAGCTTCCTTACGCTCTTCTGCTGTCATGATGTAGATATTTTCTTCAATAGGAGCTGGTGCTTCGATTTTGTTTTCAATACCATGCAAACCAACTTCCAAAAGAACCGCCATAGCAATGTATGGGTTTGCCATCGGATCCACTGAACGCAACTCAAGACGAGTTCCCATACCACGTGAAGCAGGCACGCGCACAAGCGGCGAACGGTTACGACCAGCCCAAGCAATATAAACAGGCGCTTCATAACCTGGAACCAAACGTTTGTATGAGTTAACGGTTGGATTCATGATAGCAGTATAGTTGTAGGCATGCTTGATCAAACCGCCAAGGAAATGATAAGCTGTTTCTGACAACTGCATTCCTTTTGGATCATTTGGATCAAAGAAGGCATTATTTCCTTCTGCATCAAACAAGGACATATTACAGTGCATACCTGATCCAGCAATACCAAATTTTGGTTTGGCCATAAAGGTTGCATAAAGACCATGTTTGCGAGCAATGGTTTTGACAACGAGCTTAAAGATTTGAATCTTATCACAAGCACGGAGAACTTCATCGTACTTAAAGTCAATCTCGTGTTGTCCAACCGCAACCTCGTGGTGACTCGCTTCTACTTCAAATCCCATTTTGGTCAAGACATTGACAATCTCACGACGTGTATTGTCTGCAAGGTCCGTAGGTGCTAAATCAAAGTAGCCACCCTTGTCATTTACTTCAAGTGTTGGGTCACCATTTTCATCTAGTTTAAATAGGAAGAATTCTGGCTCTGGACCAAGGTTGAAGGATTTGAATCCTACTTCTTCCATATGACGAAGAGCACGTTTCAAATTACCACGAGGGTCACCTGCAAATGGTTCACCTTCTGTTGTATAGACATCACAGATCAAACCTGCAACACTTCCATTTTCATCTCCCCACGGGAAGACTGTCCATGTATCCAAGTCTGGGTACAAGTACATATCTGACTCATTGATACGTACAAAACCTTCAATAGAAGATCCATCAAACATAGCCTTATTTGACAAGACCTTATCTAATTGTTCATCTGTAGCAGGAATTTCGACGTTTTTCATCGTTCCCAAAATATCTGAGAACATGAGACGAATAAAGGTAACATTTTTTTCCTTGACTTCACGACGAATATCTGCAGCTGTGATTGGCATGAGTTTTCTCCTTAATCTATGACTACTTGCGGTTGCCTAACCGCGACCAAAAGGTGATTGCACCGAAGCAAAGCGCCCCTGTTGGAGGAGTTCATTGTGAAGTGCACGGCGCACCTCAGTCTGACTCACCGCTTTCTTGGACTTCGCTTCACGTTCAGCATATTTTTTCTTAATGGCAGCGATATTATAACCTTCAGAGATATAATCTTTGATTTCAAGTAGACGATCCATGTCATTCAAGGAATACATGCGACGGTTCCCTTCGTTTCGATCGGGTTTGATCAACTCTTGATCTTCATAATAACGAATCTGACGCGCCGATAAATCGGTCAACTTCATAACACTGCCGATAGGAAAAACAGCCATATTTCGGCGAAATTCTTTTTCCTTCATTTACAATTTCCTTCTTTCTGTCTATTATAGTCTAAAAAAAGACAAACGTCAATTGATAATGTTATAAAATCTAACATTATTTTTCTTTTTTCTCTAAAAAGAGCCGAATACGGTCAATATCGTAATTTACGAGAATTGCGACAAAAACTCCCATGAAAGTTTCTGATACACGCGCAAATACGTACAAAATCGTTTCTCCACTCGGAATTGATAAGGTAATGATTAACATAGCTGCTACACCACCAATAACCCCTGCTTTGTTATTCATGGCTACATTTGTCATAATGGTTAACATGGTGCAGATTGGAACAACTACTAAAGTTACCCAAAAAGCTTCATGGAAAAAGCCATTTAATAGGAAGAAGACCAGGGCGTAAAGACCTCCAATACTATTTCCTAGAATACGCGAAGTCCCAAAATGGACACTCTTATCAAAGCTCTCCCTCAGGCTAAAAACAGCTGTTAAAGCACCGATTTGCAGACCTTTCCAGCCAAAAAAACCAAAAATCAAGAGAACTAGAAAAACAGCAATGCCTGTTTTAAAGGTTCGCATACCAAGTTTGAACTGGGATTTATCGAATTTATATTTTTTAAAATAACTCATAATCTCAACTTTCTATTTCCATTTTATCATAAATCGATGATTTTTATGAGTAATAGTTGAGAGGAAGCGTTTTTATTTCAAGCAAAAGAAAAGAGGAACTTCCATTCCTCTCTTCTTTGATTCATTTATGAAATCTTATTTTTCTGTCAAGGCTGCAAGCCCTGGAAGAACTTTACCTTCAAGAAGTTCCATTGATGCTCCACCACCTGTAGAAATCCATGAGAACTTGTCTGCGCGACCAAGGTTGATTGCTGCGGCAGCTGAATCACCACCACCGATGATTGATTTAACGCCTGGTTGTTTCACGATAGCATCCATCACACCGATTGTACCAGCTTGGAAGTCTGGGTTTTCAAACACACCCATAGGTCCGTTCCATACAACTGTTTTAGCACCAGTCAAAGCTTCATCAAATTTAGCGATAGATTTTGGACCGATGTCAAGACCAAGGAAGCCTTCAGAAACTGCTTCACCTTCAGTGTCACGCACTTCAGTGTAACCAGCAAATGCGTTAGCTTCTTTTGAGTCAACTGGCAAGATCAATTTACCGTTTGCTTTTTCAAGAAGAGCTTTCGCAACATCCAATTTGTCTTCTTCTACAAGTGAGTTACCGATTTCGATACCTTGTGCTTTGTAGAATGTGTAAGTCATACCACCACCGATAAGGACTTTATCAGCTTTTTCAAGCAAGTTTTCGATAACACCGATCTTGTCTGAAACTTTTGAACCACCAAGGATAGCCACGAATGGACGTTCTGGAGTTTCAACTGCTTCTTGGATGTAGGCAATTTCGTTTTCAAGAAGGAAACCAGCAACTGCTTTTTCAACGTTTGCTGAGATACCAACGTTAGATGCGTGTGCACGGTGAGCTGTACCGAATGCATCGTTTACGAAGATACCATCTCCAAGTGATGCCCAGTATTTACCAAGTTCAGGATCGTTTTTAGATTCTTTTTTGCCGTCAACATCTTCGTAACGAGTGTTTTCAACCAAGAGAACTTGTCCATCTTCAAGAGCGTTGATAGCTGCTTCCAATTCAGCGCCACGAGTAACACCTGGGAAAACAACGTCTTGACCCAATTTAGCAGCCAAGTCAGCAGCTACAGGAGCAAGTGATTTACCAGCTTTATCAGCTTCTTCTTTCACACGTCCAAGGTGAGAGAAAAGAATTGCACGTCCACCTTGTTCGATGATGTACTTAATAGTTGGAAGAGCTGCTGTGATACGGTTGTCGTTAGTGATTACGCCATCTTTCAATGGTACGTTGAAGTCAACACGAACGAGGACTTTTTTACCTTTCAAGTCAACGTCTTTAACAGTAAGTTTTGCCATGTTACAAAAACCCCTTTATTTATTTTATTCGAAACTATTATATCACACTTTGGAAATATAAGGAAAGATTTCACAAGATTTTTCGATATTTAATCTTCCTCTTCTTTTTTCTGTTTCAATGTCAAGGCTAAACTAGCGAGACCAAGGCTGGCCAATCCTGCTATTAGGACTTCGTTTGTATCAACAGTCCCTGTATTTGGTAATTGGGCGCTTTCTTCTTCTGATTTAACTGCTGTATTTTGAGCTGATTTTTCCTGTGTAGGCGCTACTGCTGATTCAGTTTTTACTTTTGTACCAATTTCAACAATTTCTGGAATCGCCTCTTGGATGACTTCTGTTAAACGAAGGCGACGCTGACCGTTTTCATCAACTTCAAAGACATGTCTTAACAGACCATCTCGTCCCTGTATGATGACTCGTTGTTCCCCAACTAGCAACTCAGCATTTTCATGTTCTTGACGGTCAAAGGCAATCTTTTCCTCTTGGACTTCCAATTTAGGAGCCTTTTGTTGGTCAGACACTGGTTGATTAGAAGGTTCTGGAAGGTCTGTGGTTTGTGGCGCTGGATTGGCAGGGATGAGACCAGTACCTACTTCTACAATTTCAGGACTTGCTTCTTTCAAAACTTCTGTAGAGCGAAGAGTACGATTGCCTTGACTATCTACTTCAATCAAGCGACGAATTTGTCTCTCAACCCCTGCTTGGACAAGTTGACGTTGACCGACTGTAAGATTTGGATTTGGACGTTCTTGGTGTTCGAAGGCAATACTTGTCTCTTCAACTTCTAATTTCGGAGTATTCACAACCAAATTCTTGACACCTTCAGTTGGTTCCTTACTCGAAAGAACTTTTGTTCCAACCTCAGTAATTTCTGGAACAGCTTCTTTCAAAACTTCTGTAGCGCGAAGCGTACGATTGCCTTGACTATCTACTTCAATCAAGCGACGAATTTGTCCCTCAACTCCTGCTTGGACAAGTTGACGTTGACCTTTAAGAAGGCTTGCATTTGGGCGCTCTTGACGTTCGAAGGCTATTGTTTCAGTTTCCACAACTAGTCCAGAGAGGGCTTCAACTGTTGGGGCTACTTCATTTGGATCCTGGCTACCAACGTGATGGCTTTCTGCTGCAGGAGCTAGTTTCTTATTCAGCTGTTCTTTCATGTCCGCAAAAGCTTGTGGAGTTGGTGCTTGTGATACCAACAAAGCCTCTGCTTGCGCAATTAGTTCTGATTTAGGATATTTTTCGCGGATGGATTCGAGTAAACTTTCTAATTCTTTCCTAGCAGCCTCATAACGCTGATTACCATCCAAGTTTGCGCCTGCTTGTTTCAATTCATTCAAAGCCTGATTAACATCTTCTTGACTGGCACCATGATTTTCTGCAACAGCTTTCGCTCCATTAAGCTTCTCTAGTAGCGTCGCTTGTTTGTCCTCACTAGAGAAGGTGTAAGCAACCGTTGACTGACGACCTTGGACAGCAGTAATTTCTTGTTTGAGGTACTCATCGTTTAGTGCTGCTTTTGGAGATACCAAAACATCAAAGTTGACTTCATAACCTTGGTAACGAAGCGTCAAGGTTTGACGACCAGTCTTTTGAGCATCGTAACCAGAAATTTCAACTCCCTCATCAGTAAAGGAATGTTCTTCCATGGTATCATTGCTATAAGCCACTGCAAAGCGTCCTTCAGACAAGTCTAAGCTATCACCAACTAGGTAATCTTTTTTCGGCTCCTGACTTACTTCAATTCCCAAAATAGTTTTCGGACTTGCTTCATCCTGGCTAGTTACAGTCACTGCCAGATTCGCATTTACCGGTTGGCCCAAATATTGGAGAGTAAGATTTTGTTTTCCCTTATGATGCGTATCAAAACCTGATACTGACACACCTGCGTGAGTTAGGCGAATGAGTTCGTCCTCAGCTCCTCCTTCATACTGAACTCGAAGAACACCACCTCTAAGGTCCAAATCTTCTCCTTCAGCATAACTTGTTTTCTTAGGTCCTGTTTCTAGACTGACTGACTTGATTTTTCTGTCATCTTTTGGAACGGAAACTGCTAGGACATTACTAATTTCCTTGCCTGGTAACTGGGTACGATAGTAAAGAAGACCAGATTGATTTGTCAAATCCAATGGTGCACTTGCTAGGTCTCCTCCAACTTCGCTCTTCAAGGTTGCAAGCGGAGTTTGAGAATTTGGATTGTCATAAACGGTAATGGTTGCTCCAGCTGGTACATCCGCAAAGCCAACTTGTACCTTGTTATTGCCTAGAGAACGGGCTGCAACCTTGGCCATTGGAATATTGACACTTTCAGTATCAAGCTTTTCATACATTTTCCAGTTATAGATGCGAATAGCCTTCCATGGAGTTCCATTGTCAGAAGTGACAACATTCAAGCGCCAATCTTGAGCTGTGATTGGTTTATCAAGGGTAATATCTGTAACATGGGCTTTATTGCCACGAACTTCCTTAGCCAACTTCCATTGACCATCCGCATCTTTATAATAAAGGTCGAAGTCTTTGGTGTTCATCAAACCGTCGTTTACAGATTCTCCACCAGCTCCAGCATGGTCCATCACCCATCTAACAACTGTACGTGGTTGGGTCAAACGAATATCCACACTACCACTTAATTGTCCAGAAGACCACTTGTCAGACAGACTGGTAATGGTACCATTCAACATACCTTCAATACCTTCTCCACCTTCAGTCTTAGGGAAAGTACTATCAATAACTGTTGCACCTGGAACGATATTTTCAGCTAGTGGTTTTGGTAGACTGGTATCTTTGACAGTCATACCCCAATCAAAGGTTGTGGTGGCGGCTTCTGAACGAACCCCATTTTTACCAACTGCTACAACCTTCAGTTCTTGAGTTGTACCCTGAGCACTTGCTGAGCGGCTAACTTTTGGTAGATAAATAGTTGTAGAAGATGAGCCAGTTAGTAATTTCCAGCTGTCTCCATCTTTTTCGTAAACTTCATAGAAATCTGCATCCTTGTTGCCTTTAAATTGCACCACTGCTTCTGCTTCTTGGGCATTTTTAAGAACTTGTTTGGCTACAGCTACTGTGGTTGGTGCCTGAGGAGCATCTTGATTATTGCTGATGGTCAATTGACCTAGGTTGAATTGATAGCCTTTTAAGTCTTTGTCATTTTCAAAATAGAGTTTAATACCGTAGATTGTTTTACCTGCCAAGGCACTCAAATCAAAATCATCTGTAGTCCAGTTATCTGAAACTGTCAATTCTTTACGGGCAGCTTCATCACCGTAGGTATAATCTTTCTTGGTTGCAAATTCTACATAAACCTTGGTCCCTTTGCCTCCTTTGTGGGCAACATGCAATTTGGTTGTATCTGTCACCTTCAAGCGAGTAGAGTACAAATTAACATCTTGCTTGGTCGCACCTGAAAGATCCCCTGCAAATTTAAGAGAAGTTCCACCATTATAGGCATCTTCAAAATCATAGCTTGCTTTCAACTTATCACCAGTTGATTTTTGCCACCAGCGCCATGTCGGAAGAACACCTGAAACTGAACGGTAATTCCACTCAGAATCCTTAGAAACCTTACCATCCACGAACCATTTTCTACCATGACCTGTGTTAAAGGAAGTAGTAAAGGTATGACCTACTGCTGGCGTACGGTCTGCAACTAGGTTAGCAATACCATACCAATCTTTATCACCTGGTTTTTGACCAGTAGGATCCCCTTGGTAACCTGTAAAGAAGATATCTTCATTCTTATGATAATCTTCACCAGTTTTTCCTAAACTTGTAATGGTATCTGGGGCGAACAAACCAAGAGAAAGTCGCAATTTCCCATTGTCATCTAAAATGTCATTCCATTTGACCTTGGTCTTGTAGGAACCACCCTGTTGCAATTCCAAACCTGCGAATACATCATAAGGATTACGGCCAATCCAGTTGGCAGTTGCAATAGTGTAATCATTCTTAGCCTTATCCCAGTTAAAGTTAGCAAAGAAGTTATCTGCTGGAACCTTATCTCCTTCAGGTTGCATGAATTGGTAGTTGTATTCTCCCAAACCATCTTGGTGGTAACGTCCATAGTTATAAGTCATGGCATCGTACCAAGAATACTTGATTGGATGGTTTACCTTAGCAGCATATTCCTTGCTATAGAGCATAAACTGGCGCATCTTTTCTCCAAGAGGTTCAACCAAATTCCCAGTCGTTTCTTGGTTGATGAAATAGCCATCATAGCCATAATACTTGGCCATATCCACCAATTTACGGGCAATTGGGAAGCTACCATCTGGGTCTTGCTTCAAAGCTTCAGCGAATTTTTCTTGATCTGCAATACTATTTGACCAGTTGAAGAAGAGTGTACCATATACAGGAACCCCATTACGGTGACCTGCATCAATAACGTCAGGCGTTGGTACGAGACCTTCCCAGAATACCATTGAATCTAGATATTGCCAATAGTCAAAAGCATAAGCTTTGAACTCTTCTCCACCAACAGAAGCATGGTCTTTTGCTTTAGAATTGGTGTTTGATAGGGCTTGAACTTTTGCTTCCTTGCTAGCTTTTTCATTGACTAAATGACCTGTCCGACGTGAAGCGAGGGCGACAGACCCGCGGTTAATAGCATCATCTTCACGAGCTCCTGGTTCCCATTTCAACAAATCTTCCCAAGAATTAAATTTGATTTCCTTTGGTTTTAATGTTTTTTCTGTATTTTTAGGGACATCTGGCTGGACTTCTTTTTCAGTCTTATTAGCTTCTGCTACTGGCTTAGACTCATCTCCTTGGCTAGTTGCTTCAGGCTTTGCTTCCGTTTCCTTGTCAGACTTAGGTTTTGCTTCTGCAGATGGTGTTTCCGCAACCACCTCGCTTGGCTTTTCCTCTGGCTTAGCTACGCTTACTGCCTCTGCAGTTTCAGTAGTTGTAGCTTCATTGCTTGCTGACGAAGCAGTTTCAGATGCTGTCGCTACTCCTTCTGCCTTTTCTGGCTTATTTTCTCTAGCATGTTCTCCTTCATGCTGCTTGTCAGCTTCATTAGTTGGATGCTCACTCTCTCCTGAAACAAGCTCTGTATTGGCTCCGCTATTTTCAGGAACTGCAGTTTCTTCAGCCAAGACTGGACCAGCAAATAAAACAGCACCAATCATCAGCGAGCAGGCTCCTACTGATAACTTACGAATACTATAACGACAACGTCTTTCAAAAAATGGATTCTTCATTTTCTCCTCCTAAAAGATTGATTTTGTTGCATAAAAAGAAAGCGCTTAACTTTCTTTATAAAATTTTTATCCCAATCACAGGGACCAAGATAATTTCTCCCTCATTTTAAAATATTTCTTTTAAATGTCAATATATAAAAGGAAATACCTATATCTAGGTTAGAAATTGGTAAAATTAATATAATTAAGGTCCATTCTAACGAATTTTCTTTCTAAAATCTTAGCTTAACACTTGTTAGATTTACTTTTATCCTTTAAAATAGAATAGGAGAAATTCCGTTATTATTTTTCGGAGGAAAAAGAAATGTCCATTAATTGGCAGGAAATTTTATTTCACTTTTTAGGTGGTCTGGGACTATTCTTATATAGTATCAAGACCATGGGAGACGGTTTGCAACAAGCTGCTGGAGATCGCCTTCGTTTTTACATTGACAAGTACACTAGCAATCCCTTTTTAGGTGTTCTAGTCGGAATTGTCGTGACTGCCCTGATTCAGTCAAGTACAGGGGTTACAGTTATCACGGTTGGACTGGTCAGTGCTAGTCTTCTCACTCTTAGACAGGCTATCGGAATTATCATGGGAGCCAACATCGGAACCACTGTTACTTCCTTTATCATCGGTTTCAAGCTTGGCGAGTATGCTTTACCCCTAATTTTCCTTGGAACCATGTTCCTCTTCTTTACAAAAAACAGAACAGCAAACAATATCGGGCGCATCCTGTTTGGTGTAGGGGGAATCTTCTATGCTCTAAACCTCATCAGTGCCGGTATGAGCCCTCTTAAAGATTTACCACAATTCAAGGAATATATGGTAACCTTGGGACAAAATCCTGTGTTGGGAGTTTTGGCCGGTGCAGTGATTACCGTCCTCATCCAAGCTTCTTCTGCGACAATCGGGATTTTACAAGGTCTCTATGCAGGTGGATTCCTTGACCTTAAAGGTTCTCTACCAGTTCTCTTCGGGGATAACATCGGGACAACCCTAACCGTTATCATCGCGGCAGCTGGAGCCAATGTCTCTGCGAAACGCGTTGCTGCAACCCACGTTACCTTTAACGTTTTAGGGACTATTCTTTGCTTAATCTTATTAGGTCCATTTACGTCTATGATTGAGTACTTCCAAGCACTCCTTCACCTCTCACCTGAGATGACCATCGCCTTCTCGCACGGTGCCTTTAACGTAAGTAACACCATTGTACAATTTCCATTCATCGGAGCCTTGGCCTACTTTGTAACCAAGCTCATCCCTGGTGAAGATGAAGTTGTCAAGTACGAGCCACTTTATCTTGATGAGCATTTGATTAAACAAGCTCCATCAATCGCTCTCGGAAATGCGAAAAAAGAACTCCTTCACTTGGGAAATTATGCTTCTAAAGCCTTTGACCTTTCATACAACTACATCATTGACCTCAATGAAAAGGTTGCTGAAAAAGGCCACAAGACAGAAGAAGCCATCAATACTATTGATGAAAAATTGACTCGTTACCTGATTACTCTTTCAAGCGAAGCTCTTAGCCAGAAAGAAAGTGAAGTACTGACCAACATCCTGGATTCATCCCGCGATTTGGAAAGAATTGGGGACCACGCAGAAGCCCTAATCAATCTGACCGACTACCTTCAACGTAAAAATGTTGAGTTCTCTGAAGCTGCTTTGCAGGAATTGGCTGATATCTATCAAAAAACCACTGACTTTATCAAGGATGCCCTTGATAGTGTGGAAAACAATGATATTGAAAAAGCTCAAAGTCTGATTGAACGCCATAAAGAAATCAACAATATGGAACGCGTTCTCAGAAAGACCCACATCAAACGCCTCAACAAGGGCGAGTGTTCAACTCAAGCCGGGGTCAACTTTATCGATATTGTTTCCCACTACACTCGTGTATCAGACCATGCTATGAATCTAGCTGAAAAGGTCATCGCTGAACAAATCTGATAACCAAAAGAAGCTATCCTAAATGGGATGGCTTTTTTCTTCTCCTTAGCAATAGTTGCTTTTCCACCATATAGAAAAATGCTTTGATTCACAATGGAATCAAAGCATTTTAAAGAGCTCCCCATACATAAGCGCAGAAGCTGCGGTTCCTCTGTACTTGGCTTCTTCTCTCTTGATAAAGCGAGCCAAGTTGAGCAACTCAGGTGCCGGATGTTTGGGATTTAGGAGCAATTCACGATTGACTAGTCCTGAGAGATGAACTGCCAACAATTGCTCATTTGTAGTGGGCAGTTTTTTAGCAGTCTCTAGGAGAGCAGCAACTAAATCTTCACTCAAATCATGTCGAGCATGATTGTAAAGATCTTTTATAAGGCTTTCTAGGTTTGGTTCTACCATCCCTACCACCTCCCTTATGGTTTAATAATTTTTAATCAAATCAACCGTTGAACGATCCAATTTCTTCACCAAGGCTTGCAAGAAAGCTTGCGCTTCTAAAAAGTCATCCATAGCGTAGAGGGTTTGGTGAGAATGGATATAACGAGCGCAAACACCGATTGTTGTTGATGGGACACCACCATTTTTCAGATGAGCTGCGCCAGCGTCTGTTCCGCCTTTACCACAGTAGTATTGGTACTTGATACCAGCTTCTTCAGCCGTTGTCAAAAGGAAATCTTTCATTCCTGGGAGAAGCAAGTGACCTGGATCGTAGAAACGAATCAAGGTTCCATCCCCAATCTTGCCTTGGCCACCATAAACATCACCAGCAGGTGAACAGTCAACTGCTAGGAAAACTTCTGGGTCAAACTTAGTTGTGGAAGTATGAGCACCACGAAGACCAACCTCTTCTTGGACGTTAGAACCCAGATAGAGTTCATTTCCGAGTTTTTGACCTGACAGAGCTTCTGCCAACTCGCTCACCATAAGAACACCGTAGCGGTTGTCCCAAGCTTTTGAGATGATATTTTTTTCATTGGCTGTCAAGATTGCAGAACTATCTGGTACGATGGTGTCGCCAGGACGGATGCCAAAGCTTTCTGCCTCAGCCTTATCCGCAAAACCGCCATCAAAGACGATATCTGCAATAGCTGGCATAGTTGGGCCGCCCTTACCACGAGTCAAATGTGGCGGAACAGAGCCTGAAATCACAGGGATTTCACGACCATCACTAGTCAAGAGTTTGAAACGTTGGCTGCTGACCACCATAGGGTTCCAACCACCGATTTCTACGACACGGAAGGTACCGTCTGGCTTAATCTCACTAACCATAAAACCAACTTCGTCCATGTGAGAAGCGACCAAGACGCGCGGTGCATCTGCAGCTTCTGAATGTTTGATACCAAAAATACCACCCAAGCCATCTGTCACTACTTCATCCACGTGCGGTGTCAACTTTTCACGAAGATAGGCACGGACAGGTGCTTCATGACCTGAGATCGCAGCAAGTTCTGTTACTTCTTTGATTTTTGAAAATAATGTTGTCATTTCAGTTCCTTCTTTCTTTCATCCATTTTACCACTTTTTATAGGAGAAGGATAGCGGGAAGGTGGATAGTTTTTTACTCAGTTTTCCTATAAAAAGAGAGACAGATGTTCTTTCAGGAATTTTCTTTCTTTTTACATTAAATTGTCAGAAAATTTATTGACAGATTAAAGAAATCGTGTTACAGTAATATCCGCAGATATCTTTCGACACCAAATCTACATGAAAGGACGGGGTATGAAACTTTCTCATTATTTAATTGGCTTACTTCTACTCCTAGTCTTTCTATCTATTAGCATTGGAATCAGTGATTTTTCATGGGGAAAACTCTTTGCACTGGATCATGAAACTTGGCTCCTCTTTCAAGAGTCCCGTCTTCCAAGAACCATTAGCATTCTTCTGACAGCCTCTAGTATGAGCATGGCAGGACTTCTCATGCAGACTATCACTCAAAATCAGTTTGCTGCTCCAAGCACAGTTGGAACGACTGAAGCTGCCAAACTGGGAATGGTACTGAGCCTCTTTGTCTTTCCGTCGGCTAGTCTGACTCAAAAGATGCTCTTTGCTTTTGTTTCATCCATCGTATTCACCCTCTTCTTCCTATCCTTTATGACCATTTTTACTATAAAGGAAAGGTGGATGTTGCCTCTGATTGGGATCATCTATAGCGGGATTATCGGTTCTGTGACAGAAGTTATCGCCTACCGTTTCAATCTGGTTCAGAGTATGACTGCCTGGACCCAGGGCTCCTTCTCCATGATTCAGACTCATCAGTATGAATGGCTCTTTTTAGGCCTCATCATCCTGATAGCCGTTTGGAAATTATCCCAAACCTTCACTATCATGAATCTAGGGAAAGAAACCAGCGAGAGTTTGGGGATTTCTTACTCCCTACTTGAAAAACTGGCTCTCTTTCTGGTGGCCCTAACGACTAGTGTCACCATGATTACCGTGGGTGGCTTACCTTTCCTCGGAGCTATTGTTCCCAATCTTGTTCGCAAGCGCTATGGAGATAATCTAAGTCAGACCAAACTCATCGTCGCACTGGTCGGTGCCAATCTAGTTCTGGCCTGCGACATCCTATCCCGAGTTCTGATTCGGCCCTATGAGCTGTCTGTCAGTCTTCTACTAGGAATCATTGGTAGCCTCGTCTTTATCCTACTTCTCTGGAGAGGGGGACGAAAAGATGCAGTTTAAAAGCAAACATACTAAGCTCTTCTGGATTCTCATTATTCTTGCCATCGGAGCTTACCTTCTCTACTTTTGGCCCATCACTCACTTGTCAGCCTTTGCTTGGAAGTTGCGTTCCCAAAAAATCATCGTTTATCTCTTGGTAGCCATCGCGACTGGGATTTCGACCATTAGTTTTCAAACCCTGACGGAAAATCGTTTCCTGACGCCAAGTATTTTGGGAATCGAATCCTTCTACATCCTACTACAAACCCTACTACTGGTTTTTGAAAGTAAGTTTCTTCAACTTGGCAAGTCTCCTATCTTAGAATTTCTAGTCTTGCTTCTGCTTTAATCCCTCTTCTTTCTTGCCTTACAAGGCTACTTGAAGACGCTGATGAAGCAAGATCTGGTCTTCATCCTGCTAATCTGTATAGCCCTCGGAAGTCTCTTTCGAAATATCAGTACCTTCCTCCAGGTCCTGATGGATCCAAACGAATACGATAAACTGCAGAACAGTCTCTTTGCCTCCTTTCAACATCTCAACACTTCCATCCTAGCCATTGGTTCTCTGATTATCCTTGCTTTGACAATCTTTTTCTTTCAAAAAGCCGTCATTCTGGATGTCTTGCACCTGCAAAGAGAAACGGCTCAGATACTAGGACTCGATGTTGAAAAAGAACAGAGAGAGCTCCTCTGGGGCATCGTTCTTTTGACCTCAACAGCTACTGCCTTGGTAGGGCCTATGGCCTTCTTCGGTTTTATGCTAGCCAACCTCACCTACCTAATCGTCAAAGACTATCGGCACAAGTTGCTCTTTATCGTAGCCATTCTGGTTGGATTTATCAGTTTAACCTTGGGGCAAGCCCTGATTGAGCGAGTCTTTGCACTGGAAATTCGCATCAGCATGATTATCGAAAGTGTAGGAGGTCTCCTATTCTTTATCTTACTATACAGGAGGGCGCGTCAGTGAAACTGGAAAACATTGACAAATCCATTCAAAAACAGGATATTTTACAAGGTATTTCCCTTGAAGTCAGTCCTCAAAAACTGACTGCCTTTATTGGTCCAAATGGTGCTGGAAAATCGACTCTCCTCTCCATCATGAGCAGACTGACCAAGAAAGATCAGGGAATTCTGAGTATCAAAGGTCGTGAAATCGAGAGCTGGAATTCACAAGAACTGGCTCAAGAACTGACTATCCTAAAGCAGAAAATCAATTACCAAGCCAAATTGACGGTTGAAGAACTGGTCAGTTTTGGACGTTTTCCCTACAGCCGAGGTCGACTGAGACCAGAAGATTGGGAAAAAATCCGAGAAACTCTGGACTATCTGGAACTGACCAACTTAAAAGACCGCTACATCGATAGCCTGTCTGGAGGCCAGCTCCAGCGGGTCTTTATCGCTATGGTACTGGCCCAGGATACAGACTTTATCTTGCTGGACGAACCACTCAACAATCTCGACATCAAACAAAGCGTCAGCATGATGCAGATTCTCAAGCGACTGGTGGAAGGGCTCGGAAAGACCATTATCATCGTCCTCCACGATATCAACATGGCCAGTCAGTATGCGGATGAAATTGTCGCCTTCAAAGATGGCCAAGTCTTTAGTAAGAGAAGGACAGATCAAATCATGCAGGCTGACCTGCTCAGTCAACTCTATGAGATTCCCATCACACTGGCGGATATCAATGGCAAAAAGATCTGTATCTATAGCTAGTAACTAAGAAACTCGAGTTAGAGAACCCTCTGTCTCTTAGCTAACAAGCCTATCTAAGAGACTCCCTACATCGTTATCATATTTTAAAAAGGAGAAATCATGAAAACATCCCTTAAATTTTATCTCACTGCCCTAGCGGCCAGCTTCTTGCTCCTACTTGGTGCATGTAGTACAAACTCAAGCACTAGTAAGACGGAGTCAAGTAGCTCTGCTCCAACAGAGGTAACCATTAAAAGTTCACTAGGTGTAGTCACACTTTCAAAAGTCCCTGAAAAGATTGTGACCTTTGACCTCGGTGCTGCGGATACTATTCGCGCTTTAGGTTTTGAAAAGAATATCGTCGGAATGCCTACAAAAACTGTTCCGACTTATCTTAAAGACCTAGCTGGAAAAGTTAAAAATGTTGGTTCTATGGTTGAGCCAGACCTAGAAGCCCTTGCTGCTCTTGAACCAGACCTAATTATCGCTTCACCACGTACCCAAAAATTCGTAGATAAGTTCAACGAAATCGCTCCGACTGTTCTCTTCCAAGCAGGCAAAGATGACTACTGGACTTCTACCAAGGCTAATATCGAATCCTTAGCAAGCGCCTTTGGTGAAACTGGTACACAGAAAGCCAAGGAAGAATTGACCAAGCTAGACAAGAGCATCCAAGAAGTCGCTACTAAAAATGAAAGCTCTGACAAAAAAGCCCTTGCCATCCTCCTCAACGAAGGGAAAATGGCAGCCTTTGGTGCCCAATCTCGTTTCTCTTTCTTGTACCAAACCTTGAAATTCAAACCAACTGATACTCAATTTGAAGATTCTCGCCACGGACAAGAAGTCAGCTTTGAAAGTGTCAAAGAAATCAATCCTGACATCCTCTTTGTCATCAACCGTACCCTTGCCATCGGTGGGGACAACTCTAGCAACGACGGTGTCCTAGAAAATGCCCTTATCGCTGAAACACCTGCCGCTAAAAATGGTAAGATTATCCAACTAACACCAGACCTCTGGTATCTAAGTGGAGGCGGACTTGAATCAACCAAACTCATGATTGAAGACGCACAAAAAGCCTTGAAATAAGCTACTTTAAACTCAATCACATCTTTACATGATAAAACGCATCCTATCAGACTCACTCAAAGCTGATAGGATGCGTTTTTATCATTTCACTAAAATACTTTTACCCAGCCTCATTTTTCTTCTTGATTCCGTTCGAGTGAAAAATAATCTGGGACGGGGTCCTTACCTGTTTTCGACCAGGGATGGCAACGTAAAATCCGAGCCAAGCCCATCAAAACACCCTTGAAGCCATGTTTTTCAATAGCCTGAATCATATAGTTTGAGCAGGTAGGCTCAAAACGACAAGAGGGTGGAAAGGCTGGCGAGATAAACCGTTGGTAAAAGCGCACAGGCGCTATTAAGATTCGTTTCATTATTTCTTGGTTACAGCCATGGTGTGTAGTTGGCTGATTTCTTTTTTATTAAGACGACGGGATTCACCTGGACGGAGTCCTGTCAAGTCTAGATGTCCAAAACGGGTCCGTGACAACTTGTCCACTTGAAGACCGACAGCTTCAAACATCTTTTTAACCTGGTGGTTACGACCTTCATGGATAGTCAACTGCACCACAGAGCGGTTTTTAACTGGGTCCACTTTGAGAATCTCATAGACAGCCGGCTTGGTTTTCTTACCATCAATCTCAAGTCCACGGGTCAAGGGGCGGAGATTATCCTTATTGGCCACACCTTTAACACGCGCGACATAGACCTTGTCAATCTCATTACGAGGGTGAATCATCTCATCCGTAAAATCCCCATCATTGGTCAAAATCAAGACTCCTGATGTATCCCAGTCCAAACGACCTACAGGGTAGATGCGCTCTTTCACGTTGGGCAAGAGGTCGACAACCGTCTTGCGGCCCTTGTCATCTGTCACACTGGAAATGACACCTCGTGGTTTGTTAAGCAGATAATAAACCTTTTCTTCGTTGTAGATAGGTTGACCTTCCACTTCGACCTTGTCGCCTGACTTGATGGTCGTTGCTAGTTCACGCACTACTTGGCCATTGACCGTCACCAAGCCTTGCTTGATCAACTCTTCTGCTTTTCTCCTACTGGCCACACCTGCGTGGGCAATATACTTATTGATTCTCATCTTCTTCTATCCTTTCACCAAATAATTGGCTTTCTTGGGCTTGAATCTCAAGCTCATCAATCACTGGTAATTCTTCCAAATGGTTTATTCCCATGTAATCCAGGAAATAATCCGTAGTCACATAGAGGTTGGGACGACCCAACACTTCTTTTTTCCCGTCTTCTCGTATCAAGTCAAAGGCCTGCAACTTTGCCAAGGCCCCACTCGAGTTGACCCCACGGATGGCATCAATCTCTATCCGTGTGATAGGCTGTTTGTAGGCAATGATGGACAAGGTCTCAAGGGCAGCCCGAGATAAACTCTGGTTGATAGGTGCCTTAGAGTATTCCTTCAAAATCTCTGCAAATTGAGGCTTGGTCACTAATCTATAAGCGCCCCCTGTCTCAATCAGAGCCAAACTGGAATCTGGATCCTTTTCATACTTCTGGGCTAATTTTTCTAAACTCTGTTGGATACCTGTCGGTGGCAGAGAGAGGAGTTCAGCTAACTGGCGGACTCTAATCCCATCTTCACCCGCTACAAACAAGAGCGCTTCTATTTTTGCTAAAGTACTCATCTTTCCTCTCTATCAAGTCTAGCTTTGGGCCACTTGACTTTCTTCCTTCTTTTCCATGAGATAGATATCTCCGAAACTCTCCTCTTGCACAAGGATCAGCTCCTGGGTTTTGATTAACTCTAGGGTTGCCAAAAAGAGGGTAATGACCTCTTGGAGATTCTGGGCTTCCTTAAACAAATCCTGCAAGCGCAATTGATCTCGTCCAGTCAAGGACTCTTTCACGATAACCATCATGTCCTCAATCTTATACTCATCCCGCAAGATAGTCGTGTGATTCTGTGCAAACTCCTCTTTTTTCTTGGCTAGGATATTTGAAAAAGCCAAAAAGAGGTCAATGGTCGTCTTGTCATGCACAAGCTCCGCATCCTCGTAAATCAACTCTGTCGGAGCTTTGGAATAGTGCTGGGCCCGTTCTTGGTGCTTGGCTTCCAAGTGTTCCCCCAAGAGCTTGAATTTGCGGTATTCTTCGATTTGAGAGAGAAGGTCCTGCTCCAGGTCATCTTCCAAATCTGCCACTTCCGCTACCTTTGGCAAGAGCTTGCGGCTCTTGATTAGCATGAGCTGACTGGCCATAACCATGTACTCCCCCGTCACTTCCAGACGCATGACCTGCAGGGTTGAGACATAAGCTAGATACTGTTCGATAACTTCCGTAATGGGCACATCGTAGATATCCATCTGATACTTAGAAACCAGGTGCAAAAGCAAGTCCAGAGGCCCTTCAAAATCTTTTAGTTTAATATCCATTATCTATATTTTTCTAAGGTCAGGACTGTTTTTAATCCTAATTTTTTTGCAATTTCGTACAAATCGACCTTCTTTTCTATTTGTCTTAGAATGAACTGTTCCCGCAAGGCTTGGGCTGATAGTGCTGGAAAACCTTTCTCTTTGACAAAGGACTCCAGTTGACGGAAGGCCCACTGACGAGAATAGGCTTTTCCCGCCCTTTCAAAAAGATAGGTCTGCCCCATCAAGGGTTCCAATTCTGACAGCAAGGTCGCAGGAATGGTGACAATCCTCTGTTGGGAAGCCTTCTTGATTCGCAACACCTGAAAATCCAGATTGATATCCTCAACCTTGAGAGCTAAAATCTCACTCGGCAAGAGCCCCATTTCTAGGATTAAGAGCGCTAGCAAGCGACCCTCTGGATAGTCACTTTCTTGCCAAAAAGAGTTTAGGTCTAACAGTTCTGGCTTCTCAGTCTTCTTTTCAGCTTGTTTAGCTAATTCCAAACGGTAAAAGCTGTCCACTTCTCCTGTTTGATAGAGAAAGTAGAGAAATTGATTACAAGCCGAAATCTTTCGCTTCTGGGCGCTGATCTTTAGATTGGCTAGCTGAGCCTGGTAAATCTTGAGACTGGTCTCAGAAATCCGCTTACCCACAATGTCTAAAAATTGCTCCAGATCATACTTATAGGACTGCTTTGAATTGACAGATAAGCCCTGCTTTTCTTCTAAAAAGGCTGAAATCCTATCTCTCATTTGCATCGAATCTCATATTCCTTACTAAAGTCATGCAAGAGGGCATTGACAGCCTTGAGGATAGACTTGCGCGTGATAATCCCTTGGAAAATCCCTGACGCATCCACAACTGGCAAGAAGGACTCATCTACCAGCTTGTGCAAGACCTCCGTAATGGTAAAATCAGGCGAAACAACCGCTACGTCCGTTTTGGTCATATGAACAATATCCGTATCCGCCATGATTTCTTGGCTCAAGTCATGCTCCATCTGATAAGCCATAATATCTCTGAGCCCAATCGTCCCAACAAACTGTTTTTCATCTGTCACAACAGGAACACGGGTATAGGTCATCTGACTGAGCAAGAGGGTCGCATGATCCGCATTGTGGGTATCAATCAACACGGCTAGATTTTCAGCAGGGGTCAAAAAAGTTTCCTCCTGCCCCAACAAGAAAGTCTCAAACTCCTTGGCAATCATCGGCTAAACTCCTTGGATAAGCTCGGATACACCTCATGGTCTCGTGTCAAAAAGTCCACTTTGAAATAACTGTCATCAATCTCCACACGAGCATAGAGACATTCTCTGATGCTCCCACGTGGTTGACTGATGGAACCTGGATTTAGAAAGAGGGTCTTGCCTTCCATCCAAGCGCTTGGCACGTGCAAGTGACCATAGAGGCAGATAGCGGCCTCTTCTTCCTGAGCCCAGTAGTCCAACTTTTGAAAATTGAAATTAATGTCAAACAAGTGACCATGAGTTTGGATAATCTTGGTCGAACCAATCTCAGTCACCAAACGTTCTGGGTAACCTGCATAGAAGTCCATGTTCCCTTTAACAACGCGGATGCCCTCCCAAAGTGGAGAATCTGGACGCAGTTCAGAATCGCCGTTATGAAAAACAGCATCAACTTTGCCCACATAGCGATCACGGATTTCTTCCACAATCAAGCTATCGCCATGGGAATCGCTCATTACAATGATGGTTTGCTTTGCCATGATGGAAATACCTCCAAAAGTTTCTTAACAGCTAAGGCACGATGAGATTGACTATTTTTTTCTTCAAGGGTTAATTCAGCTGAGGACTTGCCTGTCTCTCCTACAAGGAAGAGAGGATCGTAACCAAATCCATTTTCACCCTTAGGTTCAAAGTTAATGTAGCCTGGCCAGTCTGCTTCAACAACCAAGCTTTCCTTGTTTGGACTGGCCACGACTAGGGTTGTATGGAATTGAGCCGAGCGGTCCTTGAGTTCAAAGACCATGGCCAATTCGTGCAAGAGTTTGGCATTGTTTTCACGGTCAGTAGCTCCCACACCTGCGAAACGAGCTGACCAGACACCTGGCAAGCCACCAAGGACATCAACTTTGAGACCTGAGTCATCTGCCAAAACCATCTTGCCCGTTAATTGAGAAATGGTTTCTGCCTTGAGACGGGCATTTTCTTCGAAGGTCATGCCTGTTTCTGCTACTTCAGGCAGGTCAGGATAGTCATTAAGATTTTCCACATCGTAGCCTAACTTATCAAAGATAGCTCGGAACTCTTTGGTCTTGCCTTCGTTTCGAGTCGCAATCAATAAGGTTTCTCTGACCTTGCTTGTCTCAAAGAAATCATGAACATTGACCCCTTCTTTAGGCAATGCTACATGCAGGAGTTGCCCATTTTCAATCAAGAGAAAAGCTCCCTGACGTTGGATGACTTCCACATTTCGTCCCATTTCTTGGTTGAGGATATCTACCACAAAAGACAATAAACGGTAGAGAGAACCATAGCGTAAAACAGTAACAGAAACAGGAAAACCTCGATCCTCATCTCGAAATCTTTGGGCAAACTCCAATAGAGGAAAATCCAAGTCATCATCCGTCAACGTCCGGACGCCACCAAAAATACCATAGGACCCGACATACCAGTCCTGTTCAGCCTTATATTCATAAATTTTATTTGTCATAATTCTACATGCTCCACATGAATCTCTTTTTCCAGCCATTCTTCACCAATTTGTGCAAAACTTTGGCTGCTGGCTGTTGTGTAAAAACGGTGATTAAGTGGTCCAGCATCGCGACCACGATTGATTTCAAAATAATTAAGTAAGACTGAGATATCTCGTACGCACTCTGCTCCACTATCGATGAGCTGAACCTTGGGCCCCATGACATTTTGAATAATAGGTCTGAGGAGTGGATAATGGGTACAGCCCAAAATCAGGCTATCCACCTTTCCAACCAAGGGACGCAGGGTTTCATAGACCACTTTCTTGGTTACACTGGTTGACAGGGCACCTGACTCAACCAAGGGAGCAAACTTGGGACAGGCCAAGCTCTCCACCTGTAAGTCCGGATCCAGATCATGGATTTTCTGACGGTAGATGTCTGATTGTACCGTCATGGGTGTTCCAATCACTCCGATTTTCCCACCTTGGCTGGACTTGATGGCTGCCGAAGCTCCTGGCAAAATCACACCTAGGACGGGAATGTCTAGTTGAGCCTTGATTTCTTCCCAGACGACCGCAGTCGCAGTATTACAAGCAATGACAATCATTTTGACATCCTTGGTCAAAAGAAAGTTGACCAACTGCCAAGTATATTCACGAATTTGCTCAGCAGGACGGGGCCCGTAAGGTGCCCGTGCCGAATCTCCAATATAGACGATTTCTTCATGGGGAAGCTGGCGCATGAGCTCGCGCACAACGGTCAAGCCCCCGACACCCGAATCCAAAAAACCAATCGGTCGATTATCCATACAGTCTTCTTTCTAGTCTTTTTTCTGATTGATAGTTCATTATGATTACCGTTCCTTATGAACTGAATAATGACAGCCTAATCAACAACTATCTCTCTTAATCATAATCAAATATCAATAGAATGCAAGGAAAAAGTCTCATCCCTAACCCCTTAGCCAACATAGTGAGAAGTCTGGAACTTTCATCCCAGACTTTTCCTTATTTATTTTTTCTTTTTATTGTTAGCAAGGGCTGCTTTTTGTTGGCGAATGATTTGGTGGTAAACTTGTTGTACCTTAGCTTCGCTTGGTTTTTGACCATTTGCACTCAAAAGAGTACGAACTGCTTCAGCATTCAAACGGGGGTTGTCAGCAAATTCTTTTTCGATTTGCTTACGAACCAAGTACATTCCTCCAAGAGCTCCTCCTAGAAAAGCTAACACAATCAATACAATTGCTAATAGTAAATCCATCATTTTTCTCCTGTTTCTTTTTGAGTCTCTTTCATTATACCACAAACTAGGCACCCTGACTAGTTTGTTTTACGCTTTCAGGGATGGAATAGACAGCAAAAAAGAACCCTGATTTTCTGCAAAAGAGGCCTCCTTACTGAGTTTAATTTACATAGATAGCCAGTGTTTGATAGGGTTCGAGTAGAATTTTTTCAGACACTCCTGCATCTTCATAGTTTGAAAGCAAAATTTGTCCTTTTGGGTAGGCTAGAGGTAAGTCCATTTCCACTTCTGTGGCATAAAAATTATTGAGGACCAGTAACTTTTCATCCTCATACTGACGTTCAAAAGCGTAGACTTGATTGCTATCCTCAAAGGCTGGTTTGTAACTTCCTTCCGAGATGATAGGCACTTCTTTACGAAGTCGAATCAAGTCTTGGTAGAAGGTGAAAATCGGACCTTGGATTTCATTTTCTACATTAATGTGAGCGTAGGATTTTCCTGCCTTGAGACAAAGAATATCTACTGTGAAACCAGCATTTTCCGAAGAATCCCACTGCATGGGAATTCGTGAATTATCACGCGACTTAGCCTGAATAATCTGGAAGGCTTCTTCCTGACTCTTCCCTTCTTCTAAGAGCATCTGATAAGCATTGAGCGATTCGACATCCACATAATCAGGGTCAATCATCACGATTTTCTCACCCATATAAATATAAGGTGTCCCACGAGAATTTCGATTTGTAGATTTTGCAAAGCGTAAGAAATAAAAGACTGAGACACCACATCTCAGCCGTTTTCTTTATCCCAAAACTAATTCATCACTAACTAGACTTTGGCAACTATTTTTCTGGAAAAGATGCATGAGATTTTCAACCGTCAGATGCTTTTTCTCCTCTCCCTTGACATCCACCACTATCTTGCCTTGATAGAGCATAATGAGACGATTTCCGTACTCAATCGCATGGTTCATATCATGGGTAATCATCAAAGTCGTCAACTGATGGTGTTCCACAATCTTTTGCGTCAAGTCCATCACCATTTGACTGGTTTTTGGATCAAGTGCCGCAGTGTGTTCATCCAAAAGCAAGAGCTTAGGTTTCACCAGAGCTGCCATGACTAGGGTCAAGGCCTGTCTTTGTCCTCCTGAGAGGTATTGAGTATCCACTTTCAAGCGATTTTCAAGACCAATATTCAACTCCTTCAAGGCTTCTTGGAACTGGATTCTATCCTTCTCCTTCACGCCCCAACCAAGCCCTCTCTTCTGCCCACGTCTCAAGGCAATAGCCATATTCTCCTCAATCGTCAAACGAGAAGCTGTTCCCATCTTAGGATCTTGAAAAACACGGGCGATATCCTTGGCTCTCTTTCTGACACTCAGATTTTTGATGGATTTCCCTGCCAATAAAAGGTCCCCTTCGTCTACCGATAGATTGCCAGCCAAGATATTCATCAAAGTGGATTTCCCTGCTCCATTTCCACCAATCACAGAGATAAAATCTCCCTCTTCAACTTCTAAATCTAATCCTTTGAGGACATGGTTCTCATTGACCGTCCCTGCTTCAAATGTCTTGTGAATATTTTCAAGTGTTAACAAACTTGCCATAACTTTCTCCTCCTATTCATTTCTCAATTTCAGACCACGAATCTTTAATCTCTTTTGCAATTCTGGCGAAAATAAAACCAAGGCGAGCAAGATTGCATTAAAGAGACGAACTAGATTTTGATCTAGATTTGGAATTTCATAGATATTTAAAATAATCAAACGGTATACAATAGCACCGATTCCGATGGATAACAAGCGGCCTCCAATGGTCAAGTCGTGTATCAAAACTTCCGCAATAATGACTGCACTCAAACCAACAACGATAGTTCCTGTCCCAGAAGTTACATCCGAAAATCCATCATTTTGAGCGAACAAGGAACCACATAGGGCAATCAAACCATTTGAAATCATGTAACCAACAATCTTCATGGTGTCTACATTGACCCCATTGGCCTCACTCATCGGAATATTGTCCCCAGTCGAACGCAAGACCAAGCCAATCTCTGTTTTCATCAAAAGAGTCAAGACCAAACAAACAAGTAAGAGACAGGTCAAACTGAATGAGAAAACAGCTTCTTCATTTGTCAGTCCCAGGCTAGCCAACTGTTTAAAGACAGTTGAAGAATCTCCCAAGGAAAGATTGGGCACACTTCCCATGATTTTAATATTGATGGAATAGAGCCCTGTCAAGGTCACAATACCTGTCAAGAGAGCTGGAATTTTCATCTTGGTGTGGAGCATTCCTGATACTAGACCTGCTACCATACCTGCCAGAAAAGCAAGTAAGATCGCAATCCAAGGATTTGTTCCTACCTGTATCTGAGATACGACGACAGCCGCCCCCAGTGGAAAGGCTCCCTCAGCAGTCATATCCGCAATATCCAAAATACGGAAAGTCAAGTAGACCCCAATCGCCATAATCGACCATAGCAAACCTTCTGATAAACTAGATAATACAAAATTCATCTTAAACCTCCTTATTCCTTGCCTTCTAACTTACTAATATCAATTCCCAATGCATCTGCCATTTCTTGATTGGTGTGCAATTCCAGTTTTTCAGGCAACTCAACTGCTATATTTTCTGGCTTCTCACCTTTTAAAACACAAACCAGCATGCGAGCTGTTTGACGTCCCAATTCTTCATAATTGGTACCGTAGTTATACAAGCCACCAACCGCAACCATTTCTGTTGAACCACCAAATACTGGAACCTTGTGTTTAATAGAAACCTGCTTGACTGTTTCCATGGTTGACGAAATGATATTATCCGTTGGTACAAAAACCATATCCACCTCTGCCATCAAGCTTTCTGCAGCAGCCTTGACGTTGTTACTGTCCAAGATTGTTTTTTCAACAACGGTAAAGCCTTTTTCTTCCAGAAGGCGCTTAGCTTCATCTTTTTGGACAACTGAGTTTGGCTCGCTCTGAGTATAAAGAATTCCAATTGTTTTAGCTTTTGGCAGGACTTTCTTTATCAAATTGATTTGAGTTGAAATAGCATCTGATGACTGATCGCTTGTCCCAGTTACATTGCCCCCAGGATACTCTCTTGACTCAACTAACTTGGCACTGACAGGATCTGTTACCGCTGAAAAGATAACAGGTGTCGTTTGTGTTGTATTGGCCAAGCTCTGAGCAGAAGGCGTTGCGATAGCTAGAACGACATCACTAGATTCTGCTAGTTGCTGGGAAATGGTTTTTAGATTTCTTTGTTCTCCCTGGGCATTTTGCAAATCAATCTCGATATTTTTCCCTTCAACATAGCCTTGCTTGGCCAGCTCATCCACAAAACCTTCTCTAGTAGCATCTAAAGACTGGTGGGTAATAAACTGCGAAATACCGATACGAAACACATCTTTTTTCTTATCCGCCTTCAACTGATGCAAACTGATCAGAGAGGTCAAGAGGATCCCCACTACCAAGAGGGGTGCTAGTAATTTTCGAACAACTTTCATAATGAAACTCCTTCTCAGAAAAGATAAAACAAAAAAACGCCTAGATACTATCTAAACGGATGCTTGAAATAATCTAACAAGTTATAACTTTGCTAGTCCATTTAGATATTCATCTATATGGACCACAATCAAAAACCTTAGCCACATAGATACAAACAAATTGCTTGAACTGTTTGCATCCATGGTGACATGTCTACAAACACTATCTAAAGTAGCTAAAGTAAAAGTTTTGATTCATAATTACAGCTTGTTTCTTATTCATTTCTTTTTCTGCTTTCTTTTTTGATGTTTCCTATCTTAACACCTTTTTCATTAGCTGTCAAGAATATTTCAGAATTTTTTAAAATTTTTCGAAAATTCTTTCAGGACGCTTTCAAAGACTTTCAAAACGATCCCAACAAAAAAAGGTTTATAATTTCCATAAAAGTTGACATGGAAATTATAAAACCATTATTAGTTTAACCCTTGTTGGTAACGCGCCAATTCGGCTTGGTTAGCCCAAACATAGTGACCTGGACGGATTTCAACCATGGATGGTTTATCAGTCTCATAGTCGTGTTGACTTGGGTCGTAAACCTTCAAGACCTTCTTACGTTCCAAGATTGGATCTGGAATCGGTACCGCTGAAAGCAAGGCCTGAGTATATGGGTGAATTGGATTGTTAAACAATTCTTCTGTTTCTGCAACCTCTACAATAACGCCCTTGTAAATAACTGCGATACGATCTGAAATAAAGCGAACGACCGACAAGTCATGGGCGATAAAGAGATAGGTCAAGCCAAGTTCTTTTTGGAACTTTTTGAGCAAGTTCAAGACTTGGGCACGCACAGAAACGTCCAAGGCTGAAATAGGCTCATCCGCAATAACAAAGTCTGGTTGCATGACCAAGGCACGAGCGATACCGATACGTTGACGTTGACCACCTGAGAATTCATGAGGGTAACGAGTCAAGTGCTCAGCAAGAAGCCCCACTTCACGAATAATATTTTGAACTTTCTCTTTACGTTCTTCTTCATCTTTGAACAGATGATGATTGTAAAGACCTTCAGAAATAATATAATCAACAGTGGCACGTTCATTCAAACTTGCCGCAGGGTCTTGGAAAATCATCTGGATTCGACGAATCAATTCCGCAGCTTGTTCACGCGATTTCTTACCATTAATCTTTTGACCTTCAAAAATGATATCTCCATTACTTGTATCATTAAGACCAATAATGGCACGACCAATAGTTGTTTTCCCACTACCTGACTCACCTACAAGCGAGAAAGTTTCTCCCTTGTTGATAAAGAAGTTAGCATTTTTTACCGCAACAAACTTCTTACTTCCTTCACCGAAGGAAATTTCTAAATTTTTGATTTCTACTAATTTTTCAGACATTTCCTTCCTCCTAGTCTTCCAGATGGGCAAATCCCATTTTTTCACGGATCTTATCATGGAGATTTGCAATCACAGCTGGTTTTTCTACTTTTGGAGCATCCTCATGAAGAAGCCAAGTTTTAGCCCAATGTGTCTCTGATACTGAGAATTGAGGAGCTTTTTGCTCGAAGTCAATCTGCATTGCATAGTCAGAACGCAAGGCAAAGGCATCCCCTTTCAGGTCAGTATAAAGTGACGGAGGTGTTCCTGGGATTGAGTAAAGATCCCCTTTATCATCAGCAAGCTGAGGCAAGCTAGACAAGAGACTCCATGTATATGGATGACGAGGGTCATAGAAGACTTCCTCAACAGTTCCATATTCAACGATTTCTCCTGCATACATAACCGCTACCTTATCCGCAATACTGGCCACCACACCAAGGTCGTGAGTGATAAAGATGGTTGTGAAATGGTACTCGTTTTGTAAAGATTTTAGCAAATCAATAATCTGTGCTTGGATAGTCACATCCAAGGCAGTCGTTGGCTCATCACAGATCAAGACATCAGGTCGACAGGCAAGGGCAATCGCAATAACGATACGTTGACGCATTCCTCCAGAATATTGGAATGGGTATTCATCAAAACGTCTATCTGCATCTGGAATCCCAACCTTATTCATGTAGTCAATGGCCAATTCTTTTGCTTCTTTGGCTGTTTTTCCTTGGTGTTTTACAATAACTTCTGTAATCTGACTACCAATTGTTTTAATTGGGTCCAAACTAGTCATTGGGTCTTGGAAGATCGTCGCAATCTTAGCACCACGAATTTGTTCCCAATCCTTGTGAGAAGACAAGGCTGTCAAATCCTGACCACGGTAGTCAATACTACCTTGAGCAATACGACCATTTTCTTCAAGCATACCTGTGAAAGTCTTTGTCAAAACAGATTTTCCTGATCCTGACTCACCTACCAAGGCTAATACTTCTCCTTCAACTAGTTCAAGGGAAACGCCGCGAATGGCTGTCAATACTTTGTCACGAACGTCAAATTCCACGACAATATCGCGAGCAGTCAAAATTACATTTTTTTCTTTTGTCATTTCTACTCCTATCTATGTGTACGTGGATCACTAGCATCCGCTAAGTTTTGACCAACTACGAAAAGGGACAAGGATACCAAGACAAGGGTTGTCAATGGAATCCAGAACAAGTAAGCATTGGTTGTTACGTTTTGTGAATAATCTGAGATCAAACGACCCAAACTTGGCACGGTAATTGGTAATCCAAGACCGAAGAAAGACAAGAAGGCTTCGTATGAGATAAAGCTTGGAAGCATCTGAGTCATGGTTGTCACAATAACAGATACCAATTGAGGCATGATATTTTTGGCAACAATCTTCAAGGTTGGTGTTCCCAAAGTACGTGACGCCAAGTTGTATTCCAAGTCACGATAACGCAAAATTTGCACACGGATCATGAAGGCAATCCCAATCCATGTCGTCACACTCATGGCAAAAATCAGATTCCAGAATCCAGCTCCGATTGAGTAAGTCAAGACAATGACAATCAAAAGAGATGGGATGTTTGAGATGACATTATAAACTTCCATCATCACACGGTCAACTGATTTTGAAATACCCCAAATACCACCGACAAAGACACCGATAACCAAGTTAATCACTGTCGCAATCACAGAAATGAGGATAGAGTTACGAGCTCCGAACCAAACACCGTCAAAGAGCGATTTACCGTTACTGTCAGTACCGAACCAATGCTCAGCATTTGGCTTGATATAACGAGCACTAAAGTCGTTTACCTTGCTGACATCATTAAAATCAAACTTAGAAAACATTGGGTAGATGAAACTCATCAAAATGATAGCTACCAAAATTCCCAACATGACTACAGTTGATTTTTTCTTCATGAATTGTCTAAACACTGATCCCCAGTATGAATAAGCTGGCGCATCAATGGCTTCAGAGGCAAAATCGTCACGTTTTACAAACTGAAATTTTTCTTTATCGATTGTAGACATTATTTGCCTCCTTTCTCAGTCAATTTAATACGTGGGTCAATAATCGTCATCCAAATATCTCCCAAAAGAAGTGAGAAGATAGAAATACATGTAAAGATGAAGACAAGACCTACGACCATAGAATTATTAGATGCTTTTACAGAGTCAATCAACATTTTACCCATACCTGGGAAGGCGAAGACTGTTTCAGTAAGGGTTGCACCACCGATAACCCCGATAACAGCACCAGGAATTCCTGAAACCAGCGGAACCATGGCATTTTTAAAGATGTGTTTGTTTGAAATTTCTTTTTCAGACAAACCTTTTGCACGAGCAAAACGTACAAAGTCTTGTGACTGCAAGTCAATCATGTAACGACGAATCCAAATAGCTGTACCAGGAGCACCCAACAAACCAAGGATAACTGCTGGTAAAACATACGAACGCCAATCTCCAGCACCCAAGATAGGGAATGAATCTGGCAAGCCGATTGAAGAACCAGCCAAACGGATGATATAAACCAAGGCAATTGTTGGAAGAGCCATCAAGAAGGTCAAAGCTCCTGTTGAGAAACTATCAATCCATGTATTCTTGAAGCGAGCCATAGCTGAACCAAGTGGCACGGCAATCGCATAAGAGATCACTAAACCAATCAATCCAACGACAGCAGAGCTGGCAATCATAGAAGGATATTGATAGTTACTTTCAGTAGCTGTATAAGGATCATCTTTTCCATAGTTGGCTACTTCACGAGAGTCAGCTTGACTAGGCGATTTATAGGTTCTTGAGTAAATATTTACAGAAGAAGTTTTCTTACCTGTTGGGAACTGAACTTGGGATGTTTTAGTTTGTCCTTGTCCCTGAGTAATAACCTGTAAAACAGGGCTATTAGCATAGGTTGGATAAGAGTCACCTAAATTAATGTTCACAAAGTTTTGATGCACAAATGGGAACTGACTGTTGAAGTACAAGAGATATTTGTGTTTAGTACCTGAACCGACCAAGGACCATCCGATAGCTGGATCATTTTCAAAACGAAGGTAACGTTTCAAGTCTGGATTTTCAGGGTCTTGAATTTTATTAGTATGGTCAATGTCAATCAAGTTAGCATAGAATTTGAAAACACGTTCAAAAATGGGGATTTCACGAGTAGCGTAGAATTGGCCACTTTCAGTAAATTCTCCCAAGGTCCAACCATGACCGATTTGTTTGATGTATTTTTCATAGATAGCCTTGTTGGTATCATTGGCTTCAACTGTTACAGAAGCATCCATCTGGCTAGCTTTTTCTTGCAACTCTTTGGTATCGTAGTACTCGATATAACCCATACGCTCATAAACGGTATTCTCATAGTTATCACGTTTATCAGCAGTTGTCGCAATCTTGTTATAGTTGGTATCCTGTTTGAAAATCAATTTTCGAGGAACCATTGTATAGATAATCGTGTAAGTCAAGGTTGTTACTAAGAAAATAGAAACCAATGACCGCAAAACACGCATAAAAATATATTTTTTCATATCATTTCCTTTAAAAATCCCAAAAGAACCTTCTCCTCATGGAGAGAAAGTTCTATTGAAAATTATTTACTTCACATGACTTGCCAATTCTTTTTGAGCTTTCTCGTTTGACTCAGTCTTTTCTTTCAACCATTTTTCACGAGCTTTTTCATACTCTTCTTTGGTGATTGCTTTTTCACCTACTTCAGTATACTTCAAGTATCCTGAATTTTCACCTTTAAGGCCGGATACTGAATATGAAGAGCTAAATGGTAGAACTTTTGAAACATATGAAACGGCTGTTTCTTTAGGAGAAGCCATTACTGGAATTGTCAAAGCATTGTCAGTCAACCAAGCTTGTGCTACTGCGTATTTTTCATAACGTTTTTGAACATCTTGGTTTTCGCTGTTTGCGTCATCAAGTAATTTTCCATAGTCAGCTAAACCAAGTTTGCTCACTACTGATGCATCCGTACTTTGGTCGATACCAAGGTAAAGACGAGTGTTTCCTCCCTTAATGACGAATTGATCCAAGAAAGTAGAAGGATCTTGATAGTCAGGGTTCCATCCTAGCAAGGTATGGATATCCCAGTCTTGTTCTTTAGCTGTTGGAGCGCTAAATGAAATTGGTAAAGCTTCTGCTTGAGTCATTTGTTGTAAGTCTACAACAACATTATCTGAACCCAATACCTTTTCAATTGATTGTTTCAATGATTGAACACGGTTTACAACCGCTGTTGATTCTTGGATAACCAAGGCATCCAAGTGGATTGGGAATTCAACACCTTCAGCTTGTAGGCTTGATTTTGCTTTAGCAAAGACTTCTTTAGCTTTTTCTTCATTGTAAAGTCCATTTTGAGAATCTGCTAGAGACACGTTTGACCAAGTAGAAGAATTTGTCTTAGCCAAGCTATCTTGTACCAATTCACCAAATGTCTTCTTACCAACTTGAAGATTATAAGGTGCAAACGTATTACGGATGGCTACTGAAGCTCCATCAGTACCATTTGTTTGAGCTGAGTAAGAATTGCGATCGACTGCAAAGTTCAAGGCTTGACGGAATTCCTTGTTTAGCAATGCTTTCTGAGTAGATGTCTTTTGGGCATCACTTGTTTTGGCAGTGTGGTTATAGGTTGTACGGCCGTAGTTCAAGCTGACAGTTGCAACACCCGCACCTGGTTCATTAAAGTAAATGTTATCTTTGAAGTCAGCTGCATATTTTTCATATGTAGAACTTGTAGGGAAGATACGCGCCTTGCTATATTGACCATCGGCAAAACCTTTGGCAATCACATCTTGGTCCTTACCATCCCAGAAAGTGAACTTAACGTTCTCAATTTTTACATTTTCTTTATCCCAATAAGCATCATTTTTAGCCATCTCGATAGATGATTTTGGAGTTACAGATTTTAAGACAAATGGACCGTTATAAAGAATAGAGTTAGCATCTGTTGGGGCACCAAAACCTTCCCCTTTTGAAGTTAAGAATTCTTCATTAACCGGCATCAAAACACCACTAGTGGTCTTGTCATTCCAGAAAGTTTCTGGCTGGTTCAAGGTATATTCTAGTGTTTGATCATCAAGTGCTTTTACTCCAACGGTTGAAAAATCGCTTGTTTCACCCTTGATATAGGCTTCTAATCCCTTAATAGAAGAGCTAACGATTGAAAGTCCTTTTGATTTTCCATCTACGGCGTGTTTCAAACCAGTAACGAAGTCTTTAGCAGTGACAGGAGCGTACTCTTCTCCCTCTGCAGTTACCCATTTAGCATCCTTACGGATTTTATAGGTATAAGTCAAACCATCTTTTGAAACTGTCCATGATTCAGCAATAGAAGGAACCAGGTTACCATATTTATCATTAGCCAACAAACCATCTACTGCATTTGTTGTGACGAATGATGTTGAATCGATATTGCTGACGATATAATCCAAGGTTTCTGGATCTGTTTGATAAACATATTGGTAATCTTTTGCTAGTTTAGCATTATTTGAACTAGTGTTTGAACACGCAGCTAGAACTCCTGACGCTAATAAGGTAGCTCCCGCTACAGCAAGCACTTGACTTTTTTTCATTTATTTACTCCTCTTATAAAGTATAGGTTATTATTGATTATACCATATATTTCAAGATATTTCAAGAAAAGTAAACGAATTTTCAGAATATTTAGGCTTATTATCACAAAAAATCTGAAAAAGCTATTGACTGAAAATCATTTTCAAGGTATAATAATAAACGTTAAGGCGGTATAGCCAAGTGGTAAGGCACGGCTCTGCAAAAGCTTGATCGTCGGTTCAAATCCGTCTACCGCCTTCTATAACTTGATTTATCAGGTTGCAAATGAACAGAAAGCCCCGTTTGAAGGGCTTTTTTTGATAAATACATATAATTTACAAACATTTTGGGGCTGAGCTTTTCGAGGGCACAATTCTCGTTTGAAATCAACTGAAAAAAGCTTCATCACACATGGTGACAAAAGCCTCTAGTTTACTCTGTTTCTTCTTCTATTTCAAGTTCTGTGATCTGGACTTTTACCTTGGTAACACGTCCATTTTTCACCTTATCATTGGTTAGGATAAGCTGTTTGTTTTGGCTGACCAATTCATAGCTAAGTTTCTCAGTCGTTGGAATACTCCCAATTCCTGTCAAATAATAACCAGCGATGGTATCAACGTCATCACTTTCCAGCTCAACATCAAAGTAGCTATTAAAATCATTGAGATTCATAGTACCTTGAACAATATAAGTATCATCGCCAATCTGATGAACATCTATTGCTGCTTTGTCCGTTTCATCATCGATTTCCCCAACGATTTCCTCTAAGAGGTCTTCAAGGGTCACCAAACCAGCCATCCCACCGTATTCATCTAGCAGAATTGCCATTTGTCTTTGGGTATTGCGCAATTCTTTTAGCAAGTCATCTACAAAAATGGTTTCAGGAACAAAGAGTGGATCTTGTAAAATTTTCTTCCAAACAATATTGTCAAAACCGTCTACAAAGGCTGCCTTAAGAAGACTCTTGGTATGAATAATCCCAATCACGTTATCCTTGTCTCCATCATAGACAGGGATACGAGAATAATTTTGTTTTAAAATACTTTGGATAATGATTTGACTATCATCCTTAATATCAACCATGAAGGCATCCGTTCGAGGAACCATAACTTCTCTGGCCATCAGTTCATCTAGTGAAAAAATCCCCTGTAACATCTCAATTTCGTCAGCATCTAGTGTTTCTTCACTATTTGTCAGCATGTAGGCAATTTCATCACGGGTCATTTTTTCATCAGCATCGTCAAAGGCCACAGGAGTCAAGCGACTCAAAAGATTAGTAGACGCAGACAAGAGCCAAACAAAGGGATTAACTAGTTTTCCCAGCCCAATAATAACTGGCGCTGTACGAATCGCCAAGGCATCTTTTAGATTAAGAGCGATTCTCTTAGGGTACAATTCCCCAAAAACAATGGAAATATAAGTCAAAAATGCTAAAGATAGAAAACTTGCAACGGCATAAGATGTTTCGCCATTTCCAAGCCAAGATGCAATTTCTCGTCCCAGAGTTTCTGCCAAACTCGCCCCTGATAAGATCGTAATCAGGGTAATCCCTACTTGAATGGTTGATAAAAAGTGGTTAGGATTTTCTAGTACCTTCAGCAGACGGATATAGCGTCTATCTCCTTCTTCTGCCTTTTGTTCAACCCGCGCACGGTTTAGTGACACCATGGCCATTTCTGTGGCTGAGAAAAAGGCATTCAACACCGTCAAGATAAACAATAAAACAAATTGTAGCAACAAATTCTGACTACTTGGGTCTTCCATAGTTCTTCTCCTAAAATAGTATCTTATCTTTTATTATATCACAAAATATAGTCCAGTACATATTATTTTTTCTCATACTCTTCGAAGGTCTCTTCAAACCACGTCAGCTTTATCTGCAACCTCAAAGCAGTGCTTTGAGCAACCTGCGGCTAGCTTCCTAGTTTGCTTTTTGATTTTCATTGAGTATTAAATTGTCCAAAAAAGAACTCCTATATCCACAAGTGACATAGGAGTTTATCTTATCTTTTACTGAGTTACAGTTACTTCTCCAGTTCGGTAATCCAGTTGAAGTCCCTTTTGAACATTGGGAACTAGTACATTAAATTCCAATTCTCCATCTGAAGACTTGGCTTCAATCTGTGAAGCTGAAGGAACTAAGTCTTCATTTGTAGCGTAATAAAGGGTTACACGGTAACGGACACGCTTGTTTTGGTCCAAGGCCTTACGTACCATGCTTTCATAGTAGTTTTGACCAGTCGAATCCTCGGCCTGTGCCTGATTGGCCCAGGCTGTCTGGACAGCAATATTTTTAGGATTACTTGTTGAGGCATCAAAACCATCCAAACCACCAATTAAGGCATAGCCTAACAAATGACCTCTATCGACGGCATGAGTATAAGCCCCCTTTAGATTCTTGACCTGATGCCATCCTGGAGGAGTCCATGAAGTTGAACCATTTCCCGTTTCTTCACGATTCTTGTACTGGCGAGTTGCCTTAGACAAGAGAGCATTTGCTACGGTTGGCACTGTTTCCTTGCCCACTGTCTTTGTTTTATTATCAGCATAAGGCTTACTTGAAACCTTGGCATCTAGATTTGTTTTATTACCATTGACGATAAAAGCACCTGAGCCATTCCACTCCAGACTCCCTTTTATTTGGCTTTTGACTGCATCTGTTAAGACACTTTCTGCCAATTCTTGACTAGGAGCTTCAGAGGCTTGTTTTTTCTGACTAAGCTTGGTTTTGGGACTATTAGATGTCGACTGCATCTGCTTGATATAATAGCTTCCCGCAGATAAGAGTAATAACACTAGCAGTCCGATCAGTGTCTGTCTTGTTTTTTTATCCATTTTTCTCCCTATCTCTATAAAAAGGCTGGTCTCCCAGCCTAATTTCCTGTAAATTTATGAATCAATTCCTGCCATTTTGCTGGAGACAGGATGGCCCATGGATCTTGACCCTTGCCCAAGATTCCATAGCCGACCATTAGACCGATTCCTAGGGCTAAAACACCTAAAATCAGTACTATGATGACTAAAAGTAAACGCTTGACTACGTAGCTTGATTTCTTATTCATCTTCATCACTTGCCTCAATCCGCTGAATCTTAGCACCTAGCTGCGTCAACTTCTCATGGAAACGGTAGTAACCTCTATCCAAGTGAACCAATTTACCAACTACAGTTTCTCCTTGTGCTACCAAACCTGTCAAAATCAAAGCAGCACTGGCACGAAGGTCGGTTGAAAGAACTTCTGCCCCCTGCAAAGGTTGACCACCAACAATACGAGCTGTATCACGGATAATCTCAGAGTGCAAGCCCATGCGACGCATTTCTTCCAAGTGTTGGAAACGATTTTCGAAAACTGTCTCCACCATGCTTGATTCCCCTTTTGCGACGGTCATCAAGGCTGTAAACTGAGCCTGCATATCTGTTGGAAATCCTGGGTGGGGCAGGGTTTTCACATGGACAGCTTTTAGATTTTCTAGTTGAGAACGAACACGAATTCCTTCGTCTTCTTCAATTACTTCAACACCCATTTCAAGCAACTTGGCAATCAAGGGACGGTTGTGCTCCCAGACAGCGTCTCGAATCAAGACATCACCACCAGTCATGGCAGCAGCTACCATAAAGGTTCCTGCTTCGATACGGTCTTGGACTACATTGTGAGTCGTCCCATGAAGTTTCTCAACACCAGTAATGGTAATAGTCTCTGTACCAGCACCCTTAACCTTGGCTCCCATTTCATTAAGGAGAATGGCTAAGTCAACAATCTCAGGCTCACGCGCAGCATTTTCAATCACTGTCACACCATCAGCCAGAGTCGCTGCCATCATCAAGTTCTGCGTAGCGCCAACACTTGGGAAGTCCATGTAGATATGAGCCCCATGTAAGCGATCAGCCTTGGCTTCGATATAACCAGCTGTCTGACTAATCTTAGCCCCCATAGCTTCTAGACCTTTCAAATGAAGATCAATAGGACGGCTACCAATCGTACAACCACCTGGCATGGATACCTTAGCATGACCTACACGGGCAAGAATTGGTCCCAAGACAACGATAGATGCACGCATCTTGCTGACATACTTGTAAGGAGCTTCCTCAGTGATATCGCCAGTTGCGTCCACCTCAACAAGATGAGCTTCTTCATTAAAATCCACCTTAGCATTCAAACCACGAACCACCTGATTCATAGTGAAAACATCTGACAAGATAGGAACATTCTGCAAGACGGTCTTTCCTTCACTTGCTAGAATAGTCGCTGCCAACAAGGGCAAGACTGCATTCTTTGCTCCTTCGATCGTAACACTTCCTACCAGACGATTATCGCCACCTTGAACCACAATTTTTTCCATACTGATTTCCTTTACATTTGATTTTATAATAATCCTCTAAGCACTTCTTGCCACAATTGATACAGGCTGATAAAGAATGAACTCATGATGTAGCCCATTACGATACTGAAAAGAGCTATCAATAAACGGACTTTTCTTGTGTTCTCAGCTGTCACTTTTAAAACCTTTTCCCATCTAACAAGATCCTTTAAAAGGTAAAAACTCACATAAATAAATAGCATGTGACTGCTTAGAGTGAATAATAATTGAACCATTTGACTATTATACCATCTTCTCTGTTTGTGCGCTAGTTTGGAAACTTCACTCAAAAACTAGGGATTGTTTTTCAAGTAATCAATTGCATCTTGTAGGGTTTTAACTGGCACTATTTTCATAGCCGTCTTAATTGTCTTGGCTGCTTCCAAAGCTGTTTGATAGTTATTTTTCGCATCTGGATGCGCTTTTTGTTCTTCTTCGCTAACAGGATTATCAGGTGCAAAGAAAACCGCAGCACCTTCTCTAGCTGAAGCTACAACTTTTTTATCAATACCTCCAATATCCCCCACATTACCATCACGGTCAATAGTTCCGGTACCGGCAACAATACGGCCATTACGAAGTCCCGGGTCAGCTATTTGAGTATAGATAGCCAGACTAAACATGAGCCCAGCACTTGGTCCGCCGATACCAGCTGTTGAAAAGCGAATTGGGACATCACTGGTCACTTCCGTACGGTCAATCAAACCGATTCCAATCCCATTTTTGCCATTTTCCAAGGTGATAATCTTACCTTCTGCGGACTTAGTTTGCCCATCCTCTTCATAGGTAACCTTGACGGAGTTCCCTAATTTTTGAGAATTGACATAATCAATCAAGTCTTTAGAACTATCAAAGGTCTGATCATTGACTGCTGTGACCGTATCAGAGATGTTGAGAATCCCTTTAAAGGTCGAATTATCTGTCACAGTCAAAACATAAACCCCAAGATATTTTAGTTCGATATCTTTACCAGCTGTTTTTAGCCCTTGATATTTGGCCATATTTTGCGATGTCTGCATGTAGAATTGATTAATCCGCATAAATTCAACATCGGAAGAGCCACCTGTAGTCTCTTGGGCACTACGAATATCTGTAAAAGGCGTCAACCACGCATAAATCATATGGGCTAAAGTAGCGTGCTGGACACCAACCGTAACGAATTGATAGGCACCAGCTTCCTTATCTTCTGTGTCATTTACTTTAAGGACTTGGCGAATATCTTCCGAACCACCTGGAACCTCTATATAGTAGGGCAAGGGCACTACAAATGCCAAGAAAGTCACAATTAAGGCTGCAATGACATATAAGGGCCATCTAATCTTTTTTTTCATTTCTTATTTCCTCCAAAATACTCTCAGGAACATAGCAGGCAACATCCTGACCAAACTTCAAAAGCTCTCTAACACCGGATGAACTGAGATAGAGATGTTCAGGTCGACTATGTAAATAAATGGTCTCTATATCAGGAGACAGCTGATGGTTGTAGTAATCAAAACTGGCTTCATATTGCAAATCCGCCGCATTTCTCAAGCCTCGCACTAGGCAAGTAGCCCCCAGTCTTTTCGCAACATCAACTACCAATTCATCATGAGAAGACACGACTTTAACATTTCCCAAATGTTTCACAGCCTTTTCTAACCCCCGTTTACGATTTTCAATAGGAAGAAATCCTTGTTTGTGGGGATTAAAAAAAATACCGACATAGAGCTTATCAAAGAGTCTGCTCGCCCGTTCAATGATATCCAGATGCCCATTTGTCATCGGATCAAATGAGCCTGTGAATAAGCCAATCTTATCTGACATAGACTGTCACCTTACTAATTCCATAAATCTTTTCCTTCCAGATGCCCAGGCAGGCAATTTCTTCTGGAAGTTCTACCATTTTATCTGTCTCACAAACCACCATAACATCTTCAGAAAAAAGCTCTCTCTCAGCCATTTTTTCAATATCTGATACGATTTGTTCCTTGGCATAGGGAGGATCTAAGAAAATGAGGTCAAATTCCCCAGATAGCTGTTCCAAGGCCCTTTCTGCATCCATCTTGAGGAGTTGAAATTTTCCAACTTCCTTGGTCATCTGGATATTTTCAGCCACGATGGTCTGAGCCTTACGGTCTCGCTCCACCAAAACAGCACTGGACATGCCACGTGAGACTGCCTCGATAGATAAACCACCACTACCTGCATAAAGGTCCAAGACTCGTCCCCCTTCAAAGTAGGGACCAATCATGTTAAAAATGGCTCCCCTAACCTTATCCGAAGTTGGTCTTGTCGTCTTGCCTTCTAGTGTCTTGAGGGGACGTCCCCCATAGATTCCTGATACGATTTTCATACCGTTTATTATACCAAATTATGGGCGAAAAGAGAAAGAAAACCGAACCTTGCGGTTCGATTCTCTACAAAATATTTTCGTAAGTATCGCGGACTTCTTGAGGCCAAACACTTGTTTGCACTTCTCCGATGTGTTTCTTGCGAAGTAGGAACATGGCCATACGAGATTGTCCAATTCCTCCACCGATTGTCAATGGGAATAGGCCATTCAACAAAGCCTTGTGCCATTCCAATTCTAAGCGGTCTTCATCACCTGTAATAGCAACCTGACGGCGAAGCGTTTCTTCATCTACACGAATCCCCATAGAAGACAACTCAAAGGCTCCACCTAGAGATTCATTCCAGACAAGAATATCACCATTTAGACCCTTGTAGCCATTTTCAGACTCACTTGTCCAGTCATCGTAGTCTGGTGCACGTCCATCGTGCGGTTTACCGTCTGACAATTCCCCACCGATACCAATCAAGAAGACTGCTCCAAATTCTTTACAGATAGCATTTTCACGTTCTTTCGGTGTCAAGTCTGGGTAGCGTTCTACCAACTCTTCTGTATGGATGAAAGTGATTTGTTTTGGCAAGATGGACTCGATATCATAGCGGGCTTCAACAGCTAGCTCAGTAAGGCGAATGGCCTTGTAAATCTTCTCAACTGTTTCTTTTAGGTAAGCGATGTTGCGTTTACCATTTGGAATAACCTTCTCCCAATCCCACTGGTCAACATAAACAGAGTGGGTCGCATCCAACGAGTCTTCGTCTGGACGAAGAGCCTTCATGTGGACGAAAAGACCTTCACCTTCACCGAAACCAAAACGAGCCAAGGTATGGCGTTTCCATTTAGCAAGTGAGTGCACCACTTCATAAGTAGCATCAGAGATTTGGAGAACCTTGACTGATACCGCATTCTCCACACCTGATAAGTTGTCCTGCATCCCGTCACCGACCCTACTCAAGATAGGACCTTGAACTTCGACAACTTCTAACTTATCTTTCAAATACTGGGTAAAAGTGTTTTTGACAAAGGAAATCTCTTCTTGTTGATGGATAAAACTTTTCTTCATAAACTACTCCTCAAAAAATTAATTAAAAGCATTATACACCTATTTTCAAGAAAAGGAAAGAGCAAATACGAAAAAAATCAGTGCTCCTTCGAACACTGATGTCTTGGACCTTCTAGTCATTGCGACCGAAGATACGTAGAATACTTAGGAAGAGATTGATAAAATCAAGATAGATACTGAGAGCCATTGACACAACCCAACCTGTCGCTACACGACCTTGTGATTGTTCATAGGCACGGCGAATTTTTTGGTTATCTGAAGCAATCAGCCCAGAGAAGACCAAGACCATGGCTACGCTAATCATATAATCAAAGAAACCACTAGCCAAGAAAATATTGACTATCATAGCAATAATCAAACCGATGAGGGCTGCCATCATCGCTCGACCAATCCCACTCAAGTCTTTCTTGGTGAACATACCAACTGCTGCCATGACAAAGAAGAGCAGGGCGCTTGATACAAAGGCAGATAAAACTGTACCTGGAGTATAGAAAGCCACCACAAAACTGAGGGTAAAGCCGTTTAATACTGAGTAAAGTAAAAATACTGGAAGAGCCGCTGGGCTATTCTTTGAAGCCATACTACTGGCAACAAAGACTAGGGCTAGCTCTGCAAAAGTAGCAATGGTCAACCAGAGACGCCCCTGCATCAAAAAGTAAACCAACTGAGACTGAAAGACCGTCAACATAAGGCCTGATACCAAAGCGGATAGTCCGATTCCCAGACCAACAAAGGCATAAACCTTAGCGTAAAATTGATTGAGACCTGCGCGGTCGTGAATAATAGTGTGATTCATCTTTTCTCCTTTTCTATGAATGGCTTTCCTTGATTATAACAAAGAAAGTTAAAATTAGCTTAAATGGAAAATTAAAATACCGGCTGCAACGGCAACATTCAAACTCTCCGCCTGCCCCTTCATGCTAATATGGACCAATTGATCTGCACTTTCAGCCATGAGGGGACTAATTCCTTGACCCTCATTTCCCATGACTAGTACAAAATTTTCTATAGGAGGCAGTTCTCTGTAATCAACAGAATCTTTAGATAGGGTTGTTGCCAGCACTGGGACAGCTGCCTCTTTGGTTTCCTTAAGAAGCGCTTGGCTCGACATCCGGTAAATAGGCAGATGAAAATGACTGCCTTGCATGGAACGTAGGGTCTTGAGACTGTAGATATCTGCCGATTTATCTGAAACAATTACTCCAGTAAAACCTGCTGCATCCGCAGTCCGAATGATGGTTCCCACATTACCAGGATCTTGCACATCTTCCAAAAATAAGAACTTGCCCTGACTAAAGTCAGCTTGCCCTACTTCTTCTTTTTGAACCACCGCAACAATTCCCTGTGGAGTCTGAGAATCCGCCAAATCTAGCAAAATATCCTCTGAAACCCAGACAGTTTGCGGAAATAAGGCTAACTGTTCTCGATAATTTTCTAGGGCAAAGATTTTCTCTATCGTTACTCCAGCTTGAACAGCTTCTTCAAACAAGTGCCAGCCTTCAATCAAATAAGCAGACTTGCGGTATTTTTTTTGGTGTAATTTCTTGGCATTTTTTACCACAGAATTGGCTTTTGAGGTTATAATAGTCATAGAAATATTATAACACAATCAAAGGGGTTTGGTATGCAAAAGATTAGAATGATTGCCCAAGGTAGGGTGCAGGGAGTCGGCTTTCGTTGGGGTGTTTATAGCCTGGCACTTGAAATTGGTGGCATCACAGGTCGGGTATGGAATAACGACGATGGCACAGTCGAAATCTTAGCCCAAGCAGACTCATCTGCTATCATGGCAAAATTTATTCAAGAAATCCGCAAAGGACCCACACCTTTTTCAAAAGTCAGCTACTTAGATGTCAAACTGAGCAACTTTCCTCCCTACCCTGACTTTAAAATCGCAAATTAGGTCTCTAGAACTATTGTATATTTTGTAAAAAAACAGTAGAATAGAAAGGTATAATTTTTAAAGAAGGAATAAAAACAGTGAAATCTATTAAACGTTTTGCACTCTCAGCTATGGGAGTGGCTATGTTGCTTGTCTTAACTGGCTGTGTCAATGTTGATAAAGCCACAGGCCAGCCAACAGGATTTATTTGGAATACTATCGGAGCTCCTATGGCTGAAGCTATCAAGTATTTCGCTACTGATAAAGGTCTAGGCTTCGGTGTCGCTATCATCATCGTAACCATTATCGTTCGCTTGATTATCTTGCCACTTGGTATCTACCAATCATGGAAGGCAACGCTTCACTCTGAAAAGATGAACGCTCTCAAGCACGTCCTTGAGCCACATCAAACGCGTCTCAAAGAAGCAACGACTCAAGAAGAAAAACTCGAAGCTCAACAAGCTCTCTTTGCCGCTCAAAAAGAGCACGGCATCAGCATGTTTGGTGGTGTAGGATGTTTCCCTATCCTCCTTCAAATGCCATTCTTCTCAGCTATCTACTTTGCCGCCCAACATACTGAAGGGGTTGCTCAAGCAAGCTACCTAGGCATTCCTCTAGGTTCTCCAAGTATGATTTTGGTTGCCTGCGCTGGTATCCTTTACTATCTTCAATCGCTCCTTTCACTTCATGGAGTAGAAGATGAAATGCAAAGAGAACAAATCAAGAAAATGATTTACATGAGCCCACTCATGATCGTCGTCTTCTCCCTCTTCTCACCAGCTAGTGTCACACTTTACTGGGTTGTCGGTGGTTTCATGATGATCCTCCAACAGTTTATCGTCAACTATATCGTTCGTCCAAAACTTCGCAAAAAAGTCCGTGAAGAACTAGCCAAGAACCCACCAAAAGCACGTACTTTCTCTACACCAAGTGGACGAAAAGACGTTACCCCTGAACAACCAACTGCTATCACAAGCAAGAAAAAACACAAAAATCGCAACGCTGGAAAACAACGTTCGAGATAAGAAGAAAAAGGCTTAGCTAGTTTGCTAAGTCTTTTTTGCAAGTCATACTCTTCGAAAATCTCTTCAAACCACGTCAGCTTCGCCTTGCCGTATATATGTTACTGACTTCGTCAGTTCTATCCACAACCTCAAAACCATGTTTTGAGCAGCCTGCTGCTAGCTTCCTAGTTTTCTCTTTGATTTTCATTGAGTATCAAAAGCCCGATGTTTCCATCAGGCTTCTTTTTTATCCATGTACACGTTTCATATAATCTTGATAACTTTCGGTATCCATGAGTTTTTTAGCGTTCTTGACGCGGTCTGCTGTTGGGGGTTTAACCCCTTCGAGCGAATAAGGGATTCCCAATTCACGCCACTTGAATTCTCCCATGGTGTGATAAGGTAGAATTTCAAACTTATCCACATTTTTGAGAGTCTTTACGAACTTACCAAGTTCAATCAGGTCATCGTCTCTATCTGTCAATCCTGGAACTAGCACGTGGCGAATCCAGACAGGTTTTCCAATATCTGATAGATACTGGGCACAAGCCAAGATATTTTTATTGGTTTGGCTAGTGACAATTTTGTGCTGTTCTTCGTTGATTTCCTTGATATCCAAGAGAACCAAGTCAGTGACAGCCATGAGTTTGTCAAACTTTTCAAGGTAACGTGGTTTATTACGGAAAGGAAGGGCACAGGTGTCCAAGGTACAGTGGATTCCTTGTTCCTTAGCCTTGGTGAAGAGGGCAATCAGGAAATCAATCTGCAAGAGGGCTTCTCCTCCACTGACTGTAATCCCACCCTTATTTCCCCAGAAACCGCGGTAGCGCAAAGCCTCTGTCAAGACATCATCTACCGTCCGTTCACGTGACTTATTGGACTCCATAGCCCAAGTATCCGGGTTGTGGCAATACTGGCAACGCATGTGACAGCCCTGCAAAAAGACAATAAAGCGAATACCAGGTCCATCTACCGAACCAAAGCTTTCTGTCGAATGCACCATTCCTGTCACTTGTCCATAATCAATTGTTTCTTCAGACATATCGTTACCTTCCTTGAAAACGTTTTATAGTTTTATTATATCACGACTTGAAGGAAAAACAAGATTTTTGCCTATTTTTTAGAAAGCAATCTGTTTTTCAATTTCATTTTCAATTACTTATCATTTTATTCTTCAAAATCAAAGCCATACAAGGTTGCAAAGTAGTCCTCAGGGCGCTCTGCACGGCGGATTTGACGGGCTTTACCTTCTTCGGTATAGAGAATTTCCGCAGAACGAAGTTTGGCATTGTACTGATAGCCCATTGAAAATCCGTGGGCACCTGTGTCATGAATTACCAGCAAATCACCGATTTCTGTATGAGGAAGTTCGCGATTCACTGCAAATTTATCATTGTTTTCACAGAGTGAACCAACCACATCTACCACTTCAGCTGGTCCATCTGGATGGGTCACGTTAGTAATATGGTGGTAAGCTCCGTACATAGCTGGACGCATGAGGTTGACTGCTGATGCATCCACACCGAGATAGGTACGGTAAGTTTCCTTCTTATGAGTCACTCTTGTAACCAAAGCACCGTGAGGGGCTAGCATAAAGCGACCCAATTCGGTAAAAATCTTGACCTCACCAAGATCTGCTGGCGTAAGGACCTCTTCATACACCTTACGAACTCCCTCACCAATCAAGGCGATATCATTTGGCTCCTGGTCTGGACGATAATTGACACCAATGCCGCCAGAAAGATTGATAAAGTCTAGCGAAATACCCAACTTTTCCTTGATTTCAACAGCCAATTCAAAAAGCTGACGAGCCAACTCTGGATAATAGAGATGGGTCACGGTATTGGACGCTAGGAAGGAGTGAATCCCAAAAGTCTTAGCTCCTTTTTCCTTCAAGATGGCAAAGGCTTCAAAGAGCTGGTCCTTGGTCATGCCAAACTTGGCTTCTCCAGGATTGTCCATTATGTCTGTCCCCAGCTCAAAAACGCCTCCAGGATTATAACGACATGAGATGATTTCTGGAATACCTGCTGCACGATCTAGATGTTCAATATCTTCAAAGGCATCCAAGTTAATGGTCGCACCCAATTCACATGCATAGGCGTATTCCTTGTCTGGCGTATTATTAGAAGAGAACATAATCTCAGAACCAGGGAAATCCAGTTTATGGCTCATCAAAAGCTCCACATAACTAGAGCAGTCCACACCGCAACCTTCCTCTTGGAGAATTTTTAAAATAGCTGGTGTTGGAGTAGCCTTAACTGCAAAATATTCCTTAAAGCCCTTGTTCCACGAAAAGACTTGGTTGACGGCTCTTGCCTTTTCACGAATTCCCTTCTCATCATACAAGTGAAAGGGAGTAGGGAACTCGGCAACAATCGCTTCTAAGTCTTCTTTATTAATAAATGGTGTTTTCATAAGTTTCCTTCTATTCTATTTGCAAAGAAAGGCTGGGACAATCGTTCCAACCTTTAATTCTATCTCTTATTTATCTTCGTCAAAGATATTACCAACCTCAACATCAATGGCTTGATTCTTGACATCAATATTGGTTACCTTCAAAAGTGACTTGTAGTCAAATTGCTTTTCACGTTCTTCTTGGGCATTGTCCGCAAAGACTGCGACACCTGCCAATTCTGAATCAAACTCACGCAAGAGGCTGATCATCCCATTGACAGTTCCGCCACCTTTCAAGAAGTCATCCACAATCAAGACACGGCTACCTGCCTTGAGACTACGTTTTGAAAGGAACATTTTCTCAATGCGGTCACCACTTGAACCTGATACATAGTTGACGCTGACAGTTGAACCTTCGGTAATTTTCAGGTCACGGCGCACAATAACAAAGGGAACATTGAGGACATTGGCAACTGCATTTGCAAGTGGAACACCCTTAGTCGCTACTGTCATAACCGCATCAATTTTTTGGTCCATAAAGCTCTTGGCAATAATGCGACCAATATTTTTCAAGATAGCTGGTGTGCTAAGCAAATCAGACAGGTAGATATAACCGCCTGGCAAGATACGATCGCTTTCTGACAACTTGGCACGCAAGTCTTCAACCATTTCCTTAGCATCATGGTTTGAGATTGATGGTGTAAAGATGACACCTCCGCCAGCCCCAGTCACAGTCTGGATGTGACCGATTTCGATTTCCTCAAAGGCGCGTTTGATAATCACGATATCTTCTGAGATGGATGATTTAGCAGATTCATACTTTTCAGCAAAAGTATTGAGACTAGTTAGTTTATAAGGATTATTAATCAAATAGTTGGAAATGACAACCATCCGATCACTTCTTCTTAATTTCATTTCTATTTCCCACTTCATTTAATTTTGATATTTTATCTATTATACCATATTCACATAAAAAAACGAACATTCTTATCCTAAAAAATGCTCATTTTTCTTAAATTATTAATCTAAATCTGGTTTATAGAAGGAACGATTGTCCATAGCGAAGACTTTATTGGTCATCTCTCCTTTATCCACCAAGGCCAGAGCCGTTGACATCATCATCATGCTAGCATCCAGATTGTCAATCATATGGATAATCTCTGCCTCCATAATGCGTGGACGGACTGGACTTCCATACTCAAGCAAGCCGTGGTGACTAAGGATGACGTGGCGAAGCAGAACGACTTCTTCTTTAGTATCATCAATGCCAAGTTCCATAACGGTCTTAGTAATTTCGCTATCAATGAGAGCAATATGCCCAAGAAGATTGCCTCTGACCGTGTACTCGGTCTGATCTGGTCCCGTCAACTCGATAACTTTAGCCAAGTCATGCAACATAATCCCCGCATAGAGCAGGCTCTTATTAAGTTGAGGATAAATCTCGCTAATGGCATCGGCCAAGCGCACCATGGTCGCCGTATGATAGGCCAAGCCCGTTTCAAAGGCATGGTGGTTGGTCTTAGCTGCTGGATAAGAATAGAATTCCTTATCATACTTGGTGTAAAGTTTTCGGACAATTCGTTGCCAGACAGGATTTTCAATTTTGAAAATCATTTGCGACATGTAGTCACGGATTTCCTTGACATCAACTGGTGACTTGACCTTGAAATCAGCTGGGTTATTGGGTTCACCAGGTTGAGGCAGGCGGAGAGTAATTTGGTTAACCTGAGGAGTGTTGTTATAAACTTCTCGGCGTCCTTTCATGTGGACAACCTTACCTGCAGTAAAGGCCTCAACGTTATGAGGTTGGGCATCCCATAGTTTCCCTTCAATCTCGCCACTATCATCTTGGAAGGTAAAGGCTAGATAATTTTTCCCAGCGCGAGTTTGTCTCAGGTCAGCTGATTTGATTAGGTAAAAGCCTTCAAACAGCTCATCTTTTTTCATGTGACTAATCTTCATATTCTTCCTCATCTTCTTGGAAATGGAGTAGATCAAGCGCAGGCTCACCTTCTGATAACTCAATGTGACGGAGCGTTCGCTCGATAGCTGTAGTGCGACGGTTTAATAATTCCTCAATATTGCCAGAGGCATGTTGGAGGTGTTTTTGTGCCTTAACCAAAATCCCACCAAACTTGCCAAACTCGGTCTTGACGCTAGCAAGAGTCTTGCTGATATGGTCGGCACTCTTTTGGATATTGAGAGTCTTGAAGCCAACCGATAGGGAATTGAGGAGGGCTGATAGGGTACTTGGACCTGCAACAATAATCTGCTCTTCCCGTCTCAAATCATCAAAGAAGACCGGATTGCGAACGATTTCTGAGTAGAGACCTTCGGTAGGGACAAATAAAACTCCAAAATTGGTCGTCCGAGGCGGTGCTATGTACTTGCTCTTGATATCCTTGGCAAAGCGCTTGACGCTTGCTAAGAGTGACTTGCGACAGCGTTCAATTTCGTCCTTGTCACCTGCTTCATAGGCTTCTTCTAGACGGTAATAATCTGCCAGTGGAAACTTAGAGTCAATTGGTAAGTAGACGTATTCCTGGTCTCCCTGTCCAGGCAACTTAATGGCATACTCCACTCGTTCACTGGAGTTTTCAACCGTTGCGTATTCTCGTTCATACTGGGCAGGTGTCATAATATCTTCGATGATTTGCCCCAGTTGCAATTCTCCCAGAATCCCTCGTGTCTTGGTTCCAGAGAGAACCTTGTTGAGAGCTCCAACATCACGGGCAACTGTCTGCATTTCTCCAAGGCCACGATTGACAGACTCTAGTTGTTTAGAAACCGTCTCAAAGGAAGCTTGCAAGCGTGTCTGTAAGGTCTTCTCCAGTTTTTCCTCGACCGTCTGGCGCATTTGTTCCAAACGTTGCTCATTTGATTCCTGCAGGGCTTGGAGACGTTGGTCGGTCTTGTCTCTGGTTTGCAAGAGATTATCTGTCATTTCTTGACGGACTTGAGTCAGACCTTGGTGCAATTCCATTCGAACTTCTTGCAAACGGTCGCTGACAGCTACTTCCAAGTCTTTTTGATCTAACTGACTGGCTTGTCTGGCTTGTTCAAAGCGATAATCCAACTGGTCTGACAAGTGATCTGCCTGATCCTCCAAACTCTTACTTAGATGTTTTTCCTGCTTATCCTGCCTTTGCCAAATCAGAAAGAGTCCAGCTAGGTTGGCAAGCAATAATAGAACAAGTAAACTTTCCATCCTACCTCCTGTCCTTGCTATGCAGCACGACCACATAGCCATCTGGGCAAGTCACCGAAACTTCCCTATCTATATATTCGTTAGAAGCGTACACTTTTTTAAAGAAAAAATTCTCCTCTGTCAACTCATACTTAGCTCCGAGAATAGTCAGCTGGCTATCCCGAACCGGCATAAAGGCTAGATAGTCATAGTCCGAGCGGGGTTCTAGCTGACTGGTCCCTTCTGGACAATAGGCAATCAAATTTTGCGCATCCTCAATTTCTATTTGACGCATATATGGTGCCAACTTGGGATTGCTAGGCAGAAAGACATTGGCCAACATATGGTCAATACGGCCACCCAAAGCACCGAAAATAGTGACCTGAGCCTGAGGATTTTGCTCAAAGATGGTTAAGAAAGCCAATTCCAGATCTGTATCATCCTTTTCTGGTCGGGCTTGAACAAAATGCTGGGCACGTTTTTGAATCACCTGTCGCTCTTCTTCCGTCACAGAATCAAAATCTCCAACTGCTAGAGCAAGAGGCAAGTCTTCTTCCAAGACCCAGAGCGAGCCTCGATCCACACCAACAAAAGCATCAAAGTCCGTCCGATAATGACCGCGGTCTCCGCCTGCAAAAACGGCAACTCTAGTCCAGTTGTTTTCTGAGAGTTTGTACTCGCTCATTGACTTCTCCCTTAAAGACATAGGAACCCGCTACAAAAACGGTCGCACCAGCTTCTTTGGCTTGGGCAATAGTTTGATCATCAATCCCGCCATCCACTTCGATTTCAAAGTTCAAACCTTTTTCATCACGAAGGGCAACCAACTCACGTACCTTATCCATGGTTTCAGGTAGAAAAGTTTGCCCACCGAAGCCAGGGTTCACTGTCATGACTAAGACTTGGTCAACTAGGTGAAGCACGTGCTTAATCGCCTCAACAGGCGTACCAGGATTGATAACAACAGATGGCTTGACACCGAGTGAACGAATTTTTTGAAGGGCACCATGGATATGAGACGTTGCTTCCACATGGATGCTGATGATATCCGCACCTGCACGCGCAAAGTCTTCTAAATGATGCTCTGGATTAGCTACCATCAAGTGGCAGTCAAAGACCATCTTGCTATGAGGACGAAGAGCTTCAACAACATCTGCACCAAAACTGATTTGTGGCACAAAATGACCATCCATGATATCGATATGGGCATATTCTGCACCAGTTGCTTCTAGACGTTTGATTTCACGTTCAAAGTTGGCATAATCTGCTGCCAGAATTGACGGAGCAATCTTATATTGAGACATAGGTTTCTCCTTATTTTGGAATTTTTTTGCTGACTTTTTTATAGGTTTCTCTACGATTTTCAATTTCACTGAGGAATTGCAGGTAGTTGTCAAAACGGAAGGACGCAATGGTCCCTTCTTCCACTGCTGGCTTCACTGCACAGGACGGCTCATGGGTATGGGTACAAGTACGGAACTTACAATCTCGGCTAACACTAGCAATCTCTGGGAAGGCCTGATTGAGGTCTTCAGCCGTTGATACTTCATAATCCAGTGATGAAAAGCCTGGTGTGTCTGCGATTTTACCCCCATTGAGGTTGTAAAAACTAACAGCTCGAGTGGTATGGCGCCCACGACCCAGACTGTCTGAAATTTCTCCTGTTTCAAGATTGAGGGCTGGTGCGATTTTATTGAGAAGAGTTGATTTCCCAACACCCGTCTGCCCCATAAAGACTGTAACCTTGCCTGTTAACAAGGGCAAAAGTTCTTCTTTACTGGTCACAAAGTCATAGCCGATATCACCATAGGTCTGTTGATAAAAATCCAGTTCTCCTCTATTTTCCAGTAGGTCCATTTTAGAAATATAAATGATAGGATGGATGCCCTTATGCTCCAAAAGAATCAAAAAACGATCCAACAAATTGCTGTTAAAATCAGGTTCCTTGACAGACATGATTACTACAGCTTGGTCAATATTGACAATGGGCGGACGGACCAGACTGTTTTTGCGTTCGTGAATCTTGAGAATATAGCCTTCTGAATTTTCCTCGGCAGAAAAATCGACCCAGTCCCCAACATAGGGTGTATGACCTTTTTTACGGAAATTTCCACGCGCGCGTGTTTGATAGACCTGGCCCTCACTCTCTACATAATAGAACCCAGCCAAGGCTTTAATGATTTGTCCCTGCATCTTAGAGTCCTTGCCCTTTAAGTGCATCTGCTAGGCTGGCAAATTCTGCCAAGCTGAGAGCTTCCCCACGTACACTTGGTGACAATCCTGCCTGGTCTAGAGCTTTAGTCAATTTATCCTTAATTTCTTCAGTCTTGCCAAAGTAGCCTGTCAAGTTATTCCACAAGGTCTTGCGGCGATGGGTAAAACTAGCCTTGGAAACCTTAAAGAAGAAGTTCCCGTCTTCCACTACTACGGCTGGTTCTGGACGACGCACCATTTTTAAAATGGCTGAGTCTACATTTGGCGCTGGCACAAAGACTGTACGTGGCACGATAAAGGCAACCTTGGCTGTCATGTAATACTGAACAGCAATTGACAAGCTACCGTAAGCCTTAGTGTTAGGTTGAGCTGAAATACGATCCGCCACTTCTTTTTGCATCATGACCACAAACTCACTAAAAGGAATGCCACTCTCAATCAAGTGCATGAGAATAGGCGTTGTGATGTAATAAGGCAAATTAGCCACTACCTTGATGGGCAGGTCAGGATTTTTGAAATTCTGGATATGTTGCGCCAAATCAACCTTAAGAATATCCTCGTTGATCACGGTCACATTATCAAAATCACGCAGGGTATCTGCCAAAATCGGTACCAAACGGTGGTCAATCTCAAAAGCCATAACTTCTGCTGCACGCTCAGCCAAAAATTCCGTCAAGGCACCAATCCCTGGTCCGATTTCAATGACATTGACCTGGTCATCAATCTCAGCCGTATCCACAATCTTTTGAAGGATATTAGTATCTGTCAGGAAATTCTGCCCAAAGGACTTTTTAAAGGTAAAACCGTGACGCTCCAGCACTGCCTTGGTCACGCTATAATCTGCAATTCTCATCTATTCTCTTTTCTATTATCTGTTACTACTATTGTAACACATTCCCCTTACATTTAGGGTCTGCTTAGCTATTCTCATAAGATTTCATAGCTTCTTCCACTTCTGCCAAGGTAACCCCAAACAACTCTAAGCGCTTGAGGAGTTGCTTGCCGTTAGAATAGCCGATTCGGAGAGCCTCTCCCAGATATTCTCTGCGCTTACGGCTATCTGCCCCTGCTAGAAAACCAAGGCGAATCAGGTCGCTACGACTGATGTCAAACTGACTCTCATGTTCAGATTGTTCTGTCACCTGAGCTAGAGCCGTTTTCAAATCTTCATAACTGGCATGCTCAATTCCCAGAGAACGCCCCTTGGTTTTGGACTTAGGAACAGCTTCATCTCGCTTGAGGAAGGCATGCTGAACTGTTGGAATAGCCGTCATAATCATGCGACGAATCCGCTCCCCATTAAAATCTGGGTCTGTAAAGACAATGACTCCATGGCGTTGGTGCAGGCGCTGAATCCGCTCTATATCACGTTCATTGATGGCAGAACCTCGTGTCTCATAGGTTTCTACATCGAAATAACGTTTGAGATTGGCCGTATCATCGCGCCCTTCGACCACGATAACTTGAGAAATTTTTTCTTTCATTACTTGCTGTCCAATCCAAAAATGCGCTCTGCATTTGCAGTCGTTGCCACTGCTAGCTCTTCTGCCGTCATCCCACGCAAGTCAGCGATAAAGTCCACTACATAGCGAGTATAGGCCGTTTTGTTTTCGCGACCACGCTTGGGTACAGGTGCTAAGTAAGGCGCATCCGTCTCCACCAAAATCTTGTCCAAAGGTAACTCTTTAGCTACTTCTTGGATATCAGTTGCCTTCTTGAAAGTCACCACTCCTGAGAAGGAAATGGTCATACCAAGCTCGACAAACTTCTCTGCCCATTCAAGAGTTCCTGAGAAAGAATGCATGATCCCACCTCTAGGACCAACGCCCTCGCTCTTAATAATCTCATAGGTGTCTTCCAGCGCATCACGGGTATGGACAACAAAAGGTAAATTCAAGTCCTTAGATAGCTGGATCTGACGGCGAAAAACCTGCTCCTGCACTTCTTTTGGAGCTGTCATCCAATGGTAGTCTAAACCAATCTCACCTAAAGCCACAACCTTGGGGTGTTTTAACTTATCCAACAAGTAAGCCTCGACTTCCTCCGTATAAGTCCCTGCTTCTGTCGGATGCCAACCGATTGTAGCATAGAGCTGGTCATACTCATCTACCAACTCCAAGGCACGCTCAATCGTTGGTTGATCAAAACCAACAATATTCATCTGTGTCACACCCATCTCAGCAGCCAAGGTAATTTCTTCTGCCTCACGACCTGCAAATTCTTCTACATTCAAGTGTGTATGTGTATCAAAAATCATCTCTTCTAACCTCGTTTTCTATCTTCTATTATAGCAAAAAAACTGACCTGTCTCCTCATCTGTAAAAAATATTCTAGAACCCATCATCTCTTGATGCTCTTTTTTCAAAGCAGTATAATAACACTTATTGAATTTTTCAACAAAGGAAATGACCATGTTTACAAAATTAAAACAGACCTTCATCGGTCGTCCTCTTAAGTCCTCGACCGAAGGCGAGGGGAGACTGGTGGAAAAACTCCGATACTGGACATCTTGTCAAGCGACGCTCTGTCCACCATCGCCTATGGGCCTTAGCAAGTAGTCCTAGTATCCCAGTTTATCCCTAATAAACCTTGGCAAAATATCTGCACAAACAGATGAGGCTCCAGCTCAAATACGCCCGTCGTTGGCACCAAGACGTCGTTGTCGCTAGCTACTCCTATCACTTAAAAGAATAAAGAAAAGGCCCTACCAGAACCAATAAGCGTCTGGTAAGGCCTTTTTCTGAATTCCGCCACTATGCTTATACTCAATGAAAATCAAAGAGCAAACTAGAAGCTAGCCACAGGCTGCTCAAAGCACTGCTTTGAGGTTGTAGATGAAACTGACGAAGTCAGTAACCATATATACGGTAAGGCAACGCTGACGTGGTTTGAAGAGATTTTCGAGGAGTATTAACTGAAAAGCATGACTAGGAATATTATTGAATATGGTTAGCTAAATCTTCCTGAGCTTTTTTATTTGACTCAGCTTTTTCTTTTAGCCATTTTTCATAGAGTTCTTGGTACTGTTTAGCAGTTACTGGCTCTTTTTGCAATTCAACATATTTGTAGTTGTCCGCATTTCCCTTATGACCAACAAATGAGAATGGACCTGTAAACGGTACAGTCTTACGGAAGATTGGGTTGGCTCCGCCACTTTGAACTGGTAGGAAGAGGGCGCTATCTGTCAACCAAGCCTGGGCTTCAGCGTATTTTTCATAACGAGCTTGAGTATCTGTGATTTCAGCATCTGCCTGATCCAAGAGTTTCTTGTAGTCAGCAAGACCAATCTTATCCTTAACTTCCTTGTCTTTTCCTTCAGACAAGCCCATGTTTTTCAACTGAGAACCAGTCTCTGGATCTAGAATCGCTAGGTAAGTCTTCGGATCCGAGTAGTCTCCACCCCATCCTGAGACGTCAATATCGTAGTCTTTTTGTTCTGCTGTATCTGCAAAGTAGGTTGCCTGATCTTTTTCATCTGGAGAAAGTTGGATAACATCGATGACAACATTATCCTTACCAAGAGTGGCTTCTACTGTTTGCTTGAGAGAACCAGCCTGTTGCACATCTAGCTTAGCGGTCTGGTCAACTGGCATATCCAAATGAATTGGGAAGGTTACTCCCTGAGCTTGCAGACTTTCTTTAGCCTTAGCAAACTTCTCCTTAGCCTTGTCAGGGTTCAAGAAGGCTTGCTTACCATCGTTTAGGTTGATATTTGCCCAATCTTTACCGTAGTTAACAATTTTTTCATTGACAATATCACCGAAGTTCTTATCGCCAACTTGGACAAAGTTACTTGGTGTAATCGTGTTACGCAAGATACGGTCTGCTCCATCTTCACCATTTGTCTGCGCTGCATAGGCATGACGGTCAAAGGCAAAGTTGATAGCTTGACGGAAATCTTTATTCTGCATAGCTACGCGTGAATCTGTCTTTTCCTTATCAGACTGTTTCATAGTCTGCTTGTAGCTTTGACGATTCACATTGAAAAGATAATAGAAAGTAACTGAATTTTGCGGTGTATAGGTAATCTTGTCCTCATTTCCCTTCTTAAGCTCAGAAAAGACTGAACTTGTTGGGAAGATACGGCCATCAGTATAGTTACCATCCAAGAAACCTCTTGCAATGCTGTCTTGGTCAGAACCGTCAAAGAAAGAAAGTTTCACTTTCTCGATTTTAACATTGTCCTTATCCCAGTAATTAGGGTTTTTATCAAGTTCAATCAAAGATTTTGATGTGAATGATTTAAATAAGTAAGGACCATTTGACAAGATACTAGATGGTGTCACACTTCCAAAGTCATCTCCCTTAGACTTCAAGAAAGCTTCGTTTACCGGACTAAGAATACTTGCTGTTGTTTTAGAGTTCCAATAAGTCTCAGGCTGGTTGAGAGTGTATTGTAGCGTGTAATCATCCACCGCCTTAACACCAACAGTTCCAAAATCAGATGATTGTCCTTCAACATAGTCTGCTAGCCCTTTGATAGAGTCTTGTACCAAGTACAAGTTTTCAGCCTTTTTATCCGCTGCATACTTAAGGCCAGTCACAAAGTCATGAGCTGTTACATCCGCATACTCTTCTCCTTCAGAAGTGTACCATTTTGCCCCCTGACGGATCTTATAAGTGTAGGTCAAACCATCTTTTGACACAGTCCATGACTCAGCCATAGATGGGATGAGGTTGCCGTACTGGTCATTTTCCAATAAACCATCAATCAAGTTGGTTGTGATACTAGATGTAGAATCTCGGGTAGAAGTAATATAATCCAAGGTATCTGGGTTATTAACAAAGATATAGGAGTAAGTCTTGTCTGTATTACTTGATTGGGAAGCCCCACATGCCGCTAGAGCTAGACCTGCTGTCAAAGCCATAGCTCCAAAAAGCATAACTTTTGATTTCTTCATGATTATTCTCCATTTTTTACAGTATGTGAAATATTATACACCATTTGAGCAAAAATATAAAGTATTTTGAGCTTTTTTTACAAAAATAAAAATCAGTAGACTCGAGTTCCTACTGATTTTTGATATGGTTCGTTTGGATTATGCAGCCAAAACTTTGCGTCCTTTACGACGACGAGCTGCCAATACGCGACGACCGTTTTTAGTTGACATACGGTTACGGAATCCGTGTTTGCGCGCACGACGAAGTTTACTTGGTTGATAAGTACGTTTCACGATGAATACCTCCTCATAGATTTTGTATTCGTTTAGCCGGCTATAAAGTGATCAGTTACTAAACATACTTTACTATTCTATCTGATTCTTTTACTTTTGTCAATAGCTCTAGGCAAATGTTTCCAGCTTTTTAACGCTTTTTCTGATGTAAGCCCTATCTGCGATACTGTTTCAAGAAACGAGTCATCTTTTCTTGGATTTGGGCTAACTCATCAACACGAGGAAGGTAAACGATACGGAAATGGTCTGGTTCCTTCCAGTTGAAGCCTCGACCATGAACCAAGAGAACCTTTTCCTGCTTCAAGAAATCAAGGACAAACTGCTCATCATCATCGATACGGTACATATTTCGGTCGATTTTAGGGAAGATATAGAGTCCGGCTTTGGGTTTAACAGCAGACAAACCTGGGATTTCTTGAATGGCATTGTAGATGAAGTTTCTTTGCTCATAAATCCGTCCACCTGGAAGAAGCAATTCATCGACTGATTGGTGGCCACCCAAGGAAGTTTGTACGACTTGCTGGGCCAAAACGTTAGAGCAAAGGCGCATATTGGACAACATATTGAGCCCTTCGATATAGCCTTTAACGTGTGTCTTAGGACCAGACAAGACCATCCAACCCACACGAAAACCAGCGATACGGTGCGATTTTGACAGACCATTCATGCTGACACAGAAGACATCTGGTGCCAAGCTCGCCACAGGCGTATGCACATGTCCATCCATGACCATGCGGTCATAGATTTCATCCGCAAAGATAATCAAATCGTTTTGACGGGCAATCTCAATAATCTCCAACAAGAGTTCCTTAGGATAGAGGGCTCCAGTTGGATTGTTTGGATTGATAAGGACGATTGCCTTGGTATTGGAAGTGATTTTTGACTTGATATCGTCAATATCTGGGTACCATTCTGCAGCTTCATCACAGATATAGTGAACGGCATTTCCTCCAGCTAGGCTGACAGCTGCTGTCCAGAGAGGATAGTCTGGCATTGGCACTAAGACTTCATCCCCGTTGTCCAAAAGCCCCTGCATGGACATGACAATCAGTTCACTAACACCATTTCCAAGGTAGATATCATCAATATCTACGTTTGGGAATTTCTTCAATTGGCAATACTGCATGATAGCCTTACGGGCTGAGAAAATCCCTTTGGAGTCAGAATATCCTTCACTATCACGCGCATTCATAATCAAGTCATGAATGACTTCGTCTGGCGCTGTAAAACCAAATTCTGCTGGATTTCCTGTATTCAGACGTAAAATCTTTTCTCCATTTGCTCGCATTCGCATGGCTTCTTCCAAAACAGGACCACGGATATCATAAGCAACATGCTCTAACTTACTAGACTTGTTATATTCTTTCATCTTGTTTCCTCAATTCATCGAGATAGTAACATTATACCACTAGAAAGAGAATGCGACAAGTTTACTGAAATGTGTTACTAAAATCCTACAGAAGAAAAACCTCACTAAAAGTGAGGCCAAGACAGGGGAGATAGCAGGTATTTGCGAAAGACACATCACATACCAAAAGATAAACCTAGAAAAAGCAAGCCTAAAAAAGAGTCATAGAGAAGATTAAACATGAGGAAAAGCCCCCATATCATCAAGTAATCCCAGCGCCCACTTAGTTTTGCAACTAGGAATAAGATTAGATGGTAGAGTAGGTGAAAGACTAAAAATCCGATAAACCCTGGATAAATAAGGGGAATCAGTCTCTCTAATTGCCAGATTATGACAACTTCTACCAAGACTGAAACTAGGATAATTCCATAATAAAGGAAATTTAATTTTTGAAAAGCGTTTTTCATCATTCTCCCTCCCTTCACTTCTTTCCTGCTATTCTTTCTTTTATTTTATCATATATTTATATAGATTTTAAGCGCTAAGATTCTTTTGAAAAATACTTTTTTTGCTTTACTTCTATAGTGAAAAGGTTTACAATTATAGTAAGAAAATTTCAGGAGGTTTCATTATGGCACAACGTTACCAAAATATCATGGTCGCAATCGATGGTTCTAAAGAAGCGGACTTGGCTTTTGTCAAGGGAGTTCATTCTGCTCTACGAAACGACGCTAAACTCACCATCGCTCATGTCATTGACACACGCGCTCTTCAAAGCGTATCCACCTTTGATGCTGAAGTTTACGAAGAACTCCAAGTCGATGCTGAAAGTCTGATGAAAGAGTACGAAAAACGTGCTAAAGATGCTGGTGTGACAGATGTTCATATCGTCATTGAAATGGGAAATCCAAAGACCCTCTTGGCACGTACTATTCCCGATGCTGAGGAAGTGGACCTCATCCTCGTTGGCGCAACTGGTCTCAACGCCTTTGAACGCCTCTTGGTCGGTTCTTCATCTGAATACATCCTCCGCCATGCTAAGATTGATTTGCTGGTGGTGAGAGAACAAGAAAAAACCTTATAATCACCAAGAAAAGGAGCCCCTAGCTCCTTTTTATTTACTTTTTATTTACTGTTTATTTCTCTCTTTATGGCGTTCGTAAGCCTTGAGCTGGCGCTGCAGTTCCTTTTTAATCGCGGGTTCTGGAGCATATTTTTCTTCCCAATCATCTGGTTTTAAGATTTTATGGGTCACTGGATCAAAATGAGCCTTGCCATCTGGAAAAATTTTCCCCATATTGGCCTGATGGACAATATCAAAAATACGTTCTGGGTCCACCCCCATCAAGACAAAACTACCATAGGTAAAATAAAGCGTGTCAATCAGGGCATCTACCTGACCTATCAAATCTTGCTGGGCAGGCGTCTTCGTAGCTACTTTATCTGCCGCCTTATCAAGAGCTTGATGAAGTTGCGATAGAGCTTGACCAAAGTCCTCTTCAGAAGGGCTGGCAGCTCGAACAAACTCCACCAATTCTTCTATTTTAAAGCCAGCCCTATGGATAGCACCTTCTAAATCCCAAGCTCGAGGTTCTTCTTGGGTCCGTTCATCCATCATGTGGTGGAAGGTCTTGACCTTATTGAAATGATAATCACGGCTGACAAAGACCTTTTCTGAAGCCAGAACACCAAAATGTTCCAGAGCCTTGTGGATTCCGTCTTGTTGATTGCTAGTGGTAATGTGCTTAGCAACTTCCTTGACACTGCTACTACCATTTCCCATAGCGACCGACATACCGACACCCGCCAGCATTTCTAGGTCGTTATCTGAGTCACCAAAGGCCATGACTTGGTTGAGATCAAAACCATATTCTTTCCCAACTCGTCGAATGCCTTCCAATTTAGAGTTTCCTTGATTGATGACATCCGCAGCAAAAGGATTGCTACGTGTCAATTTCAAGTCTTCAAAATCAGCTGCCGCCTTCTCAGATTCTTCTGGCGTCATCAGCATCAAAACTTGGTAGATAGGCTGATTCATCAGATGAAGCAGGTCTTCTTCCTTTTGGGGAACAACCTTGCTGACCATACGATTAAAGGAATGACTCACCGTCCGAGTTAAAACAGAGGGAACGAAACGACTGATTCGTTGAGAAAAAGAACCCAGACCAAAGGACATGATTTTAGAACCCAACATGGCATCCTTGGTCCCTAGGGCAATCTCCTTGCCCTCTTTTTTAGCATAAGTAATTAGATGACGCAAATGTAACTTGGAAATTGGGCTCGTGAACAAGACTCTTTCTTTATTAAAGATATACTGGCCATTGTAGGTTACCGCAAAGTCCAAATCCAAATCGTCCATCAATTCCTTAACAAAAAAAGGTCCTCGACCTGTCGCTACTCCGACAAGCACCCCTTGTTCTTTGACAATTTTAATCGCGTCCTTAGTGGATTTCAAAACACTCTTACGATCGTTGACCAAGGTTCCATCGATATCAAAAAAAACAGCTTTGACTTCCATCCTATCCCAATCTCCCCTTTTGTGATACAATGATTATACCACATTTCAGAAAGAGTGAGTAAATCATGCCTAAGAAAATCCTTGTTTTACATACGGGTGGGACTATTTCCATGCAAGCCGATGCTTCTGGCGCTGTTGTGACTAGTTCAGATAATCCCATGAACCATGTGTCCAACCCACTTGAAGGAATCCAAGTCCACGCCTTGGACTTGTTTAACCTGCCAAGTCCCCACATCAAACCCAAACATATGCTGGCCCTCTACCAGAAAATTAAAGAGGAAGCAGATAACTACGATGGAGTGGTGATTACACACGGAACCGATACTTTAGAGGAAACAGCCTATTTCCTTGATACCATGGAAGTTCCCCATATGCCTATCGTTCTAACAGGAGCCATGCGCAGCTCCAATGAACTCGGTAGTGACGGTGTTTATAATTATCTGAGTGCTTTGCGGGTAGCTAGCGATGACAAGGCTGCTGACAAAGGAGTTTTGGTCGTTATGAACGATGAAATCCACGCTGCCAAGTATGTCACCAAAACACATACGACCAACGTCAGCACCTTCCAGACTCCAACACACGGGCCACTCGGCCTCATCATGAAACAGGAAATACTCTACTTCAAAACAGCGGAGCCTCGTGTCCGTTTTGACCTTGATCACATACAAGGATTAGTCCCTATCATCTCTGCTTATGCTGGTATGACAGATGAGCTGATTGATATGCTTGATTTGGAACAATTGGACGGTTTGATTATCCAAGCCTTCGGAGCTGGTAATATTCCCAAAGAAACGGCTCAAAAATTAGAAAGCCTTCTGCAAAGAGGAATCCCAGTCGCTCTGGTTTCACGATGCTTTAACGGTATTGCGGAACCTGTTTATGCCTACCAAGGTGGAGGCGTGCAGTTGCAAAAAGCAGGTGTCTTTTTTGTTAAAGAACTTAACGCCCAAAAAGCTCGCTTGAAACTCCTCATCGCCCTCAATGCTGGACTAACAGGACAGAATTTGAAAGACTATATGGAAGGCTAAGTCTCTTCTCCAGAAAGCAAAATCAGGAAATCTTCACGATTCCCTGATTTTTCTATTTACGTTTTCGTGTTGAACGACGTTCTGTTAATCCATGAGGTAGTAGAACTTCACGTTCTTCCAACTCTTCCTTGTGCATAATTTTAGTCAACATACGCATACTAATGGCACCAAGGTCATAAAGAGGTTGGGCAATAGTTGTCAAGTTTGGACGGGTAAAGCGAGATACTTGTGAATCATCACTGGTAATGATTTCAAACTCTTCTGGTACTGACACACCCTTATCAGAAAGGCCGTTCAAGACACCTGCTGCCAACTCATCACCTGTTACAACTGCTGCAGTTGCATTTGATGAAATCAAGCGTTCTGCCAAGGCATAGCCATCTTCATAAGTGTATTTGGATTCGAATACCAAGCCTTCGCTATAAGAAATCCCTGCTTTTTTCAAGGCTTCCTTGTAGCCAACCAAGCGAACCTTACCATTGATATCATCCACTAGTGGACCGCTAACGAAAGCAATACGCTCATTTTCTTTAGCAAGGTGGGTCACCGCATCAATCGTAGCTTGTTTGTAGTCAATATTGACACTTGGAAGTTGGTGTTCTACATCCACTGTCCCTGCAAGAACAACTGGTGTCCGTGAACGAGAAAACTCTGAACGAATTTTTTCAGTCAAGTGATACCCCATAAAGATGATACCATCCACTTGCTTAGAAAACAGTGTATTAACCACTGAAACTTCCTTGTCATCATCCTCATCACTATTGGCAAGGACGATGTTATACTTGTACATTTCAGCGATATCATCAATCCCTTTAGCAAGCGTTGAGAAATAGCCATTGGTAATATTTGGAATCACGACACCGACAGTGGTTGTCTTTTTACTTGCAAGACCACGTGCCACTGCATTTGGACGATAATCCAAACGGTCAATCACCTCAAGCACTTTTTTTCTAGTATTCTCTTTTACATTCTTATTGCCATTGACTACACGGCTAACTGTCGCCATTGAAACTCCTGCTTCACGGGCGACATCATAAATCGTTACTGTATCGTCTGTATTCATTCCATTTCCTTTCTATATCATACCTCACGAGACTCCAAAAAAGAGACGGTATGAAAATTTCGTTTTCATGATTCTACTTATTCCATTTTATCACTATTTGTAAACACTTTCAAGCATTTTTTGAAGATTGTTTGAAAAAAATTTCATAGAAAACTATGTTTATGAAGAAAAAATCACCTTTTCTTGATTTTTAATCCTATTTGCTGTATGATAAGGGAAAAGAAAGGAGGCAAAGATATGGCTTTTACCAATACCCACATGCGGTCGGCTAGTTTTGGCATTGTTACCAGCTTGCCTGATGATGTCATTGACTCTTTTTGGTATATCATCGACCATTTCTTAAAAAATGTCTTTGAATTGGAAGAAGAACTCGAGTTTCAATTGCTCAATAATCAAGGAAAAATTACCTTCCACTTTTCAAGTCAACACCTCCCTACAGCTATTGATTTTGACTTTAACCATCCTTTTGACCCTCTTTATCCGCCAAGAGTACTAGTTTTAGACATGGATGGTAGAGAGACTATCCTCCTCCCAGAAGAAAATGACCTATTTTAAAAACTCTAGCCTTCAGTTGCAAGCGACTGAAAACTAGAGTTTTTTCTATTTTTTCAAAGCATCATACAAGTTGCGGATAGGTTGCTTTAAGGTAGGATGGATAAAATGAGGCGCAATTTCCTGTAAGGACTCAAGGACAAAAAGGCGTTCTGCTATATAAGGATGAGGCAAGATGAGGTCGTCTGTATAAAGGATCTGGTCTTCTACAAAGAGCAAGTCCAAATCAATCAAACGAGGTCCCCAATGCACTTCTCTCACCCGTCCCATCTCTGACTCAATGGCTAACAAGGTCTCTAATAGCACTGGGGCAGGCAACCAGGTTTCCACCTCAACCACTTGATTTGCAAAGCTATCCTGCTCCACACCACCCCAAGGCTCCGTCGCCAAGACACTGGACTCTTTGAGAATATGGATACCACGAGATTGCATTTTCTCAATGGCTTGTTTCAAGTTTGCTTGTTTATCTCCCATATTGCTTCCTAGGGCGATAAAGGCTCGTTGCTTACGGCGATGAATGGTTACTGAGCAAGTATCTAGCGGCAAATGCACTGGCGCCCAAGGTTTTTTCAGTTCCAGCTGAATTTCTTGGACAAGAGGATAAGCCTCAAAAGTACGTTCTACCAGTTTGTGGGCTACCGTTTCAATCAAGTCCTCAGTTGTTTCCTGAAACCATGTCGTCCACTGCTGACACAGTTCTCCGTAATGGACAGAGGCTGTTAAATCCAAGTCTATAGCCGCCTTAGTCATATCATAGGATAGGATGGCTGAAACGACAAACTTCTGCCCCAATTCTTTCTCACTGGGAAAAAGACCATGATAGGCAAAAATTTCCAAATCCTTAATCTGCAGTTGATCCATAATGATTCCTTTCTAGAAAAATCCGCTTCAAGCGGATTCTTTTTATACTCAATGAAAATCAAAGTGCAAACTAGGAAGCTAGCCGCAGTCTGCTCAAAACACTATTTTGAGGTTGCAGATGGAAGCTGACGTGGTTTGAATTTGATTTTCGAAGAGTATTATAGTCCCATTAAACGATAAGCCTGATCACGGAGGTCCTTATCTGTTTCAAATAGACCACGAGCTACTGTCGTCAAGGTGGCAGTGCCCGGTTTTCTGACACCACGCATGCTCATACACATATGTTCTGCTTCAATGACAACAAAGGCTCCTTTAGCACCTAGATACTCCATCAAGGCATCGGCCACTTCGATATTCAACCGTTCTTGAATTTGCGGCTTTTTAGAATAAACTTCAACCGTACGGGCTAGCTTAGACAAACCTGCTACACGGCCATCTGGAATATAGGCAATATGCGCTCTACCATAAAATGGCAAGAAATGGTGCTCACACATGGTATGGAAAAAGATATCCTTTTCTACCACCATGTTATCATCGATAATCTCAAAGGATTTTGACAAATGTTCCTCCGCTGTTTGACCAAGACCTGAAAAAATCTCTTGGTACATACGGGCTACACGAGCAGGTGTTTCCTGCAAGCCCTCGCGGTTAGTGTCCTCTCCTACAGCCTCGATAATCATTTTTACAGCTACTTCAATCTTTTGTGTATCCATTCTCGTTCTTCCTCTCCATCAGATAGGCTCTCACTTGGGCTAAAAAGTATAATGAGCCCGTGATAATCCTAACTGTTTTTTTCTCTTCATTTTTATCTGTCAATTTCTGCTCTAGAAAATCCTGCCAACCTTGGTAGTTGAGATTTCTAGATTTGGCTGCCTCTTTCAGCACGCTTTCATCAGTCGCCCGACTATCGTCAAAATGTGTTAGAGTAAGCTCGGTATCTGGCATGGCCCCCAGTAAGTCCAACATATCCTCCAAGGCCTTGGTTTTGATACAAGTAAAGAGGATTTCCTTACGATAATCCGCAAAGCGTTCTTGCAAGGTTGCTACTAAAGCCTTGATAGCATGGGGATTGTGGGCCCCATCCAAGATCATCAAGGGGTTCCTTGACACGACCTCCAGACGTCCCGGCCAACTTGTTTCTTCCAAAGCTTGAGCAAGCAAGTCATTGCCTGCTAGTTCTCGACCATCTTCTTTACAAAAAGTATCAAGTAAAGCTAGAGCCATTCCAGCATTCTCTATCTGGTGCAAACCAAGCAGACCAGTCTGGAAGCGACCTTGTCTGACATCACTTGTATAGTCAAAGACTTCCCCTGTCACCACACTTTCTTGATGGCTGACCTGATAATCTGCCCCGTAGGCAAGTCTCGACGCATCTTTCTCTTCCGCAATGCGGTCAATCATAGCCAAAGCTTCTGGAGCGATACGACCTGTCACCAAGGGAATACCTTGTTTGATAATACCAGCTTTCTGCTCTGCTATAGCTTCCAAGGTATCACCAAGTAGAGCCACATGATCCAATCCAATGGTCGTGATGCCTGTTAGAATAGGTTGGCAGACATTGGTACTATCCAAGAGTCCCCCCATACCCACTTCCATGAGGGCCACATCTACTTGCTCTGCGGCAAAGTAATCATAGGCTATGGCTGTGATAATCTCAAACTCGGTTGTCCCCTGCAAATTGGCAGCCGATTCCCCTTCCAGCAAAGACTGATAGTCTACCATGAGGGCTTCGAGTCTAGCCTCGGGAATAGATTCCCCATTGATACTAATCTGGTCTGTGTAGTGAATGAGATAGGGCGAGCTGAACACACCAACTCTCAGGCCTAGATTTTCCAGCATATTTTTCAAAAAAGCAATGGTCGAACCCTTGCCATTGGTTCCTCCGACATGGATGACCTTGAGTTTGAGATGGGGATTTCCACGCAAAGCTAACAGTTCCACCATTCGTTCCAAGCCAAAATGCGGTTGATCCGTCCGATAGTGGGCAATCCACTGATTATTTTCAAATTCTTTCATCTTATTTATATTGTTTTAAATCTAGATTTTCCGCTTCATCAGCCAGACGAATGGCGGAGGCAATTTCAACTGCCATCCTGTGACTAGCTACGTCATGCACTCGCACCACTTCTACACCTTGTCTCGCAGCGATACTAGTTACATGAGCCGAAGCTGTGTCCCGATTGTGGAAACCAAGTTCTGTCTCAGGATTGACTTCAAAACCATTTTCTTCTAGGATATTGATGACAAAGCGCTTGCGCGACACTCCAAGAAAGATTGGATAGCCTTTCTGATGGAGTTTGTCCAAGTCCCGTAGAAGGAGCAGATTTTCTTTCTTGGTCAGACCAAAGCCTATTCCTGGATCCAGCAGGATATTTTTTGGTGCAATACCCGCTTCGTCCGCTCTCGCTAGGGCTCTGTCAAAGAAAGCCTCCATCAAGTCTTCGATTGGCATTTTTTCATAGTCAGCTAATTCCTCCTCTGTAAAAGCTTGTCCAAAACCAAAATGAGGAAAGATAAGCGAGCTAGGGTGCTGAGGTCGAGCCATGACTGGATTAAACATGATGACCACTTTCGCTCCAGCCTTCGCAACCACATGAGCCATTTTCTCATCTCCCATGAGACCAGTGATATCATTGACCAGATTGGCACCAGCAGCCAAAGCAGCCTCTGCCACCTGACTCTTCCGAGTATCAATAGAGATGAGGACATCACTTTCCTTGCGAATCGCTTTAATCACTGGAACAACACGCTGGATTTCCTCTTCTATCTCAACATAGCTACTTCCCGGCCGAGGCCGAGTCGATTCTCCGCCGATATCTAGCATACTAGCCCCTTCTGCTATCAATTTACGAGCCTGCTGGAGTGCCTGCTCAAGAGCAAAAAATTGACCACCATCCGAAAAGGAATCTGGGGTTACATTGATAATTCCGCAAATAGCTGTCTTTGCATGATTTACTTTAGTTGACATATCGGTCACTCCCTCAAGGCTTTTCATCATATTATTTCTCTATTTTACCATAAAAAGAAAAAGATGGACACGATTGCATTCATCTTTTTCCCAATAGAAACAAGCAATTGTCAAAAACCTTAAATAGAAATCCCTAATGTCCGACTCATGATCACCACAAGAGCCAACAAACAGAAAGCAACCCCATTAACAATCATGTGAAGCAAGATAGACATTTCCAAACGTTGGGTCTTGTAGGCTGTCCAAGATAGAACGATTGACATACCTCCATAAATCAATAAAGAAGGTAAATTACTTGGTTGATGCAATAAAGCAAACACAATCGTACCAACCACAAATCCCAAGTTCTCCTTGCCTCGGAAAATCTTTTTAGGAACAATCCCACGGCACAAGATTTCCTCACAAATCGGGGCAAGCAAGGCCAGCAAGAAGAAACTGGAAATCAGAGAACTATTCTGAACCATATCATTAATCTGAGACTGGTTAGCTGTTGTCGTCTCATTCGACAGTTGCAATAAGATGGAACCAAGTATATTTGACCCGATAATGACTAAATAACTTAATCCCAATCGTGCTAGATCCTTAGCTCTAAAAAAAGAAAAATTAAAACTTGCTAATTGCGTTTTACGAGCTCCAATAATAAATAGCGCTAAAACCACAATTGAAATACCAGCGACTATCAGTCCTGACTGTAACAGTGGTACTGCATTTAAAGTTAAAATAGCAGTAACCCCTAAAGGAATCTGATATAAAATTGTCGCTAGCAAGAAGACCAAAAGCCATCCTGCACGATTCAACAATTCTTTCCACATACTTTTCTCTTCCATCATTCATCTCCTAAACTTTGTATTAAAAAAAGGGGGAAATCCCCCTAGGTAATTCTATTATAGGGCCATGCTGATATAGTTAAGGATAAACAAGGCATCCAAAATCCAAATCATGACATGAACATCTTTAGTTTGACCTTTAACAATTTTAGTCAAAGTGTAAGTCAAGAAACCAACTGCAATCCCTTGAGTGATAGAGTAGCTGAATCCCATAAAGATAGATGTGAAGAAAGCAGGAACCGCTTCAGACATATCATCCCAATGAATATTTTTCAAGCTACCAAGCATCATAATCCCAACAATAATCAAGATTGGAGCTGTGGCAGATGAAGGTACGATAGCGAGAAGTGGGCTAAAGAAACTTGAAATCGCGAAACAGATAGCCACAACCAATGCTGTCAAACCAGTACGTCCACCTGCACCGATACCAGCTGCAGATTCAATATAAGTCGTTACGTTTGAAGTACCTGCGATGGCACCAATTGAAGTACCAATCAAGTCGGAATAAAGAGCCTTGTCTAACTTATCTGATTGGTGATTTTCACCATTTGTCGCTACGATACCAACCTTTTCACCGGTACCAATCAAAGTACCAATTGTGTCAAAAATATCTGTCAATGAGAAGGCAAGAATAGCCATAAGGGTTTCAGGCAAGCGAGCTGTATCTGAAATCAAAGCTCCTAAACCTTCTGAACCAAGAGCTGCACCAAAGATTGTCTTCAAATCTTCAAAAGCTGCACCAACATGATTATTAGCAAAATCGATACTAGACAAATCTACCAAACCAACCGCAATAGCAAGAACAGTTGTTGTCAAGATTGAAAGGATAATTCCCGCTTTAATTCCTTTGATGACAAAGAAGATAGTAATGGCAAGTCCTGCAAGAGCCACCAAAACAGCCGGGTTATTAAAGTCAACCAATCCTGGAACTGCTGAAGAATTTGCTGCAATTGTTGCTTGAGCTTTGTCAGCCCCTTCTCCTACAACAGTATAGTTGCCTGGATCAATCGTAAATTTCAAAAGTCCAGCATTCTTAATTCCAACGTAAGCAAGGAAGACACCGATACCAGCTGAAATAGCTGAGCGAAGGCCATTTGGAATCGATTCAATGATCATTTTACGAACATTTGTCAAGGTAATAATCAATGAGATAATTCCACAGATGAAGACCATAGCTAGGGCTTCTTGCCAAGAATAACCGAGTCCAAATACAACTGTAAAGGTGAAGAAGGCATTGAGTCCCATACCTGGCGCTTGAGCATATGGCAAGTTGGCATAGAAGGCCATCATCAGGGTACCAGCAACTGCACCAATAATCGTTGCGAGGAATACACCCTGAGCAGGCATTCCTGTTTGTGAAAGCATTTGTGGGTTTACAAAGAGAATATAGCTCATTGCAAAGAAAGTTGTTAAACCAGCGAGAACCTCTGTACGAACGTCTGTACCGTTCTCTTTTAGTTTAAATAATTTGTCCATTGTCAATCTCCTTTTAATTTTTACGAACAATAATAGAATTATATCATTTATCATTCACTTTTTCAATATCTTTATTTGATTTATTTAAGAAATTGATGGAATTCCAATTTTTGTTTGGAATCTGCTTTTCTTCTTGCTTTTTGTTATAATAGAAGACATCTTATACTCAATGAAAATCAAAGAGCAAACTAGGAAACTAGCTGCAGGCTTTTCAAAACAGTGTTTTGAGGTTGCAAATGGAAACCGACTTGGTTTGAAGAGATGTTCGAAGAGTATTATCTGGAAAGACACTAGAAAGGTCCATATGACGAAGAAAATTATTGCAGTTGACCTGGATGGAACCCTGCTCAACTCAGACAGTCAGATTTCTGACTTTACCAAAGAAACCATTAAAAAAGTTTCTGAAAAAGGGCATCAGGTTATTATTACGACGGGTCGCCCTTACCGCATGTCAAAAGATTTCTACCGTGAACTAGGCTTAGACACTCCTATGATTAATTTCAACGGCTCCCTCACTCATTTACCAGACCAAGTTTGGAACTTTGAAAAGTGTTTGACGGTAGACAAAAAATATCTGCTAGATATGGTTCAACGTTCAGAGGACATTCAAGCCGATTTTATCGCTGGAGAATATCGTAAAAAATTCTACATTACAAATACTAATGAAGAAATTGCCAATCCCAAACTATTTGGTGTAGAAGCTTTCCAGCCTGAAGATCGATTTCAGCCTGAGTTGGTAACCAAGGATCCTAACTGTATCCTGTTGCAGACTAGAGCCAGTGACAAATATGCCTTGGCAAAAGAAATGAACGCCTTCTACCAGCATCAACTTTCTATTAATACTTGGGGAGGTCCGCTCAATATCCTTGAGTGTACACCCAAAGGAGTCAATAAGGCCTTTGCTTTGGACTACTTGCTCAAAGTACTGAATCGCGACAAAAAGGATTTGATTGCCTTTGGAGATGAACACAATGATACCGAAATGCTAGCTTTTGCAGGGAAGGGCTATGCCATGAAAAATGCCAATCCAGACCTACTCCCTTATGCAGATGAGCAAATTTCCCTGACAAATGACCAAGATGGGGTTGCTAAAACCCTGCAAGACTTATTCTTATAACCTATACTGATACTCAATGAAAATCAAAGAGCAAACTAGGAAGCTAGCCGTAGGTTGCTCAAAGCACTGCTTTGAGGTTGTAGATGAAACTGACGAAGTCAGTAACCATACATACGGCAAGGCGAAGCTGACGTAGTTTGAAGAGATTTTCGAAGAGTATGACCAGCTTGCAAGCTGGTCTTTGTGTTCTTTTCACAGTCTCATCAACCGCTTAATCGATTGTTCTACTTATTGCCTCCAAAACCTTGGAAAAGGGTTTTTACGATATATTTCACATATAAATACAAGAGAGCTCGTCATACTCGACTCTGTTGACACGAAATCAATCCAGTCCTGTTGTCCCTGTTCTCAGTTAATATCAAGGAGGATAGCTATGAAAGCTGTTGTTGTAAATCCAGAAAGCACTGGTGTTGCTATTGAAGAAAAAGTACTCCGTCCACTTGAAACTGGAGAAGCACTTGTAGAAATTGAATACTGTTGTGTTTGCCACACTGATAATTTAATAGAAACCTATTTTAAAAGTTGGAATGCGCTTCCAACTTTTTTATATTAAATTTTTAAATAGGGATTCAAAAAAATCCCTCAAAAACTTAATATATCAACATTTGCAAATAAAACCTTTTTAATTTTTTATGATAAATAGTTGCTTTTTATATGAAAACGGTTTATACTTAAAAAGTCTTAAAGTTTTCTTAAACGAAAACTAAAACAAAAAAGGAGGAATGACAATAATGAGTATCGGAATCATTATTGCGAGCCACGGCGAGTTTGCTGCGGGTATTCATCAGTCAGGATCTATGATCTTTGGTGAACAAGAAAAGGTTCAGGTTGTAACCTTTATGCCAAACGAAGGTCCTGATGATCTATACGCTAAGTTTAATAACGCTGTTGCTGCATTTGACGCAGAAGATGAGGTTCTAGTTTTGGCTGACCTTTGGAGTGGATCTCCATTCAACCAAGCTAGTCGCGTGATGGGAGAAAATCCTGATCGTAAGTTTGCCATCATCACAGGACTTAACTTACCGATGTTAATTCAAGCCTACACAGAGCGCCTGATGGACGCTGCTGCAGGTGTAGAAAAAGTCGCTGCGAATATTATTAAAGAAGCCAAAGATGGCATCAAAGCTCTTCCAGAAGAGCTAAACCCAGTTGAGGAAGTAGCAAGCGCTGCAGCTGCTCCAGTTGCCCAAGCTGCTATTCCAGAAGGAACTGTCATCGGAGACGGTAAACTCAAAATCAACCTTGCCCGTCTAGACACTCGTTTACTTCACGGTCAGGTTGCAACTGCTTGGACTCCAGATTCAAAAGCAGACCGTATCATCGTTGCTTCAGATAACGTAGCTAAAGACGAATTACGTAAAGAATTGATTAAACAAGCAGCTCCAGGTAAAGTGAAAGCAAACGTTGTTCCTATCCAAAAACTAATCGACGTTGCAAAAGATCCTCGCTTCGGAGAAACACATGCCCTTATCTTGTTTGAAACACCTCAAGATGCCCTCCGTGCTATCGAAGGCGGTGTACCAATCAAAACTCTTAATGTTGGATCAATGGCTCACTCAACTGGTAAAACAATGGTTAACAACGTTTTGTCTATGGACAAAGAAGACGTTGCTACATTTGAAAAAATGCGTGACCTTGGTGTTGAATTTGATGTACGTAAAGTACCAAACGACACGAAAAAAGATTTGTTTGACTTGATCAACAAAGCAAACGTGCAATAATCGATTTTATGAAAGGATTTTAAAGATGTCTATTATTTCTATGGTTTTAGTAGTCGTTGTAGCCTTCCTAGCAGGTCTTGAAGGTATCCTCGACCAGTTCCAATTCCATCAACCAATCGTAGCTTGTACCCTTATCGGTCTTGTTACTGGTCACCTTGAAGCAGGTATTATCCTTGGTGGTTCTCTTCAAATGATCGCCCTTGGTTGGGCTAACATCGGAGCTGCCGTAGCTCCTGACGCTGCTCTTGCTTCTGTTGCTGCTGCCATTATCATGGTTCTTGGTGGCGACTTTACTAAGACAGGTATCGGTGTTGCCCAAGCGGTTGCTATCCCTCTTGCAGTTGCTGGTCTATTCTTGACTATGATTGTCCGTACACTCTCTGTCGGATTGGTTCACACTGCTGATGCTTCTGCTAAAAAAGGTGACTTCAAAGCAGTTGAACGTGCTCACTTTGTCGCACTTCTTCTTCAAGGTCTTCGTATTGCAGTCCCTGCAGCACTCCTTCTAATGGTACCAACTGAAACAGTACAAAGCATTCTAAATGCTATGCCTGATTGGCTCAAAGATGGTATGGCTATCGGTGGTGGTATGGTTGTTGCCGTTGGTTACGCTATGGTTATCAACATGATGGCAACTCGTGAAGTATGGCCATTCTTCGCTATCGGTTTCGTGCTTGCTGCCGTGTCAGATATTACTCTAATCGGATTTGGTGCTATCGGTGTTGCTATCGCTCTTATCTACCTTCACCTTTCTAAAACTGGTGGAAATGGTGGCGGAGGAGCCGCAACTTCTAACGACCCAATCGGCGATATCCTAGAAGACTACTAAGATAAGAAAGGACTGAAAACATCATGACTGAAAAACTTCAATTAACTAAATCAGATCGTAAAAAAGTTTGGTGGCGTTCAACTTTCTTACAAGGTTCTTGGAACTATGAACGTATGCAAAACTTGGGTTGGGCTTACTCATTAATTCCAGCTCTTAAAAAACTCTACACTAAAAAAGAAGATCAAATCGCTGCTCTTGAACGCCATCTTGAGTTCTTCAACACTCACCCATACGTAGCCGCTCCAATCATGGGGGTTACTCTTGCACTTGAAGAAGAACGTGCTAACGGTGTTGAGATCGATGATGCTGCTATCCAAGGGGTTAAAATCGGTATGATGGGACCTCTTGCTGGTATCGGTGACCCAGTATTCTGGTTTACAGTACGCCCAATCCTTGGATCACTCGGTGCTTCACTTGCCCTTACTGGTAATATCTTAGGTCCAATCCTCTTCTTCGTTCTTTGGAACTTGATTCGTATGTCATTCTTGTGGTATACACAAGAGATTGGATACAAGGCTGGATCAGAAATCACTAAAGACATGTCTGGCGGTATCCTTCAAGACATCACTAAAGGAGCTTCTATCCTTGGTATGTTCATTCTTGCTGTCCTTGTTCAACGTTGGGTAAATATTAAATTTGCTTTCGATGTTGCCAAAGTTCAACTAGATGAAAAAGCTTATATCCATTGGGATAAATTGCCAGAAGGATCTAAAGGTATCCAAGAAGCATTCGCACAAGTAGGACAAGGATTGTCTCAAACACCTGAAAAAGTTACTACTTTCCAACAAAACTTGGATATGTTGATCCCTGGACTATCAGGACTACTCCTTACTTTCCTTTGCATGTACTTGCTTAAGAAAAAAGTATCTCCAATCACTATTATCCTTGCACTCTTCGCAGTGGGTATTGTGGCACATGTTCTTCACATCATGTAATCAAGCAACTTAAAAGGAATCAGGTTCTAAAATCTGATTCCTTTTTTCTATACTTTTATTCGGCCAAGGCACCCATTGGATCCCATGGTGCGAGTACAATTGGTTCTGCTTCATAGGCAACTTGTTCTTCTGCTGTCAGCAATTCCTTGCGGACAACGATTTGATAGGTGTATTCGTCCATCCAAGCGTCTGAGGCAACAAAGTAACCATCTGTACCTACCTTGTCTCCCCATGAGTTTTCAACCTTCCACTTGGTTGATTTGCCATTTTCGTCCAAATCCACACCTGTCAAGACCATGGCGTGGGTCATCAAGCTTTCGCTGTAGTCCAAACGTCCAGCCTTGTCTTGAGTGAGTTTAATGTCCATGCTTGATTCAAAGTCATAAACATCTGTCGCAAGGATTCCAGCTTTGCGGTTGCTAAGCTGGCCGACATCAGAACCAAACCAAACAGTCTCACCTGCTTGCATTTGAGCAATCGCCAATTCTTTCAAACGCTCCATAGGAACGTTGATATAACGAACCGCACGGCTACCAACCACATTTCCTAACATCTCAACTGTGTAAGATTTACCGTAAGGCTTGTCAGCAGTTGGAGCATTGATAACAGAAACGTAATCTTCTAGAGGAAGATTGACATATTTCTTATAAAATTCCTGTGGTGTGATACCTTTTTCGCTTTGGTAGTTGTTATCCTTATCGCGATAAGCAAAGTCAAATTTACGTGGCGGAAGACCCAATGACATAGCAAGGAAGTTAAAAATTTCTTGCAAGAGAGCTTCTTTCTTAGCTTGAACAGTCGCTTGATCCGCACCAGAAGTAAGCAAGTCACGCAAGATTTGAGCATCTTGACGAAGCAATTTGTTGAGGATGGCATTTAGCTCACGACTGCTACTAGATGAAACAGACTCAGGGTAAACTGTCTTAGGCACGACACCGTATTTCTCAAAGAGAGAAACGACCATATCCCATTGACCGCCATCTTGTTGTGGAGTTTGAAGTAGGAATTTAACCTTACGACTCGTCAAGTCTTGGTCTGCAGTCGCAATGACTTGCTCGAAGAACCAGTTGGATTTCTCATACTTGTCCCAGAAGAATGTATGAGCCTGTGATAACTCAAAATTTTCCAATTTGTATTGCGAGATGAGTTTGTGGCGGAAGGTGTTGAGGGCCGCAAACATCCAGCAACGACCAGACGCTTTCTGGTTGGTTACCTTGTCCTTGGTCAAGTCCAATGAGAAAACAGGTGCATTGTCTACATGGCTTTGGCGGCGTTCTAGAGCTGCAAAAATCCCGTTGTGGCTAGCAGCATTTTCAATCGCTTGGTATTTTACATTTGCTTCATAATTGGCAAATAGTTTATCAGTAAATGATTCTTGAATCGCGTTCATAGATTCCTCCTTTTATTCTACAGTCTATTATAACGCTTTTCACAAAGGAAGCAACTGAAAAACATAAAAGGCAAGGACATTGTCTCTCACCTTTTTCGAATATAAATCAAATTAAGCAATACTCGCAAGGAGAACTTCTAACTCTTCCTTGGTCAAGCGACGCCATTCCCCTCTTTGTAAATTCTCATCCAATACTAGAGTTCCCATAGTCAAACGTTGTAAGTCCACCACTTCCTTGCCACAGTATGCCACCATACGCTTGACCTGATGAAACTTCCCTTCTGCAATAGTCACACGAATTTGGCTTTGATTCTTTTCTGAATCTATGGACACAAGCTCCAGTCTAGCAGGCTGACAAGTAAAGTCTTTGAGAGGAATTCCCTTGGCAAATGTCTCCACATCTTCTTGGGTCATAATTCCCTTGACCTGAGCCAGATAGGTCTTGTCCACATGACGCTTGGGTGAAAGAAGAGCATGGGCAAGCTTGCCGTCATTAGTTAAGAGCAAAAGACCATGCGTATCAATATCCAAGCGCCCTACTGGGAAAACTTCCTTGCTCCGAGCAATATCATCCAGCAAGTCCAGAACCGTTCTGTGCTTGGGATCATCAGTCGCTGAAATAACACCTTGGGGCTTGTTCATCATGTAGTAGACAAACTCTTCATACTCCAACACTTGCCCATCAAAGCGAATCTCATCTCTTTCTTCATCAATCTGCAATTTAGCTGACTTTTCTTTTTTACCATTTACCGTCACGCGCCCAGCCTTGAGCAAGTTTTTGACCTCTGTCCGACTCCCTACAGCGCAGGCAACTAAAAATTTATCTAATCTCATAGAACTATTATATCATACTCAAAAGGAGGCTGGTACAATGACCAACCTCCTTTTCGTTTCATACTCTTCAAAAATCTCTTCAAACCGCGTCAACGTCGCCTTGCCGTATACATGTTACTGACTTCGTCAGTTCTATCTGCAACCTCAAAACAGTGTTTTGAGCTGACTTCGTCAGTTCTATCTACAACCTCAAAACAGTGCTTTGAGCAACCTGCGGCTAGTTTCCTAGTTTGCTCTTTGATTTTCATTGAGTATCAGATTTAAGAAATTAACTTCCTCGTCTCCAGAAAATCGCTAAGACAATCATGGAACCTAGTACTGCCGGAATAATGGCAGTTCCTGCTATTATCGGTCCCCAAGTCCCAAAAAGCAAGTGGCCTATAAAGGCACCAATCCAGCCTAGAAACATTTTTCCAAAACATCCCATTCGCTCTCCACGATTGGTCAGAGTACCTGCTAAAAATCCCACTAGGAGACCAACGAACATACTTCCTAACATATTATCTCCTTAATTTGCCCAATCTCCGTTACGGAAGAGTGGTACACGTGTCCCATCCTCACGGATACCATCGATATCCATTTGGTTAGAACCAATCATAAAGTCTACGTGAACATCTGAACGGTTAAGCCCCGCAGCTTCAAGCTCCTCTTCACTCATCTCTGCTCCACCAACGACGCTAGTTGCATAGGCTGCACCGATAGCCAAGTGGTTTGAAGCATTCTCATCGAAAAGGGTGTTAAAGAAGGTAATGCCTGACTGAGAAATTGGGCTTGGATCTGGTACCAAGGCACATTCACCCAAGGCACGCGCACCCGCATTTTCAAAGACAAGGTCTTTCATGACCTGATCACCCTTCTCAGCAGTGATATCTACGATTTGTCCATCCTTAAAGGTCACCTTAATACCTTCAATGATATTTCCGTTATAGCTAAGCGGTTTTGTAGAAGTGACATAACCATCTGCGCGACGGAAGTCAGGCGCTGTGAAGACTTCCTCTGTCGGCATATTTGGCAAGAATCCTTCGCCCTGTGCATTGATAGCATCAGCTGATTCCCAAACGTGGTTCTTTGGCAAACCAAGTGTCAAATCTGTCCCTGGCGCTGTGTAGTGAAGAGCTGAAAATTGCTCTTTATTAAGCATATCGGCCTTGCTCTTGAGGATAGCTGCATGCTCTTCCCAAGCCTTAACAGGATCTTCTTCATAGACACGGCAAGTTTTAAAAATTTGGTCCCAAAGGAGATCGACTGCTTCTTCGTCGCTCGCAGCATTTGGAAAAACTTTCTTAGCCCACTCGAGTCCAGCAGCGGCTGCTACAGTCCAACTAACCTTGTTGGATTGCGTTGCAATGCGCATTGGCTTCATAGCGAGTCCCATAGCTTTAGCAGAAGCTGATAGCTTGTCAGCGTCCACTCCGTTCAAGGCACCTGGGTCAGAAGAACGAACTCCAAGACGGCTAGCCTTGTTCTCCAAGAGATAGTTCATCTCAGCAATCTTGTATTCTGGCACATTGTCCAGACGATCCATCGGCGCATAGAGGAATTTCTCACGGTTAATGACATCATCTGTCCACTGAACGATCACCTCATGTGCACCCAAAGCATAAGCTTCTTTGACGATTAAGTGAGCCAACTCACGTTGCTCCACATCGATAGAGAGAGCCAAAGTGTGACCAGGTTGCACATTAATTCCGTTCGCAACCAACAATTTCGCATATTTTTCTAGATTTTCTTTAAAATTTGGTAAAACCATGTTGTTTCTCTTTTCTATTTTTATTTTTCTTTCAAAGTAGAAAGTAGCCCTGCTAGTGCAATAGTACCTAACAAGAGTGCTGTTGATAGAAAGATTGTTTCATCTGCCAGCTCTAGCTGATAGTCAAAAACTTTTTGAACTGGTTTGTCTTTTACAAAATCCTTCCCTTACTAGTATATCACATATATTGGTATTTTAAAAAACAAGCTTACTGAAGCTTGTTTTAATTAGCTATTACAAAAATTTTGTACATACCTTTCCACTTCTTTTTCCATAGATTGAATCTCACCAATATCCCATCTATTTTTTTTAGAAGTTATCTTTGCCATCATCTGTAATTTTAAACTCTGACGATGGAATATCCCTTCTCTTTCCCATTGTTCTAATTTAGCCTCTGGATAGGAGTTGCCAAATCTGGAGTTCTGACTATCGGTAATAATACAAAGGTTGCCAAAGGAATGTAAAAACTCATCAGGTAATTGGCTCTCTCCATCATGTCCATTTGGATTCTGAGGATACCAATGCTCTATGGAGCGACGATAAGCAAATTTAAAATCTCCAAACTCAATATCGTAATCTTTCTTCAATTCTTCACGATTTTTCCATAAAACATAATCTACAAAGTTAAAAGCGTAAACAGGAATTGCACCATATTTTTTGATACTTTTATCTTCGATAAACAATCTTTCCTCAGCATATCTCACTGCCATTTTTTCCAGAAAATCCTTAAAGAGACTAGCAAATTCTGTTTGATTTAACTCTTCAATATGGTTAAACAAGAATTGCAAGATTTCATATAACCAACGACTATCACGATTGGCAGTAAAGGTCACAGCAAACATGGATTGGAGGAGGATAATGTTTTTGTTTAAATTGTCAAAAGTATTGTTTTGATAATTAATTCGAACATATTTACATCCTCTATTTTCATTTCGTTTATATGTCTCATACTGACCTCGTTTGATTTGCCATTCGGTTTCATTTTCTAATTGGACATTTTTTACGATAAACGTATCAAATATATGCTTCATAGTCAGAAGTAGTTGCCCAAATTGTTGGACCCATTCTCTATCTCGTCGTTCAATTTCAAAAATTTTCAATAATTTTTTATCATCAAATGTAGTTTCATCATTTCCTTCCATGATGAAAAAAACTTGAAGTAAAAATGTTGGAAAATCAATTACAGTCGTATAATTTGAAATATCTGCTCCATTATTTACTAAGCTACTACTTTCATATTTTGTCTGAGTAATTGCATCTAGTAAACTTCGTTGCTCAATTTTTTTTACTCTTATTTTCTCAAATACACTTTCCAATTTGAAGTTAGTAGATTCTTTACCAAAAATTTTCTCCCCCTCTTCATCAGTATTGTCTGGTCTACTTCGGATTTGAAAAGTTTTTATTACCGGCTTATCAAACTCTGCACAGGCATCCCAAATTCTTGCAAACTTTTGCGCCATTTCTTGATCTGTACCGAACTTAGCCATCATTTTCGCCTTAAGAATCTCATGAGCCTCTAGTTGTTCTCCTCGAGAATTGAAACGTTCGAAATAAAGATTCAAATCTAAATCTTCAGGAAGTATACTCCGAAAAATGATGACATTATCAAAAAGATAATCAACAAAAGACTGAGGATCAAGACGGCGCTCCTCTAGCACTTTTTTCAATGCATCTTTAGCATGTCCGTAACCTCTAGTCAGCTCATTTTCATCGCCCTCTACAATTTTTTTCTTGGCAAATAAATCTTGAATATTCTTATTTGATTTCTTCCGAGCTGGGAAGGTAAGATTGACAGCTTTCAATCTATCAAAACCAAACTCATGCTTCAAAGCTAAGGCAATCAAATTAAGGGCTGTTGTTCGTTGTTGCCCATCTATGATTTTGAAAATATCATTCTCTTTATTAACGACTAATGTTCCAATATAATAATTGTCTCTATCTCTATTTTCTTGAAAAGCATCTGCTACGTCGTTCAATAACTGTTCAATTTCATTATAAGTCCAAGCAAAATTTCTCTGATAAAGAGGAATAGCATAGGTATCTTCATTTAACAAACGATTAACTGATAAGCTTATATGTGTTTCTACCATTTATCTTTTTCCTCTTCTATAATCTTGTCCACAGTATAATTTTCAAATAACTCTCTATCTATCTTGATCATAAAATCATTCGGAGTGACAGCATGGGATAAAAGTTGAAATAGCTTTTGAACCTCTTTTTGTCTAAACCTTCCACCAGCAGCATAGTTCCCAACCGTCGCATCATATATGGCTTTAGATTTAACTCGAGGGTAGTAAGACCAAATAAACAAGGTCTCTACTATCTCCTTTGATAGCTCATCTTTTCCAAATCTATCTGCGAAAAGCGAGCAAATATTTAGGAATATATTGTGACATTTGAGATAGCGTCCTTTTGAGCTATTGTAAATGTTCAACATACCTTTTGGGTAAGCGACATTTTTTTCTTCCCCTTCAGGTTCATCAGAAAATCCTAACTCTGCATTTAAAAAATCTTTATGTTCTTTAATAGTTTCATGAGCAGATTCAATATACTCAAAAAATTTACTTCCATCAATGATTGGCATAGTAATGGACATGGGGAGATTTTCAATATGACGATACAATTCTAGATATGGAAAATTCTGATTCAAATCAACGCCTTTAAAATCGTCAATAAAATCCTCTGTAAAACGGAGATAAGAACCATAACGCTTGTTTGTCAATCCTGTCTCTCCTCGCGACCAACGTCTCATACGAAAAAGATGTTTATCAAATAACTCTTTGAGACTTAAATCTTTATACTCTACAAATTGCTCCCACTTTTCCACAATTCTTTCATCTTCGGAATCTTGCTTGCGAAGATGATAGGCTTTGAGCAAATCATGAGGTTCTAAAGATTTTCCACGATTATTCTGAGAATCAAATAGCTGAAAGGCCTCTGATAATCGTTCCTGTGGCATAGTAATCACGGAGACAGAACAGTTTTCCAATAAAAAGTTGCAAATATCTTTTGCCTCATTTTCGCCAACCAATTGAGTCAAATTTTCCCACTCATTATAATTTTCACTCGCATGATAGCAAGATAGCTCTCCAAATACAGCACTACTCAGCAGTTGCTTAGCACCCTTATAATTCTCTAAATCATCTAATAAATGAAGAAACAAGGAAATAGAAATTAGCCGTTGCTGTCCATCGACAATATCTAAGTATCTATCATTTCCATCATTTTCATGCAAGATAACGGAACCAAACTGATATTCCTTTTTCCCCATAGCATCTCGTAAATCATAAAAAAGATTACGAATATGTTTTCTGTTCCATTTATATGGTCTTTGATAAGAAGGAATTCGCAAATTCCCTTCTTTCAATAGTTCTCCAACCTTTTTAGAAGTAAATTGAATAGTCATTTTATCCTCATCTATATTTATCTATCATTTCTTGAACTGTTTGCTTCATATCCTCTACTAAAATCCGAGGAGACAAAACAGTAACTGCTTCCCCTTGTCCCAGCAACCAGCGTTTAAGCCCTGGTGTATGCTGACTTTCAAACTGAAAATGAGTCCAGTCACCATTTTTCCCAACTATTTTTGCACTTGGGAATTGATCCATCACAAGCGTCGGATCGTACAAATACTCGATTTCAATACTGATTTTCTTCCCGATAAAAGCATCCACTCTCTCGTTACGAATGTCGCCATCTCTAAATTTATCTCGATAAGAAATAGAGGGTTTCTCTATACCACTAAAAGACCATGACTGGATACGGTCTACTCTTAAAGTAATATAAGTAGCATGTTTCAACTGGTAAACAACCAGATAGAAATAATGACTATCATAGTAAAGAGAGACTGGCAAAACAGTCTGCCTCTTAGAAGATTCAGAATAAGGTTTTTGATAGATAATGTCTAGAACCTGTTCATGTAAAATAGCTTCTGATAAATTCCAAATTTTCTCTATTCTATTTTGTTGATCCGTTAAGGGAGCATAGTTCAGCTTTTCGCTGCCAATGATCTGCTCAATTTCTTTCTGGTCAGCACGGGGAACTAAGACCAGTAAATTATTTAGTAAGCTAGCAATTTCTGGTCTGTTCAGTGCTCGATTTTCCAATAAAATCTTTGAAATAACGAGAATATCCTTTTTATTAAAAACTGACTTACTTGCTAAACAATACTTATTCGTCTTACGATTATAAAGCAAATCTCCACTATAACTGGTGTTACTAGATAAAATATCACGGAGTAGCGAAAAATCTCTCTGTATCGTCTTTTCGCTAACCTCAAATTCCTGAGCCAGTTGCTTTTTTCCTAGTGAAGTACCTAACTGTAATCGTAAAAAGATTGTTAGTAGTCTTTCTTGATCATTCATTTGCAATTTCCTTCTACATATTATTCAAACAATATTATTTCTAGTACATTATTATCACTTCTATAGTCTAACTAGCACTTTATATTCAAAACGATTAAAGCAAAATAAACTAGCCCTTAGGTGATTTCAACTGTACCACTATGCCAGATTCGAAGAACTCAACTACGGATTCATCCATATTTTTTAAGTCTTCGGGTAAGCAGTCTGAATATACAATGAAGAGTCTGCCTCTTTTCTTATTCTCTTTGAATTGCTGCATCCAGTATTCCTGTACCCTTTGATCAGCCTCTCCCAAAAGTTGAACTCCCTCCAGAAAAATCAAGTCATACTCTGTATACTCCATTTGCAGCTTTATCCATTGACTATGTTTAGAAAAAATCAAATTATCGCTCACTCGATAATATCCAAGTGATGCTATTGGAGTCGCAGGTTTTATTTTAGTTAACGTATAAAACAAATGCCATCTGTCAGTCTCTGAAATACCGCAAATGTAAATACATTGAGAATCTTCTTTTAAGTCTATTTGTGGGAATCCGATCCAATCACTCCCATCATCTTTCAAGCCTTTTTCAAAATTGTAAATTTGCTCTTCAATTGACACGTTAGAATTTAAAATTCCTTGATCCGCCATATTATACTCTCTTTTCTATTATTTTTAAGAGAATTATAACAAATCAAGTGGACATATTTTGTCCACTTGTTCAAAATAAGCAATTTTTTAAAACAACTCATCAAACAAACTCAACTGGTTATCCTCTGGCATATTGCCGAGAATGCCCATTTCATCCATCTTTTCAACCAAGGTTGATGAGAGTCCACCACGCTTGCGTAGTTCTGTTTTAGAGAGAAATTCTCCCTCTTCTCGCGCTCGCACCAATTGCTTGGCAACGTTCTCTCCCAGACCATCCATTGCTACAAATGGCGGAATGAGGGTATTCCCATCGATGAGGAACTCTGTCGCCTGACTACGGTAGAGATCGAGTTTTCCAAACTTGAAACCACGCTCCCACATCTCATTAACAATCTCAAGAGTTGTATAGAGATCAATTTCCACATTAGAGGCTTCATTGTTCTTCCGTTTTTCAGAGATTTCTTCCAATCTGCGCTTGATAGCATCCAAGCCTGCACCCATAGTCTTGATATCAAAAGCCTTAGCGCGGATTGAGAAGTAAGCACAGTAATAATAAATAGGATGGTGAACCTTGAAGTAAGCTACACGCAAGGCCATCATAACGTAGGCTGCCGCATGGGCTTTGGGGAACATATACTTAATTTTCCCACAGGACTCGATATACCACTCTGGTACCTTATTGGCCTTCATGGCTTCGATGTAGCCATTTCGCTCCTCTTCGGAAATCTTGAGCCACAAGCCCTTACGCACCCGTTCCATGATGGTAAAGGCCATCTTAGGTTCGAGACCAGCATGCATGAGATAAACCATGATGTCGTCCCGACAACCGATAACAGTTGATAGGTCCGCAATTCCTTGCTTGATCAAATCTTGGGCATTTCCCAACCAGACATCGGTACCATGGGATAGACCTGAGAGCTGAAGCAACTCCGCAAAAGTCGTCGGATGAGTTTCATCAACCATTCCTCGAACAAAGTTGGTTCCAAATTCTGGAATCCCCAGCATGCCCGTCGGAGTTCCGATTTGCTCAGGCTTCACTCCTAAGATATCTGTGCCTGAGAAGAGGGCCATGACACCAGGATCGTCCATCGGGATATCATTTGGATCAATGCCTGACAAGTCTTGGAGCTTGCGAATCATGGTCGGATCATCATGTCCTAGAACATCGAGCTTGAGGACATTCTCATCGATATCGTGGAAGTTAAAGTGAGTGGTCTGCCATTCAGCCGTCACGTCATCTGCTGGATACTGGACAGGCGTAAAGTCGTAAACATCCATGTAGTTAGGAATAACAACGATCCCCCCGGGGTGTTGTCCTGTCGTTCGTTTGACACCAGCAGCTCCCTGGGCTAGACGTTCCACCTCTGCATCACGATAAAACTTGCCATAATCTCGCTCGTAGCCCTTTACAAATCCATAGGCAGTCTTGGCAGCCACCGTACCAACCGTTCCCGCACGGAAGGCATATTCTTCACCAAAGATATCACGCACATCCAAATGGGCGCTAGGTTGATCTTCTCCCGAGAAGTTCAAGTCAATATCGGGAACCTTATCTCCATCAAAACCAAGGAAGGTCTCAAACGGAATATCCTGTCCGTTTTTGCTGAGTTTGTGACCACACTTTGGGCAGTCCTTATTAGGCATATCAAAACCTGAACCGTAAGAACCATCGGTGATAAATTCGCTGTACTGACACTGACCACAGACATAGTGAGGAGAGAGAGGATTGACCTCTGTAATCCCAATCATGGTCGCAACGAAACTAGATCCGACAGACCCACGAGAACCAACCAAATAACCCCGTTCATTAGAACGTTGTACCAGCATCTGCGATGCCAGATAAATCACAGCAAATCCATTCCCCAAAATGGAAGTCAATTCTTTTTCAATCCGCAAATCAACAATATCTGGCAACGGATTTCCATAAATCTCAAAAGCTTTCTTATAGGTCAGCTCAGCAACTGTTTCTTCAGCCTTGTCGATGAAAGGAGTGTACAAGTCACCCTTAACAACCTCAACGGGTTCAAAGATTTCTGCCAAGGCATTGGTGTTATCAATAACTAGTTTCCGAGCTAATTCCTCGCCCAAGAAGGCAAATTCATCCAACATCTCATTAGTTGTTCTAAAATGAGCTTTTGGAAGAGGAGCAGGTTGAGCATGTTCCCCATGACCGATAGTTCGGTTAATCATAGTCCCCTGTCCCAAACTACGGACGATAATTTCACGGTAAATCTCTTCTTCAGGTTCGATATAGTGAACATTTCCGGTAGCCAGAACTGGCTTACCAAGACGGTCTCCAACTTCTATCAAACTCTTGATAATGGTCTGGAGTTCTTCCATATCCTTGACCTGCTCCTTGGCAATCAAGGGAGCATAAATAGCTGGGGGCATGACCTCGATAAAGTCATAATACTTGGCCACCTCAACCGCCGCATCCACGCCCTGGGAAACGACTGCATCAAAAACTTCACCTTCTGAACAGGCTGAACCTAAAACCAAGCCCTCCCGATGGGCATCTAGAACCGTTCTCGGAATCCGTGGCACCCCTTCAAAATACTTGGTATTAGACAAGGAAACCAGCTTAAAGATATTTTTTAGCCCTACTTGATTCTTGACATAAATGGTCGCATGCTTAATCCGAGCTTTTTTATAAGAATCTGGGCTAATCAAATCAATGTTGAGTCTAGCTAGATCGGTCACACCATGTTTTTCTGCTACTTCTTTGATAAAAATAAAGAGCAGACGACCAGTAGCTTCCGCATCGTAGTTGGCCATGTGGTGATGTTCCAAAGCCACACCAAAACGCTTAGTTAAAGGCCCCAAACCATGACGTTTATACTCAGGATAGAGATTTCTAGCAAACTCCAGCGTATCAATAACTGGCTGGCTAATCTTAGGCAGACCATGACGCTCATAGTTGGCATTCATAAAGCCAACGTCAAAGGTCGCATTGTGGGCGACTAGGACAGTATCCTGGCAAAATTCTTGGAATTCTTGCAAAACTTGTTCCAGTGGTTTGGCATTTTTGACATGATCATCTGTAATTCCAGTCAACTCAGTAGTAAAAGCTGACAAGGGATGCCCAGGATTGATAAATTCATCAAATTCAGCAATAACATTCCCCTTGTACATCTTAGAGGCAGCAACCTGAATCAAGTCATTATAGATGGCTGATAGACCCGTCGTTTCCACATCAAAGACCACGTAGGTCGCTTCCGACAAGTCCATCTCCACTTCGTTATAGACGATAGGGACACGGTCCTCCACGATATTGGCTTCCATACCATAGATCAGCTGGATTCCCGCTTTCTTAGCCGCCTTATAGCCATGTGGGAAAGACTGGACATTCCCATGGTCCGTGATGGCAACCGCCTTGTGTCCCCACTTAGCAGCTGTCGCAACGATTTCTTCTACCTCGGGTAGGGCATCCATGGTCGACATATTAGTATGAGCATGAAACTCAACCCGACGCTCACCTTCTGGCATCAAATCCTTCCGCTCATAGTGAACAACTTCCTGCACATCTTGCACGTTCATAGTCAAATCTCGTGTGAAGTTATTCATCTCCACATTCCCACGCACTCGGAGCCAAGAATTTTTCTTGATGAGATCAAATTTCTGAGCCTCTTCCTCGTTCTTAACCCACTTTTGCATAGAAAAACTGGAAGTGTAGTCCGTCATTTTAAAGTTGATCAAAACACGCCCTGTTCTGGTCACTTTTTGCTCCACATCAAACACAACCCCTTCAAAGACCAGACGATTTTCCTCAGTCGTCACTTCGATCATAGGAGTAATCTCCACCTTGTCCAGCTTTGGTTTAGCTACAGCTTTTTTCGCTTGAAAATCAAAGGCTGGTTTCTCTTCCGCTGGAGGAGGTGCCATCTGTTCCAGTTGCTCCATAGCACGAAGCGCTTCCTCATTGGCAGCTTGAACAATCTGCTCATTTTCAGCATGAAAGGCCTCTTCCTGCTCTTGGGTCAGGACATCATTCTTCTCCACTTGACAGTTAAAAGTTGGAAAGCCAAATTTTTCAAGTTGTTTCGCTAAATTAGGAAGGTGATTTTTCTTAAAGTGTTCCTTATCAATCGCCTCAGAGCCTTCAATAAAGAGCTGATTGCCCTCCGCACGAACTTTCAAATTTTGATAAAGGGACTTAAAACCTTGACTAGTACATGGCCCTTCAGAGAAAGCCTCCCTATAGTAGGACTGTAAGAGCTGATTTGAAAATTCTTGAGACAGAGTCTTGATTTCGAAAACAGCTTTATTGCCTGTCTTAGAAAATTCTTCTCTCAAACCTTTCTTTAATTCTAAAAAGATTTCAATAGGTAAAATATTAGAAAATACAAAGTGAAACTCCCATAACTTACTGATTTTATGAACCACAACACCTTCAATATCAGCCTGAGCTAAAGCAGAATGCTGCCTTATCTCTGACGGTATTCCTAATTGATTCATCAAAATTTCAAAACTATTTGACATTCATTTTCCTCACATTATTCTCCTACTATTTTACCATATTTAGAGGTATTTTCTAAAGACAAAAGGAAGCCACTAAGTGACTTCCTTCTAGAGTGAGGACGGATTAGTCTTCACCTTTATTTTTCTTAATGATTTCTTCTTGTACTGACTTAGGTACATCTTCGTAGTGGTCAAATACCATCATGAATGTACCACGTCCTTGAGATGCAGAACGAAGAACTGTTGCATAACCGAACATTTCAGCAAGTGGAACATAAGCACGAACGATTTGGCTGTTACCGTGTGCTTCCATACCATCAACACGTCCACGACGAGCAGTTACGTGACCCATAACATCACCAAGGTTTTCTTCTGGAACAGTGATTGTTACAAGCATCATTGGCTCAAGGATAGCTGGTTGTGCTGATTTAGCAGCTTCTTTAAGGGCAAGTGAAGCCGCAATCTTGAAGGCAGTTTCAGATGAGTCGACATCGTGGTATGAACCATCGTAAAGCTTAGCTTTAACGTCAACCATTGGGTAACCTGCAAGAACACCGTTAGCCATAGATTCTACCAAACCTTTTTCAACCGCTGGGATAAATTCACGAGGAACCACACCACCGACGATTGCGTTTTCGAATTCGAATCCTTTACCTTCTTCGTTTGGAGTAAATTCAATCCATACATCACCGAATTGACCTTTACCACCAGACTGACGTTTGAAGAATCCACGTGCTTGAGTAGAAGCGCGGAATGTTTCACGGTAAGATACTTGAGGAGCACCTACGTTCGCTTCAACTTTGAACTCACGACGCATACGGTCAACAAGGACGTCAAGGTGAAGCTCACCCATACCTGAGATAACTGTTTCACCAGTTTCAACGTTTGTTTCAACGCGGAATGTTGGATCTTCTTCAGCCAATTTTTGAAGGGCGATACCCATCTTGTCTTGGTCAGCTTTAGATTTTGGCTCAACCATCAATTGGATAACTGGTTCTGGAACGTTGATTGACTCAAGGATGATTTTAGCTTTTTCATCTGTCAATGAGTCACCAGTTGTAGTATCCTTCAAACCAACTGCAGCAGCGATATCACCTGAGTAAACAGTGTCGATTTCTTGACGGCTGTTGGCGTGCATTTGAAGGATACGTCCGATACGTTCACGTTTACCTTTAGAAGTGTTCAATACGTATGAACCTGATTGAAGCACACCTGAGTAAACACGGAAGAATGTCAAACGACCTACGAATGGGTCAGTCATGATCTTGAAGGCAAGAGCTGCAAATGGCTCTTCGTCAGAGGCTGGACGAGTTTCTTCAGCGTCTGTGTCTGGGTTAATACCCTTGATTGCTGGGATGTCAAGTGGGCTTGGAAGGTAGTCGATAACCGCATCAAGCATCAATTGAACACCTTTGTTCTTGAAGGCAGAACCACACAATACTGGGAAGAATTCAACGTTGATAGTCGCTTTACGGATACCAGCTTTCAATTCTTCGTTAGTGATTTCTTCACCTTCAAGATATTTCATCATCAATTCTTCGTCAGTTTCAGCAACTGCTTCGATCAATTTTTCACGGTATTCTTGAGCTTGGTCAAGGTATTCAGCTGGAATATCTTCTTCAAGGATATCTGTACCAAGGTCGTTAGTATAGATTTCAGCTTTCATCTTAATCAAGTCGATGATACCACGGAAGTCATCTTCAGAACCGATTGGCAATTGGATTGGGTGTGCATTTGCTTGAAGACGATCGTGAAGTGTGCTTACAGAGTAAAGGAAGTCAGCACCGATTTTGTCCATCTTGTTGGCAAATACGATACGTGGAACTCCGTACTCAGTTGCTTGACGCCAAACTGTTTCAGTTTGAGGCTCAACACCTGATTGTGAGTCAAGAACGGTAACCGCACCATCCAATACACGAAGAGAGCGTTGTACTTCGATTGTGAAGTCCACGTGTCCTGGTGTGTCGATGATGTTTACGCGGTGGTTGTTCCATTGAGCTGTTGTCGCAGCAGATGTGATAGTGATACCACGCTCTTGCTCTTGCTCCATCCAGTCCATTTGTGACGCACCTTCGTGAGTTTCACCGATTTTGTGGATTTTACCAGTGTAGTAAAGAATACGCTCAGTAGTTGTTGTTTTACCAGCATCGACGTGAGCCATGATACCGATATTACGAGTTTTTTCAAGTGAAAATTCGCGTGCCATGAGGTTTATTTCTCCTATTTATTTTTGATTTCTATTCTATTATAACACGATTTTAATAAAAACGGATAGGCAGGACCTACCCGTTCTCAATGTTTTCATGCTATTATTGGTTTCAACTTACAGGATGGTAAGTTGAGTTATAGCTAATAATAATCGATTTAGCTAATTTGAACCCGGGCTAAAAGCTCGGAAAATAGATAAGCTCTCCTAGAATCTTCGATTCTTCGTCAAACTTCCTAATTTCCAGTCGCTTTTTTAACGCCCTTAGTATCTTAATCTTACCAACGGAAGTGTGCGAATGCACGGTTAGCTTCAGCCATACGGTGAGTGTCTTCACGTTTCTTAACAGCTGCACCAGTGTTGTTAGCAGCGTCCAAGATTTCTTTTGCAAGACGGTCTTGCATTGTGTGTTCACCACGAAGACGAGCGATTGTTACCAACCAACGAAGTCCAAGTGTTGTACGACGTTCTGGACGAACTTCAACTGGGACTTGGTAGTTAGAACCACCAACACGACGTGCACGTACTTCAAGTACAGGCATGATGTTTTCCATAGCTGTTTCAAATACTTCAAGTGCATCGTTTCCAGTAGCTTCTTTGATTTGCTCAAAGGCACCGTAAACGATTGAAGCAGCTGTACCACGTTTACCATCAAGCATAACGCGGTTGATAAGACGAGTAACTAGTTGTGAATTGTAAAGCGGATCTGGCAATACGTCACGTTTTGGAGCTCTATTTTTACGACTCATTTCTCTTTATCCCCTTTCCTTATGCTTTTGGACGTTTAGTACCGTATTTAGAACGGCCTTGTTTACGATCGTTAACACCTGCAGTATCAAGTGCACCACGGACGATATGGTAACGTACCCCTGGAAGGTCTTTTACACGTCCACCACGAAGAAGAACCACGCTGTGCTCTTGCAAGTTGTGTCCGATACCTGGGATGTAGGCAGTAACTTCGATAAGGTTGCTCAAACGTACACGAGCGAATTTACGAAGGGCTGAGTTAGGTTTTTTAGGTGTCATTGTTCCAACACGAGTTGCAACACCACGTTTTTGTGGTGAAGAAACGTTTGTTTGAACTTTTTTATGACTGTTGTAACCAACGTTCAAAGCTGGTGATTTAGATTTTTCTACTTTTGATTTACGCGGTTTGCGAACCAATTGGTTAATTGTAGGCATCTACATTCTCCTGTGTTTTTTTATTTTTGGTGATGATACACTTGGTGACAGCTATCATCTGTGTGTACTTTTGCAACATTTGTCAGCACGTCCCTGTACACTCTTGAGAGACCAAAAGTAAAAAGTACCGTCTATTATTGTAACAAAATTTCCCCTTGCTTGTCAAGATATTTTTCTTTTTTATTGTTAATTTTAGCTCCTTGCTAGCACCTTAGAGTAAACAAAAAGGAGGAAACTAAACCCTCCTCTAGTTACAAAATTGTTTGTTTGATTGAATAATTTCAATTTTAGCACATAATGGTTTTCGAGATATGATAGTATCACAACCAACCAGAATCTTTCGCGATATTAGCTGCCTCTGTTCGATTACCTGCATCTAGTTTCGAAAGAATATTGGTGACATAGTTTCGGACTGTTCCGTTTGATAAATAAAGTTGGTCTGCAATTTCTTGGTTAGAGAAACCCTGAGCGACTCCCTTTAAAACTGCGATTTCTTGCTCCGTTAATGGATTGGGATGCGTCATCACCACTTCCATCAATTCAGGCGAATACTCCTTGCGCCCTTCGAGAACAGTGTGCAAGGTTTGCATGAGGTCTGCAATGTTTCTTTCTTTTAATACATAAGCATCTACTCCAGCCTTGACCGCACGTTCAAAATACCCTGAGCGCTTGAAGGTCGTCACTACAACCACCTTTGTTTCAAGCTTTTCTGCTCGTATCCACTCCAAGACTTCAAGACCTGTCTTAACAGGCATTTCTACGTCAAGGATGGCGATATCTACAGACTCCTTTTCTAATAGTTGGATTGCTTCTTGCCCATTATTGGCTTGAAAGACAGACTCTACATCCGGTTGAAGCGTGAGCAACTGGCACATGGCATCTCGCAACATACTTTGATCTTCTGCGACTAATACTTTCATCTATTTTCTCTCCTTATAAGGTAGTCGAACCTGAACTTCTGTCGGTTGTTTCCAACTAATTACCTTTACTTCTCCCAAAAATGGAAGAACACGATCTCGAACTGTATGGAGCTCATCCCCGCTTATAGAGGCAAAGCCACAGCCATCATCTCTCACTGTTAGAATGAGTTCTTTCTCTGTCCGTTCTAATTTTAAGTAGACTTTAGACGCTTTAGCATGTTTGATGATGTTGGTCACTAATTCAAGCAAAATCATAGAAGCCGTTGACTCCAATTCCTGAGTTAAGCTAGCTGTATCTAGTTGATTAGCTATTTCCACCTCAATTCCAGCAATTTCTAACATCTTTTTCACAGTCTCTAGTTCGGATGTCAAAGTTCTAGACTTAAGATTTTCCACAATGGTTCGCACTTCACGCATTGATTCTTTGCTAATTTGCTGTATTTCTCTTAATTCCTTTTCCACCTGTGGATAAGCCTGTATTTGAAATAACTGCAAGGCTAGATCAGTTTTAACACTAATCATAGCAAAGGTATGCCCCAGACTATCATGCAAATCTTGACCGATACGACTGCGTTCATTTTCAGCAAGCAATAGATTTATCTGGGCATTTTGCTTAGCCTGAGCTTCTTTCAAATCCTCCACAATACGAATCCGAACCAAGCCAAAAGTCATTAAATCGATAAAAGTGATAATTCCAAGCAGATAGACTAGAAACTCAACTTCAACTTCCTGAAAAATCAAAAGTTGCCCCACAACAAGGAATTGAGCAAGGAGAAAAGTCCGGACATGTAAAGAATTAAAACTACGTACGCCGAAATGATAACTTAAGAGATTGGATAGGAAAAAGAAGAACCAGATATAATTTACAGCAACAAAGGCAGTGTTCCCAGCTACATAGACCAGCATGATGCCCCAGAAAAGCCAAGACAGGCGCTGGCTCTTAGTTGTTAAAACACCCAAATATGCCACTACAAATAGAATATCAATCAATAAATGCCAGACAGGAAGCCACCCAGTCACTACAGGTAGGATGGGGAAAATCATAAAAATTAAACTGACCCAGAACATATAATGTATGCTTTTCAGTCTTTCAAGCATTAAGCATTCTCCTTATGACCTTGAAGGTAAATGGTCAAACCAAACAAAACTGCTGAAAAAACAAGTAGATAAACTGTGGCTGATAAATTGATGCCACCCTCGTTTAAGAAGGTCTTGAGCAACTCCATCAACTGATAGCTTGGTAGACGCTTCCCGATTGCTTGCATCCAGTCTGGAAATAAAGAGACAGGCATCCAGAGTCCGCCTAGAACAGCCAAGCCAAAGTAAAGAAGATTGCCCACGACAGACATCAGCTGACTGGACGGCAAGAGAGTCAGGGTTAAGCCAAGTGCTACAAAGGCAACACTTCCTACTATCAGCAAGAACGCAGCCCCAATCCAGTTTCCAAGAGACATATCCACACCTCTTACAAAATGCCCAACTGAGAAAACAACCAGAATTGAGACCAAATAATCAACCATCATACTTGTTATCTTTGATAGATAATATTCTACCATATTTACAGGGGTATGACGCAATGTTTTCTGCCAGTTGTTGATTTTATCGGTATGTAAAACAGCTGGGAATGAAAACATAGCTGTCGACATCATGGAAAAAGCCGTCATGGAGATGAGGTAGTCGCGCATAAAATTAGCCGGTCCACCTGGTGTGTCCTGGTACATGCCAGAAAAGAATAGATAGAAGGCTGTCGGCATCCCTACGGATAATAGATAATAGACTAATTGTCGTTTGGTCAATAGAAATTCTATCTTGTTTAGTGCGATCCATCGTTTCATCTTAGTCATCCCCCTTCTGAGTTTCTTCAAATATTGTATCTAGCAAGCTACGGTTATTGACTTCAATTTCTTGTATGCTACATCCTGCTTGAACTAACAGTTGCCAAAAAGCATCCGCTTCACGTGTGACTACTTGCAGAGCATCTTGTTTTATGGTCCAATTTTCAACCACGTTTGACTGCTCTACGACTTCCTTGTAAGCTACAGGAAGGGTAAAGTGCTTTTCTATTTCCTCGCTACGCATGGCTAGAGGTGTTGTATCGCGAATCAACTCTCCCTTATTCAAGACCAAGATTCGGTCCGCTGTATGCTCTACCTCTTCGATATAATGGGAGGAATAGAGAATGGTGACTCCCTGAGCTTTTAGGTCCTGAACAATTTCCCAAAAACGTTGACGAGTAGAGGTATCCATAGCAGCAGTTGGTTCATCTAAAAAGACAAGCTTTGGTCGCCCAATCAAGGTCAAGACGAAAGAAAAGAGACGCTTTTGTCCACCTGACAATTTTTCTGCAAATTGGTCTTTTTGTTGCTTGTCAAACTGCAATAGTTTATCGATTTCCTGGTTGCTCAAGGGATTTGGGTAAATGCTTTGAAAGAAAGCAATCAACTCTTTGACCTTTAATTTCTGAACGATGACATTTTCTTGAGGCAGGTAGCCTCTAATATAGTCTAACTGAGAACTCGTCACTGGCAAGCCTTGGATGGATACTTTACCGCTGGTGACTAGTTTGTCTCCAAGCAAACAGTCCAAAAGCGTTGTCTTTCCAGCACCATTGGGCCCAATTAAGGCGACACATTCACCTTCAGCTACCTCAAAGGAAATATCCTTCAAAATAGCCTTGCTCTTGATGTTTTTATTTAGGCTTTCTACCTTAATCATGTTCATGATATTCTCCTTTCAGCCATTCCATCCCCATCGGAAAGACGATAAAAATCATAAATCCTAATCCCCATGCACCACGGATGAATTGGTGAAGGATAGCTTGATCAAACCAATCTGTAAACATTTCTACCAACCATACCACTAGTGATAGTCCAATAAAAAGATAGAGAAACGCTTTTTTCATTTTTCAAACTCCTTTTTCACATCTGAGATCAATTTCAAGCCTTCTCGGATCATCCAAGACATCATGCCAAATCCTGCAAACAACTCCCAAGGAAAATGATAGAATCCTTCATCCAATCCTGAAAACATGAGATAAGTCATGACTCCTGCTGTTACTAAACTCATTGCGACAATTACTTTATCTTTCATTTTTTCTTCCTCCATTTGATACATCTAGTATAATTCTTTGAAGGTAGAATCACTAGAAGCTTCTGTCATGAGGAGATATGACAAATGTCATAAAGGATTCTGTTCAAAGCAAGCAAAATACACTATACAATAAAATATGAGGTGGAAAAGAATCTATAGTTATTTCCTTCAAAGTGATAGCAAATTTAAACTATAACATAAACTAATACTCATTTATAGTTTCTTAGTTTTAAATAAGCATGTTACAATAAAACTCTGCATATAGTACAGATTTTAAACAAGGAGCATTCGATTATATCAAAGAGGGACACAGCCGTATTGAAGCAACTAAAGTTTTTGATGTAGGCGTCAGAACTCTCTTCACGTGGAAAAAGAAATTACGTGAACAAGGATACTTAGAGCGGAAAAAGCGAGCCGTCAAAAAGCGGAAAATTCCTTTAGAGGAATTGAAAGCCTTTGTAGAGGCTCATCCAGACACTTTTTTACGGGAAATTGTGGCACATTTTGATTATGTTGTTCCTTCAGTATGGGTAGCTTTAAAGCAGATTCATGTCACTTTAAAAAAAGACGACTAGCTTTAAGGAACAAAATCCAGAGAAAGTCGCTGAGTTTCTTTATATTTTGAATATCCTAAAAGATTTACCAGTCGTATATATTGATGAAACAGGAGTCGACCGCTACCTCTATCGTCCTTATGCACGGGCTCCTAGTCTATGAAAAGATTAGCGGACTTCAATTGTTGCAGGACAAGTAGACGGAGAGTTTATAGCTTCTATGATTTACAAGGAAAGTATGACGAGTAATTTCTTTGTGGAGTGGTTCAAAACGCAACTTCTACCTGTTTTGAAGAGCCCTCATGTCATTGTCATGGACAATGCTAGTTTTCATCCTAAGAACATTTTGGATGAGCTTTGCATTCAAGATAAGAACTTTTTCTTACCTCTACCACCTTATTCACCAGATTTGAATCCTATTGAGCAAGCTTGAGGTTTCTTGAAAAAGAAAGTGACGGATTTATCAAGGGAAGTACCGAATCTTTTTGAATGTTTGAAACGCTTTTTTAAAACTAAATGACTATAGAATGAATTACTGAAATTCAAAAAAGAGAGAACCAAAATGATTCTCTCTTAATTTTAAAAATAAAAAAGATACACATAGGTATCTCTTTAATGAATCGGGAAGACAGGATTCGAACCTGCGACACCTTGGTCCCAAACCAAGTACTCTACCAAGCTGAGCTACTTCCCGAG